>JBMNCP010000032.1:0-39067 GCA_049366795.1 Desulfobacterales bacterium
CGAGGGGCCGAGGCTTTTTACTGAAAGGTTTCGAGGGTTCCAGGGGGCGAGGGGCGGAGGCTTTTTACTGAAAGGTTTCAAGGGTTCCAGGGGGCGAGGGGCCGAGGCATTTTACTGAAAGGTTTCGAGGGTTCCAGGGGCCAAGGGGCCGAAGCTTTTTACTGAAAGGTTTCGAGGGTTCCAGGGGGCGAGGGGCCGAGGCTTTTTACTGAAAGGTTTCGAGGGTTCCAGGGGGCGAGGGGCCGAGGCTTTTTACTGAAAGGTTTCAAGGGTTCCAGGGGCCGACGCTTTATTTCCAAACGATATTCCTATCGCCGCATTTCCGCATTTCCCTCGACCCCTCGACACCTCGGCCCCTCGGACCCTTGAATCGAGGATTCCAGGAAGCAAGGGCCGACGCTTTATTTCCAAACGATATTCCTATCGCCGCATTTCCGCATTTCCCTCGACCCCTCGACACCTCGGCCCCTCGGACCCTTGAATCGAGGATTCCAGGAAGCAAGGGCCAACGCTTTATTTCCATACGATATTCTTATCGCCGCATTTCCGCATTTCCCTCGACCCCTCGACACCTCGGATCCTTGAATCGAGTATTCCAGGAAGCAAGGGCCAACGCTTTATTTCCAAACGATATTCCTATCGCCGCATTTCCGCATTTCCCTCGACCCCTCGACACCTCGGCCCCTCGGCCCCTCGGATCCTTTGATCGAGAATTCCAGGGTGCAGGAATCGCGCTCGCACCCGACTCTGACGGCGCCGTCGGTCGTCGCCTCGACCCTACTTGATGCACACCTTGCGAACCTGCAACAGGTCGCAGTATCCGCTGAAAATCTTTTCGATGCCGTCCTGCTTGAGGGTGGCCATTCCGTCACGGATGGCCTGATCGCGGATTTCCTCCATGGTCGCCTTGACCTGGATGCGCTTTTTCATCTCATCCGTGCCCATCAGCAGTTCATGGATGCCCATCCGGCCCGCATACCCCGAGTTTCCGCACACATCGCACCCCCCCGGCTTGTAAAGCTGAAGATCGTCCGTGTACGGGATTCCGACTTTCTCCATGAAAAGCGCCTCTCCTCCGTATTCCCTCACCAGCTCATCATACTCCGTCTGCGTGGGATGGTAGGCTTTCTTGCACTCGCGGCAAAGCGTCCTGACCAGCCTCTGGGCGAGGATGCAGAGAATGGCGTCGGAGAAATTGAAGGGATCCATTCCCATGTCGAGCAGGCGGGTGATACTCTCCGGCGCACTGTTCGTATGAAGCGTCGACAGCACGAGATGACCGGTGAGGGAAGCCTCGATGCCGATATGGGTGGTCTCCCGGTCCCGCATCTCACCCACCATGATGACATCGGGATCCGCCCGGAGAAAGGAGCGCATCAGCGCAGCGAAATCGAGGCCGATCTGAGGCTTTACCTGCACCTGTCTCAAGCCTCGCTGGGTGATTTCCACCGGGTCTTCCGCCGTCCAAATCTTGGTGTCGGTGGTGTTGATGTAATTCAAGGCGGAGTGCAGCGTGGTGGTCTTACCCGAACCCGTAGGCCCGCAAACGAAAATGATGCCGTAGGGCTTTACGATTGCGCTCAGAAACTGTTCGTGATTGCGCTTGGAGAAGCCGATCCGGTCCAAGGGGATCGGTTCTCCGGCGGCAAGGATTCGCAGGACGATATCCTCCAGCCCCCCCTGGGTCGGGATGGTGGCCACTCGCAGCTCGATGTCCTTGCCCGCGTATTTTTTTAAGCGGATCTTTCCATCCTGGGGCTTGCGCCTTTCGGCGATGTCCAGGTCGGCCATGATCTTGATCCGTGACGCCACTGCGCTCCGATAGGCGTATGGGATTTTCTGGTAGACGGTGCACGCGCCGTCCACCCGGATGCGAACGAGGGTATCCTCCCGGCCGGGATAGGGTTCGATGTGAATGTCGGACGCGCCCCGCTCGTGCGCATCCAGAATGATCTTGTTGACGAGCTTGACGGTGGCGCTGTCCGATTCGGCCAGCGCGTCTTCAGCCTCCTCGATTTGACGATCCTCCTCCTGCATGTCGGCAAGGATCTCGTCGATGCCCTCCATGTGCTTGTCGGAACGGGTAAACAGCTTGATGAGCTGGAGAATGTCGTCTCTCAGCGAAATGCAGAAGGAAAGCCTGCGTCCCGGGAAGAGCGCCTTGATTTCGTCGATTTTCTGGAGGTCCTGGGGATTGTCGATGGCGATGACGATATTCTCGCCTTCCCGGCGAAGTGGTACCCAGTAGTTTCGCTCGAGAAAGGGGATTCGCAGGCCGGTCATCAGATCCACCGGAACCGGCGCCTGCCGGTGGAATTCGATAAACGGCACCCCGTAATAGCGGGACAGGGAATGGCCGAGATCGCGTTTGGGAATCCGCAGTTCCTTCATGAGCACCGTCTCGATGGGCAGCTTCTGGCGCCGCGCATCGACGATGGCCTTCTCCAGCTCCTTCTGGGTCAGAAACTGATTGTCCAGCAGGTAGGTGAAACGATTGGGACGATTCTTGGCGATCCGCTTCTGGTTGTAGAGCGCGATACCGATTATTTCCGCCACCTTCTCGACCGAGCCTTCATCCTCCGCGGTGAAGCTTCCGGTGCCGGTGCGGTTGATGAGCTGAAGCACCCCCAGCAAAAACTTCTTGAACATGATGGGGTACGCGAGCACCTGCCGGGTCCTGAAACCGGTTTTCTGGTCCCAGCTGTAGTCGAACCGCAGCTCCTCGTCCACGCGGGCAAGCGCTTGCGCATCATAAACGTCGGAAATGTTGACGAGCTGCTGGTTGTGGGCGGCATATCCCGCGATGCTGCCCGTGGAGATCGGGATCCGGATCTCCGAGATTTCCATTCCGGATTTGAACCGGGAGACCAGCTCACGGCTTTTTCCGTCCACCACGAAAACGGTCAGCCGCTCGGCATCGAACAGTGAAGTGATGTCCTGCTTGAGATCGATCAGGATCTCATCGAGATTGGAAGCGGCATAGATCTTGTTGCAGATGTCCTGAAGCCGGGTCCGGTAGGCGACTTCGGACTTGAGGTACTGGACGCTCGACTCCCTGGCCAGAAGGCCTTCCGACGGTTCGCTCATTGCGTCTTCCTGTCATCCCGAAGGTGGAGGGGTTGCGGGTTTGTCGGGCATGGTCACGGCGGTCTCTGGATCATTCCTTTCGATTCGAACGGTACCAGGCCAGCAGCTTCCTGAGGCCGCCTCCGATCAGCAGCACGCCGATCAGCCCGAAGCAGAACCAGAGAAACAGCATGTCGAGAGAACCGGGATCCCGGCCGGTGGCCTCGGTGATCTGGGCCATCCGGCGGGGAAGCATCAAAAATACGCCAATCCCCGCCGCGGTGTAGACCACGCCGAGGACCACCTGAAACGAAGCGGAAGGGGATGTTTTCATGACCGGTCGACCATTTGTGATAGGCTAAAGAATTCAATCGGTTGTATTGGCAAAATACTTTAGCGGCGGCTCCTTGAGCCGAACGAGTGCCGGGACCCCGTAATCCTCTTCGATCCGGCTCCGGACAGCCGCCACCCGGTTTTCGAGAACCTTGATTTCGTCGGAAAAACAGCGGTCGTCCACGGCGATCCAGGCTTCGAGATAGGTGCGTCCCTGCTGGCCGGAGACGAAAAAGACCATCTCCTTTGCAGCGAATCCCAGCGCGTCCGTGACGATGGATTCGAGTTGGCTTCGGCTGACCTTGACCCCCCGCGCCACCATGAGGTCGTCGGTTCGGCCTTCAAGCCAGTCGATCCGGGTCAGGCGGCACTCACAGGCGCAGGAGGCGTCAAGGATGCGCCCACGATCCCCCGTCCTGAACCGGATGAGCGGGTAGGCCCGTGTGGTCAGGGTCGTCAATACCAGCTCGCCTTCGGTTCCGGCCGGAAGCACCCGCCCGGTGGCCGGATCGATGATTTCCGGCAGGAAGTGGTCGTCGTTGACATGCAGCCCGTTTCGGCTTTCGCATTCGAAGGCAACGGCCGGCCCCGGCACCTCGGTCAACCCGTAGTGCTGCCACGTGGTCACATTCAGGCCCGACTCCAGACGGTCCCGAAGAAGGGAGCCGGCCGCCTCTCCGACCAGGATGAGCGTTCTGATCGCCAGGCTCCGGACCTCGATGTTCTGCGCCTCCAGATGCTGGTACAGGCGCAAGGCGTAGGACGGGGTCGTGACGAGCACCGACGTCTTGTAATCCCTCAGCAGCATCAGCTGCTTCTCCAGCGACAAAAGCGTGTTGGGGATCACGCTCGCCCCCATGGATTCCGCCCCTTGCTGGTAGTCCCGCCCCCAGTTGGCCAGTCCCGTGTCGAGGCTGATCTGGAGAATATCGTCCGGCGTGACCCCGGCATTTCCCAGGGCGGTGGCGACGATCCCCTGCCAGGTCTTCAGGTCCTGGGCGGTGTAGCCCGTGACCGTCGGATTTTCGGCAATCCCCGGCGCGGTGTGAATCCTCACGATATCCCTGAGCGGCACCGCAAACAGCCCGTAGGGATAGTTTTCACTCAAATGACGCCGCTCCATGAAGGGCAGTTGCTCGAGGTCCTCGATCCGCCGGACGGCCGCGGGATCGATCCCCAATTCCCGCATGCGGGCCTGGTGGAACGGGACGTGGCGAAACGCCCGGTTCAAGGTGCTCTGAAGCCGCTCCAGAATCATTTGTTCCCGCTCGCCGGGAACGCAAACAGGGGATTCAGACTTTTCCATCGGTAAATTCTCCGTAGTCCTTTCCGAGGTAGGCCCGCTTGACCTCGGCATCCTCCAGCAGGTCTTCCGCTCTTCCCTGAAGCACGACACTGCCGGTCTCGAATACGTATCCCCTGTCGGCGATGGCAAGAGCGGCCTGGGCGTTCTGTTCGACCAGAAGGATCGTCAGCCCCTGCTCCCGCAAGAGGACCAGCGTCTTCAGAATCTTCTCCACCAGCAGGGGGGCGAGACCCATGGAAGGCTCATCGAGGACCAGCAGGCGCGGCCTGGCCATGAGCGCACGCCCGATCGCCAACATCTGCTGCTCCCCCCCGGACAACGTGCCGGCAGGCTGCCGGGACCGCTCCCGGAGAATGGGGAACAGCTCCATCACCCGCTCCATCCCCTCCCGGATCAGATCGTGGGCACGCCGGCGGTAGAGGGTGTAGGCGCCCAGTTCCAGATTGTCCTTGACGGACATGGGCGGAAAAATGTGCCTTCCTTCGGGAACCATGCTGATGCCGGCCCGGACGATCGTCGGAGGAGAGAGTCCTTCGAGACTCCTCGACCGGAACTGCATCTCCCCTTCCCAGGTCGGCAGAAGACCACAGAGCGCGTTGAGAAGGGTGGTCTTGCCGGAGCCGTTCGCACCGATCAAACAGACCATCTCGCCTTCACGGACGGAAAGGCTGACCCCTTTGATGGCCATGATCCGCCCGTAGAAGCATTTCAGATTTCGAATTTGAAGCATCAGCCCTACCCCGAAGCCGGCGGCGAATGGGATTTTCCCGGCGTCCCGCCCCCCAGGTAGGCCTCGAGAACCGCGGCGTCCATCTGGATTTCCCTGGGCGTTCCCTCTGCCAGTTTCAGCCCCCGGTCCAGGACGACGATCCGGTCGGAGATTTCCATGGTGAGGCTCATATCGTGCTCCACCATCAGTACCGTCACGCCCGAGGAGCGAATCCGATGAATCAACCCTCCCAGGGCAAATGTCTCCGAAGGATTCAAACCTGCCGCCGGCTCGTCCAGCAGCAGTATCCTCGGGCGCGACGCAAGCGCCCGCGCTATTTCGAGCAGCCGCTGCCAACCAAAGGGCAAATCGCTGCTGCGGCTGTCGGCCTGCCCTGAAAGTCCGACGAATTCGAGCAGTTCCATGGCCCGAAGCCGGGCGGCAACCTCTTCCTTCCTCACCTTGGGTGATCGGACCACGGCGCCCCAGAAACCACATCGAGTCTGCACGTGCTGGCCGACCAGCACGTTCTCCAAAACGCTCATCCGATGAAAAAGCTCGACATTCTGGAACGTGCGTGAAATCCCCAGCGCCACCCTCCGGTGGGCGGGCACGTCCTGCACTTCCTCGCCGTCGAACCGGACGACGCCGCTGTCCGGGGACAGCGCCCCGGAAATCATGTTGAACAGCGTCGTCTTTCCCGCGCCGTTGGGCCCGATCAATCCCATCACCTGACCGGCGGCCACCGAGAACGACACGCCGTCCGCCGCCCGGACCCCGCCGAAGTACTTGCAAAGCCCTTCGACGGCCAGCAGCGGCTGGGAGGATCGTCGATGCCGGTTCTCAGCCTCGGCCGGATGCGGATTTGGCTCGCTCATAAAGGTCCAGGAATCCCCGGGTCAGCCCCTGGGGCATGAACACCATCACCAGAATCAGAATGCCGCCGTATACCACCATCTCGTATTCGGCGAAGGCATGAAGCAATTCCGGAAGAAGGGTCAGAAGGGAAGCCCCGAGCAGGGCGCCCCAGATACTGGCCATACCGCCGATGACCACCATGGTCACCAGCTTGACGGACACCATGAAATCGAAGCTGCCCGGGCTGATGAAACCCACCATGTGGGCATAGAGAAACCCGGCCAGGGCGGACACCACGGCGCTCAGCACGAATACCTGAAGCTTGAGGCGACTGGTGTGGATGCCGACGGCACCCGCCGCCGGCTCGCTGTCGTGAATCGCCATCAGCGCGCAGCCGATACGGGAGCGGATCAGTCGGCCGGCCAGGAAGAAGCCGAGCAGGACGACCCCCCAGACCAGAAAGAAGTAAATCGCCGGCGAATCCAATCCGGCCCCGCCGATCGACAGCGGCGGGATGCCGACGAAACCCGAGGAGCCGCCGGTCACCTCAGACCATTCACGAATCAAAATGAACACGATCATACCGAAGCCCAGGGTCCCCATTCCGAGATAGTACCCGGTGAGCTTGAGCGTCGGATAGCCGACCGCCAGGGCGACAATCGCCGCGATGGCGAGCGCGCACGGCAGCGACAGCCAGGGAGAGAGCCCGAGAGTGGCGGAAAGAATGGCCGTCGTATAAGCGCCGATGCCGTAGAAGGCCGCATGCCCAAGGGAGATCTGACCGGCATAGCCCATCAGCAGGTTGAGCCCCAAGGCGAGCAGGGTGTGGATCCCCAGGATCGTGAGCATCTGGAGATAGTAGGGATTGTCCATACCCAGCCCGACCGCGGCGACGACGACGACGAAAATTCCGATGCGCAGAACATCCATTTCAGAATCGCTTTATGGCGCGTTTGCCAAGCAGACCGCTCGGACGGAAGTAAAGAATGAGCAGGAGCAGAAGGAAGGCGGTGGCGTCCTTGAAACCCGAGGAGACCAGGCCGATGCCGGCCGCCTCGAGGATTCCCAGCAGGAAACCGCCGACAACGCCGCCCCACAAGCTGCCCAGGCCGCCAAGCATGGCGGCGCAAAACCCCTTGAGTCCCAGCATGGTGCCCATGTCGTAGCTGCACATGGTGATGGGGGCGATGATGACACCGGCCATCGCGCCGATCCCGGTACTCATGATGAAGGACAGCAGCACCATGGTCCCCGTGGGGATGCCCGCGAGCCATGCCGCCTTCCGGCTGATGGCACACGCTTCCATCGCCCTGCCGGTGAGGGTTTTCCGGAAGAAGCCCTGAAGCGCGAAGGACACCGCCAGGACGATCCCCAGAATCCAGAGGCTCTGGGCGGTGATGGTGGCTCCGGCCAGTTCGATCGGGGGGGTCGCCGTGAAGGGGGGAACACTGTAGGCGTCCTTTCCCCAGATCAGCATGCCGGCGCCTCGAAGCAAAATGGAGGCGCCCACCGTCACGATGACCAGGACGATGGGCTCCGGCTTTTTGACCGTCCGGATGGCCAGGCGCTCGAACAGAAACCCTGCCACGGCGCCCGCCCCGACACTGCACACGAAAGCCACCGGAAGCGGCAGCCCCATCCTCTGCCAGAACGTGACCAGGGCGAGGCCGCCCAGCATGACGAATTCACCGTGAGCAAAATTGATGAGCTCCGTTGCATTGTACAGAATGCAGAATCCAAGAGCGATCACGGCATAGATGGCCCCGTTGGTCACCCCTGAAAACAGGTACTGCAATAGCTCACTCATGATCCGGAAATCCCGCTGTAGGCCGCCTCGATCGCCAGGTCTGACGAATCCGTCATTCCGCCAGCGTCCAGCCGCCGTTCAGGATGCTGACCATCACGAAGGCATCGGGACCGAGGCCGTTGTGCTCCTCGGACGAGAAATTGAACACCCCGCTCACGCCCACATAGCCCTTGATGTTTTCCAGGTTGTCGCGGATCGCCTTGGGATTTCCGTCCGTTCCCGGAAGCGCGAGCTTCAGCAGGTGAACCCCGTCGTAGGCGTACCCCCCGAAACCGGAAACCGGGGTGGAAAACCGGGCTTCGTAATCCTTCACATAACCGGCGAGAACGGCTTTCTGCGGATCGCCCTCCGGCAGCAGGTCGTGGACGAGAATCTTACCGGCCGGCAGAAGAAGTCCTTCCGCCGCCTCTCCCGCCAACTCGATGAATTTGGCCGATGCCACGCCGTGGCTCTGGTAGAGCGGCAGGTCCATTTTGAGTTGAAGGCGGTTTTTGGCGACGACGGCAGGTCCGGGGTTGGTGCCCCAGCAGACGATGGCGTCCGGGTTGTCCGAACGGATCTTGGTAAGCTGTGCCGTCATGTCCGTGTCCTTGGCGCCGAAGCTCTCCGCCCTGACCACCTCTATTCCGCTGCCGGCCGCCTGCGACTTCACCTGTTCCGCGCCGCTCTCGCCGAAGGCGTCGGCAACCGACAACAGGCCGATCCTGCGGATATTCCGTGTCTTCATGTATCGATATATGGCCGCCACGGCCAGGACGTCGCTCTGTGCGGTCTTGAATACCATGGGCTTGACGGGCTGGGTGATCTGAATGCCCGCGGCGCAGCTGATCAGGGGGATACCGGCCTTCTCGGCCAGGGGAATGACGGCCAGGGAAGTCGGCGTCAGGCTTGGACCGACGATGGCGATGACGCGGTCCTTGTAGATCAGCTTGTTCACCGCGTTGACCGCCTTGGTGGGATCGCCCTCCGTGTCATAGATGACCGCCTCCACTTGTCGGCCGTCGATGCCGCCGGCGGCGTTGATGGCGTCCACCGCCATTTCCATGCTTCTTTTCTCCGGATCGCCCAAAAAGGAGGCCGGACCGGTAATCGAGAAGACGCCGCCGATCTTATAGGTCTTGGCGGCCGAAGCCGGGAGGGCTCCCGCCAGGGTGATTGCCACTATGGAAAAAATGAGGATCGCCAAGGGTCGAATTCGGTGCCGTCGATGCATGTTCCTGCCTCCTCCCGCTGCCGGGGCTTACATGGTGTACAATCTTGAGCCTTCGATCACGGTGTGGCCGGCTTTCTGCAATACGCGAACGGCCTGATCCGTGTTGTCGAAGCGAAAGATCATGACGGCGTTGCTGCCGCTTTGCTGGACGAATGCATACATGTATTCAACGTTGATTCCAGAGTCCTGGAGCACTTGAAGGATGCCGTGCAGCCCACCGGGCTTGTCCGGAACCTCAACGGCCACAACGTTGGTCTTTCCCATGGTGAAACCGCGGGCCTTGAGCGCCGCCTTTGCCTTCTCGTTGTTGTCCACGATCAGCCGGAGCACGCCGAAATCCGAAGTGTCGGCGAGGGACAGGGCGCGGATGTTCACCCCCGCCTCGGCAAGCGTCTGGGTGACCTCGGACAGGCGCCCGGTCTTGTTTTCCAGGAATATGGAGATCTGTTCTGCGCGCATCGCTGCCTCCTTTTCGGAGTGGGTTGACCCGCGGCCACTACTGAGGGGCGGCGGGCTCGTCGCCGGTTCAGTGGGCGGCTATATCTTGCGATTGTCCAGGACCCGCACCGCCTTGCCCTCGCTGCGGGTGATGCCCTTCGGCTCCACCAGTTTCACCTTGGCGGATACGCCGAGGTAGTCCTTGATGTTCTTTTCAATGCTTCGCTCCAGGTTCTGGAGGGACTTGACTTCATCGGAAAAGAGTTTTTCGTCGATTTCCACCCGCACCGTCAGCTGGTCCAGAACGCCTTCCCGATCGACCACGAGCTGATAGTGGGGCGCCACGCCGCGCGTTTCCATCAGGACGCTTTCGATCTGGGAGGGGAAGACGTTGACACCGCGGATGATCAGCATGTCGTCGGTCCTGCCGCTGACCTTGTTCATCCGGATGTGGGTCCGGCCGCAGATGCAGGGCTCGGAAGTGAGGGACGTGATGTCCCGCGTCCGATAGCGTATCACCGGGAAAGCTTCCTTGGTGATGGAGGTGAAGACGAGTTCTCCCGTCTCGCCGTGAGGCAGGGCATCTCCGGTCCGGGGATCGATAATCTCGGGGATGAAATGATCTTCGAAGATGTGCAGGCCTTTCTTGGCTTCATGGCATTCGATGGACACGCCGGGGCCGATGACCTCGCTCAACCCGTAGATATCGACGGCCGTGAGGCCCATCTTCGCTTCAATCTCGTTCCGCATCCTCTCCGACCAGGGCTCGGCTCCGAAAACGCCGAACCTGAATTTGAGATCCCGGAACGAAACGCCCATTTCTTCGGCCACTTCGGCCAGGTGGAGGGCATAGGACGGCGTCGACGTGAGGATGGTGGGGCCGAAATCCTTCATGATCATCACCTGGCGCTTGGTGTTCCCGCCGGACACCGGTATCACCGAGGCCCCCAGCTTCTCGGCGCCGTAATGGACGCCCAGACCTCCGGTAAAGAGCCCATAGCCGAAGGCATTGTGAATGATGTCTCCCCTGGTGGCGCCGCCGGCCATCAGCGATCGCGCCATCAGGGTCGCCCAGGTGTTGACGTCCCGGGCCGTGTAGGCCACCACCGTCGGCTGACCGGTCGTGCCGGACGAGGCATGGATGCGGACGACGTTGTCCATGGGTACGGCGAACATGCCGAAGGGGTAATTGTCTCTCAGATCCTGCTTGGTGGTGAAAGGCAGCCGTTTGAGATCGTCCAGGCGGTTGATGTCCGCCGGCCTGATGCCGGCCTCCTCGAACTTCCGCCGGTAGAAGGGAACGCTGGCATAGGCGCGTTCGATGGTGGCTTTGAGGCGCCGGAGTTGAATCGCTTCGAGCGCCTCCCTTGGCATGGTTTCAAATTCGATATCATAGATCATCTCCACCGTCCTCCTTTTCTGTCACCCTTGCCAGGTCCGGGCCATTCCCTTGGGTCGTTGCGGGTCATCTCGGGTCATGGGCAAAAAAAAAGCTGCGGGAGATCAGCCCGCAGCGTCATGAACCCATGGGCCGACCCTTTGGATCGTCTGCCCATGGATTTTTTCGTCTGGTGGAGGTTTTTCTACACCGTCTGACCATGGGCAGACTTTCTAAAAAGAAAGCCCCCAAACCAGCCGAAGCAAAAAAAGTAGAAAAACCCTCTGCGCATTTTCCGTTGAATCCTGTTCGATGGATTGCGAAAAACCCTAACGAATCGCTTGGTTTGTTGTCAAGCGAAAAAATCAGCTTTCGAAAGTGCCCTTGAATTCCGCTTTTCGCTTTTCCAGAAACGCGCTCGTCCCCTCCCGCGCATCTTCGCTCGATACGCAGAGGGCGAAGGCCTCCGCCTCGAAGACGAGCCCCGACCCCAGGTCCACGTTGAGACCTGTGTTGACCACCTGCTTGGCCGCCCTCAGCGACACACGCCCCTTGGAGGCGATGACGCCCGCCGTTTTCCTGGTCTCCTCGAGCAGGCGATCCGCCGGGAGCACCCGGTTCACCAGTCCGATGCGCTCGGCCTCATCCGCGGTCAACATGTTCCCGGTAAAGATGAGTTCCTTCGCCCGCGCCGGGCTCACTCGGCGGGGCAGTCTTTGGGTCCCTCCGAAGCCGGGAATGATGCCCAGGTTGATCTCCGGAAGGCCGAAGCGGGCGTTCTCCGCCGCGTAGACGAAATCGCTGGCCAGCGCCATTTCGCACCCGCCTCCGAGAGCGAAGCCGTTGACGGCGGCGATGACCGGAATGGGAAGATCCTGAAGCCTGGAAATGGCGTCCTGACCCTTGCGGGCGAACTGCTTTGCCTGCAACGCGTTGAGCTTGTTGATCTCCGTGATGTCCGCACCGGCCACAAAGGATTTCTCTCCGGCGCCCGTCAAGATCAAAACGCGAACGGACATGTCGGCCTCGACGGCATCCAGTGCCTCCGAGAATTCGGCCAGCAGCGCCGAATTCAGTGCGTTCAGTGCTTTGGGACGATTGAAGGTGATCGTCGCGATCCCGTCGTCGACGGTGAACAGAAGGTTTTCATAAGCCATGGGCATCCTCCCTGAAAAGCGTTTGAAGTTGGTGCGGGGTGGATCGATGCATCAAACGATTGGCATCATAGCCGACCCTGCGGGGTTGTCAATCACCGCCCCCGTACTTTTTCGGTGGCGGACAGATAGATACCGGAGAGAATCATCGCTCCGCCGATCCACTTGGGGGCATCGAGGGCTTCTCCGAACAGCAGATAGGCCAGAAGAGAGGCGCCGATGGGCTCGCCGAGCAGGCTTATCGCCACGCCGCTGGCGCTCACCCACCGAAGCGCCCAGTTGTAGCTGCTGTGCCCGATCAGCTGGGAGCAGAGCGCCATCCCAAGGAAAGCGCCCCAGGTCGCGGCCGGGAATCCAGAGGCGGGAAGCTGAAAGACAGCGACGGCGATCCACAGCAATACCGCCGCGCAGCCGTAGCAGATGAACACGTAGGCCAGCAGGGACAAACCTCCCCGCAGTTTCCGGCCCAGCAGGAGATAGGCCGCGGCGCAGATGCTCCCGACAACGGCCAGTCCATCTCCCATCAGTGTTCTCGGATCGCTGTGAAAATCTCCGGCGCCGATGACGATGGCTCCCAGAACGCTGATCATGATGCTGAACCGGGTTCTCCTCCCGATGGTCTCCCGGGTCACAAAGGGGTTGAGCAGCGCCACCCACAGCGGATTGGTGTTCACCAACAGGACGCTGTTGGCGACGGACGTGTAATTGAGCGAGGAAATCCAGGTAGCGAAATGCAGAGCGAGAAAGCATCCCGACAGCAGGGCCAGTCCCAGTTTATGGGAGCCGAGTCGCCGGAGTTCATCCCTCGCTTTCCACAACACCAGGGGTGCCAGAAAAAGCACAGCCAACCCGACGCGATACGCCGCGATCACCACTGGGTGTGCTTGAGCGGCGCGGGCGAATATGGCCCCGGTGGATACGGCCGCAATTCCAATCGCCATGACCGCGTAGGGATGAAGGGGCGGCGGGCGCTCCGAGACGGGCATCAGGAGTTGTTCCGACCGGGCGGCTGCCAGTGGACGGTCGGCTGGATCTCCACAATGTATCGCTCGACCCCGTCCACGATGGCATCGGCCAGGTGGTCCTGATATTGCGGATCCAACAGCCGCTTGCATTCCCGTGGATTGCTGATAAAGGCGGTTTCCACGAGTACGGCCGGCATTTGGGCGCCGAGAAGCACATAGAACGGCGCCTGCTTGACGCCGAGGTTCTTCACCTGCTGGTAGCGGCTGGCAAGTTTTCCGGACATGGAAGTCTGGACATAGGTGGCCAGGCGGCTCGACTCATTGATCTTGGCATTCTGCATGAGATCGGTGAGAATGGTCTGCAGGTCGCTGATGTTCTTGGCGGAAGTCGCGTTTTCCATGGCGGCGACCCGGATGGCGTCCTCATCCGTGGCCAGGTTCAGGAAATAGGTTTCGGTTCCGTACGCGTCCCGGTTCCGGTGGGCGTTCGTGTGAATCGAAATGAAGAGATCGGCGTTCTTGGTGTTGGCAAAAGCCGTCCGCTCCTCGAGCGTCAGGTACTGGTCCGTGGTTCGGGTCATCAGAACCTCCGCGCCGATGCGTTCGCGGATTTTCTGGGCGACCCGTTTTCCAATCTGCAGGGTGATGTGCTTCTCCTGAACCCCCTTGAGATAGCCGGGCGCGCCGGGGTCCTTTCCTCCGTGGCCCGGATCCACCACGACCCGGCTCACCCCCAGCGCCAGTTGCTTGGCCAGGGCGCTGGGCGGCAGCTTACCGTTAATGGCTCCGCTTCCCCTGGCCGCGACCTGGGGTGATGAACGGCCCGGATCTTCCCCCCAAACATCGATGATGATCCGGAACGGATTCATGAGGGAAAAGATCTTATAAGTCCGGAATGATTTGATATCCACTACGACACGCACGGTGTCGGAAGAGAACTGGCCGGCCCGGGTGGCAATCAGCAGATTGTCGTTGATGTCGATCAGTTTGGGTATGTCCCGCCCCAGGCGACAATTGCTGATATCCACGTACAGCCGCTGGGGTTTTTTGAGATCCGGATCCTTTTTCAACAGGTGATGAAAATACGGCGTCTTCTCGTCGGCGTCGATGACCACCCGCGTGTAGCTCGGGTTGGACCAGAAACGGAGGCCCGTCACCCGCTGCATGCCGCCTATGCCCGACGCGGCCCTGGATCCCGAGGGCTTGCCGTTGTTTCTGCCCCCCGTCGCATCTTCGATCAGGCTGGCGATCGGGTCCGCGTTCGATGCGGGGGCCGGGGAGACCGGCACGGTGGAACGCTCTCCCAGGCGGGCCTCGGCCATGGGCCGATACCGGCTGTCGGCGAAATCGGTTTTGACCTTGCTGAGATAGGCCCTCCCCCGCTCCTGGTCCTCGGGCGACCTCGAATAACCGAACAGGTCGAGATAAAGGGAGCCGGCCTTGAATAGGGAACCGGCGGCATAGGATCCTTCGGGATCCTTTTTGGCGATGGATTCATATTGTTCGATGCAGTTGAGCCAGACGTCCCGATGCTTTTCCCGCCTGGGATTTCCAGCCAGCCGCCGGGTGCAGGCATCGGCGGTTTCGAAGGCATTTCGAATGGCCGGATCCTCGCGCTTCGGCGTTGCCGTCTTCGGAGAAGCCTTGCCGGCCGGCGCCCCCTTCCCCATAACCTTCAGCTCATTCAACGCCTTGCTTCGGTAGCCGCTCTTGGGGAACCGCAAGGCGATGCGTTCGAATAGATCCCTGGCTTCCTGGAGATCCGACGACCGGTTGGACCAACGGTGGAGCTCCTTGTAAAGGACGCCCATTCGAAACAGGCTTGCCGGTGCATAGGGACCTTCCGGGTCGCTGCGAAATACGGAATCGAAACCGCGGATGATCTTGATCCAGTTGTGGCGGTATTTCTGAAGAGCTGGTGTATCGAGAAGCTGCCGGGAGGCATTGTCCGTCTTGAAGAAAGCCTCCTTGACGGATACAGCTTCAGCCGTCGGCATTCCCGTCGTCTGGGATATACCCCACAGCACTACGATCATGAGGGTCAGTCGTCGAAGCAATCGCATATTCCGTTCAGAACATCCGCTTACAGGAGCCTGGCCTTGTCGGCCAGCCTGCTCAACAGGTTGATGGCGTCCATCGGGGTCATCCGGTTGATATCGGCCTTTTTGAGTTCGTCGACCACTTCATTTTCAGACGAGCGGAAAAGGCCCAGTTGAACCTGCCGGGAAGCCCCGCGCCCGGCGCCGGAGCGACGCGCCCGGTTGGGCTGCTCCCCGTTCTCGATGCCGGCCAGAATCGACCTGGCACGGTCGATGACCGTTATCGGGATGCCCGCAAGGCGGGCCACCTGAATCCCGTAGCTGCGGTTCGTGCCTCCCTCTACCAGCTTCCGGAGAAAGATGACCTCGTCGTTCCACTCTTTGACGGCGATGTTGTAGTTTTTCACACGGGGCAGGGTTTCAGACAAATCGGTCAACTCATGGTAATGGGTCGCGAAAAGGGTCTTGACACCCCTTCCCCTGAGGTCGTGAAGATGCTCGGCCACGGCCCATGCGATACTCAGACCGTCGAACGTGCTGGTGCCCCGTCCGATTTCGTCCAGGACCACGAGGCTGTCTCCGGTGGCATGGTGGAGAATATTCGCGGTCTCCTGCATCTCGACGAGGAAAGTGCTCTGGCCCTGGGAGAGGTTGTCCAGGGCTCCCACGCGGGTGAAAATCCGATCCGTGAGCGCCACATTGGCCCTGACAGCCGGAACGAAGGACCCCATCTGTGCCAGTACCACGATCAGGGCCACCTGCCGAAGCACCGTGGATTTGCCGGCCATGTTGGGCCCGGTGATGATCAGCACCTGCTCCCGCTCGTTGTCCATGCGGATGCTGTTGGGAACGAACCGCTCGCCCGTCACTTGCTTCTCGATCACCGGATGCCGCGCATCCTCGAGTTCGATGACGCCTTCGACGTTGATACCGGGCCGGCAGTAACGGTCCCGCTCGGCCACTTCGGCCAGGCCGAGCAGGCAGTCGATGCGCGCCAGGTAGCCCGCAACCTGTTGAATGCGGGGATGGTGATCCATCACCCGCCGTCTGAGGTCGACGAATATCTCGTATTCCAGGGTCGAGCGTCGTTCCTCGGCATTGAGGACCTTGTTTTCAAAGTTCTTCAGTTCGTCGGTAATGTAGCGCTCGGCATTGACGAGGGTCTGCTTTCTCACATAGCGGCCCGGCACCTCGGAGGAGCGGCTCTTGGGCACCTCGATATAATAGCCGAACACCTTGTTGTAGCGAACCTTCAACGCCGCGATGCCGGTGGCAGCCTTTTCCCTGGCCTCGAGTTCGGCCAGCCAGCCTTTTCCGTCCCGGCTCACATGAATGAGTTCGTCCAACCCGGCATCGAACCCCGGCTTGATCATTCCCCCTTCGTTGATCGTGGGCGGGGCATCCTCGCGGATGGCCGCCTCGAGCGTCTCGGCCAGCCCGAGGAGGTCATCGATTCCGGTGTCGAGCCTGAGCAGCGGCGACGTCCACCCGACCGTTATCGACAACACTTCCGGGAGCATCTGGATCGTGCATTTGAGCGCCACCAGGTCACGGGCGTTGGCATGGCCCATGGCGATCTTGCTGCGAAGCCGGTCCAGATCATAAACCGATTTCAGGATCTCGCCCAGATTCAGCCGCGCCGTTCTTTCCTCCAGGGCTTCGGCCACCGCATCCTGCCGGCTCCTGATTTCCACGGGATCCATGAGCGGATATCGCAGCCATTGCCGAAGCAGCCGGCCGCCCATGGCGGTTGCGGTCTTGTCGATCACGCTCAAGAGCGATCCCTTCCGGGATCCGCTCTGAAGGTTGGCAAGAAGTTCGAGGTTCTGGCAGCTGCGGTCGTCCACCCAGAGATAGTTGGAAAGCAGGTAGGTCTCGATGCCCGTGATGTGCTCGATCTTCTGTTTTTGAGTCTCCTGGAGGTAGTGCACCAGCGCTCCGGCGGCGCTCACGCCGGCCCGGAGTTCCTCGCACCCGAAACCCGCGAGCGAGACGGTACCGAGCAATCCCAGGAGTCGATCGCGGCACTTGCCGCTGTCGAAGGCGCCCTCGTCGAGAAACGACACCGCCTTCTCTGCGAAAACCTCGGCAAGCTTTCGAACCAGCGGGAGGGACCGATGTTCGTCCGGAAGCAGGATTTCTCTTGGGTCCACCCGCAACGCCTCGTCGTAGACCGCCGCCTCGGATCCGGATTCGGTCAGCCGGAAGGTGCCCGTCGAAATATCCAGGTAGGACAAGCCCCACCGGTCGCCCTGGACGTTTACCGCGAGGATGTAGTTGTGAATCTTGGCTTCCAGAAACTCGTTTTCGACGATCATGCCGGGGGTGATGACCCGCACTACCGCCCGCTTGACGATGCCCTTGGCCTTGGCCGGGTCCTCCACCTGATCACAGATCGCCACCTTGTGGCCGTTTTCGATCAACCGCGAAATATACCCCTGAACGGCCCGATAAGGAACGCCGCACATGGGAATCGGTTCGTCGTCGTTTTTATTTCGGGAAGTGAGGGTGATTTCCAGAACCCTGGAGGCACGTTCGGCGTCCTCGAAGAACATCTCGTAGAAATCCCCCATCCGGTAGAGCAGGATCGCATCCGGGTAGTCGTCCTTGATGGACAGATATTGCTTCAGCATGGGGGTGAGCTTGGTCGGGTTCATGGACAGGCAGAAGGCTCGATGCGTAAGGAACCGCCTGCCGCGCGGGGAGCGGCAGGCGAGAACGGACTCGGCATTGGGCGGTTTCAGGTAGCGGAACCGGCGACGTCTTCCAGCCTCCGGGTCGCTTCGGCCGCAACCAAATCCTCCTCACCGGACGGCTCAATTGTCGAAGCCGCCGCCTGACGGGTCGCTTCGAGTTCGGTCTTGAGGGTGGAGATTTCCTTCTGCTGGGTTTCGATGGTGGCTCGCTGCTGCCTGATGAGCTTGTTTTTGCGAAACTGATCAAAGAGACCAAAAAAATAGGCGATCAGGAGACCCACGACAAAGGAGACGAGAAACAGGATGACGATGTAGGTTTCAGGTGTCGTATAGGGTTCCGTCACCCACAAATCCAATGCGAGACTTTGCCTGGCCAGAAAGAACGCCTGGTTCTGGAATACGAGGATTCCGATGAATGCCGCGATGAGCAACGCCAGAACGATCTTGAATTTTTTCATGCAGGGACTCCGTTTTCTGCCACATGGGTTAAGGCGTCGTAATGAGGTTTGAGCTTCCGGTACGTTGATTCGATATGCTCTGGAATCACCCGCACATCGGCGAAAACCGTCAAGGCGTTCACATCACCGTACCACCTCGGCACGATATGAAAATGAAGATGCTCCTCGACCCCGGCACCGGCAACCTTGCCCAGATTGAGCCCGATGTTGAATCCGTCCGGCTTTATCGCCGTCTTCAAGATCGCGACCGACTTCTCCACCATGGCCATCAAGGCGCACATTTCCTCCCGATTCAGCTCATGGAGAGTCGCCAGGTGCCGGACGGGCGCCACCAGCAGATGGCCGTTGCTGTAAGGATATTTGTTCATCAGGACCATGCTCAGACGCCCCTTGTAAAGGGTGAGGTCATCGGCGTCCCCCAATGCCTTGCAAAATATACAGCCATCCTCTTTCTTACCGAGGATGTAATCGATGCGCCAAGGCGCCCACATGGTCTTCATGGCATCTGTCGCCTTTGCCGGAAGAATGGGAACGGCTGAGTTCAGAGATGAAAACCTACCCTTTTTGCCTTGGAAACTCAACCCCTTTTTCCCTTCAGCGGTACGATCTCCATTGCTCCCCACATCCCGATTTTCGCGCTTTTGACCACGACCACTCCCTGGACATCCGCAAGGTTCCTGGCCCATTCGATCGCTGGGGCGATTTCGTCCTCCTTGCTCACACGGTTGGCGACGGCCGTGGCGGCGGCGTCGGCCAGCGCCGCGGACGGCGCCATCACGCAGGCGGCGTCGGCGCGTCCCCGGCTCATGGAGTGTCCCACCGTCCCTGATGAGGTGCAAACGCCGCAGGGGCCCAGCCCTCCCGGCATCCTGATCCCGATCCGCAGACTCAGGGGTGATGCGCCGGCGTAAAGGCCGATCACGGATTCGCTTCTCAGCGACAGGAAGATGTCGCCGCCGTTCTCGACGACCACCTCGTCGGAAACCTCGAGGAGATCCCTTCCGACGGTTTCGGCGATGGCGCCGGCGACGGCCGCCATCGGCCCCACTCCGGTTTTCAGGCTGGCCTCCGTCATCAGCCGTACCAGAGCGGGGGCAGGTCCTGCAAGACGCCAGGGCTCGGTGGTTTTCAAAAAATGGGGATGGGACCGGATGTACCGCCCGAGGGCCTCCCTCGCCTCGATGACCTTCTCCCTGCACCGGTCTCGCAGTTCGAGCCGCGCCTGAACCCTGAGATCGGTTTCCTCGACCCTGATCTCGAAGGTCGGCAGGTGGGGCACGCCGCTCAGGCGACGGTAGCTTCGATCCTCACCGGGGTATGGGGGCGGCAGGCTCATCGGGGTCGTTTGGTTAGCGAGTTGGGTTAGTTGGGATAGTTAAGAAAGTTAAGTTAGTTAAGATAGTTAAGTTAGTTAAGATAGTTAAGTTGGTTAAGTTGGTTAAGTGTTAAAGAAGTCAGGATGGTTGAGGCCCCTTATTGCTGACGTTTCCGGGATTTCATGATTCTCTGTCGCCGTTCCGGATTCATCGGATCTCGGGTTCGGGCCTCAGGTTCTCAGGGCACTGCCGGAGAAAATACTGGTCGGTCATTCCTGCGATGAAGTCCCGCACGACCTCCGCCGGCCGGTGGCTTGCCGGATAGCTTTCGTCCATGTCCCGGAGGAATCCCTTGAACAGCACAGAATCCCGGTTTTCCTGCTCCAGATCCCGCAGGTACCGGTCGAAAAGAAGTCTGAAAAGCTGCCGGATCCGGTCCGTGTGCCGTTTGATGGTGGTGTTCATGTAGATTCGCTCCAGGTTGAAGCGCTTGAGATCCGAGAGCGCCTCGGAAACCTCGGGACTGAAGGCAATGTAGGGCTGGCGGAAGCTCTGGCGGATCACGTCGGTGACCAGGTTGTAGACGATAGTGCCATTGGTGCTGCCCAGCGCCTTTACCACCTCCTGTGGAAGTTCCGAACGCCGGATGATGCCCAACCGGATCGCGTCCTCGATGTCCCGGCCGATGTAGCTGATGGTATCGGCCATGCGGACGACACAACCCTCGAGGGTCATGGGTGTAAAGGCCATCTCCGGATCCGCCTTTTTGGCCGCGATGTCCGTTTCCAGTGTTTCGAAGGTCTTGTTTCGTTCCGGCTTGAGCATCTGGTTGTGCACCTCGCCGTCGTGGCAGAGGATGCCGTCAAGGGTCTGGAGGCAGAGGTTCCACCCCTTTCCCTTGCGTTCGACCCGGTCGAGAAACTGGACGCTCTGAATGTTGTGATGGAAGTCGCCGATGCCGTGCTCCCGGCAGACTTCGGACAGGAACCGCTCGCCGTCGTGACCGAAAGGCGTGTGCCCGATATCGTGCCCCAGGGCGATGGCCTCGATCAGATCCTCGTTCAGCCCGAGAAACCGCCCGATCGTTCGCGCGACCTTCGATACCAGCTGGACGTGAAGCACCCGATGGGTGATGTGATCGTTGCGAATCAGATAGAACACCTGTGTCTTGTCGATATAGCGCGTGTAGGCTAGGGAGTGAAGAATCCGGTCGACATCCAGGGAGAAGGCCTGCCGATAGGCCCCGGAAGTCCTGGATTCCGGATGGCGCCTGACCCCCTCGGCGCTGTGGGATGCCGCGGCCGAGAGGTATTCCAGTTCCCGTTCCTCCAAGGCGGAACGGATCACCTCGAGACTGTCCACTTCAGATTTCCCCCTCTTCTATCATGGTTTCCATCATGCGGTCGAAATCGATGCCCGCTCGGCGGAATCCCTCACGTCCGTATTTCATGTTGGCTTCGATCACAAAATACCGCCCCCGGCAATGACAGATATCGAGTCCCACGTCATCGAACCCGCACTGGATGGCCGTGTAAAGCGCAAGGTCGCGGGCCTCCCGGGAAACCGGATCGAATCGGATTTCGCCCCCGCCGGCGACATTCGTCCTGAAATCCCCGGGCGGAGCCAGCCGCCAATAGGCATGAACCAGCCGTTTTCCGATGACAACGGCGCGCAGGTCGCGGTCGATTTCGAGGTATTCCTGAATATAGGCGGCATGGGTGCGCTGACAATACTGGTCGAGCTCGTGGTCATTGCGAATCAGGAAGACTCCCTTTCCCAGAGCGGAGCCCCGGGCGATCTTGGCCACGAACGGATAGTCGAAATGCCGCGTGATCGTTCGCATCGCCCGCTTTCCGTAAAAGACGCGCGTACGGGGATGCGGGATATCCAGAAGCCGGAAAAGCGCCGTCTGGCGAATCTTGTCCTGAACGCACTTGTAGTTGTGGTAGCTGGGGAAGGTCGCCTTCCCCATGGCGTCGAAGAGATCCGCGTAGAAGATGGAGGGATAGTAGATGATCGGGGATTTCAGTATCCATTCCTGTTCGGTCGCGCTGTAGTCATCGAAGTTGGACCGCACGCCGAGCGTGATGACGTTCCGGCACCTGCGAAGCCTGGATTCCAAAGCGATTGCCCTGGGCACCGTTGAAACGGCCATCTATAGCCCACCTTCGCGATATGCGGTTCAGCCTGCCGCCTCGACCGCCGCCGCCGTCGTCTCATGAAGCCGAACGCGGTTTCTCCAGCAGAAACATCATCGGATCGAGCGGTTCATCCACCTCCTGGCGATTCATCCGAAGCACCATCACCGTTCCGTCGTCGTTTTCGAAGCGAACGTCCGAAGGAAGATAATAGCCGTCGACCCATCGGTAGCCTTGCAGCTCGCAACGCCACTTCAACTCCTCATCTCTTCCGAACCGCTCCAGGACCGTCAACGCGGGGGTCGGATCCTCGGACAGCCGTATCCGGTATCTGGCGCCGGTCCACTGCCTTTCGAGCAGCAGACCTCCGTCAGGGACGGATATCGCCTGGTCGAAGTCGATGTCGGGCAGGCGGCCGCAAAGCAAATCGACGAGGTGCCCGGGATGGATGGCGAGACCGGTCCAGTCTGCAAAGGCGTTGCTGTCGAACGGTTTTCTGAGAAACCGTCCTTCCCGGTGTTCGATCAGGGTCACCCACTCTCCGTTCGCGGCGACGCTGAGCAGGGGGAAGCCGGTCATCGACCGTACCGAAATCCGCATGTGATCCGGCGGTTGGGCGGTGAACGCCATGCGTTCACTGACCGACATTCGACCCGGTGATCGAAGGGCGACCTGCCCGACCCCCTTCAGGCTGAGAAGCCCGGTATTGGCGCCGCGAAGGACCTGGTAGCGTTCCCGTGTCCGTCCGGAGTCAAATCGGCGCTCGCCGGGTCGTTCTTGCAGCATGGCGCAACCGCCAAGCAGCACGAGTGCCAGCATCACGGCAGCCAGCCTTGCAGCGGGACACCGGACGGCGCCCCTTCCTTTCATTCCTTTCCGAAAGGATAACAGGCCGTATCGAATCGAGCAGGTAGGGATGATCGGTTTCACGGAAGTTTAAGGGCATCGGCGGGAGCGGTTTCGAGAAGTTCAATCTTTTCAAGAAGATTCCCGCGGTCCTCGCTTTTCATTTCCAGGGATCGACGATAGCGCTCCAGGGCCTGTTCGGTGTTGCCGAGTTTTCGAAAGGCATCGCCTACATGCTCCATGATGATCGGGTCGTCCGGAGCCAACCGTGAAGCTTCGAGCAAGGTCTCCAACGCTTTTTCGTATTGACCCATCTGGTAGTAGACCCATCCGAGGCTGTCGGTGAAATAGCCGTCGCCGGGTTTGAGTTCCAGGGCCCTGACAATGAGGGATTCGGCCTCGTCCAGGTGGATGCCGAGATCGGCGTAGGTGTATCCCAGGTAATTCAAGGCGTTGGCATGCCTGGGATTGATCTCGATCACCTTTTTCATGCAGTCGATCGAATCCTGCTTGCGCTTCATTTTGTCATAGAGGACGCCGAGCTCGAAATAGGCCTTGTCGTTTCCCGGGGCCAATTCGATGGACTTCAACAATTCGGTCTCAGCAGAGATGAAATCGCCGACCTCCTCGTAGAGCTGGGCCAGATAAAGCCTGAGCTCCGCATTGTCGGGCTCCCGCTCGACCACCCGGTTGAGATACACGATCGCCTCGGACGTCCGCCCGTTCGCATGGTAGAGCAGTGTGGCCTGAAGGACGGCGTCGCGGTAACGCCTGGAGTTGGGCGACACCCGCTGGTAGTGCCATAGCGCCTTTTCGTCTTCCCCGGTCCTTTCAAAGGCCAGGCCTGCCAGGAAATGATAATCCGAGTTTCCGGGTTTGATCTGGAGCAGCGTTTCCAGCACATAGGCGGCTTCGTCGGCACGGTCCCTCTCCACGTAGAACTTGAGGATGGAGCGGAAGACCTCTTCGTCCGTGACCGTGTCCGTCAGGTCCTGAAGTACCCGCCGGGTCTCGTTCGGCTTTCCGATGTCACGGTAATGGACCGCAAGTCCCGTGATGGCCTGAACGTTGAAAGCGTCCCGCTCCAGGATCTCCTGGTAGAGAGCGATGATTTTCTTTCGGTTGGCCGGTGTGTCCTTGCGGCGTCGAAGCAGGTCGATCAGCTCGAAGCGCGCACTTTCCAACTCGGGTTCGAGCTCCAGAGACCTGCGGAAGGCCTCCTCGGCTTGTCCATAGTCTCCCGTCTCGGTGTAGACCTTGCCTAGAAAAAAATGACCGGCGTAGGAATCCGGAACGATTTCGATCAATCGGAGGAAGGTCTGTGCGGCTTCTTCCAGTTCCTTGTCCTGATAATAGAGGTTGCCCAGAATCAGGTAGACATTTTCCTGCTGGGGTCCCTGGTCGATGGCTGCCGCGTAGGCGGCCTTGGCATCATCGAGGCGCTCCAGGTTCTGGTAGATACGCCCTTGCAACAGCAAGGCTTCCACATCATCCGGGTTTTCGAGGATGAGCCTGGCCAGCACTTCCAGGGCAAGCTCCTCCTTTTTCTGCTGGACATAGACCAGTGCCAGCTCCCGCTTGAGGTAGGCCGTATCCGGATCCAGCTCGACCGCCCTTTGCAGCGCTTCAGCCGCTGAGTCCAGTTGCCCCGTTCGGCTAAGCTCCTGGGACTGAAGGTAGTAATAATAGGCATTTTCCTGGCGCGGCACCGGCTTGGGGCCGGGCCCCCGAACCGGCCCGCCCGTGGTTCCGCAGGCATAAATCGTCAACACCGCCGCTACGGCCAAGGCGATATTGCTCAAGGATTTGGTCATGTGTGGATGTCCTGGTGGCGCCATAGGGTGGAACGATGTCATCACTCCTCGTCGCTGCCTTCGGTGTAAGCTGAAAAGTCAGGAATTTCGTTCTTGAAGTACTCTCGCATCTTTTTAATGATGTTTTTCTCGACCTGCCGTACGCGCTCACGCGAAATGCCGTAACGGTCCCCGATCTCCTGCAGGGTGACCGGGTTGTCCGAAAAAATTCGAAGATCGAAGATTTCCATTTCCCGGTCGGTCATTGTCTTCCGGAAGGATTCGATCTTTTTGTGCAGCAGTGTCTCGATTTCCTTCTTGGCGACCTGGTCTTCCGCGGAGGTGGAATCCGTACTCAGAAACTCGATCCTTTCCGTGTCCGAGTCTTCCTTGAGCGGGGCGTCGAGTGATACGTCCCAGCCGTCGAGACGCTGATCCATATCCACGATTTCCCGCTCGCTGACGCCAAGCCGTTCGGACAGAAGCTTGGGCTTGGGATCGAAGCCCTGCTCGATCAGCCGCTGTTTTTCCTTTTTCAGCTTGAAAAAAAGCTTCCGCTGCCCCTGGGTGGTTCCGATCTTGACCAGGCGCCAATTGTCCATGATGAATTTCAGAATGTAGGCCTTGATCCAGAACGAGGCGTAGTATGAAAATTTGACGTTCTTGTAAGGGTCGAATTTCCGCACCGCCTGCATGAGCCCGATATTGCCTTCCTGAATCAAATCCAGAAGGTTTTGCATCCAAACTCTCTGAAATTCCAGCGCAATCTTGACAACAAGCCTCAGATTGGATGTGACCAGCGTGTAGGCCGCGTCCTTGTCGCCGTACTCCTGGACCCGCATCCCGAGCTCACGCTCCTCGTCCCGCGTCAGCAGTCGATATCTGCTGATCTCCTGAAGGTAGCGTTGAAGCGGGTCGAACTTGACGAGCGCCTTGTCCCGGTCCGTTTGGGTCTTGGCCACCCTGTTGTCGATTTCCTGGTTGGAACCGGAATCGGCGGCATCGGTTTCGGATTCGGATCTGGACAGGTCGCGACTGCTTTGCTGTTCATTTTTATCGTTGATCTCAGGGAACTCCTTTTCATCGGCCTTGCGGGCGTGATGTCGTTTCCCGGCGGATCTGGAGCTGGATCCCGATTTTCCGGTCGCTTTATTCTTTTCCTTGGTCTTTACTGCATTCATTTTTATCCGGCTCGGTTCGAAAGTCGAACATCGAATATCGACGGTCGATCGGTTGGGTTCTCGGATGCTGAACATCGCGTGGATCTTCGGTTTTCTACAGATTTTTCCGTAGACAAGACGTCCGGGTTGTGGTAGCCACAAGGTCGCCAAAAAGCGCCTGTAGCTCAGCTGGATAGAGCAACGGACTTCTAATCCGTAGGCCGCAGGTTCGAGTCCTGCCAGGCGCGCCACCGCCTCCGGTCGGTCTGGCATCGGCCCAGCAGCCTCCGGCTTCCATTGCTTCAAATAAAACGCGGGGTTCAGATTGCCCGCTCTGCTCCCGCGTCCCCGGATTCGAAATTTTCCCGCTGACTAACCGTCGGATTCGTATCACAGAAATTGAGATAGAGCAAGTTTTGACTTACCGAAATTTTCTTGGCGGTGTGATGTTTCTCCGCTGCGAAACCGCCGCCCGCCCGACGGTCGCCCCCCACCGCTCCCCTGCCCCCATTTTTATGCAAGCCATGGATTCCCATTGAAATTTTCGTTGGCTATGATATAGGGACGCATTGTTGCCTGTGGGCCTTTTGGGCCCGATATCCTGCCAATCATTCCGGTTGCCAGGCTGGCTGCCAGGTTCAGCAGATGAAAAAAACGCCTCACCCCTCCCAGCACGAGGATTTTCGAAGCCTGTCCTTTGATGTCGGCACCATCAAAGCCCTGATGGCCTCGACAAATCGCTACAAAACGCTCTTCGAAAGCGCGGGAGACGCCATTTTCCTCCTGGATTTCAACGGGCAGATCATCGATGTCAACAGAATCGCGTGCGAACAGCTGAACTACAGCAGAGGCGAGCTCAAAAACGCCACGACCATGGAAATCATCTCTCCGGAATTTTCGCCGCTGTGGCCGAAAAGGATGGAAGAGCTCGAGCAGCTCGGACACATCATTTTCGAGACGGCCCTGGTGCGAAGAAACGGCACCGTCATTCCCGTGGAAACCAGCTGCCGCGCCATCGATTACGACAACGAGCCGGCCGTCCTCGTCATTGCCCGTGACATCACCGAACGCATCCAGAATGAAAACGAAAAAGCCAAGCTGCGCTCCCAGCTCCGCCAGGCACAGAAAATGGAGGCCATCGGGACGCTCGCCGGTGGTATCGCCCACGACTTCAACAATATCCTTCAGGCCATCATCGGGTATACGGAAATCGCCCTTCTCCAGATTTCCCAGCAACGCAACGCCAACGACAGCCTCAACCACATACTCACCGCCAGCCAGCGGGCCAAGAGCCTGATCAACCAGATTCTCTCCTTCAGCCGCCAGACCGAGCAGGAGCGCAAGCCCATCCAGATCAATCTCATCGTCAAGGAAGTTCTCAAGCTGATCCGTGCATCCCTGCCGGCCACCATCGAAATCCAAGGCCGAAACCTCAACAACGCCACGGTCATCGAAGCCGATCCCATCCAGATTCATCAGGTGATGATGAACCTGTGCTCGAATGCCCACCACGCGATGCGGGAAAAAGGGGGCATTCTGGAAATCCGGCTGGAAACGGTTCACCTCGACGCCAGGGCCGCCGCCGGCTTTCCGGAACTGCGGGAGGGCGATTACCTGACGCTGACCGTCCGGGATACCGGCCACGGCATACCGCCGGAATACCTGGAGCGCATTTTCGACCCCTACTTCACCTCCAAGGAGAAAGGGGAAGGCACTGGGCTTGGGCTCGCCGTGGTCCACGGGATCGTGAAAAGCCACGAAGGTGCCATCCAGGTCGAAAGCCGGGTGGGAGAAGGCACGGCCTTTCACTTGTTTTTCCCAGCCCGGGAACACAAAATGGTCGAAACCGGGCCCGAGGAGCGATTTCATCCTCACCGGGGAGACGAGCGGATTCTCTTCGTCGACGACGAACCCACCCTGGCCGCCATCGGTCAGGAAATGCTCGAGACGCTGGGATACACGGTCGAAACCAAAACTTCCAGCGAAGCCGCCCTCAAACTGTTCCGCAAGGATCCCGAACGGTTCGATCTCGTCATCACGGATCTGACCATGCCCAGTATCCCCGGGGACAAGCTGGCAAAGGAAATCGTCAGTATACGGCCGGACATCCCGATCATCCTGTTTACCGGCTACAGCGACATGCTGAGTCAGGACCGGTTCGAGGAGGTGGGTATCCGGGAGTGCATCATGAAACCTCTCACGCGTTGGGACCTGGCGACTGCCGTGCGAAAAGTCCTGGATCAACGCCCTCAACCGCCACTGGCCGAGCATGCCGACAATTCTTCAGATCGTTAAAATCATTATCGTCCTGATCGCGAGCATCACCCTCGGCAACTGGTTCATGACCGAGTTCCGCTCTGCGAGGGTTCGCAAGAAGCCCTGGTATGCCGTCTACCTTTCTCCTCCCGGCCTGCTGATCCTGCTGGCCGTCACTCTGCCGCTCCTCGTCTGGCTCATCGGCAGATTCTGATTCCCGTGTAAAACTAATGTCACACTGAAAATTACAATTGCCCCTGCGAAGACAATGAATTAGGGTTCGCCTTCGGTCCTATTGAACCGCCACCGGTGATACACGACGGCCTGTAAGGCCCACCGCGCGCATTGAGTTCCGGGAAAGGATAGACATGACATTTCCAACGCTGCAAATCGGACATCTGGTAAGCCGCATTCCGATCATTCAAGGAGGAATGGGAGTCGGCATTTCATTGTCCGGGCTGGCATCCGCAGTCGCCGAGCAGGGCGGTGTCGGGGTGATCGCAGGGGCAATGGCCGGCATCAACGAGCCGGATGCCGCAACCGACAGCACCGCCGCCAACATCCGGGCCCTGAAACGGGAAATCCGAAAGGCCAGGGAAAAGACCGACGGGATCCTGGGTGTCAACATCATGGTGGCGCTCAGCAATTACAGCGATCTGGTCAGGGCCGCCATCGAGGAAGGCATCGACATCATCTTCTCCGGAGCCGGGCTGCCGCAAGACCTCCCTGCCTATCTGACCGAAGGATGCCGTACCCGGCTGGTCCCGATCGTATCTTCCGGCAGGGCCGCCACGATCATTTGCCGGAAATGGCTATCGCGATTCGACTATCTGCCGGACGCGTTCGTCGTCGAAGGCCCCATGGCCGGCGGGCATCTGGGCTTCAAACCCGATCAGATCGAGGATCCCCGGTATCGGTTGGAGAACCTGGTCGTCGAGGTCATCGAAGCCGTAAAATCCTTTGAAAGCGGGCTCGGCAGACCGATACCCGTGATCGCCGCCGGCGGCATTTTCACAGGGGAAGATATCGGCCGCTTTCTGGACCTTGGCGCCGCCGGCGTGCAAATGGGCACGCGCTTCGTGGCCACCACGGAATGCGATGCGGACGAAGCCTTCAAACAGGCCTATGTCGATGCCAAGGCAGAAGACCTCGTGGTCATCGAGAGCCCCGTCGGGATGCCGGGCCGCGCCCTCCGAAACGACTTTCTGGACGCCGTCAGACGGGGACAGAAAAAGCCTTTCACCTGCCCTTATCACTGCATCAAGACCTGCAACCGGGAAAAGAGCCCCTACTGCATCGCGCTGGCACTTGCCTGCGCCAAGAAGGGTAAGCTAAAGAACGGCTTCGCCTTTGCCGGGAAAAACGCCTACCGCGTCACAGAGATTCTCTCCGTCAAGGAATTGATCGACCGGCTGCACGCCGAATACGTCAACGCCTGCCAGTGCGCGGCCGCCTGAATGCCGGCGGCCGCGGGCCGGGTCCCTCGACATGTTGTCCACGGCAGCGTGGAATCGAAAATCTCAAAACAGTTCTGAGGGCGAGATTCTCGATCGGCCTCTGTCTGTTGTTCTCCGGAGCGATCGTAGGCTGCCAGCTCCTCATCGCAAGCCCCTGGTCTTCAAAAAATAACACCAGAACTGTAATTGCAGGCAAAATCACCAATCGCGCCCTACCCGAGATCAGCGGTATCGCGGCTTCCACGCGGCGGAACGATCTGCTCTGGGTCGTGAACGACGGAGGTCACCCGCCGTCACTTTTCGCCATCGACACCTCCGGACGCGCGGTGGCTTCCGCCCGGGTGATCGGCGTCCAGAACCACGATTGGGAGGACCTGGCATCCTTCCGGCGCAACGGGATCTCCTATCTTCTCATCGCCGATGTGGGCGACAACGGGAGGCAGGCGGACCGCTACACGCTTTACATTGTCGAGGAGCCGGAGGTGAAAGCGCCCACGGCGGCACTGCCGGCCATCCGGCCTCGCGGAACCATCCGATTTCAATACGAGGACGGCCCTCGGGATTGCGAGTCCGTAGCGGTAGCGCCCGATCTCAACCGGGTCTTCCTGATATCCAAACGCGATGATCCGCCCGCGCTGTACGCATTGGACCTCATACCACGCCGCCGGCGCACGCATGTCCTTGCCGAACGGATCACCGGGATCCGGAATCTTCCCCGGCCGCAGCTTGAGGAAATCGCCGCCCGACCGGTGCTTGCCTTGGTCGGCGGCAAGCCGACCGCAATGGACATTGCGCCCGATGGCCTCTCCGCGCTGGTCCTGACGTACCAGGAGGTTTATCTCTACGCGCGCAAGCCGCGGGAGTCATGGAGCGCCGCTTTTGCTCGCGAGCCGTTCTCCCTGGGGCTGGATCGTTTGGCTCAGGCCGAAGCCGCGTGTTTTTCCAATGACGGAGAATCGGTCTTCATCACCACGGAAAAAATTCCGGCGCCCCTGGCCCGCATTTCGCTGAAGGATAAATCGCCAGCGTTTATCCACGATTGATCCTTCAGGCACCCGCGTGTCCGATTCAGAATCGCGATCATCGGTTGACATCGCCACTGGAGGGGGCCGGCCCCACCAACGCAGCGCACGCATAGAGAAAAATGGCAACGGCGATCACCTTCAAAAATCCCAGGTGGAGGGCGGCGACGGTGGTAATGATGGCGCCCGTGACCGATGCAAAGCCGTTGATGCTCCAAGCCCAGGGAATCCAATCCGGCCGGATTTCCGCCAGTCGGGACAGGCCCAGGGGCATCGGAAATCCCATGAAAAATGCAGTTGGAGCCATCGATACAACGACCAGTGCAATCCGGATCCAGAGTGAAGCACCGGAAAACCGGTCGGCCAGGAATCCGATCATTCCCCACCCCAAAATGGCGCCGACGGCAATGCCGGCGACAGCCCAGCGGTGAGCGCGCCATCCTGCAATCGTCACTCCAGCCAATTTTCCTGCCGTTCGGCTGCCGATTCCGGCAAAGACGAGAAATCCCGTCAGCACCGCCGCCATCGCGTACACCGGGTGGTGAAGATAGCGGGTGCCCGCCTGGATGAAAATCATCTCAAGGGAAATGAATCCCATTCCGATGCCGGAAAAGTAGACCGCCATCCGCCATGGAGAGTCGGACCGGCCTTCCCCCGCCTGCTTCCGCACCGCCACCGGCAGCAGGATGAGCAGAGCGCTCAGGATACAGGCCAGCACCAAGGTCAGGATCAACACCGGATACCCCCACTCCAACAGTGCGAAGCCCCCCCGGCGACCCGCGGTCACGAGTTCGGTGAACGCGTCCCGGCTGAAGTAGAAGTGAAAGAACGGGCGGTTGTCGGACACCGCCGCTACCGGAAAACGGTAGCGCTCAAGAAATGCCTCCCTCCCCGGCCCGGCCAAGGCGGCAAACCCCTCGGCCAGGATGTTCGACGCCAGAACGGTGCGGCGATTCGTCTCGGCCTCCCTGATGCCGGGAAAATAAACCGTGTCGAAGGAACGTTCCCCGCAGAAACGCCGGACGGCCTGGATGTCGTCGGCGCTCAGGCCCCCCTTCCGGACCACGATCGTCCCGGTCTTCCAGCTTCGGACGGCGGCGATGCACTTCCCCGGGTCGTCTTCCCCTTCCGCCTCGAGCGCCCTTACCATCGTGTCCATCAGCCGAAATCCGTCCCTGGGCGGCAAACGGATCCACCACGACAAGGAAAGCATCCCGCCCGAGGCCAGATGCCTGAGGCAGGCTCGCACGGATTCCAAGGTCAGTTCGTAGCTTTCGGAAATCTCCGTCACACCCGGACTGTCGCCGGCCCCCACCGGCGGGAACAGGACCAGATCGAAGTCTGCTGTGGATGCCCCCAGAAATCCGCGAATCTCCTCGGCGTGATAGTGGACCACGGGCTCGAGGAACCGCCATCCGGCGAATGCCTTAAAATCGGTCTCGAGCAGCCGGATCTTTCGATCGTTCAGTTCCAGGGCCTCGATACGACCGGGGCCGTGAAAATAGGATAACAGCACGGTGGTCCCCATACCGGCGGAGGGAAGGACGACCCGTTCGGGCCTCGGGTTCAAATGGAAGGGCAGCGCCAGGGTGGTGCGGTCCAGAAAGGCAAGCTCGTCAGGGTCGCCGGTGAAGCGGGTAATGGGGTCGGGCTGGTCTCCGTCGGTGAATACGGCCAGTTGATCGGGCGGCTCCACCGATCCGACCAGACTCGCCCCCGGAACCATTCGAAACGGTATGCCGGGGCTTTCGACGACCGCAATCCAGCCCATTGGGCTCGACGCCGTCCGCACGACCCTTGCTCGAGGAACTTCCAGAGCCTGTGCCAGGGGTTTGTAGGGTGTCATCCTCCGGAGAAATTCTTCAGCAGGAAGGAGAAGCACTACCGTCAAGCCGACAACGACCGCCGACGAGGCGACGGTGCCCAGGCGGGACGGCCGCTCGATGCCCGACGCGATCGTCCCTGCCGCAGCCAGTCCCGTCAGCGCCGTCAAGGCGCTTTCTAGCCGAACCGCGAAAAGGATCACCACCATTGCCAGCGCTCCCGCGCCGGCTCCGCAGAGGTCCGCGGCATAGAGCTTCGGGATGGCCGCCCCAAACCGTTTGAGCGTCAGTCCGATCAGGGTGCCTGCAAAGAAAAAAGGGACGGCCATGAACAGGATCAAAATGGCCAGCAGACCCCATTGGATCGGGCTCCAGAGAACTTCCAGAGCATTGAAGGGGACCTGCACGGCGGCGCGGGTGGAACACCAGAGACTTACCGCGAGACCGGCGGCGGACAGATGAAAGAAATGGTCGAACGCCTCCCGTGTGGCTCTGGGGAACAGACTGATCCACGTCCCGCTCGCACCGTAGCCCAGCAACGCCAGGCTGATGACCAGGAATGCGAAATGGTGCCACTGGATGACGGCCATCAGGCGCGCCAGGAAGATTTCGTAGGCCAGCGCTCCTGCCGAAACCAGGGCCACCGTCAGCATCGGCGGCCGCTCGGAGCTCACTTGGTAATCGCTGCGCTCGATTCTCCTTCGCATGGCATCGACGGGAAGCCTTTGATCTCTTCGTTCAGCAGGACGGAAATCCGCATCGCCGCGTCAGTGATCGCCTGTCAGCGGAACGAAACGGACGGGCAGGAGCTGGCGTGCGGTGATCTCCCCGTCGCCCTGCTTCTCGACAAGCATGAGGTGTTGAACGCCGAACCGGTGTCCGACGGGAATGACCATCTTTCCACCGGGTTTGAGCTGTTCCAGCAGCGGCGGCGGAACCATTCCATGGGCGGCCGTCACCACGATGGCGTCGAAGGGAGCGGCCTCGGGCCATCCGTAAAACCCGTCGCCGATTCTTGTCTGGACGTTTTCATATCCCAGTCGCCTGAGCCGATCCCTGGCTTGAAGACCGAGTTCCGGAATGATTTCGACGGTGAAAACCTCTGCCACCAGGGGGGAGAGCACCGCCGCCTGGTACCCCGAACCGGTGCCCACCTCGAGCACCCGGTGCTGCGGGCCGGGTTCGATCAGATCGGTCATGAGCGCGACGATATAGGGCTGGGAAATGGTCTGGCCATACCCGATGGGCAGCGGCCGGTTTTCGTAGGCGGCGCTTCTCGATTCCAGGGGGACGAATTCGTGACGTTGCGTTTGCGCCATGGCGTCCATGACCCTGGCATCGAGATGCTGCCGGTCGATCCACTCGCGGGTTGCGGCCACGTCCTCACGGATCGCCTCTACCATTCGAAGCCTTTCGGTTCGCATCTCTTGGTCGTCTGCGGCATGGGCTTCCACGGCCCACCTCGCCGGTGAGCCTGCCAGGCACAGGATTCCGAGGCAAATCAGAAATCGTTTGAAACAGGATCCCATCTCGATGCTTGGGGCGAATCGGTGCATGAGGGCTTGTTCATCCTCCTCGCATGACAGTGCACGAATCCGTGGATGGGTGTCAATCGGCAATGGTGGAATTTCCTCTTGACATCCGTTGGACGATCCCGTATTTGGATAATCGTTCTCCATAAATAGTTATTATGATTATTGGTAAAACGCATGGCTGCCCCAAACCCCATGAACCCGAACATTAGGGATCGGCCGATGGAAACCCTGTCCAACCGAGTTCGACAGATTGTAGACACGCTCAAGGCGAACGGACATCGCGTGACCCCGCAGCGCCTGGCGATTCTAAAGGAGTTCGCGGACAGCCGCCTCCACCCCGGTGTGGAAACGGTGTATGCGGCGGTCAAACCGAATTTCCCCACCACCAGCCTGGCGACGGTCTACAAGACCGTTGCGCTTCTCAAGGCGCTTGGGGAGGCGATGGAAATCGGCTTTGGTGACGGCGGCAACCGCTACGATGTGCGCTTGCCCGAGCCGCATCCCCACCTGATCTGCGTGGAATGCCGCCGAATCATCGATTCGGATCTGGAGTCCCTGTCGCACATGACAGAACGCCTGGCCGGGAAAACAGGCTTCCGAATTCTGAGCCACCGCGTCGATTTTTACGGAATCTGCCCGGATTGTCAGTCCGCCGGTCAACATTGAGACCCGATGTCGCAAAGCGCGCTCGCTCGGAGGCCTTTGCAACCCTTACAACCCAGCAAAAAAGGAGAAGAATGATGAGCCAGACCGAAAAGGACTTGAAGGAAGCTTTTGCAGGCGAATCCCAGGCCAACCGCAAATACCTGGCTTTCGCGGAAAAGGCGGACCGGGAAGGCCACCCGCAGGTCGCCAGACTGTTTCGGGCCACCGCGGCTGCCGAAACCGTTCATGCGCATTCCCACCTTCGCGTCCTCAAGGGGATCGGATCGACCGTCGACAATCTCAAGGAGGCCATCGGCGGGGAAACCTACGAATTTCAAACCATGTATCCGCCAATGATCGAGACGGCGAAAGCGGAGGGCAACACCCAGGCCGAGCGCAGTTTCGTGTACGCGAATGAAGTGGAGAAGGTCCACGCGGAGCTGTATCGTAAAGCGCTCGAGAAAATGGGCGATCTCGAGGAAACCGACATCTATGTCTGCAATGTCTGCGGATACACGGTGGAAGGCGAAGCCCCCGATGAGTGCCCGGTCTGCAAGGCGAAGAAGAAGGTATTTTTCAAAGTGGAGTAAGCCCTACCCCCGTATGGTCGTTCGCTTCACACCCAAAGCAGGGCGCCGAGAGCCGCCCTGCTTTTTTTGGGTGCGCATCTCCGGAGAGCGGTTTCGTGAGCATTCGAACAGGAACGCGGGTCGGACCGAAGGAAAGTCCCTGCACTTCGCCGAGGGCCACGCGCCCGCCAGGGACGCCGTGCACAGGGGCCGACAGGGTCAGCCGTCAGGGCTTCGATGCCAGCTCCCTGGCAATCTCGAGGCTCAATGCGGAAAGCGCCCGGCTTTGGGCGGCCACGTAGTCGGCGTAGGAGTCGGAGGCAACCGGCTCTTCGATTCGGCTTCGGCGCAGGACGGTCTGCGCATCCTCCCCCGGCGTCACGATCGACCAGTTCACGGCCAGTATCACTTGGTCGCCGGGGTTTCCGTCGAATCGCACGACGTCCAGTGTGACCCGATGGGACGGCCTCCCGATCCCGACCCATGGAAGCACCACCACCGGTGTACCGGGCATCAGAGCCGCGATGTTTTCAGCAACGACCCTCGGCAAGGCTTCCCGGAGACGGCTGCCCCATCGATGAAATTCGGAGACATCTAACCGTTGGGGGCTCTGGCGGGTGACGATCTGCAGGCGGTCGAGCGCATCGGGTATCCGCACGGGGCCGATCCCGACGGCGGATACGGAAGGGCCGGCCCTGAGCGCTGATCCCATTGCCGCGTCAACGCTGAGATCATAAAAGGACGCGGGGGGCGTCTGGCCCATGCAGCCCAATACCCATCCGACGGAGAGCACCATCAATCCAATCGCCATTTTCTTTGCTCGGAATCTCTTCATAGCCCCGACTTGTCCTTTCCTTGAATGAGGGCTTCGGGATGGCGCTCCAAAAAGTCGGCGAGATTTCGTACGGTTCGGGCGGCTTCCGCCATCTCTCCCGCGGCTCTCGCGAACTCCTGCTGAAGAGGCGATTCCGGCTGCATCAACCGCTCCATCCCTGCGAGCGTCTGCCGAATCTGCAGCAGCGTCCGTCCTACCTCCGGGCCTACCTGCTCGTCCATGTTCCGAACGAGATTCTGGACGGCGGCCAGCGTCACTTCGAGGGAATTGACCGCTTTCTGAAGATCGCCGGAGTTGACGAGCCGATCCACGCCGTCGGCGGCACTTCTGAGCTTCTCCGCGATCTCGTCCATGGGCAGCTTATCGATCCGTTCGAGGAGGGATGACACGCTGGCCGTCAGGCTTCCGATGGGTGTGGGGACGGTGGGAATCTCCGGGTAGGGTCCATTGGAATTCGCCATCGTCGGCGCCGCATCCGGGAAGAAGTCCAGGTAGATGAACTGCTGGCCCGTCAGCAGGCTTCCGGTCCGCATCTGTGCCCTCAGCCCCATCCGGACCAGGCGGTCCCGGAATCGGGTCTGCTCCAAATCCAGGTCGTGATCCATTGAAATCCGGTCCGGTTCGATTTCCACCAGCACCGGTATCCTGGGGGCCTTCTTTTCCGGATCGATTTCCAGACGGATGTCCACGACCTCGCCCAGCCGTATCCCCCGGAATTCGACCGGCGCACCCACGGAGAGCCCCCTCACGGATTCCTCGAAGTACATGACGAAATAGCTTTTTCGTGAGTATCGCGGCGTGCTGATGCTTTCCCGGTTCGGGTACAGGTCGAAGACGTCCTCCTTGTCGGCGGCCCCGCCTGGCTCGAGATTGGTTGGGGTTTCAAAGGCGAGGCCTCCCAGGAGTATGGATGTGAGCGATTCGGTGTCCACCCGGATGCCGTCGACGCCCACGACGACATCGAAACCGGCCGCATTGTAAAAGCGGGTATTCTTCCGAACCAGCCGATCGTATGGGGACTGTATGAATACCTGCACGTCGATGGATTTGCCGTCCTCCCTCAGTTCATAATTTTCCACCTGGCCCACCCGAATGCGGCGGAAGTAGACCGGAGCCCCCACATCCAGTGATCCCAGCTCCTCGGCGCGCAGCCGGAACTGGCTTCCCGGCGAATCGGCCGTAACGACCGGCGGCGACTCCAGCCCCTGGAATCGACGCCGGGGCTCCCCGCCCTTCCCCGGTTCGATGCTGATGTAAGCGCCAGAAAACAGGGTGCCCAGCCCCGTGACCTCGCCAAAAGCCAGTCGTGCCCGCACCACCCAGAATCGGGTATTTTCCGTGAGATAATCCTCTGAATCGGGCGACATTTCAGCCGTCACGATGACACGGGACAGATCCTCGCTCAGATGGATCGCACCGACCTGTCCGATCTCTACGTTCTTGTAACGGATCGTGGTCTTTCCGGCCTCCAATCCTTCGGCCGACTGGAAGCTGATGGTGATGGTCGGTCCCTTCTCCTGAATCGCCCGGTAGGACAGCCAGGCGCCGACCAACGCCGCCACCAGCGGTATCAACCAGACGACGGAAATCGACCGGCGCCGGTTGACGGATACTTCCGGCAGACTTCCCTGGCCCTGCTTTCCGGCAGTGTCTTTATCGGTCATTTTTCTGCCGCTCCATTGCATCCCAGATCAGACGCGGATCGAATGTCATTGCGGCGAACATGGTCAACACGACCACCGCGGCAAAAAAGACGACTCCAATCTGCGCATCGACGGACGCCAATGCCCCCAGCCGCACCAGGGCGACCAGGATGGTGACCACGAACACGTCCACCATGGACCATCTCCCGACCAATTCCGTAATCCGATAGAGCACCGTCCGCTCCCTCGGGCGCCAGGTCGAGCCCCTCTGGACGGTAATCATCAGAAAAGCAAGAACGAAAATCTTGAGAACCGGAACGCAGACGCTCGCCACGAAAATCACCATGGCAATCGGCCACGATCCGGTTTTCAGGAAATAGATCACCCCGCTGATAATGGTGTCGGACTGGGCGACGCCTAAGGAGGTGGTCCGGGTGACGGGAAGCACGTTGGCCGGGACGTAGAGAATGGCGGCCGCGATCAGCAGCGCCCACGTTCGGGAGATGCTGTTGGGCTTCCGCCAGTGGACCGTTTCACCGCAGCGGGGGCAGACGGCTCGATCACCGGTGTCGACGTGCACCAGCAGTCCGCAGGTACGGCAGTTCATGTATCCCAATCCCCGCGCCGTCGAACCATTTCCGGTCATTGCATGGCCTCGATTTCCATCCAGGTCGAATGGTGATCGAAAGCCGCCGTCATGGCGGCGAGCACAAAGATGAGGACCATGAACGCATAGGCGGCGGTACCCGGTATGATGGTGGCCATCTTGGCCAGCTTGGCCAGGGAAACCAGTATCCCCAGCATGTAGACCTCCATCATCGCCCAGGGCTGATAGTGCCGGATGTGCCTGAGGACCCAGATGCTGCCCGGAAGCAGAAAACCCAGCCGCAGGGGAAGCAGTACATAGACCATTCCCGTCATTTGAACGAGAGGTGCCAGAATCGTGGTGAAAAGCACCAGGAAAGCGAGCCATTGGAGATTTTGCTGGGACAGCAGCAGAATTCCCGTCAGCAGGGTCGCTTCCTGGAAGTCGGTTTCCATCTGGAAGGTCAGAAACGGGTAGGCATTGGCGATGCTGAACAGAACGATGCCGGTGAAAGCCATGGCAAGAGTCCGGTCGATGGAGTCCTTTTTCCGCCGGATCAGGACCGCCCCGCATCGAGTGCACCTGGCGGTTCCGCGCAGAAAGGTCCCGGGAAGCCGGTGGACCAGGTCACAGTCGTGACAGGCCACCAATTCGGATGGATTCATGCGGTTCAAGTGTTGCCCTCTTGTGGATTCGGCCGCGGGCCCCGGATCGTGGTTTCAAACCGCAGCCGGAGAACGCCGGCAGGACACCGCCTGCCGGCTCCCTTGACAAATGGGCCTAATAAATCATGCTTTTATCTGTCAATCAACCATGGATGCACCGGGGAGATCCCGTTGACCCACAAGACGATAGCCCTCTTGCCTCTCCGTCACTGCCATGCTATAGCACGGTCCCGTGAAAAACTGCCGCAATGCCCGGCACGATCCCTTCCCGGACCAAACCTGCAGGCCAGTAGCTCTAACGGTAGAGCATCGGACTCCAAATCCGAGGGTTGGGGGTTCAAATCCCTCCTGGCCTGCC
>JBMNCP010000033.1:0-52402 GCA_049366795.1 Desulfobacterales bacterium
AAATGCCCAATGGGCCTCACTATCGCCCTCCTGACGGTTCACACAGAATTGCTGGGCACGGGATGGAGGTTTTGACATTCTCGCACCGATCGACTAAATATTAGCTTTTCAATGCAGGGCGCCTGCGCGGCACCCATACCAGCCATGGAGGCAACGCGAAGAATGCGCAAACCCCGAAATGCAACCGAAGAAGGATTTGAAACCCGCGGCGGCGACATGCCGATGAATATCACCCACACCCTGACGGCAGGGCAGGATATGGACCAGTCGGAAAGCCTCCGGGAGGGCGATTTTGTTACCCTTCGAAAGGACACCACCGAGATCCTCGTGGACGGCATCGAGCGCTCGGCCGACGGCTACTTCGCCGGCACCGTGCGGAGCTTCCCCGGGCTGGATCGAAAAACACTCGGGAGCGTCCGGCTCGGGGACGCCATACTCTTCCGCCAGGAGCATGTCTTCTCGGTGGTTCGAACCATCAACCTGGGGAAAGAGCTATAGACCCGGGCACGCTGCATCTCCGCCTTTCCTCGAGGCCATGCCCGCGGTAAATCATTTTGCCCATTCCGCGAGAGACAGCAAAGGAGGCCTCCATGCCCTACGTCAACATCAAGATTACCAACGAAGGCGTCAGCGCCGAGCAGAAGGCCCGGTTGATCAAGGGCGCCACCCAGCTTCTGGTCGATGTCCTGGGGAAAAATCCGAAGACGACGGTCGTCGTCATCGATGAAGTCGACACCGACAACTGGGGCATCGGGGGGGAAAGTGTAACGGTGCTGAGGCAGCAAGGCGGGTGATCCGGATCATACCTGTTGCGCGGCCGTAGGCGCCCCATCCTCGTACACGTACTCGTCGTCAGCGGTCTTTAGCGCGGTTTTGAGATAGCGGCCTTTCCATTCGAGTACGAGAACCCGTACCTCCCTTTGGTGCCGAGTACGATTACGTTCGCTTCTATCCCGGCTCGACACCGCCTACCTCCCTCCCTTATCGTCTAATTTGCCGGCAGTGCAGGACTAAAAACGGTGCGTGATTGGAGGTGAAGAAGGGCGGGTCGTTGGCCAGGATGGGACGGATCGCCTCGTGCCTTCTGAATTCCTTGGATAGAAACCGCCGGACGCGGTCCCGGTTCCACCCTTTCGGATGGTCGAATTGCTTGTAGAGGCTAAGGTCGCCTTCATAAAAATCCACCGTATTCAACGTCTGCGCTTCCCTGCTGCCGGCCGGAAGATTGAACACCGCCAAATTGAGGAAGTCGATGAGCCCTGAGTGGGCTGCCGAAAACGCAAGCGTTCTCCTCGCCGCGTACTCATCTTCCGCGGGCGTCCCAAACAGCAGGTAGACATAGGCGCCGATCGACGCCTTTTTGAGGGATGTCAGTGCAAGAGAGATCGTGTCCAGGCTCACCCCTTTCCCGAGTGCATCCAACACCGCCTGGTCCCCCGATTCCACTCCGAGTTTCAGCATGACGCATCCGGAAGCCTTGAGATCGGAGACGAAATGGGGGTCTGCAAGGTGTTCGGTGATCCTTGCGAACCCGTACCAGGGTACTCCGGGCGGGTTTTCCGCTATCGCCTTCATGAACCGGGGGGAGAGGGCGTTGTCCAGAAAATGGATCAGGCTTGGGGAGGTTTCCCGGACCTGTTGCCGTAAGTCGAGGAGAACCTCACGGGCATCGTGCGGGAAATACCCGCCGCCTTCGGCATTTTCCGGGCAAAAAGCGCATCGCCGCCAGTAGCATCCGTTCGACGTGCTGTACGGCAGGACCCTGCCCGGGGAGAGGTACGCCTCCAGGGGAAGCGTGGAATAGTTCGATAGGGTGTCGACCGACTTTGGACCGGTGATTCCGGTGGCCATCGACAGCAGGGCGGTCTCTCCCGGACCTTCCACCAGGTCGTCCACCAGACCCTGAAAAGGGTTTTCAGATCCGTGGACGCGCTTCCATGACGTGATGAGGCCGCCGCCTAAAACGATGCGGACCTCCGGCAGCCGTTTTCGGATGAATCCGGCCATTGCAAACGCACAGAGCGCCTGGCTCATGAAATTGACCGACAGGCCGACAATGTCGGGCGTTTGCGCCTCGAATAAATGCTCGAGCCGTTTTCGAAAGAAAGGATAGAAGGGGTTATCCTCGAAACGCTCCGCCGCCGAAACGAGATCTCCGCTGCGTGTCGGGGTCCGGTTCTTTTCGCCATAATTGGACAGGGAGATCCTGACGCCCGCCCGATCACCCGCCAGGGTCAGCAGACGGTTGACGTCCATCACCGCTTTCTTATACCGGTCCCGAACCGCATAGAGTCCGGGCGATCTCAGTGCCTTCAGGTTGACGTCGGCATTGACGACCGCCCTCCGGGACCAGTTGTCGCTCGCCTCTGGGTGCGCGCCGGAAATTTCCAGAATGCCTTCGATACTGGCGTCGTACAACCGACAAGGGATGCCGCCGAATCGAAGCGCGGCATAAAGCCTGGCGATGCCCGCAGGAGGCTCCCCGGGTTTGACGACCGGTGGATGGATCAGGAGAACGGATTTTTTTGAATTCATGGCAGGGCGGAGGCTACGGAGGTTGGATACCGGTGTCAAGCCCAACCGCGATCACAATCCCTTCCTTCGACCCGGCGGAAGGGATGCCCTCGACATCCGGGAATGATTTGACAGCCGTCCCGAAGGTTCCAATCTTATCGGGGAAGGCCGCCCCAATTCAGCAACGAAGCGGCCACCATCGAAGGAAAGGAGAACTCACCATGGAAATGCTGACGGGTTCGAAATTCAAATTCTTCTTCCCGAATGCACGTGTCCTGTCGGATGCCGAAGTCAGCCAGCTTCCGGGCGACAAAAAAAACACGGAGGCACGTGGACATCATGGCTTGTGGCTTGAAATCGAATGCCCGGAAGGCACCTGTATCGACGATGAAGGCCGGTTGACCCTTCACGTCGCACCGGAAGTCCCCGGAAAAAAGGGCATCTGGATGAAGCTGTTTTGCCCGGAGGACTCTTGCGAAATTACGAAGCCGAGCGATCTGCCATAGCATGCCGTGTGCGCCGGTGCCGATTCCGGGGCGGGGCCGCGCGTGCGTCGGAGGCATCGGCTTGGTCGCTCTGGCGTTCCTTTACCTTTCCGCCTGTACCGCCTCCGGCGGTCCGTCCGGGGCTCCACTTGGCGACGGAGTGTCGGAGCGGTTTCAGGTGGTCAGTCATGGATGGCACACGGGTATTCTGATCCGGCGAAATGACCTGGCGGCTTACGATCCCCAGGTTGCGGCGGATTTTCCCGGTGCCGGCTACCTCGAGATCGGCTGGGGCGATGCGCGCTACTACGTGGAGCCCGAGCCTTCCGCGGGTCTTGCGTTGCGGGCCCTGTTGTGGCCGTCTGCCAGCGTCCTGCACGTGTCGGCGTTTTCCGACTTCTCCGAGCGATACTTCCCTGAAAGCGAAATTGTCGGCGTGTGTGTCGACCGGATCGGCTACCATCGGTTGCTGGACTTCATCGCCTCAACCTTCGACCGCGGCACAGACGGGGAAATTGCGAGGCTGGGGTCGGGTCTCTATGGGACCAGCCGGTTTTACAAGGCCAGGGGCTCCTTTCACGCCTTCAATACCTGCAACACCTGGGTCGCCGAGGCCGTTGCGAATGCCGGTCATCCGCTCTCGACCCGGTTCACCGTTACGTCCGGACGCCTCATGTCTCAACTTCGCCGCGATCCAGGAACCCCGGTTCAATGCACGCCTTTAGGGGAAAATTGAAAAACGACCCTGCACCGGTCCGCAAGGATTGTGCCGATTCAACCCCATTGACCAGGGACCGCATCGCAGGATTGAAACCCCGACGCCGCGGAGCAGGGCCGGCTTGATCGACGCCGATGGATGCTAATGTTGATCACGTGAATCCCGAGCGAAGTTGGGGATTCAGCGCAAACCTCAAACCAGACAGGATATTGGGAGGTGTCCCATGGCCTCTTCTAAAACCGTGATCGATTGCCGCGAGCAATGCATCAAATTCGAAAACGAGTGCACGCAGCGCGGTGAGATGACCTCGAAATGCCGGGAAGAACGAACCAGGTGTGAGCGAAGCTGCATCTTCAAGTAAGGCGGATCGCTCGCACCCGAGGAGACCGGATCGCCAGGTGGCGTTTTCCGGGGTATGCCTCTCCACGAATCTCTGGAGCCACCAGACCGGCAGGCATGGTCCGGGTCTGAAAAGGAGTGGCGCCTTCCGGTCGATCGGACGATTCCGAAGGCCAGAGAGGCGCCGCCAAAAGGGAGGTGTAAGAAGCGATAGAACTACGATCGCTGTATTGGATATCGTCTCTTCCGATGGGATACTTGAGCCCGATTTTCACTTTCACTTCCGGTAATGATCGATCATCCGGTCTCTCAGCGATTTGAGCCGGCTGCTGATACCGACCTTGTAAATGTGAGGGTTCTCGAAGCGTTTGTATTCCGCCGGCAGCATCGCCAGACGCTCCCTGCAGTACCGTGCCGTTCGGGAGAGGGAAGGCGGTTCGGAAACCATCTCCCCTTCCGCCATCACCAGCCGCAGCAGCGGTTCGGTTTCGAACCGCTCGATGGAAAAGGACTGATGGGGGACGAAGGGGTGATGCATCACGGTAATGTGGTTTTCATCCTCGAGTCCCACCGCATCGGCTCCCAGAAACAGACCCTCCTCATCGATGGCGCGCCAGACCTGCTTCCTCCCGGGCAGTGTGATCTTGGAAACATTCTCCGAAAGCTTGATCACGGGGCGGTCTTCCGCCTGCGCCAGTTTATAAACGCCGTCGAGGGCGGCGTCGGGGCGACCCGTGACCAGGTTGGTTCCTACTCCGAAGACGTCGATGGGCGCCTCCTGCTCCTTGAGACTCCTGATAACGTACTCGTCGAGCTGATTGGAGGCCGCGATCTTGACATATTCCAAACCCGCCGCATCCAGCATGAGTCGGCTCTGCTTGGCGAGATAGGCCAAATCGCCGCTGTCGAGCCGAATGCCCTTGAGGCGCTGGCCCTTTTGCTCCATTTCCTTGGCCACGGCAATCGCATTGGGCACGCCCCTTCTCAGGGTGTCATAGGTGTCCACCAGGAAAACGCAGTCGTTCGGCCTTGCAACGGCAAAACTGCGAAAGGCGGACCGTTCGTCTTCGTGGGACTGTACGTAGGAATGCGCCATGGTGCCGGATGGAGCCAGGTCGAAATCCCTTGCCGCCCTTGCATTGCTGGTCGCATCGAAGCCGCCGATGATCGCTGCACGGCTGGCGTGATACCCGCCCAGCCCCTGCGCCCGGCGCAGCCCGAAATCGATGAGGACGGCATCCTCGGCGGCAAATCGGATGCGGCTGGCCTTGGTGGCGATCAGCGTCTGAAAATTAAGAATATTGAGCAAGGCCGTCTCGACGAGTTGTGTCTCGATGAGCGTCCCTTCGACCTTCAGGATGGGGTGGGTCGGGAATACCAGGTCTCCTTCGAGGGCGGCGTGAATCGTTCCCGCGAAACGAAAATTCTTCAGATAGCCCAGGTAGTCGGGATGAAAGTCCTGCGCCTGCAAAAACTCCAGGTCCCCCTGGTCGAAACGGAAATTCTCCAGCACCGCCAGTAGATCCGACAACCCGGCGAATATCGCATATCCGCCGTTGAACGGACATTTCCTGAAAAAATAGTCGAACACTGCGGGTTGATCCTTGCGGCCGTCCAGAAAATAGGCCTGACCCATGGCCAGCTCGTACTGGTCCGTGTACGTTGCGGTGATATCGAGCATGAGCGTTATGATCCCGTTGTGGATTTGAATTGAATGGGGTTGCCGGTGCGAAACCTGCCGTGGATCGTCCGATTGGTTCTGGGTCCCGGGCGCACCGGCTGCCAACGGAGCATCCGGATCGACACGAAACCCTCGCGGCGATAGCCACGAAGTTACCGTAATCGCCGGTCCGCACGCGGTCAAGTGGTGACTATGCGTCAGCCCGCCACCGGCCAGAATGCCAGGACGGATGTGCCTTTTCCTTCATGGGATCGCAAAGCGAAAACACCGCCCGAAAATTCGACGCGCTCTTTCATGCTTGCCAGGCCGATTCCCTTGTTGGAATATTTCCCCGGGACCGCGGCCCCCTGAGTGAAGCCGATGCCATCGTCACTGACGGTCAGCCGAATGGTACCGTTCTTCTTTTCCAGGAGGAGAGTGGCTCGGCGGGCCTTGCTGTATTTGGTGATGTTGTTGAAGGATTCCTGCACGATTCTGAAGATGACGATCTTCAACGGCTCCGGGACCTCGACTTCCTCGATCCGAAGCTTCTGCATGATCTCGATTCCGGGATGGACCTCTTTGAGCTGGCGGCAATACCATTCCAGGGCAGCGAAAAGGCCTAAATCGTCCAGAATGGACGGGCGCAGGTCCGTCATGATTCTTCGAGTTTCCTCTATGGTGCTCCGGGTCAGGACGGCGATCTTCTCCAGCGCCTTGGAATCCTGTTGCTCCTTCAGGATATTGTCGATGAATATCTGGATCGTGCAGAGTGAAGAACCGATGCTGTCGTGAAGTTCCCGGGAAATCCTTCTGCGTTCCTCCTCCTGGGCCGTGATGAGCCGGTTGGAAAGAAACCGCAGGGCCTTTTCGGACCGCTTCAGCTGCTCCCTCGACAGGATTCGCTGGACGGCCGAGGCCAGTTTCATCGCCGCGGATTCAACGATGGCGATCGTTTCCGGTGGCAGCATCTCCTCCTTGGTGTCGCCCAGAAAAACAGACCCCAGAACCTGCTCTTCCAACCGGATGGGAATGCACACCGAAGAAGAAAACGTTGCCGGCAGGCCCGGCTGCCCGGATTCTGCCTGCCGCGGATGCCCCGGCATCGGGGGCTGAACGGACCCGGGATGTGCAGGAGAACGCGGCTCAGTTGAACATGGGCAGGTTGCGGTAGAATCTCCCGTTTCCGGGACGGGAACCGCATCAAAATCGGTACAGGAGGCGCCCGCCGGGATCGGAATCCGCGGGGAGCATCCCTCGCTGACAAGATAGGGTTTGCCGGACTCGGTGTTGGCGACCCAGATGGCCGCCGCGCAGCAGCCCGTGGCGATCCTGAGCTCCTTAACGGATGCGTGCAGCAGCGATTCCATATCCGCGTGCCGATGGGTGATTTCTAGAAACCTCGAGGAAATGCGCTCCTCGTATTCCGCCCTTTTACGCTCGGTGATGTCGATGGCATAGTTCAGGCACACTTCGCTGTCGATGGGGATCCACCACGTATCCCAGATCCGACCGTTGACGGCCATTTCCGGTGCGTGAATCGCTTTTCCCAGCCGAAATGCCTCACCGGCTCTGCAAAACGGGCATTCACCATGCCCGAATCGTTTCGAGGTCGCCGCCCCCAGACGGTAGCTCCGCCAGCAGTACTCCCCGACCTGGGCGCCCATCTCCTGGGAAAGGCGGTTGGCGGACAGTACGGATCGATTCCGCCTGATCATCATGGCGGGGTAGGGGAGGCTTTCCAGCAGGAATTCATTGAGCCGGGCGACCTTGCGAAACTTGAGCTTCAATTGCTGCTCATGGGCGACCTGCTTGACCACGGCCGGCAGCAGGCGGAAAAAATCAGGACTTTTGACCAGATAGTCCTTCGCGCCCAGCTTCATTGCCTTCACGGCAATGCTTTCATCCCCCTGCCCGGTGATCATGATGACCGGTATGTCGCACCCCTTCCGTTTGATGGCTTCCAGGAATTCGACGCCGGTCATGTCCGGCATCCGGTAATCGACCAGGATGACGTCCGGATGGATCCGGTCGATCTCTTCGATGCAGGTGGCCGCGCTGGATCGATGGAGGACCGAGGTCCGCGGGAGATCCTTGCAGATGGCTCTCCTCATCAAATGAAAATGGGCGATTTCATCCTCGATGATCAGAACGCTGATGGTACCGGGGTCCAAGAAACCGGACTCATCAGAGAGTTGACCTTGATCGGGGCCTTCGTCGTCCGGCCTGCTCGAATGGAGGTTGAAAGGTGTGTCTCCCATACGCCTGATCCTCATCGTTGACGGCGACAACCAGTTCTAATCGTTTATGATGGGCGACTCGTTGACGATCAACCAATAAAAATCGAGCTGGCCGATCTTCTCCTCGAATTCCTTGAAACCGACCGGCTTGGTCAGGTAGCTGTTCGCATAGTGACCGTACGCGCTGGCGACATCTTCCTCGCGCTCCGAGGTGGTCAGCATGATGACCGGAATCTGCCTCAGCCTCGGGTGCTCCTTGATCTGCTTCAACACCTCGATGCCGTCGATGCCGGGCAGTTTGATGTCCAGCAGTACGAGCCCCGGGCAGGGGTATCGATTCTTGTCGGCATACTTGCCGCGGTTATAAAGGTAATCCAGCGCCTGTTCGCCATCGTATACGATATCGATGTGGTTCGCGTTTCCCGATTTGCGGATCGCCCGTTGAGTGAGCTGCGCATGGGCTTCTTCATCCTCCACAATCAGAATTCTTGAGGGTTCGCAGTCCATCCAGCCTCCTTGCTGTTCACGGTGAAGAAAAAAGTAGTCCCCTTGCCCATCTCGGACGCCAACCAGATCCTGCCGTCGTGATGTTCGATGATTCGCTTGACGATGGCCAGCCCGATTCCGGTTCCCTCTCCGAGGGCCTTGGCCGCCGGCAGCCTCTCGAATATCTGGAAAATTTTATCGAAATACTTTTGATCGATCCCGATTCCATTGTCACGGATCCAGAATACCTTGGCCTCGCCGTGTCCCGAGCCGTTTTCCGAGCAGCCGATTTCGATGCACGGGGCTTGGTTGTCCCTGCCAATGTATTTCACTGCGTTCGACAGAAGGTTGTAGACTGCCTGCTCGATGCGTTTTCGATCCGCAAAAACGGTCGGCAGATGATTTTGAATACTGACGCGGATTCCTGCCGCGTCGATCTGGGATTGCAGCGTCGCCAGAGCATCCTGGACAGGGATGTTCATGGAGAATTCGGTCTTTTTCCCTTCCAGCCGCCCGATGCGGGACAGGTTCAGAAGATCATTGATGAGCTGCCCCATTTTTCTCGCCGCATTGCTCATGTGGCCAAGGTACAGCTCTCCGACTTCGGAAATCTGGTTCGCGAAATCCTCGCGCAAGGCGCCGATGAATCCCTCGATGGTCACAATCGGAGTCTTCAAATCGTGGGAGACCGTATAGACGAAGGATTCGAGCTCGGCGTTCTTGGCGGTCAGTTCGTCCAGCAGCGCCTGGAGTCTTCCCTCGTTTTCCCTCAGGGCCGCCTGGGCCTTCCGGCGTTCGTTGACCTCGAGGATGGCCCGGTCCCGGGACGCCTTGTACATTTCCATGCGCTTGATCAAAAGGTGCAGCAACAGGGACAAAGCCGCGGCCAGCGTCAGTCCGAAGCTCAGTATCGCCGTATTCTTGCGGACGCCTGCAGGATAGGCGTTTTGGCCCAAAGCCAGAGAAATCGTCCAGATTTTGTCACCGAACTGGATATCTCGAATGCCCCGGTGCAACGCCGGCGAGCCGTCGCTTTCCTTCCGAGCGTTCATTCCGCCAGCGCCGCCATGTTCGAATATCGTGCGGCCCGCTTCGAAGACGCTGATATGGCAATCATTCAGTAGCTCTTTGGTGAGGCAAAGCATCATGATCTGCTCGACGGAAAAGAAGCCGGCCAGATGGCCGATCAATGCGTCCCGATACATCAACGGCCGTACGGCATGAAAATGATGGACGCCCTGTTCCGAGAGAACGGTGGACGTGGTCAGGACGTGAATTTTGTCCTTCGGAATTTCGAAGTCTTCGGCATTGCCCCTATTCGGATATTCAGCCAACGGTTTGCCGACGGCTTCTGCGTGTTCATCGACGGGGAAGACCCACTGAATCGTGCCCGAAGGATCGGTGCAGAAAATGCCGTCGTAACCGGAATAATTCCTGGACAAAGCCATTGCAAAGTTCTGAAAACGCTGGTGACTGAAATCGGGAGGCTGCCTTTCCACCCACCGGTCCGCCATGAGTTCAAGCGAGGCCAGCCGTGCATTCATCAATCCTTCGACGCGAATGCGGACCTGTTCCACAGAGGTTTCGATGTGCCGGTTGAATAGTTCGCGGTCGTGCCGGTTCTGATGTTGCCAGAGAATGAAAGCGATCGCACCGAACAGAAGGAGAGACGCCAGGGGGATCCAGTATTTGTGAAGAGAGCCTGATCGCATGGCAGAAGGACGCCTTCGACTTCATTCGAACGCGTGAATGCGCCTGATTATGGTCAAACAAATTTTACTAATAGCATGTTCAGCTCGATGTGGAAACAGGCTAATCCGATAGCCACCGACCCTTGACGGGTGACTTTTCGAAGGCACCCCACCCTTTAGAACGGAAAGGTTCGTTCCTCTCAGATCTCAATGGCCCGAAGGCGCAGCGCGTTTCCAACCACCGATACCGAACTGAAGCTCATGGCCGCGGCGGCGATCATCGGCGATAGCAGGATGCCGAACACCGGGTAGAGCACCCCTGCCGCGATCGGTACGCCCAAGGCGTTGTAAAAGAAGGCGAAGAACAGGTTCTGCTTGATGTTTCGCATCGTCGCCTTGGAGAGAAGCACGGCCCTGACGATTCCACGCAGGTCTCCCTTGACCAGGGTGACGCGTGCGCTTTCTACCGCCACGTCGGCGCCCGTACCCATGGCGATGCCCACCTGTGCCTGGGCGAGCGCCGGGGCATCGTTGATGCCGTCTCCGGCCATGGCAACGACCTTTCCCTGCTCCTGAAACCGCTTGATGGCATCGGCCTTGTCCTCGGGCATGACTTCGGCGACGAATTCGTCGATGCCAAGCTTCCCGGCCACGGCTTTTGCCGTGTCCTGGTTGTCTCCCGTCAGCATCACGATCCGGATGCCTTCCTCGTGGAGCCGGTCGATGGCCTCGGGGGTGGTTTCCTTGATCGGGTCCGAAACCGTTAGGACGCCGGCCGCTTTTCCATCGACGGCCACGAACACCGCGGTCTTCCCTTCGGATTGAAGCCGTTTCGCCTCGGCTTCCAAGGGACCGGCAGAGGCATCGAAGCTTTCCAGCAGCCGGCTGTTCCCCAACAGGACCTGCTTCCCACCGATTCTACCGGAGACGCCCTTGCCGGTGTGGGATTCAAACTCCTCCACCTTTTTGGGATCCACACCCCTTTCCTCGGCTCCGGAAACGACGGCCTCCGCCAGCGGGTGTTCACTGCTCCGCTCGAGCCCGGAGGCATAAGCCAGCAGGTCCTTCTCATCCCAGCCCTCGGCGGCGACCACATCGGTCAGCTTCGGTTTGCCCTCGGTGAGCGTTCCGGTCTTGTCGACCACCAGCGTGTCAACGATCCTCATGGTTTCGATGGCTTCGGCGTCCTTGAACAGAACGCCGAACGCAGCACCTTTCCCGGTGGCCACCATGATCGACATGGGAGTCGCCAGTCCCAAAGCGCACGGGCAGGCGATGATCAGCACCGACACCGCCGAAATCAGCGCATAGGTCATGCGCGGCTCGGGCCCGAACAGGGACCAGGCGATGAAGGCGATCCCGGCCGCTGCAATCACCGCCGGAACAAACCAGGCCGCCACCACGTCGGCCAGCTTCTGGATGGGGGCGCGGCTTCGCTGCGCCTCGGATACCATCTGCACGATCCGGGAAAGCACGGTGTCCGAGCCGACCTTCTCCGCCCGGATCACCAGGGAACCCTTGCTGTTGACCGTTGCTCCGATCACGTTGTCGCCTTCTCTCTTTTCCACGGGAACGGGCTCCCCGGTGATCATGGATTCATCCACGTTGCTGGTTCCCTCCAGGACGCTGCCGTCGACCGGGATTTTTTCCCCGGGCCGCACCCTGAGGCGGTCACCGATCCCGATCTGGTCTGTCGGTACATCCTGCTCGTTGCCGTCGTCCCCGATTCGTCTCGCGGTTTTGGGGGCAAGTTCGAGAAGGCCCTTGATGGCGGCGCCGGTCCGGCTTCGGGCCCGCTGTTCCAGCATCTGCCCCAGGAGCACCAGCGTGACGATCATGGCGGCGGCCTCAAAATAGACTCCCACCGTTCCGTCATCGCCGCGAAAGGATTCCGGAAACATATCCGGGAACAACACGGCCACCACGCTGTACAGATAGGCGACGGCCGTTCCCAGGCCGATGAGGGTGAACATGTTGAGATTCCAGGTGGCGACGGATTTCCATGCCCTGACGAAAAAGATCCACCCTCCCCACAGCACCACCGGGGTGGCGAGGACCAGTTCGGCCCAGTGCAGCGCCCTTGCGCCGAAGATTTCGTCCAATACCCCCAGACCGAACATTTCCCTCATGGCGATGGCCATCAACGGAAGGGACAGGACGGCCGAAACCCAGAAGCGGTTTCTCATGTAGACGTATTCGCGGTCTTCCTTTTCTCCGGGTTCGGCGGTTACGGGTTCCAGGGCCATCCCGCACTTGGGGCAGTCGCCGGGACCTCTCTGACGAACCTCCGGATGCATGGGGCAGGTGTACATGCTTGCAGCGGGGTCTTCCTCCTGTTCGGAGGATTCCGTGGCGGATTTTTCAGGATCGGATCCCGCGTACCGCTCCGCATCGGCCTTGAACTTTTCCAGGCAGCGGCCGCTGCAGAAGTGGAATGTCCGACCCTTGTATTCGTAGGTTGCGGCAGACTGTGACGGGTCGATGGTCATGCCGCACACGGGATCTCTGAGCTCCTCCTTCGCATCCAAACGTTCTGACGCCTCATACATGAAAACCTCCCTTTTCGATGCGGTTCGCTCCGGTTCCGCAATTCTCACCAAAGCACAATTCAGGGTCGATACAGCGCCGCCGCAGGCAGAAGACAACGCCCGCACGTCTTATCGGGTGTCAACCTCGAGAGGGGGCGGTAGACGTTTAGAAGAAGTAAAAATTCGTCGACTCAACTCACAGGCTTTGCTTGGACCGGAAACAAACAGTAGGAAGTCGATCGAATTCCTGCAAGCGGACCCGGGGGCGCGGACATCGGTATAAAGCAGCCCATCGGCCAAAATACTGTCTTTCCATTATACGCGGCTTGAAGTCACGGCTTCCGGCATTGTGCGCCACGCCAGCCGTTCGATTCCGTGCGAGAAAGCGACGCCGTCCGACCTGAATATCAAATTACCCTTGCTCACTTCTGACGCCGCGTTTGCTTCTTGAGTTTGGCAGAAGGCTAAATTCACGGTTCTCCCGGGCATAACCCGCAAAACCGTCGATGGGTTCCTATGCAAAATGTGTGGTATGACATCAGTCCGCGGAGGTCCTCCATCTATCGATCCGGAGAGAACCGGGTGGCGATCGACCTGGCGAATCCGTAAGATCGCTATTATATAAAGTAATTAAAGGATGCCGCCCTAAACCGTGATAGGATGCCGACGATGAAGAAAAGCTCGGACGCGAAGACGCAAAAGAAAGCAACGGCGCCACCAAAGCTCCCGGAAATGCCGATCCCAGGTGCACAGAGTGTGTTTCCTGTCGTCGGAATCGGAGCCTCGGCCGGCGGGCTCGAGGCTCTGGAACAGTTTCTGAAACATGTGCCGGAGGCCAGCGGCATGGCCTTTGTCATCGTCCAGCACCTTGATCCGACCCACAAGGGAATCCTTGTGGAGCTTCTCCAGCGCACAACCCTCATGCCGGTCGTCCAGGTCCTGGACCGTCAGAAAATCGCACCAGACCGTGTCTATGTGATCCCGCCCAACAGAGACATGTCCCTCCTGCACGGCAGGCTTCACCTTCTGGAGCCGGCGGCACCCCGGGGTCTGCGCCTGCCAATCGATTTCTTTTTCCGATCTCTGGCCGATGACTGCCAATTCCGCAGCATCGGAGTTATCCTGTCGGGTATGGGCTCGGACGGCACGCTGGGGCTCCGCGCCATCAAGGAGAAGTCAGGTGGAGTCTTTGTCCAGGCACCGCCCTCGGCCAGGTTCGACGGTATGCCGCGCAGCGCCATCGACGCAGGTCTGGCCGATGTGGTCGCCCCGCCGGAAGAACTTCCGGGCAGGATTCTCAGCTACCTGAAGCATGTCCCCACCAGCGCCACAGTCGATTTGCCGCGGGAGAGCAGGGCTCAGAGCGGACTGGAGAAGGTTCTCATCCTGCTCAGAACCCAGACCGGCCACGACTTTTCCCTGTACAAGAAGAGCACCATCTACCGACGCGTCGACCGCCGCATGGGTCTGCACCAGATCGACAAGATTGCCACCTATGTCCGGTTTCTGAGCGAGAATCCCTTCGAAGTCGAGCTGCTCTTCAAGGAGCTTCTGATCGGTGTCACCAGCTTCTTCCGGGATCCGACGGCATGGGAGCAGTTGAAAGACGAGGTCATCCCATCCCTGCTGGCGGCGCATCCCAAGGGCGGGGTGCTGAGGGCCTGGACTCCCGGCTGTTCGACGGGGGAGGAAGCCTATTCCCTGGTAATTGCCTTCAAGGAGGCGCTGGAGCTGGTCAAGCCGGCCGGGGATTTTTCGCTCCAGGTATTTGCAACCGACCTGGACCGGGACGCAATCGACCGGGGGCGCGCGGGCGTATATCCGGCCAATATCTCCGCGGACATTTCGCCGGAGCGCCTGAGTCGATTCTTTGTGCAGGGCGATCAGGGATACCGGGTTGGCAAGAAGATCCGCGAGTCGGTCGTTTTTGCCCCGCAGAACGTGATCATGGACCCGCCCTTCACCAAGCTCGATCTTCTGATCTGCCGGAACCTCCTTATTTACCTGGAGCAGGAGGTGCAAAAAAAACTCATATCGCTCTTTCACTACAGCCTGAATCCCGGTGGCATTCTCTTTCTGGGCAGCGCGGAAACCATCGGGCTGTTTACCGGCCTGTTTGCGCCATTATCCAAAAAGGCGCGGCTCTACCGCCGTCTCGACTCCGGCCCGCGGACCCAGCCGGTCGATTTTCCCTCCTCCTTTTCCCCCAAAATGCCGGCGGTGGTGAGCGCACGGCCCCAAGCCGGCACGGACGACCCCAACCTCAAATCGTTGGCGGATCAGGTTTTATTGCAGCATCATTGCCCGGCTGCCGTACTGACAAACGACAAAGGGGATATCCTCTATATCAACGGGCGCACGGGCAGATATCTGGAGCCTCAGGCGGGCAATGCCAATTGGAACATTTCCGCCATGGCGCGCGAAGGGCTTCGCGACGAACTGACCAGCGGCTTTCAGAAGGCGCTGAGGCAAAAGAAAACCGCCCGTTTGAAGGGCCTGAAAGTGAGGACCAACGGCGGGGTGCAGGCCGTGGACGTTGTTATTCAACCCATTTTCGAGCCGGCGACCCTGCAGGGAATGGTGATGATCGTTTTTTCGAAGGAGGCTGCGCCCTCCAAAGCCGATACTTCGGGAAAGCCCCCACGGACATCAGCCCTCAGCGACAGCCGGGTCGTGCTGGAGAATGAACTCCGGCAGGCCCGAGACGAAATCCGAACCTGCCGCGCGGAGATGGAAACCTTTCACGAAGAGCTCAAATCCTCGAACGAGGAATTGCAGTCCACGAACGAGGAGTTGCAGAGTTCCAACGAGGAGCTGACCACCTCCAAGGAAGAGATGCAGTCGCTCAACGAGGAACTTCAGACGGTCAACCAGGAATTGCAGGCGAAGGTGGACGAGCTGTCGCTGGCCAACAACGACATGAAAAACCTGCTCAACAGCACCGACATTGCCACCCTGTTTCTGGACGGCGCGCTTAAGGTACGGCGATTCACCACCCAGACGACCCGCATCATCAACCTGATCCCTGGTGATGCCGGCCGCCCGATTACCGACATCACCACCGACCTGGATTATCCGGAGATGGCCGAGGATGCGCTGGAGGTGCTTCGAACCCTGGTTTTCGTCGAAAAACAGGCTGCCACCCGTGACGGGCGCTTGTTCTTGGTCCGGATCATGCCTTACCGCACCCTGGAAGACCGGATTGACGGGGTCGTGATCACCTTTTCGAACATTACGGAGGCCAAGCGGTTGGAGGCTCAACTGCGGCAGACCTTGGCCAGGAGGGGAAAAAGGGTGAAAAAGGGGGGATCATGAAAAAAGACGGAACCCCGTCGGTGGAAGCAGCCGAATTGCGCCGCCGGGCCGAAAAGCGGCTGCGAGACGGTTTGGCGAAAGGCGCTCCAGGAATGACCGGGGAGGATGTGCAGAGGCTCGTTCACGAACTGCAGGTCCACAAGATCGAGTTGGAAATGCAGAATGAGGAACTGAGCCGGTCGCAGGTGGAGTTGCAGGCGTGGCTGGATCGCTACACCGATCTCTATGATTTTTCGCCGGTGAGTTACCTGACCCTTGGTCGCGACGGGACGATCCGACAGGTCAACCTGACCGGGGCGCGCTTGCTGGGGTTGGAGCGCGCCCGCCTGTCGGGCCGGCGTTTCGGCGTTTTCGTTGCCGAGAAGGACAGGGCCGGCTTCCAGGATTTCCTGGAAAACGTATTTGCGGGCGAGAGGACAGAGTCGTGCGAGATTGCACTCTCGAAGGGAACGGAGAAGACGCTCAGTGTGCTCGTCACGGCTACGGTGACGCAGGACGGCCAAGAGTGCCGGATCGTCTTACAGGATATCACGGAACGCAGAAATGCAAGTGAAGAGTTGCACAGGGCTCTATCTGAGGTTGAACAACGCGTCCTTGATCGGACATCGGAGCTCACCCGGTCGAACAGGGAACTGGAGCGGGAGGTGGCGGTCAGAAAAAAAGCGGAAAAAGCGCTACGGCAAAAAGCGATGGAATTGAGGGACCAGACCATTCATCTGCAGGAAGCCAACGTGGCCTTGAAGATTTTGCTCAAGCAGAGAGATGCGGACAAGATGGAACTTGAAGAAAAAGTTCTGTTCAATGTCAATAAATTGATCCTCCCCTACCTGAAAAAAATGAAACGGCGACAAATGGATGCCAAGCAAAAGGCGTATGCGGATATCCTGGAATCCAATCTGAACGAGATCGTCTCCCCGCTCGCGCGGACCATCTCAAGCAAATTGTTGCGGCTTTCGCCAACGGAGCTCGAGGTCGTAAATCTCGTCCATCAGGGACAAACCACCAAGCAAATCGCTGAGAGCATGAACCTGGCGCCAAGCACGATTGATTTTCACAGGAACAATATCAGGGAAAAGTTGGGTATCAAGAATAAGGGTATCGGCTTGCAAACCTACTTGTCCTCCCTTCAGTAGTATCTGGTTAAACCCCATATTACCCCCACAATCATCCGTTCTTGTTATATGACCGCATGGTAGTATGATAGCTACTATAAGCGTTCCAGCGGCCCTTTCCTATATCGTCCATTCCGTAGCCGTGCCACTGGACTGATGAGTTTGATCAAAAGCGGCAGGGTTTCAAATCTTATTGAAGGCTTTACCTGCCAGTCACCCCTTGGAAACAGCCGCCGATCCCGGCAATACCCGCGAAGGTGTCGATGCCGACGAGGCCTGAATCCGCAACACTCAAACTGAGCCGAGAGGAGATCGCATGCTCGACCTGATCCGCATCATGGTGAATGCCCTGGTGGACTACCCCGAGCAGGTCGTGGTCAGCCGGGTGGGGGGGAGCCAAGTATCGGTCTACGAAATCGCCGTAGCCAAGACCGATGCCGGCCGGCTCATCGGCAGGCAAGGCCGCAACGCCAACGCCCTGCGTATCCTGGTGGCCGCCGTGGCCGCAAAGCAGCGCCAGCGGGTGGTTCTCCAGATTATCGAGTGAGCCGACAGGTGGCAGGGATGCAGCACACCGCATCCGCCCGGAAGTCAGCGGGGCGCGAAAGGAAATCAACCTTATGCCCAACAAATTCAATGCGAGAATCCTGGTGGCCGACGACAACCGCTTCGTGCTCAATCTGGTCTGCCGAATGCTCTCGGCTCTGGGCTGCGAGACCACGGGGACCATCGACGGGCTTGAGGCTCTGAATCGATTCCAGCGGGATGGTTTCGATCTCGTGCTCACCGATCTCCAGATGCCGATCATGGATGGTTGGGAGCTGGCCGAACGGATCAAATCCCTGGCTCCGAACGTGCCGGTGATCGCCATGACAGGCATGGACCGGGATGAGGTTTTGGAGCGCCAGAGGAAGAGCGCTCTGGATCACGTTGTCTTCAAACCGCTCAACCTGGACGCGCTGGACAACGCGCTGGCCTCCGCGATGGAACCCCGCCATCTGAACAGGGCCTAAGCGACCCTGTTGAAACCGACCGCCTCCTCCCGCCGCGATTTTCCCGCGGCACGCGTTGGCGAAGACGCTATCCGGCAGAGGCCACGGTGGCCGATCAGCTCTTGGCGAAATCAGGGTCGGCGAGCCGGAGTTCGACGAGCACCGCAACGTGCTGGTCTGCGTGCCCTAGAGCGACAGGGCAAATCGCGAACAGCCGCAGAACAAGGTCAGCACCGCGCCTGTGATGGGCTGTACGGCGCCATGGATTCTGCACATTGAGGCTTGCAATCGAGCTTGCAATCCACAATTTTATGAAAAGTCGCCACGCCTTGAAAAAGGTTCCGTGCAACTACGCGGCTTCGTCGATTCGCAACAGGCGGTGGATAAAGCGGGCCGATTCTCCGGCGAACGCCCAGAAAACGGGGCTGCAGCGGGTGGGTGCTGCGGCGAAAATTCCCCAATCGATCCGGAGGGGAGCAGCATGAGGAGGTTGCCCGCATGAACGTTCTCCTGATCTACCCGGCTTTCCCGAACACGTTCTGGAGCTTCAAGTACGCGTTGAAATTTGTGGGCAAGAAAGCGGCCTTTCCTCCGCTTGGCCTGCTCACTGTCGCGGCCATGCTGCCCGAAGAATTCCACAAGCGTCTGGTGGATGTGAATGTGGAAAGGCTCACCGAGGAGGATCTCGCCTGGGCCGATGTGGCCTTCCTCAGTGCCATGGCCGTTCAGCGAGCGTCGGCCCAACAGGTCATCGCCCGCTGTCGGGCGCATGGCCTGAGGGTCGTTGCGGGTGGTCCGCTTTTCACGTCAGAGCCGGAGGCTTTCAAGGAGGTGGATCATCTGGTTCTCGACGAGTCCGAGCTCTCCTTGCCGCCTTTTCTCGAGGACCTGAAAAACGGCTGCCCGAAGAAAGTCTACCGTGCTTCCGGTTTATGCGATCTTCACCACACACCCATCCCTGCCTATGGACTGATGCGCATGCGAAAGTATGCATCCATGAGCATCCAGTTTTCCAGAGGGTGCCCGTTCAACTGCGATTTCTGCAATGTGACGACGCTCTTCGGTCATCGGGTACGCATGAAGACCCCGGAGCAGGTGATCGCAGAACTGGACGGCCTTTACACGGCGGGTTGGCGCAGCAACATCTTTTTTGTGGACGATAACTTCATCGGAAACAAGTCCTATCTGAAGAACCGGCTGCTACCGGCTCTGATCGATTGGCGCAGCGACAAGAAAGGGTGCGTTTTCTACACTGAAGCCTCGATCAACCTCGCCGACGACGCCGAACTTTTGGATATGATGGTCCGCGCGGGGTTCGATTCCGTTTTTATCGGCATCGAATCGCCGGATGAAGTCAGCCTGACGGAATGCCACAAGGTTCAGAACAAACACCGGGATCTCCTCCGGGACGTCCGACGGATACAGCGTGCCGGATTGCAGGTGCTGGGTGGTTTCATCGTCGGCTTCGACAGCGACAATCCGTCAATTTTCCAGAGACACATCGATTTCATCCAGAAAAGCGGCATTGTCACCGCCATGGTCGGCATCCTCCAGGCGCCCGTCGGGACACGTCTCTACGAGCGCCTGCAGAAGGAAAACCGGCTGTCAGGTCCGATGAGCGGCGACAACGTGGACGGGAGCACCAACATCGTTCCCAGGATGGGACTGAACGCACTGATGGAGGGCTACCAGGCGATCATGGGGTATATCTATTCCCCCCGGCACTACTACCAGCGCGTCAAGACGCTGCTGAGCGAATTCGGTGAACCTCAGGCGCGGGTACCCATGGATTTTCAGAGATTCCTTGCCTTTTTCCGATCCAGCTTGCGTCTGGGGATCATCGGCAAGGAGCGTTTTCATTTCTGGCGCCTGTTGATGTGGACCCTGATCCGAAAACCAAGGCAATTTCCCCTGGCGGTCACCCTCTCCATCTACGGCCATCACTTCCGCAAAATTTGCGAGCTGCACATTTTGTAACCGTTACCCTGAATCAGTGAGGAGGCAGCATGCAGACAAGATTCAACTCCCGGGATATCGAAAAACTACTGGCCGAGGCGGATGCCCTGATCGAACAGATCAACGCCGGTGCCATCGAGGACATGGAAACGGAACGGCGCATCCAGTTCGAACTGCAGGCGCAAAGACTGGAAAAACTCAGGTCGGAGGTAGAGGAAAAGGCATCCAAATTGGAATCAGCGGAGAGCAGCTCCTACGGCGAGGGGATGCACAAGGCGATCCTGGACATCATGGCGGCCTTGAAGAACCTGGGCGGCGATCTTACCTGAAATGCGTGGGGACCCATCAAAGCTCATGACGATGAGTTGTCGTCGGCCGATCTTGTTATGCCGACAGTGGTTTTCCCTGTCCGAATAGCGACTCGCAGCCTCTTTCCTGAGGGTCCTCATACACTGTCGGACGCACCTGCATTCCGTTCACCGCGAAACCGCATCGCCGATTCCGGACTTCATGCTTGATCCGGGGGTTCCGGAAAACGCGACTGATTCGACACCCCCCATACAACCAGGTGGACAGCGAATCGCCACCTGATCCAGCCGAGGTATGCCGCCGGTGGATCGATCGCTCATACAAAATGACGCCTAACCGAATAAATGTGTTTGGCAGCTTTCTGACTGCGATTCGCAACTCTCGGAGCGAACGGACGGGAAAGTATGCCGGCGATGAGCCGCTCCTTCGATCGGAACTCTTCAGTGCCGACCAGATGCAGGAGCATGGCAAGGCCCTGGCGGCATCGCACGAGCTGAGTTCGGAACGCGGGCCGGACCGCCTGCTGGCGCGCCTTGCCGACAACGAGGGCGTCCTGACGAACGTGCGCCGCCTGCTGACGGAAGCTGTCAAGTCAAAGCACCGGATCCCTCCGGCAGGAGAATGGCTGCTTGACAATTTCTATTTGATCGAGGAGCAGATTCGAACGGCGAAGCGCCACCTGCCCAAGGGGTACAGCCGCGAATTGCCGCGTTTGTCGAGCGGCCCGTTGGCCGGATTCCCGCGCGTGTACGACATTTCGCTGGAGATTATCTCCCACGGCGATGGCCGTGCGGACCCTGAAAATCTCAGCCGTTTCGTGGCCGCCTACCAGACGGTGACCATCCTGAAACTCGGCGAGTTGTGGGCCATTCCCATCATGCTGCGCCTGGCCCTGCTCGAGAATGTCCGGAGAGTCGCCGCCCGCATCGCCGCCGACATGATCGAGCGAAATCGAGCCGATTACTGGGCCGACCAGATGACGGAGATTGTCGCCAGGGACCCCAAGAGTCTCATTCTGGCTGTCGCCGATATGGCGCGATCGAACCCGCCCATGGTGAGCGCGTTCGTGGCGGAACTCACCCGCCGCCTGCAGGGCCATGGCCCCGCTCTGGCATTGCCTCTCAATTGGATCGAACAGCGACTGTCCGAGTCCGGCCTGACCATCGAATTGTCGGTGCGGCTTGAGACACAGCAACAGGCTGCGGATCAGGTCGCGATGAGCAACAGTATCGGGAGCCTCCGTTTCCTGACCGCGATGGACTGGCGCGAATTCGTCGAGACGATGAGCGTCGTGGAGCAGACCCTGTGTGAGGATCCCGGCGATATCTACGGGAAGATGGATTTTGCCACCCGTGATCGCTATCGCCACGTCGTGGAAAAGATCGCCAGGCGCAGCCCACGCTCCGAAAGCGAGGTGGCGCGCGAAGCCGTTGATCTGGCGCAAGCGTGCGCTGCCCGGAAAAGCAGTGATGACCGCGCGGCGCATGTAGGGTTCTATCTGATCGACGCGGGACTGGCGCAACTCGAACGCAGGGTGGGAATGCGCTTGACCCCGATCGAGGCCCTGTGCAAGGCAGGCCTTCGGTTTCCGCTGCCGCTGTATAGCGGCGCCATCCTGCTCTTGACGGCAATACTCGGCGGGGGTTTGGCGGCCAAGGCGCATGCCGACGGATTGCAGGGGTGGGCCTTGGGGCTGGTAGGCTTTATCCTGCTGCTGAGCGCCAGCCAGCTGGCGGTAGCCTTGGTGAACTGGCTGGCGACCTCGATGGCAACGCCGCACTTGCTGCCGCGCATGGACTTCTCTCAAGGAATTCCGTCGGAATTGCGCACCCTGGTGGTGGTTCCGACGATGCTGACGAGCACCCGGAACATCGAAAAATTGATCGAGGCGCTGGAAGTCCGTTTCCTGGCCAATCGGGACGACCATCTGCACTTCGGCCTGTTGACCGATTTCCGAGACGCCGGCCAGGAGACCCTGCCCGAGGACGCATCGCTGTTGCGGCTGGCCCGACAAGGAATCGAAGCGCTCAACGAAAAGTACCGGGGGCCGGATGGGGCCGCCTTCTTCCTGTTCCATCGCCCGCGCCGGTGGAACCCGCGGGACCGAATCTGGATGGGGTACGAACGCAAGCGCGGCAAACTGGCGGATTTGAATTGGCTGCTGCGCGGAGGCGCCGACAGCGGCGCGGAGGAGCGCTTCACGCTGGTTGTCGGTGAAACCAGGGTTTTGGCGAACATCCAATATGTGATCACCCTGGACACCGATACCCAGCTGGCACGTGATTCAGCCTGGCAGTTTGTGGGCGCCATGGCACATCCGCTCAACCGTGCGCGTTACGACGACAGCCGGCAGCGTGTAGTTGCGGGGTATGGCATTCTTCAGCCGCAGGTGGCTGTGAGCCTGTCCGGCACCCACCGGTCTCGGTATGCTCAAATGGCCGCAAACGAGCCTGGAATCGACCCCTATACGCGCGCCGTTTCCGACGTGTACCAGGATCTGTTTGGTGAAGGCTCGTTCATCGGCAAGGGCATCTATGATGTGGATGCGTTCGAACGTGCCCTGGAAGGGCGTTTTCCGGACAACCGGATTCTCAGCCACGATCTTCTGGAAGGGTGCTACGCCCGGGCCGGGCTGTTGAGCGATGTACAGCTTTACGAAGAATATCCCTCCCGGTACAGCGCGGATGTGAGCCGCCGGCACCGTTGGATTCGCGGCGATTGGCAGATTGCCCGCTGGCTTCTGCCGGATATTCCCGTTCCCGGGGCGCGGCGGCAGAAGAACCCGATCTCGATGCTGTCCCGCTGGAAGATCTTCGACAACCTGCGGCGAAGCTTGATGGCCCCGGCGCTGACGCTGCTGCTGCTTCTGGGCTGGGCGGTGCTGTCATCGGCCTGGTTCTGGACTCTGGCGGTCATCGGCATCATTCTGATCCCGTCCCTGGTCGCCTCAGGCTTGAATGTACTGCGGAAGCAGAATGATGTGACCCTGACCCAGCACCTCGCGGCAGAGCTGCATTCGGCCCGGCGGTACTTCGTTCAGGCGGCCTTCACCCTGGTATGCCTGCCCTACGAAGCGTTCTTCAGTCTGGATGCGATGGTGCTCGCCTGCTGGCGGATCCTCATCTCGAAAAAGCGACTGCTCCAGTGGGATCTGTCGGACGACGCAGATCGTCAAAACCCCACAAGCCTAGCCGCCTCCTGGCGCTCCATGTGGTTTGGCACCGTCCTGGCCGCCGGCGCGGGGATCTGCCTGGGTGTTTCGAGGCCGGCCGCTCTCGGCGTGGCTGGACCCATCCTGTGCCTCTGGTTTGCCTCGCCCGCCATCGCCTGGTGGATCAGCCAGCCGCTCGTTGCCCGCAGCGAGAGTCTGACACTGGACCAGACGCTGTTTCTGCGCAGGCTGGCACGCAAAACCTGGGCATTTTTCGAAACCTTCGTGGGCCCAGAAGACCACTGGCTGCCTCCGGACAATTACCAGGAACATCCCGTGGCCGTCGTGGCGCATCGCACGTCTCCCACCAACATGGGACTGGCGTTGCTGGCCAATCTGTCCGCTTACGACTTCGGCTATGTGTCGGCGGGCAAACTCATCGATCGCACCTCCCAGGCGCTTCACACCATGCGGGGCCTGGAACGGCACCGGGGGCACTTCTTCAACTGGTACGATACCCAATCCCTGGAGCCCTTGGTGCCGCGTTACATCTCCTCGGTGGACAGCGGGAACCTCTCGGGCCATCTGCTCACCCTGCGGCCTGGCCTGCTGGCGCTGGCCGACCGCAAGATCTTGGAGACGCGTCTGTTCAGCGGCTTGGACGACACCCTCGGAATTCTGACGGAAGCGGCGGCGACGGCCGATCCCCAAGTCCATGCGCCGGTCCAATTGGCGCAACTCCAGCAGGACCTGGCGGCCGCCAGGCGGTCCCCTCCCACCACGCTCACGGCGTTGCGAAGGTGCCTGGAGGGGCTGGCGAGGTCTGCCGAAGAAATGGCGGCCCGCGACGCCGACCCTGACAGCCAGGTACGCTGGTGGGCCCGGGCCTTGGATGGGCAATGCCGCGACGCCCTAAATGAAATCATGTCCCTGGCGCCGTGGACCGACATGCCCGCTACGCAGGACAGCCCCTCAGATGGTCCCGATCTCGACCGGATTCCCACCCTCCGCGAGCTGGCGGTCCTGGACACGAACTTCGTGTCCACCGGCGCCCGGCCCTCCGGCACAGCCGACCCGTCCGAGCTGAGCGCGCGGCTGGAGGATCTTCATGACCGCATCACGGCCGCCAGCCAGGCGGCGCGGGAGAGGCTTGCCTCCATCAATGGGCTGGTTCTGGAATGCGAGGCCCTGGCCCGCGCGGACTATGACTTCCTGTTCGACGAGAAGCGTCACCTGCTGGCCATCGGCTACAATGTCGGCGGGCATCGGCCGGACGCGAGCTTCTACGATCTTCTGGCGTCGGAGGCGCGGTTTGCCAGCTTCGTGGCGATCGCGCAGGGCCAACTGCCCCAGGAGAACTGGTTTGCCCTGGGACGTTTGCTCACCGTCGCCGCCGGCGCGCCCGCATTGCTGTCCTGGAGCGGTTCGATGTTCGAATACCTGATGCCGCTGCTGGTCATGCCGGCTTACGAAAGCACGCTGCTCCACCAGTCCTGCAAGGCCGTGGTGGCCGCGCAGATTGCGTATGGCCGGAGGCGCGCCGTGCCGTGGGGTATTTCCGAATGCGGGTACAATGCTATCGACGCCCACCAGAACTACCAATACCGCGCCTTTGGAGTGCCCGGCCTGGGACTCAAGCGCGGACTTGCCGACGACCTGGTGATTGCGCCTTATGCCTCGGCCCTTGCATTGATGGTGGCGCCCGAGGAGGCGTGCCTCAACCTCGAGCGGCTATCGTCGGAAGGCTTTGAGACCCGTTACGGCTTCTACGAGGCGATCGACTACACTCCCTCGCGCCTGCCGCCCGGACAATCCCACGCCGTGGTGCGATCCTTCATGGCGCATCACCAGGGCATGAGCCTGCTCTCCTTGGCCCACTTGCTACTGAGCCGTCCGATGCAGCAGCGCTTCGAATCGGTGCCGGCCTTCCAGGCCACCATGCTGCTGCTCCAGGAGCGCATCCCCAAGGCGACGGCCTTCAATGCGCACACCACGGCCATTTCGGAACACCACATGGCTTCCAGCGCCCTGGAGACGCCGATCCGCGTGTTTACAAGCCCCGATACCCCGAACCCGGAAGTGCACTTGCTCTCCAACGGCCGATACCACGTGATGGTTACCAATGCCGGCGGCGGTTACAGCCGCTGGAAGGACCTCGCCGTTACCCGCTGGCACGAGGACATCACCCGCGACAACTGGGGCGCCTTCTGTTACATCCGCGACGTGACGAGCGGAGAATTCTGGTCGACCGCCTGCCAGCCGACCCTCAAACGTTCGAAACATTTTGAGGCGATCTTTTCGGAAGGACGCGCCGAGTTCCGTTCACGCGACCACGGCTACGACACCCACACCGAAATCGCCGTGTCCCTCGAGGATGACATCGAATTGCGCCGCGTGCGCATCACCAACCGGAGCCGGACACGCCGGGCGCTGGACGTCACGAGCTATGCAGAAGTGGTGCTGGCGCCACCGGCCGGCGACGCCTTGCACCCGGCCTTCAGCAACCTGTTCGTGCAGACCGAGATCATCCGCAGCCAACGCGCTATCCTGTGCACGCGCCGACCTCGCTCTCAGGGCGATGCGGCGCCCTGGATGCTGCACCTGATGGCCGTGCATGGCGCGAAAATCGGGGACGTTTCCTATGAAACCGATCGCCCGCGGTTTATCGGGCGCGGCAACAGCCTCGCCGATCCGCAAGCCATGCGCGGAGGAGGTGAAATGCATCCCGGGACCCTTTCGGGAAGCGAAGGTTCCGTGCTGGATCCGGTGGTGGCCGTCCGTCACCGCATAACCCTCGATCCCGAGGAATCGGCAACCGTCAACATGGTGTTCGGCATCGGCGCCTCCCGCGAGGACGCCCTGCGCCTGGTGGAAAAATACCAGGATCGGCGCCTCGCCGATCGTGTTTTCGATCTGGCCTGGACCCATGGCCAGGTGCTGCTGCGCCAGTTGAACGCCTCGCAGGCCGATGCGCAGCTCTATGGGCGCCTGGCGGGTGCAATCCTATATGCCAATTCAGCGCTGCGCGCAGACCCGGGCATTCTCCAAAAGAACCGTCGGGGGCAATCCGGCCTCTGGGGGTACGCCATTTCAGGCGATTTGCCGATCGTGCTGCTGCGGATCGAAGACCCGGACAATTTCGAGCTGGTGCGCCAGCTCGTGCAGGCCCATGCCTACTGGCGCCTGAAAGGACTGGCGGTGGACCTGGTGATCTGGAACGAGGATCACGCCGGCTACCGGCAACTCCTCCAAGACCGGATCCTGGGGCTCATCGCCGCGGGAAACGACGCCAGCCTGATCGATCGACCGGGCGGCATATTCGTGCGCGCCCTGGACCAGATCGGGGAGGAAGACCGCATCCTGATCCAGACGGTGGCCCGCGCCATCATCGCCGACAGCCGGGGCTCTCTGGGGGACCAACTCAACCGTCCCGGCCCGGTGGAGGCGGCGATACCACTGCTGGCGCCGACCCGCACTTCGCGCGCCGTTCCCCAGGCGGTCACTGCCGCGCCACGCCACGATCTGATGTTTTTCAACGGACTGGGCGGTTTTTCCCCGGATGGACGCGAGTATGTGACGACCACAGCGCAGGGGCAGGTGACTCCGGCCCCATGGGTGAACGTGCTGGCCAACCCGCACTTCGGTTCCGTCGTTTCGGAAAGCGGCCCGGCCTACACCTGGAGCGAAAATGCCCACGAATTCCGCCTCACCCCCTGGGACAATGATGCCGTGGGCGATGCAGGCGGCGAGGCCTTTTACCTGCGGGATGAAGAGCGCGGTCACTACTGGTCTCCGACGCCGCTGCCCCGCCGGGGGGCCACGCCGTATGTCACCCGGCACGGGTTCGGATACACAGTGTTCGAGCACACGGAGCGCGGCATTCGCTCGGAGCTGTGGGTATATGTGGCTCTGGACGCACCGGTCAAGTTCATGGTGCTCAAGGTGCGCAACGAATCAGGCCGCTCCCGCCGGCTCTCCGCGACCGGGTACGCGGAATGGGTCCTGGGCGACCTGCGGCCGAAGTCGAGCATGCACGTGACCACTGCCATCGACCCTCACAGCGGCGCCCTGTTGGCGCGGAACCCTTACAACACGGAGTTCCAGGACCGAGTGGCGTTCTTCGACGTGGACGACGCGAAGCGCACCGTCACCGGCCATCGGACCGATTTCCTGGGGCGCAACGGCACGCTGCACGCGCCTGCCGCAATGACGCGCACGCGTCTGTCCGGCAGGGTGGGAGTCGCCTTGGACCCCTGCGCCGCCATCCAGGTGGTTTTCGATCTGGCCGGCGGTCAGGAGCGGGAGATCGTCTTCAGGCTCGGTGTGGGGCTGGACGGCGACGAGGCCCGCAACCTGGTCAACCGCTTTCGAGGAACACTTGCAGCGCGCCGTGCGCTGGAAGGGATATGGCGGCATTGGGAGCACGCTCTGGGCGCAGTGCACGTGGAAACACCCGATCCCTCCCTCAACGTGCTGGCCAACGGCTGGCTCCTATACCAAACCCTGGCCTGCCGGCTGTGGGCGCGTACCGCTACCTACCAGTCGGGGGGCGCCTTCGGGTTTCGCGACCAGTTGCAGGACGTGATGGCGCTCATCCACTCCGCGCCGCATCTCGTGCGCGACCATTTGCTCCTGTGCGCTTCCCGTCAATTTCCGGAGGGCGATGTCCAGCACTGGTGGCATCCGCCAAGCGGGCGGGGGGTTCGAACGCGCTGCTCGGACGATTTCCTCTGGCTGCCGCTGGCAACCTGCCGCTACGTCCTGGCCACCGGCGATACCGGCATCCTCGATGAGGCCGTTCCCTTCCTCCGGGGCCGCCCGGTCAACGCGGATGAGGAGTCCTACTACGATCTGCCCGGGATCGCCGAGGAGACGGCCAGCCTGTACGAGCATTGTGTGCGCGCCATCCGCAACGGGTTCAAATTCGGGGAGCACGGGCTGCCGCTCATCGGCTCCGGGGACTGGAACGACGGCATGAACCTGGTGGGTGCCGAAGGCAAAGGCGAAAGCGTCTGGCTGGGATTTTTTCTCTATGACGTCCTCATGCGTTTTCTGCCTATTGTCCGCATGCGGGAAGACATGTCCTTCCTCGATCGTTGCCAGGAGGAAGCAGTTCGACTGCGCCGGAATTTGGAGCGGAATGGGTGGGATGGCGGATGGTATCGCCGCGCCTATTTCGACGACGGCGCGCCTCTGGGGTCGTCGGTCAACCCAGAATGCCAGATCGATTCCATTGCCCAGAGCTGGTCAGTGCTGTCGGGGGCGGGCGACGATGCGCGCGCCCGCAGGGCCATGGACGCGCTGGACCAGCGTCTCGTGCGACGCGATCATGGGCTGATTCAGCTTCTGGACCCGCCATTCGACACCTCGACGCTGGAACCCGGCTACATCAAAGGCTACGTCCCGGGAGTCCGGGAAAACGGCGGCCAGTACACGCATGCGGCCGTCTGGGCGGCCATGGCCTTCGCGCGCCTGGGCGACAACCGGCGCGCTTGGGAACTCTTCAGCATGATCAACCCGGTAAACCATGCGCGAACCCCCGGCGAGACCGCCACGTACAAAGTGGAACCTTACGTGATAGCTGCCGATGTCTATGCCGTAACGCCGCACACGGGACGCGGCGGCTGGACATGGTACACCGGATCGGCCGCCTGGATGTACCGGCTGATACTGGAATCACTCCTGGGGCTGATTCTCGAAGTGGACAAACTTCGTTTTGAGCCGTGCCTCCCTGCGGATTGGGAGGGGTTCAGGATGCACTACCGGTATCGGGAGACTCTCTATCACATCGAGGTCATGCAGGGACCCACCGGCGATGCCGGGATGCGCATAAGCCTGGATGGCGTCGAGCAGCTTGAAAAAACCATCCAACTGGCAGATGATCACATGGAACACCGGGTAGAGATCATAATCCCTGCTGCCGGTAGATGCTTGCCGGTAGGTGATCTCCGGTCTGGTCTGGAAAACAATGAAATCCATGAGAATCTACGAGGAGATGACCTGTGGACTTAGTAAGGATCATTGCGGCGATACTGCTCCCCCCTTTGGGCGTCTTTCTTCAGGTGGGCCTTGGAGGCGCCTTCTGGTTGAACATTCTTCTGACGCTTCTGGGGTATATTCCCGGGATCGTTCACGCGGTCTGGATCATTGCCAAACGATAAAGGAGAACCTATGGACAGCAAGGAAGTCATCCGGGTGGGAATCAATGGATTCGGCCGCATCGGACGGTCGGTTTTCAAACAGTTGGTGCAGAGGGAGGCGTTCCAGGTGGTCGGTATCAATGACCTGGCCAATATCGAGGATCTCGCCTATCTGCTCAAGTACGATTCGGTCCACGGCTGGTATCCCAAAAAGGTCGCCACGCAGGAAGCCGCCATCCTGGTGGATCAGGAAACGATCCCTTTCTTCTCGAGCCCGGACCCTAAAGAGATACCGTGGAACCGGACCGGAGCGGACATCGTCATCGAATGCAGCGGAGCGCTCCGAAGCCGTGCCAAGGCGGCGGGGCACCTGGAGGCGGGGGCGAAGCGCGTGATCATCTCCGCGCCTTCCGACGATGCCGACGCGATGATCGTTCTGGGCGTCAACGAGGAGATCTACCGGCCGGAATCCCACCATGTCGTTTCCATGGCCTCCTGCACGACGAACTGCCTGTCTCCTGTGGCCAGAGTGCTTCACGAATCCTTCGGCGTGGAGTACATCATGTTCACCACCGTGCACGCCTACACGTCGAGCCAGTCGTTGATGGACATGCCGACGCGCCATCGTAGACGCGGCCGTGCCGCCGCCCTCTCGATCATTCCGACCACCACGGGCGCCGCCAAGGCCGCCGAAAAGGTTTTGCCGGAATTGCAGGGCAGGATCACCGGCATGGCCATGAGGGTGCCCGTCCCCGACGGATCGGTCACCGACATGATGGTTTCCGTCGGAAAAGACGTCAGCGTGGAAGACGTCAACGCCGCCCTGCGGGAGGCATCCGAGAAACCTCCGCTTCGAGGCATCCTGCGGGTGACGGACGAGGCGCTGGTCTCCCAGGACATCGTCGGCGATCCCCACTCTTCCATCGTCGACGCGCTGAGCACCATGGTTCTGAACGATCGGATCGTCAAGATTCTTGCCTGGTACGACAACGAGTGGGGCTACTCCGCCCGCCTGGTCGATCTTGCCGGGTTCATGGCCGACAAGGGCATGGAGACGCGGACGAGCTGATCCGCCGAACGGCATGAGTCGCGGGGAGTGTGAACCCCGTTCACCACGATCGTCGCGACAGGTTGCCTGGCACCGGGAGATTCACAAGGCGGAGGCGGTATCCGCCGTTCCAGGGGGAGAGGATGTTCATTCCTCCGAAATCCTGGGCGAGTCGGAAGATGTTTCGGAGCGGAATGCCGAGCAGTTCGGCGAGAATCACCCGGTTGACGCCGGCGTGCCCTACGAAAAGCAGGTTCCCGGTGAAGCTGGCCGTCAATTCCCGGAATGCCGGCATCACCCGCTCCTGAAGATCCCGAAAGGATTCGCCTCCGGGGGGGCGGAATTCGGCCAGGTTTTCACCCCGGGCCCGAAAGGCCTCCGGGTATTTCGCTTGCACCTCATCGAAACCCTGCCCTTCCCACTCTCCCAGGTGAATCTCCAGGAGACCGGGATGGGTCTCGATCTTCACCGCCCTGTCAGCGCCGACGATAGCCGCCGTTTCGGCGGCTCTTGATAGCCCGCTGCTGAAGATCCGCTTCAGGGGGATTCCCGAAAGCCACTGCCGCCAAGCTTCCGCTTGAAGCCGCCCCAGCGGGCTCAGCGGTTCGTCTGTCCGGCCGATGAAGCGTCGCCCGTCATGAGTGTGCCCGTGCCGGAGCAGGAAAAGGTTTCCCCGTCCTTTGGTGTGATGTGAAGTGTCGTTGGTCATGGCCCCATCCCGGAGACGTTTTCCCTCAATAGGATTCCAGATCGACTGCTTGACGACCTGCCTCTTGGCCTCGGATGGATCATCGATTCTCCCTGGCCCGCTCCTGGATAAGTTCGGCAACGATGCTGACAGCGATTTCCTCCGGCGTCTCAGCTTGAATATCGATGCCGATGGGGCAGAACACCCGTTTCAGGTCTTCGTGGGTAAAGCCTTCCTTCAGGAGAAGACCGAAGATCTGGTCGCGTTTGCGGCGGCTTCCGATCATGCCGATGTAGCGTGCCTCGGTTTTCAGCGCACCGGCCAGCACGGTCTTGTCGTGAAGGTGCCCTCGGGTGAGAATGACGATGAAGGCGTCCTCGTCGACCTCCAGCCCTTCGAAGGCACCGTCGAAATCGGCCAGGACGCGCACGGAATGGGCCTCCGGAAAGCGTTCGCCGTTGGCGAATTCGGGCCGGTCGTCCAGGACGACCACCCGGAAGCCCACCCCGGCCGCGAGGCTGGCAGTGGGTTGCGCCACGTGACCGGCGCCGAAGAATAATGCGGTTTTGGGTTTCAGCGACGGCTCCACAATGACGGTCGTTTCTCCCATCGCCACCACCTGCATGGCACTGCTCTGTCGTTTTTCAAGGGTAAGGGCGTGAAGGTCGGCGATGGACAGTGACAGATCTCCCAGGATGGCGCCGTTCCTTCCAACGAGGCCCCTTTCGATTTTCCCGATCCGGTTCATGCCTCCATAAATGGCAGTGAGGAGAAATCCTTCCTCGCGTGTTGTCGTGAGTCGACGCCAGGTGTCGAAGAGGGTGAGGTTCTCTGGCGTCGGCGAGATGGGGGTGAGGAGGATTTCGGCCGAGCCGCCGCAAATCATGTCCATGGCGGCAATATGATCGGAGGTCAGGTCGAAGGAAAGAAAACAGGGATCTCCATCCTCCAGGACTTCCACACTCTTCTCGATGACTTTGGCCTCCAGCAGGCCGCCGCCGATCGTGCCGTGTCCCCGGGCGTCCCGCGTGACGACCATCTGGGTTCCCGCTGTTCTAGGGGTGGAACCGTCCCGGTTGATGATGGTGGCGAGTACGAGCTCCCCCGTGCCGGCGAGCTGCTCACAGACGATATCAGCAATGGTTTTCATGCGGTGCGTCCTTTTGTCGTTGTCGATGATCGATCAATTGGCGTTTGGTCGTTCCCGCGTCGAGGCCGTATCCACATCCGGGGACGGGAGGATCCAGGATGAGATTCCCCCGGGCGACGCCTTCCGTAACGGACCGCACCTTCATCAATGCGCGGGTTACCGTGGTCAAAAGAGCGTCGTCCGGGCGGTTTCCCGTAAAAACCGTGAGCAAAAGATGGTCACCATGAATCCCCGAGTAGATCTCGGCCTGGTAACTGACGACGCCGTCCACCCGCAGGATCGCCTCGTCCAGATCGGGCAAATCGAATGGGAGGCCGCTGCCGGACAGCGCTGGTTTCCGGATTCTCCCCCTGATTTTCGTCAACCGCTGAAGAACCGATCCGCAGGGACAGGGAACGGACGTCAGCGCCGCCAAATCCCCGGTACGATACCGCAGCAGGGGCATTCCCCGCCGGGTGAGGGTGGTGAAGACCACTTCTCCGGTTTCCCCTTCGGGAAGAGGATCTCCAGTGGAGGGATCGACAATCTCGACCAGAAGGTCGGCATCGCGGAGGTGGTAGCCTGAAAAGGCGCCGCATTCCACCCCGCCGCCGTATCCCATTTCGCTCATACCATAATGTTGGAAGACCTTGCAGCCCCAGCTTCGGATCAGCTCCTCGACCACGGCTTCCGGGACGTAGTCCGTGGTCAGGAGGACGGTCTTGATCCGCCCCGGAGGAAATGAATTGGCGGATCGGGCCAGGGCCAGGACCTGAACCGGGATTCCCACCAGGGCATCGATGTCCCTCTCCCGGATAATCGCCCGTACCGCCTCCGGGTCCGACACAGGACCGTGAACCCATGCCGACGTCTTCATCCGGGAGAGCGCATTCAGCAGAAGATCGCCCACGCTCGAGGGGGCGTTTCCCGGAAGCAGGACGAGGACCCGATCACCCGGGTGTGCAAGTGTCGACATGCCAACACGAAAGAAGTCTCTTGTCAGCTCCAGATCCTCCTCCGTGAAGAAGATCCGCTTGGGCGCGCCTGTGGTACCGGAGGATCGGAGGGTGACCACCCGCGCGATTTGGCTTTGGGAGGCGCAGAGAAAGGAGAGTGGATTCCGCCGGAGATCCTCCGGGGTTGTGAACGGAAGGGAGGGAAGATCCGCCAGGCTCCGCAAGGGAGGTGAACCTGAACCGGAAAGGCGTCCGCGGTAGAAGGGGCTTTTCTCGACGAGGCAGGCGAGGGTTTCCCGCAGTTTTTGCAGACGATAGACGTCGAGCACCCGGCGCTCCGGTCGGGTTGTCGGGGGGAGTCCGATCCGTCTGGCGATCCAGCGTTCCAGGGGTGTGACAGGAATGCTGTTCATCGGGGATACAGGAGGCGACCGCTTGCGCTGGTAAGATTGTGGAGGCAGAACGGCACCAGATCTCCTTTGCCGGAAACGACGTGGATGCAACAGTCCCGAACCCTGTCTATATCGAGGCTCCAGGCGTCCTGGAAGGCCATGGCCGATACCGAAAATACGCGGGTACGGGCGCTGACAAGGAAATCGTCGAGCTTCAGCGCCCTGTCGCCGCAACAGGACGGCGAAGGCGATTTTTCCGGCTTTCTGCCCGCCCACTCTCGGGCGACGAATTGAATGGCCCGTTCCGCGCCCACTTCGGCCGGGATAGGGTCCGGAGCCTCCTTGAGAGGCGCTTCCGGATGAAGGGGAACCGGGTTTCCTTCGACTGTGACGAGATATTGGGCGTGGAAGGAGCAAAGGGCATTTTCGCAACCGGGGGGGCGGAAATGGCCGGCACGGAAAAGGCCTTCCGTCTGGATTTCAATGGAACGCATGAGTTCCGGGAGGGTCAGCCGGCCGGTGAGGTTCCGGGGGAATCTTCCGAATCGGCTCACCGGCTGGAAGTGGACGGCACGGACCACGGGGAGAAGGGTCAGGGCCAATTCAAGAATGCGCCCAACGTTTTCCGTGTTCCACCCCGGCACGAGCGTGGGGACCAGGACCACTCCGATCCCGAGATCGCCGCAGGCTTCCACGGCCGAAAGCTTGTCGTCCAGGAGATTCCGCCCTCTCATACGCCGGTAAATCGCATCCTCGGTGCCGTCGAACTGGAGGAACACCGACGACAGCCCGGCCTGTTTCAGGGCGCTCAGGTAGGCGCGGTCCCGGGCGATGCGGATTCCGTTGGTGTTGATCTGAAGAAAGGAGAAGCCGTGCTCCCTTCCCAGGGCCAGGATCTCGGCGAGATCGTCCCTGAGGGTTGGCTCTCCGCCCGAGATCTGGATGTTGCCATTTCCGCTTCCCATCCGAACGGAACGGTACCACCCGGCAATCGTGGCGAGGGAGGGGTCATCACCGCTCGTCTTCGCGTCGGCGTAGCAGACCGGACATCCCAGGTCGCAGCGGCGTGTGACTTCCAGGATCACCGTACAGGACCGCTGCCGATGGTCGGGGCAGAGCCCGCAGTCGAAGGGGCATCCTTTCTCCTTTGTCCGGAAGGGCAGGGAGGGGTAGACCGGGATCTTGGGCCGGCGCCAGGTCTCGAACAAGGGGGGGCCTTTCCAGATGAGGGTCCGGAAGCGGCCGTGGCGGGGACAAGTTTTCTCCAGGAACACTTCTTCGCCGTCGATGGCCCGGATGGCCGGAATCCGGTCCAGGCAGACCGGGCACAGGCTTTCCGTTCGCATGCCGTTCATTTACGCTGCTAACCCGTTGGACATGAGAATCTCCATGGCCTTGCCGTAGGTTTCAGCCACAATGGCGCCGCATCGCTGTCTGGAAGAGGCCGGCCCTTCCTCTCCCGTAATGATCTCGCACGTGCCTCCCCCGTATTCCGCGACCCGCCCGAAAAACCAATCGGAAAGCTCCTGCAGCATCACGATCATCCGCTCCGATTCCGTTTCCTCGTCGGATCCCTTCCCCGCAAAGAGGGCTATCACGCAGCACCCACCGGTCAGGGCGCCACAGGTTCCGCGGCCGGATCCGCATCCGTAGGCAAGGCCGCCGACGGAGCGAACCAGTTCTGGGTTCGATCTCCCGTCCGAATCCAGAGCCATGAGTATCATAATCTGGGCGCAGGAATACCCCTTCCCCCCCATTTGCATCATGCGCAGTGTGGTGTCATCCATCCGTTTTCCTCCCGACCAGGAGGAAGTAGCCCGGCTTCCCCCCGGCTGTGCATTCCCCGCCCGTTTTCTTCCAGAATCCGGCCAGGGACCCATGGGCAAAGACGAGACGGGCCGCCAGGTATTTGAGCGCGGGCGTGTGGTCCTCCCACAGCAGGATGGAAAAGCCCGCATCCGTGATGCGTCTCTGGATCACCTCGACGGTGGCGGCCCCGCCGAGGCAGGAGCGGACCGGTGGATCCGATGGAGGAGTCGCGTAGCGGGAGTAGACATCGCTCACGACCAGATGTCCTTTCGGTCCGAGGATGCGAAAAAATTCCCCAAGGGCGGCGGCCGGGTCCTGCACGAGCGAAAGAACGCACTCGCAGAGGATCCCGGCAAAGCTGTGATCCGCAAAGGGGAGCGCCTCGGCCTTTCCCCTGACGAAGGGGATTTCCGGATCTCTGCACTTTCCCGAGGAGAGAAGGAAAGCAGACGGGTCCAGCCCCACGCCCGCCAGTCCCCGGACGTTTCGGAGGTGGGCGATCGTGGCCCCCTCGCCGCAGCCTGCGTCCAGCACCCGTTCTCCGGGTCGGATGGCACAGAACTTCAGGGCCCGCTCCGTGAGGCTCAGTCCACCCGGCCGAATGGCAGGGCCTGTGACCGAGCGCAGTTCTCCGGACTCGAAGAGGCTGGGGCAGGGCGTGGTCCTGTTCATTGGGCGGCATCCCGTCGGGTTGCGGCGGCCGGGTCTCTCCCGGCCCGTGAGAAAGTCGTGCATTCCTTCACGAAGTGTTGCCGGATTTCGCAGGGGCTTTCGGATATCACTTGTCCTCGAGAATCTGCTCCACCTCGGCCATTTTCCCCATGGCCAGCTCTTCGGTGACCAGAACCATTCCGCATGCGGGACAGTGGGGCATGTCCGTCGTGAAACGGTTCCCCATGTAGGTGACGCTGACGGGTCCAATCACCAGGTGGGCATCGCATTTGTCGCATTGCCACCCCTGGTCCTCCGGCTTTGCGTTCTCTATCTTCATGGTCGGCTCACTTCCATGCGGTGGGCATAGGCGTTGAACACCGTAAAGCCGACGGGTGACGGGGCGTACTCCACCCAGAAGGTTGCGTTGAAAGGCTTGAAGGAAGCTTTGAAGCGGCCCGAGTCCGGATGAACGAGCTTTTCTCCTGTTGTCTCCGCATGGTGGATGACCCGTTGAACGTCCTCCACCAGGATCCGCCGGCTCTCCATGAGCGACCGGACTTCTGGTGCCATTTCGAGGACGATCTTCCGATGCGCTTCCATCTCTCTCGCTCCTTCGTTCCAGAGTGCCAGCAAAAGTTCCTCCTTCAGGCGCGCCCGGTTCTCCCGCCGATCGGACCAGCCCGGAGAAGGCCGGTCCGCCGGATCGGGCTTCTCCGGATCCGGGAAGAATAGATCCAGGACGTGGAGTGCCCTTTTCCCGGTCCGGCGGAGATTGTCCCGGCACATGGCGCAGTAGGTGACGTAGTCGGCCGGGCTGAGCCGACCGCGCCGGTCGGCAACCTCCCTGGCCAGATCCGGGTTGGCATTCTGCATGAGCCCCCCGTAGCCGCAGCATTCGGTGGTCGGGCCGCCCAGGGGGAGTTCGGTCCACGAAACATTCCGGTCGGTGAGGATCCGGCGCACGGATTGCTGGATCTCCAATGCCTTGCGGGTGGTGCAGGGATCGTGAAGGGCGAGGGACCCCGTATCCGGAACGGCGATTTCAGGGAATCCGACATCCTCCAGAACCGGCCACAGCGAGCGTACGGGCACATCGGGGGCATTTTCCGTGAACAGTTTGTGGCAGGTGGAACAGGCCAGAATGAGTTCCGGCCGGCCGAGCGCCTCCCACTCCCGCTTCCAGCCATCCTGTAGATTTTTGAATTTCTCTTCCCGTCCCGCCCAGTAGGCCGGTGCCCCGCAGCATCCCAGCATGAGCCCAACCCCGCCCTGGAGGTGATCCTTGAGGTATTCATAGACCTTGGTCACTGTTCCAGGGAGGGATGCCGGAAGCTGGCATCCCGGGAAGAACGCATATCGGCTTCGATGCATTCCCGGCTCGTTGCGGGCCAGCCGGAACCGCTCGCCTTGGCTGAAGGCCATGTCCAGCAGGGCAAATTCGTGGGCCGAGGGGGGCATCTTCCCACGGCGCACCATGCTCCGGCGGGCCTCGAGGCAGACATCCTGCATTGCGAAATCGTTGGGACAGACCGTCTCACATAGACCGCAGAGGCTGCACGAATCGATGAGCTTGTTCGCCGTCCTCGATCCCATGACGATGGATTCGTTGTTGTAGATTTCCCGGGCATACCGCCTCGGATAGGCTCCGAATTTTTCTAGATAGGCGCAGACTTTGACGCATTCGCGGCACTCGCACATCAGGCAGCGCCGGGCTTCGGCCGCCGCCTCTTTCCCGGTGTAGCCGCCGTCGGGATCCGATGCAGGGACGGCCGGTTCCGGCGTCACCGCTTCGATGCTCGTGAAGAGCCGGGTCGGAGCGGGGCCTTCCTTCTCCCGGCCGGCCGTGAGGGAGACTTTCTGAAGATAGCGGTCGATGGAGGCGGCGGCCCAACGCCCTTCGGCCACTTTTTGGATCGGAAAGTCCGGATTTCCGAGGCCTCCGGCGAAAAGTCCGTCCCGTGAGGTCGTGTGGAGGCGCGCAGTGACCATGATCCGGCCGTCCCCCTCCCGGTCCAGATCCCAATGCACATCCGGTACGGCATCGAGCCCCAGATAGACGGCATCGAAGGCCTGGAAGGTGCCCGTCAGAAAATCCTCCCTATCTACCTGAGCGTCGGTCTCGAACCGGACCCCCATCCCCAGCAGGACAGCCACCTCTGTCTGGATCACCTCGGCCGTGAGGAGGTGGGCGTACGGCTCGAGGAGAAGCTCACCGGGGCAGGGACCGGACTCGAAGACCGTTACCCCGAAACCCTTCCGGATGAGATCCCAGGCAACGGTGAGGCTGCTCAGACCGCTTCCCGCCACCGCCACCTTTTTCCCCTTGCGCGGCAGCGGTCTGAGACTCTGGGGCGGGGCGGGGCGGCTCACGCAGGCCCTCTCGAGTTTCCCGATCTGGATCGGAGCCCCGATCTCTCCCCGCTTGCAACGCTGCTCGCAGGGGGCATCGCAGATTCTTGCGAGAATACCGGGAACGGGCATCGTCCTTCGCAGCACCTTCCGGGCCGCATCCCATTCCTCCTTCCGGACATGGCCGACAAAGGCCCGGGCATCCACGTGTATGGGGCAGGCCGAGGTGCACTCGGGGGCCTCTTCCTGGATGCAGCGGTATTCCAGTTCTCTCAACTCATTTTGATCCATCGGACATGCCTTGTGTCGAAGCGCAAGGGCCGGTCCCGGAGACGAGCTTCCCGGGATCGCCCTTATCGCTTCGGTGGCGTTATTTCAACGACCTCAGACCTTCCAGAACTTTCTCGGGCCGGGCCGGCAGGTGCCGGATTCGCACACCGCAGGCGTTATTGATGGCGTTGACAACCGCCACGTGGCTGGAGGTTAGGGGAAGCTCCCCGACTCCCGCCGCTCCGAACGGACCGTGCTCACGCGGCGATTCGATGTAGTGGATGTCGATCCTGTCCGGAATCTGTTTGGCGTATGGCAGGCCGCAGGCCCGGAGCGAGGTGTGCTTGTCCAAGTCCTCGAAATCCTCGCTGAGGGCGAGACCGATACCCTGAGCCACCCCGCCGTAAATCTGCCCGTCCACCACGAGCTTGTTGTTGATTTTGCCTACGTCGGCCATGACCGTGAATTTTTCCACAGTTGTCTGGCCCGTCTCGGTGTTTACGGCCACCTCCGCCATGAACATCCCATACATATAGACGGCAAACGGGGATCCCTGAGAGGTCTGCATGTCGCAGGCGGTGCACACCGAGGCCGTCCAGCTTCCGGAATAGCTCAGGGGAATGTTTTCCTCCTTCATTTCCTTGTAGGTGCGGAAGGTGCCGTCCGACTTTCGCATGGCGTTGACGAGCATCTCGCAGCCGTTTTTGATGGCGTTTCCGGTGACCACCTGCTGACGGCTTCCACCCGAGGGACCGCTGTTGGGCGTAACAGCCGTATCGTTCATGACCAGATTGATCCGTTCCGGCGTGATCCTGATTGGCCGGAGGGCCTGGTGGGCGGTTCCCAAGGCACCCATGTCGGCCCCTTGGCCGTGGTCCTCCCAGGCAGTATAGAGGGTCACTGTATCGTCAGGATTGAGTTCCACCCGGATCTCCGATGAGTCGGGTCCGTCGAGGCCGCATCCATAGATGCCCAGGGAGATTCCCACCCCCTTTTTCACATCGGGGGTCGATTCCTTTTTGGCCTTTTCCAGGGCGGCCTTGTACAGAGGCCTAAGATTCTCCACCATGGCCGGGAAGCTTAGGACCTCGGGCGTCTGCCCGGTGGGTGTGGTGTCTCCCTTGCCGTAGACGTTTCTGGCCCGCAGTTCGAGCGGATCGATTCCCATCTTTTCGGCCAGTTCATCCATAAGGCTCTCGCTGGCCATGAAGCTCTGGGGCGACCCATACGCCCGGAAGGCCGATCCCCATGCATGATTGGTGGCCACCGTCCTTCCCATTCCCCGAATGTTTGGGATTCCGTAGCCCGCCCCGATGAACTGGGATCCGCGGAGCGTCAACAGATCGCCGAACTCCGAGTAGGGACCGTGGTCCACGCTCCAGTCGGATTCCATGGCCACGAGCTTCCCTTCCTTGTCGGCGCCGAATTTGAGCTTCATCCAGAAGGGGGACCGCTTGCCCGTGTAGGTGATGTGCTGGAAATAGTCGTAGCACAGAAACACCGGGCGTCCGGTGGCCATGCAGGCCACGCCGAGCAGCGCCTCCATCGTCGGGCTGAACTTGTAGCCGAACGTCCCCCCGGCCGGGTTCTGGATCAGCCGCAACTTCTCCGGCTCGACACCCAGACCTGGTGCGATCATGGCGTGGTGGAGGTGGATGCCGATGCTCTTGGAGTGGATTGTCAGGCGTCCCTCGTCGTCGAAGTAGGCCAATCCCACGTCCGGCTCCATGGTGAGATGGGGCTGGCGCTGCAGGTAGTATTCCCCCTCCACCACGTGGGCCGCGGAGGCCATAATCGGTTGGGTATCCTCGCCTTTCACGATGGGGATCTGGAAATAGACGTTGGGCGTCCCGGGGTGGATTTCCATGGCATCTTCAGCCATTGCAGCGGGAGCGCTCATGAAGGAGGGGAGCTCCTCGAGATCCACCTTCACCTTTTCCGCAGCCGCTTTCGCCTGTTGCTCCTTTTCCGCGCAGACAATGGCGATGGCGTCCCCGAACTGGAAGACCTTTTTGTCGCACAGGATGGGGCGGTCCCAGCCGTCCCCCTTGTTGGTGGGGAAGGTGATGAGGCCCGTGATCCGGTTCTTCCCCTTAACGTCCTTGTAGGTGAGGACTTTTACGACACCCGGCATTTTTTCGGCTTCGGACGTGTCGATCCCCTTGATGTTGGCGTGAGAGGACTTGGCCTGGACCAAGGCCAGGTGCAGAGCGTCGTCGGGCAGCTTGAGACCGATGTCGGCGCCATAGTCGAGGGTGCCGGTGACCTTGGCCACGGCCGAGGGTCTGGGGTACTCGGTTCCCCAGATCTCGCCGTCTGCAGGAATCTTGAAAAGGAGCTCTTCGGCTTTCATCTCCCCCCGCATGACCTTAGCCGCATCCATGACGGCGTCCACAAGCTGCTTGTATCCGGTGCAGCGGCAGGCGTTCCGGTGGGATTGAAACCACTCTCGGACGTCCTCCCGGGTCGGGTTGGGGTTTTCTTCGAGAAGGGCCTTGGTTGAGACGACGAATCCTGGAGTGCAGAATCCGCATTGGGCCCCGCCGTGAGCGATCCAGGCCAACTGGATGGGATGCAGATTCAGGGGATCGCCGACCCCTTCCACTGTGATGACCGTCGCCCCCTCCGGCACTCGAGACATCTTTGTGACGCAGGACCGGACCAGCTTGCCGTCGAGGATGACATTGCAGCACCCGCACTGTGCCTGCCCGCAACCCACCTTGGTGCCCGTCAGCCCCAGCTGCCCGCGGATGACGTTGGCGAGGGATTCCTCAGCCGGAACGATGAGGGTTTGTTCGATGCCGTTGACCTTCATGTTGAGTTTGATCATGCACCTCCTCCTTTCAGGTCTGTCTTTTTCCTTATGTTCGAGTTAACTTTCACGTCGGAAGTCCCGAGCAAGGCTCCTGCCGTCGGAACGTCTGGAACGAACGATTGCCTTCGTGAGCAAGGCCAAAACCAGAGCGACAGATTCGCCATCAGCAAGCGCATCTTCATCGATGATGCGAATTCCGGACACTCGAAAACGAAAAGGTTCTCCCTTGTTCATTGGGTTTGGAGGAGAAAGACGGCGGGAGTTTGTCATGCATACCCGCTTTCCGCAGTTCACAAGCAACTTCCGGGCCAGCAGTTTCCTGGGACGATCGAGTCAAGCACAATCATTCGGTCAAAATAGATATAACGCGGAAAGGGATGTGTTTGAAAGTGTTTTTTACGAAGTGTATTGGTAATTATAGTACTAAAATTCAGGACTCAAGTGTCAAAAAGACCCAAAATCATTCAAATAGACGGGTCAATATGACACATCCACCCGGGGCACGAAACGGTCCTGGATCAGAAAGCGGCTTGAACGATACGAATTGGATCCAAGGGATCGGATTTCCTTTTCGGCCTGACCGAGGAGGGTGCTGTCGAAGCGGCAGAGGTTTCCCTCCAAGAACCTTTTTTCCCTTGGACTGCAGCCGCCGAGCCGCCTGTAAAGTTGTTCCGCGGAGAATATGGACCCCGCGGCCAGGAAGCTCATGGTGTCGGCAATCTTCTTCATCCGCCTGGTGATGGTACCAAGGTAGGTTTCCCGGATGCTTCCCGACGCTTTCATTTCCGACATGAGGTAGGGAATGAGCGGCGGCAGAACGGATTCAACCGCCACGACCACAGGGGATTGCCGGCTGACGGGGACCCGGTCGAGGCCCAATTGCAGCGAAAGCCGGCCATGGCGGTTCTTGGCGATGGGATCAAGCCGTCCTTTCAGATGTACGTGGATGAGACGGGGATTGACCATGAGGTCGGCGGCGGCGGAAAACTCGCAATTGTCCGCATAGTTGCCGGCGCAGAGGATCGCCATTTCGGCCAGGCGCACCATCGTCAGCCAGTAAAGCGGCGAATCCGACGCATCGGCTTTTTCCAGCCGCGCAAGGCAATCTTCGATTTCCTTCTCGTTGACATCGCTGGCAACCCTCAGCCCATTCAGGTGGAAATTCAACTCAACAACCGCACACTCGGAGCCGGGGCTGGAACAAGAGACACCCTTTGTCTCGGCCTCCGAGGCTGGAATCCAAGCGTCGTCCATATGGAACGTGTCGAAGCGTATCATCGAATCATCCCTCCATCGCCTCTCTGCCCGATCTTCTCAAGGCGAACCGCGCATGCCTTGTACTCGGCCGTCCATGTCACGGGATCGAATGCGGGATTTGTGAGCCAGTTGGCGTTTCCGTCCCATTGATCTGAATCTTGTTTTCCATCGAATCGAGTCCAGTTTGAGAAATGAGTCCACGGTTTGACGATCCGGATCCTGCGCGCCCGCAGGCAGGCCGAGCCAACGGTGATGCGATATGGCTCAAACAAGACAAATTCCGGAGGAATTGTCGTTATAAGGAACAAATTGTAATATATGGTAACTGAAAACGCTTAACGGTCGAGCAGAACACGTTGGTTACCAATGATTTCAAATTATGTCAATAATGATACAACTACAGGTTCGAACCGGGCCGACGGGAGAATTCTATGCAGGATCTCGAAGAACGTGTTCGGGATCTGTGGCAAGGGCGGCAGATAGTCTATCAGGAGGGGGGAGGAGGGGTCGTCGCCAGGTCGCGATGGGTGGCGGAAGTTGCCTGCCTGGCGGGAGATGTCGTATTCGGCTAGGTCAATATCAATCGCCGGACTTCAGATGATTGAATAGAAACGCCTTGAAATAGGCGTCCGCATTCTGCTCGATTCCGGCTTGCATGCTTTCGAATTGCGTCATCAGTTCCTCGGCGAAACCCGTCAGGCGGGACCCGTTTCCGTCGCGGACTACCAGAGAACGGCCGATGCTTTCCTCGGAAGTTCGGATGCGCATCCAAATGGCCCGATAACTCATCTTCAGCTCCTTGGAAGCCGCATGGAGCGACCCTGTTCGACGGATGGCCTCGAGGATGCGGTAGCGCCCCAAACCGAAAGCGACTTTTCCATCGGCGCCTTCGATCCAGACCTTGGAGCGGATGGCGAAGGCTGGTTTCTGCTGTTTCCTGTCCATGTCGGTCCTTCTCTCTGTTAAGCCGATACCTATCATCTCAGGGCCCGACTGGCAATCCGGGCGCCGGATTTCCCGGTATCATCAGTTACCTCCCGCCGAGTCGAGGGGTTCACTCCCCACTTTCCAATCATGGTGATCAGAAGTATTTATCGGTGCTTTTGCACCCTAAAGAGCGTGGGTTCATATCAAGTGTTCGGAAAGCAACCGATATTGACAATCACATGCCGGTCGAATAATCCTTGCCCTTCAGCGGGGAGCTCAATGCGGATCGATGGGAGAAGAAAGCGGCAGCGCGCCATTTCCGTTCAAACCCCGGTCCCGGATTCTGCGTTGGATCCTGGGCCGACGAGATCGCCTGGATGGGAGCATATGAAGGTTTTTGTAGGTTTCGACGATACGGACGTGATCGATTCAAGCTATGGAACCGGAAAGCTGGTCCGATGGTTCCAGGCGCAATTGCCGGACGACTGCCACTGTCAGGGAGTCGTCCGGCAGCAGCTCCTGGTTTGTGAGGCGATTCCGTTCACTTCGCACAACAGCGCAGCGTGCATGGTGGTGGACGTTCCGGATCCCGGGCTGGCCGATGTCGTGATCGACCTCGCCGTGCGACACATCCATCGCCACGCCGCCGACGGAAGCGATCCGGGCCTGTGCGTGGCCGTGGAAGGAAGCAGCGCGATTTCCGCTTTGATCGACTTCGGCAGCGAATGCACCCATCGGGTCCGCTCCCAGGCGGATGCCATGAGGTTCGCGGCGGGCGCGCACCTTTCCGGCCATGGGGGGACCTTCGACGGAATCATCGGGGCGGCGGCGGCCGTCGGTCTCACGGCATCGGGCTGGTCGGGCCGCTATATCGAACTCGGCGATCTTCGAAGCTCACCGGAGATCATGGCCGTGTCGGAAATCCGGGAAAAGCGGATCGAGGTCGTCTCCGAGGACCGGGATGCCCAGCTTCCGGCCCCGCAGGACAGGGTCCTGACGAATCAATGGCTTCGACCGCGGCTACTCGGCCATCGGCCCGTTCTGTTGGTGCGTCGGAAATGCGACGGGGTTTGGGAAAATGTGTACGGCAAGAGGCGAAAGGCGGTTCACCAAACTGCATGAAAACGGCCTCTTCAGGAAACGGTTACGAATCCGCCCCGGTCCGGCGACTTTCCTTGTACGCCTCGATGAACTTCAGCAGCCTCTCGGCCTGTGCGCCCATGTAGACGACCCAGTAGTCGAGGATCTCCAGCCCATCCGGCGTCAGCTGATATACTCTCCTTGCCGGTCCGGCCTCCTCCGTGTTCCACTCGGACCGGACCCACCCGTTTCCCTCCAGATCTCTCAAGTGTCGATAGATCATCCCGGGCGGGACCTGCCCCTCGACAAAGCCGAACTCGGAGATTTTCTGGATGAGTTCGTACCCGTAGGATGGCTTGCGCTTTAAGGCCAGCAGCAGCGACGGCTGAATGTAGCGCTCCGCTTTTCCCGAGCCGGGCTGTCGAATCTTCTTGCGCCGATTGGAGTTTGATCTTGACATATATCCACCAAGGATATAGAGTTCATTAAATTATAGAAGTGAACCACACCTATAACGTTCATAATCAATGGAGGCGAAGATGGCCAGCAAAATATTCGTGCGCGAGCGGCGCAAGATCGAAAAGGGCGAAAAGAAGCCCCGGTTTCGTGTGGTTGGCGTGAGCGGTTCGGATGTCAAGATCTACGCGAGTCACATTCGCAAGAAGGAACTCGAGCAGATCAGCAGAGAATGCGGTGCCGAGGTGGTTTACCTGGAGGCGGGAAGAGAACAGAAGACCGGCGGCGGGCAGGAGGCCTGATCTCAGGCGACTCCTCCCGCAGCCCGATGCCTGGAATACCTTTGATGCTCGAGGTCATTCGTCCTTGTAGACGATCGTACCGACATGCTCGCCCTCCAGGGCGGCATGAATGTGCTCGGGGTTGCGGATGGCGTCGATGATCTGAAACTTTTTCAGGCATTTTGCGCGCTGCAGAAGGTTAATGACCGGCCGCTCGACGATCAGGTCGTCCAGATCCAGTTCCATGAGTTCCCGTGCCGAAATGCGGTCGTAGTAGGTCAGCCTGTCGCGTTCGGCGGCCGGAACCTTCTTGGGGTCTTTGTCATAAAGACCCTTTTCGTCCTTCAGAAAGATCAGGGAGCGGGCCCCGATGTTCTCCGCCAGAAGAAATGCCCCGCAGTCCGTTCGATGCGGCGGAATGGAACCGTGTTCGGCAGGATGCTCGAAGAAGCCGTACGGGGGGATGCCGTAGGTGATCGGAATATAGCCGAGACGGCAGAACATGGTCAGCTGCTCCAGGTTGTCGCCATGCCCGATCTTGACGCCGCCGTGCTTGGCCAGCAGTACGGAGAGCATTTCGGCGTTCTGCCAGGACACCTTGTCCCCCAGTTTGGAGAGAACCCCCGTGGGCATGCCCAGATCCACGCCGATGTTGTAGACATGTCGAGCCCGGGTTCCTCCACCGGTCATGATCAGGATCTTGTGCCGGTCCTTGGCGGCGATCAACGCCTCCAGGATCGGGAACAGGGCCTTCCCGCCCCGGTCCATGATGCTCTGGCCACCGATCTTGATCACGTTGACGTCCGGATGCATCCGAAAGTAATCGGTTGCCTCGGTCTTCCGGAGCAGTTCCTTGCTGACCAGGGATTCGCCCATGAGGGGCGTGTCGATGTGAAGCCTTCCCGTATCGCCGTCTTCCTTGATGAGTTTTGTCATTTGCCCCCCGTCGAAAATGGATTGTCCGTCATTCGGACAAGATTTAGAGAAATATCGCATTCGGCCGATGGGCAATACGATAAAAACGAAAATCGATTTAGCAATCGAGCTGGATTGTCGTCGACGGGATCCTTGATCGTGATACGGCGACGCTCTTCACCACGGCGAATACCGGAATGCCCGGCGCCAACGCGAGGGTTTGCATGGCACGCGGCGTAATCCTCGCCAGCAGCGGGCAGCCGATGTCCATGCGAACATCCAGCAGTTGCCCCGGGCCTTCGGCAATCGCTTTCACCGTTGCCCGGAAGATGTTCTGGATGCTGGTTTCCCGTGGTTCCTGCCGTGCGATGGCCACGCTGCGGGCGTCGATGCGAACCCTGACCCTGCTCCCGATCGATGCAGCGATTCCTGGAATTCGCAACAGTCCGCCGGGGAAGCGAAGCCGTGTCAACGTCTCCTCGTGGCCGTCGACAGTGGTTGAGATGACGGTCCCGACACCTTCGGCCCCGGTCAATCGCTGGAGATCGGGCCGGTTCATCAGGACCTCGATCGGACCCGAGGCGGCTACCCGTCCCTCGTCCATTAGAACCATCGTGTCGGCAAGGTTGAGGATCTCGTTCAGCGAGTGGCTTACATAGAGAATCGGGGTCGAAAGTTCACCGCACAACCGCGACAGAAATGGCAGCACCTCGGCTTTTCGGTTTCTGTCCAGAGATGCCAGGGGTTCGTCCATGAGCAGAAGGGCGGGGCTCGTCAACAGGGCACGGCCGATGGCGACCCGTTGCTTTTCTCCTCCGGATAGTCTGCCGGGCCTGCGGTGAAGGAGATGACGGATCCCGAGAAGGTCGACGACCGCGTCGAAATCCACATGGCGATCGGAAGCCGGTGTCAGCCGCATGCCGTAGGTCAGATTGGATTTCACCGAAAGATGCGGAAAAAGCCGGCCGTCCTGAAAAATGTATCCCATGCGGCGCTTGTCCGGCGGGACATGAAAGCCTTTTCCCGAATCGAAAAGGGTTCGCCCGTTGACGACGATGTGACCCCGGTCCGGCCGAACCAGGCCGGCGACCATATTGATGACGGACGTTTTTCCCGCTCCCGATCGTCCGAACAGGGCGGTCACACCGATGCTCGGAGACGTGAAGGCCGTATCGATCACGAAATTTCCCTGGCGTCTGACGACGTGGAGGTCCAGCATGGGTCATCCCTTGATGTAGGCGGAAAATCGTCGGGCCAGCTCTTCGGAGGCCACCAGCGCTCCCATGGATACGATTACGGAAATGGCGCACAGGCGCATTGCCCCCACTTCCCCTCCCGGGATCTGGGTGAGCGTATAGAGGGCCAGGGGTAGGGTCTGGGTTTCCCCCCTGATGTTGGAGACGAAGGTGATGGTCGCACCGAACTCACCGAGGCTGCGGGCAAAGGAAAGGATCAATCCTGTCAGGATTCCCGGCGTGACGAGGGGGAGCGTCACCGTCAGGAAAACCCGCAGGGGACCGGCGCCCAAAGTCCTTGCGGCGGCCTCAACGCCCCGGTCCACGCCTTCGATGGAGAGCCGGACCGCTCGCACCATGAGGGGAAAGGCCATGACGGCCGCAGCGACGGCCGCTCCCTTCCAGTTGAAGGCGAGGCTCAGCCCAGTTGCCTTGAAAAGCCAGGCGCCGATGATCCCCTTTCGGCCGAAGCCGACCAGCAGGAGATAGCCGACCACCACCGGAGGCAGCACCAGTGGAAGGTGAATCAACCCGTCAACAAGGGATTTTCCCGGAAATTCGAGACGGGCCAGCATCCACGCGACCAGGATGCCGATGGGCAGACTGCCGGCGACCGCCCAGCCCGACACCCAGAGGCTCAATCGAAGCGCCTCGATCTCTGCCGGTGAAAGCACCCATTCCTGCATCAGCGAACCGTGAATCCGTATTTTTCGAACACGGACCGGGCCTCGGGAGACCGGAGAAGTTCCATGAAGCGGTCTGTGGCCGGTGTCCGCTTTTCGCTCACGACCGCCACAGGATAGACGATGGGCGGGTGGCTGTCCTCGGGGAATATGCCGGCCACCCGTACCTTGTCCGAAATGGCGGCATCCGTGGCATAAACCAGCCCGACTGGCGCCTCGCCCCTTTCGACGAGCGCCAGGGCGGCCCGGACATCTTTGGATCGCGCCACCCGGCTTTCGACGGAGGTCCAAACGCCCAGACTCTCAAGCGCCTGTCGGCCATAGATGCCGGCCGGCACGTGGTCGGGATCTCCCATGGACATGTGGCCGTCGGCAACGAGACCGGCCAGATCGAAGTCCGGGGTGATCCGAACGTCGTTTACGGGACTGTCGGCCGGAACGATCAGTACGATGCGGTTTCCCAGCAGGTCGAGGCGGGTTTCCTTTTCGACCAACCGCTTTTCTTCCAGGTAATCCATCCACTTGCGATTGGCTGAGATGAAGACATCGGCCGGAGCGCCGTTTTCGATCTGCTTGGCCAGGGTCGAGGAAGAGGCAAACGACGTCACGAACCGTTCCGGGTTGCGTTCCATGAAAATACGGCCGACTTCGGTCACCGCATTGGTGGTCGAGGCGGCGGCAAACACGGTCACGCTGCCTGAATCCGCGAACGTCCGGCCGGCCCACCCCATCATCAGTACGGTGATTCCAACCGTCCACAGTGCCAATCGAATGCTCAGTCGCATCTGCCGCATCGCCGCCCTCCACCAGGTCGAAATATACTCATTGTGAAGCAGTTGCATTCTCATGCAGGCTCTGATTTAATGATGTCGTTTTAAAGCTACGTTAGAAGTGTTTCAATTACATCGGTGAGTATTATCACGTCAATAGCTTTTTTTAGACGACATCGGTGCACGGTGATTTCACAAGTAGCATGCACCTGGATGCGCGGGCTTGAAGGCTGCGGAAGATGTGTCCGGCGGCAGGCGGCCGAAAGAGCGATTCCCGTGTAGACGGATTAAATGGCAGGAAAGGGGATAACCATGCCCAAACGAAATGATGCGATCCTATGCCTTTTGAAGTCGGTGCGTCAGGCGAAGGGAGTGTCCCAAAGCCAGTTGGCGGATTGGGTGGGCGTCAAACGCCAGGCAATTTATGATATCGAATCCGGACGCTATCTTCCCAACACGGCGTTGGCGCTGCGGTTGGCGAAGCACCTGGGCTGCCGGGTGGAGGATCTCTTCGTGGACCAGCTCACCGAACCGGAGCAGCCGATTCAGCTGGTGGACGGCACCGTTGACAGGGGCCGCAGGGTGGTCGTCAGCAAGTTGCGGGGGCGCTTGCTGGCCTATCCCTTGACGGGCGAACATTCCCTGAGGGACGGCTTTCGGCCCGCCGACGGCCTGCTCGACTCCGAAGGATCGAGGGTGCGGCTTCTTTGCACCGAGGAGGCGATCGAAAAGACGGTGGTGCTCATGGGGTGCGACCCGGCGTTTTCGATTCTGGGCGAACACGTTTCCAGGCGATCGCCCGAGGCGAGGGTCCATCACCGGTTTGCTTCGAGCCATCGTGCTGTCGAGGGGCTGCGGAACGGCAAGGCGCATCTGGCCGGAACCCATCTTCACAACCCTCCGGACGGTGAGGCCAATGTGGATCTGGTGCGGAGACTGTTCCACGGATCCAGGGCGCTGATCGTCGGGTTTTCCGTGTTGGAGGAGGGGTTGATGGTGGCGCATGGGAATCCTCTCGGGATCCGCGGTGCGGCCGACCTGGCCGGAGGGCGTCTCAGGCTGGCGAACCGGGAGCCCGGTGCCGCGCTGAGGGTGCTTCTCGACGATCATCTGAAGCGGTCGGGTGTGGCTGTCTCAACCGTCCGAGGATACGGTCACGAGGTGTCCAGCCATCTCGAGGGCGCACGCTCGGTCGTCCACGGGCTGGCCGATGCCGCACTGGGACTTCGGGCCGTGGCGGATGCCTGCGGCCTCGATTTCGTGCCGATCGAAACGGTGCGGTGCGATCTCGTCGTCCCCTGCGATCTGATCGATCACCCCTCGATCAAAGTCCTGCTGGATACGCTTCAGACGCGGCTTTTTCATGAGGAGCTGGCGTCCATCCCGGGCTACGGGGCCTCCCGGACCGGTGACGTCATCGCCAGAACCTGAATGCATGCGTCATGGCCTTCGAATGGCGACGGCTTGTCCTGAGGTGCCGGGCTGCAATTCTCCAACGGATTGTGAAGTGTCCGGGTCCCGAAGCCGCGGAGCTCCCCGCAGCTCTTAGAATCCGTTATCTGCATTGACCTGGATCTGGGTGCAATGGGGGGATGGGCAGGCCGCATTCGTGGCTCCGGATCGGCTGGAGCTCTTGATCCGGGAGGAGAAGATTGTGGAAAGGGATCAAGGGGAGGGGGTGAAAGGAGTAAGGATATCGCCTTGAGATTGGCGGGTTGGGGTTCGTTGTCACTAGGGCGAACCCGAAGGGGCTTTGGGGCCGCCTTCGATAAGGGCCAGGGCATCGGCGCGCCGGTGATCGGCCTGCCAGGGAGCCCATTGCAACCCTTGAAAATAGGACTGGAGGGAGCCGTCGAGGCCCGGCAAGGGGCTTCCTTCGATTTCTTTCAGCAAGTCGGCCACTTCCTGTCGCTCGACAATGATTTCTTCCCGTTTTGCTTCGTAATATTGTTCCAACGCTTCGAGGGCCCGCTTCTTGCGGAACTGGTCGTTAAGGATGCCGGCATCCTTGCGGCCCTCTTCATACCAGCCCAGGAAACCCCGCGGCAGGTCGGCCACGCCGGTGACGGCCGAGTAGCCGGCAATGCCCGACACGACGTCCGTGGGAATGGAGTTGGACCAGCTGATGTAGTTTTTGATGATGGACTTGAAGACATTGGCCGACAGCACGTTGCGCAGGTCGGCCAGCTCGGTTTGTACCTGTGCCAGGGCCTCGTTGACGATGGTGTAGGCTTCCTTCCATTTGCCCATCATGAATTGAAGCCGGATCCGTCGCAGCATGGCGTCGTCCGAGGGCAGGCCTCGGAAGGTGATTTTTGTGGCGCCCTTTGCCTCGTTTACCGCCCGGCGCAAGGCTTCGATTTCCGCGCGAACCGTGTCGAGCTGGCGTCGGGCCAGATCGTATTTCCCGGTCAACAGATTGTCGCCTGCCTCGGTCATATATCGGTCCAGGCGCTCGAGGGCACCGCGCAATCGGAAGGTTTCAGCTCCCGAAGCAAGGAGATAGCGGGAATTGAACCATCCCGCCGCAGGCAGGGGAATCCAATATTCCAGGACGCCCGGCGCCGTTTCAGGCGGCGGCTGGTCGATCCATTCGTAAACCGCCGGCGCGCCATTGGTCCCTCCAGGGTAGGTCAGCGCCTTCACGCCGGTGGGGGTGGTCGTGACCTTGGCTTTGATACGGCCGTCGGGTTCCAATCGACCTTCGATCACGCCTTTGTAGAACATCCGAACCACCGGGCCCCCGGAAAAATCCTCGCCATAGCCTCCCGGAGGTTCGATGTGGGTCAACTCCGAGACCTGCTCGCCCTTGAGGACACCGTTGCGGAATGTGCCCGACATTTCCGTGGTCATGACCTGTTTGAGATTGCCGGCTCCGGAAGCGGACGGGAGGACGGTGGTCTGTTTCCAGCGGGCCCTGACCTGCTCTCCGTCAAAGTGGTAGACGACAGGTTCGTGTTGCGCCTGCGGCGTTTGGAGGCCCGGAAAGATCTCCGCTGCGGACTCGAGACGGGTGAGCCGGTCCGTCTGGGCCGAAAAATGTCGTTGATGG
>JBMNCP010000034.1:0-10853 GCA_049366795.1 Desulfobacterales bacterium
CTCTGGACGGCAGGCAAATTCAGAATCCCGGCAGTTTTCTCCCTCTCCCTCGATGGGAGAGGGCCGGGGTGAGGGTGAATTGAATACGATTTCAATCCCTTGTACCCTCCCCTTAATCCCCTCCCACCGGGGGAGGGGAAATATTTTCACGCCTTTTTCGCCATATCTTCCTTCGATCCAGCCAGGAAACCAGAAAAAAATCCAGATTGCCCATCAGCGACAGGCAAAAAACCATAAAAAGTCAGGAAGCCAACGTCGAAAGCCGCCCACGCCACATATCCAAGCGTCACCGTTAACCACACACCGTTTACGCGCCACAGTCCCCGGCTCACGACGCAAAGCCCTCAGCTCACTACTCACGATTCACAGTTCACCGCGCACGATTCACGGCTAACAGTTCACGGCTCACGACTCACGGTTCACGATTCACGGCTCACGACTCACGACTCACGGTTCACAGTTCACGGCTCACGCCTCACTGTTTTTCCGCCACCTCAGCCTCCGGCTTCCAGACCACGATGTAGCTCACCTTCCTGCCGGTGATCGGATCCCCCACCTGCTTGACCACGCTGAAGATCAGTTCCTGCCGGCCGTCGTTGTCCGGGTCCGCCAAATCGTAGTCGCTGATGTACCCAGTGAAGTAGCGGGTCCGCCACTTGGGCTGGAGCCCCACGTTGTCCCATTCCAGACACTCGAACCGGCCCTTGACGAAGGACCGCAGACGTGCAAAAAGCCCTCCGGTCTGGTCGTGGTTGGCCACTACCAGGACTTCCTTTTTCTGATCCCCGTTCAGATCCGCGATGATCACCCTTTGGGACAGCCAGGTCTTGTCGAAAGGTTGCGGATCCGGCTCGGTTCGACTTTCCCGCTGAGCCAGGACATATTCCTCCGGCGAGAAAAGGTAACTTGCGCTGCCGCCGTACGCATCGGCGCTGGTCCATTCCTCGCGGCCGTTGGCCAATGAAATCCGAAGCTTGTCTCCCTTTACAAAAGAAACGATGGCGGGCTCGCCATTGTTCAAGACATCGCCAACGGCAAACCCGAACACATTGGATTCGCTTGGGACGAACTGCTTCTGCTGGGGGGCGTATTTCCCGCCAGCCCAATCCATCTCGTAGACGGTGCCAAACAAGGCTTCCCGCATGCCTCCCTGCTGCCCGAAAAGGCGGCGGGTGCCGGTCCCTGGATCCGCCACGACCCGGAAATACCATGATGAATTCTCTTCGACTCGTGCAAACCGGCTGCCGTCCCATTCCAATACAAAGGAACTGGCCTTGAATTTGTCGTTGCGGGCGGACACAAAGATTTCGGCGATATTGTTCCGATTCACATCGGCTGCTTCGACGTTGATGATGGTTATCCACCGATCGATCGGGATTTCCGCCACCCGCACGAAACCATTTCCCTCCATGCGGTGAATCATGAGCTGCTTCTGGCCGCCAAGTACCACCTCGTTCTTCCCGTCGCCGTCAATGTCGGCCACCGCAATACCCCGGATTTCCTCCCGGTAATTCCCGCTTTTCCAAAGCAAGGCGGGAGGCTCGGTCCCGGTCGGGGTTTCGGAAACCCCCATGCCGAATTCCCGCCGCCACATGGCTTCCGGGTTGGCTCTGGACGACGCCGGTTGGGATTCCTGGGGAGCCGCCGCCAGGGCCTGCGTCGGGGCGGCGCCCTTTCCGAAGACCTCGGCGTTCACCCGCTCGGCGAACTGGTTGACGTGAAGGATCGCATCCCCCTGGGAGTTTCCCGCGCTGCTGAACGCCACCCGGGTTTCCCCCGCGGTGACATCGAAAAACCGGGCGTCCGTACTGATGCCGCTTCCCAGTATGGTAATGGTACCGAACGCGACGAAGTCCGCGCCAGCCCGGCCGGCCAAGTCGGCAGCAGCCATTTCATCCAGACCTCCGGAAATGCCCTGCAATGCCGGATCATCCGGCTGTAGTTCGATGATTTCGAGATCCGCACCACCGGCCAGCCGCGTCGCCAGCATGCTCTGGACACCCTTCTGCAAAAAGGACATATCGCTTTCCGAGAAGATCTTGAAGGGAACCAGAAGCACCTTTTGCGAGGCCGCCTCGGTGAGAGAAGCGCCGGGAAAGGTCAAAGCCAGACACAAAACACAAATGATTTTAAGAAAAGAAGGGAAACGGACCTGCATTCGCTTTATCTCCTGAAATAGGGTAACCACAACACACCTCAACCGGATCGATCGCCGTCGCTTCCCCTCCCCTGGTGGGAGGGGATCGAGGGGAGGGGGTAGAAGGGATTGTAATCGTCTTATACTCACCCTCACCCCGGCCCTCTCCCATCGAGGGAGAGGGAGAAAACTGGCGGGATTGTGAATATGACTGCCGTCCAGAATATCCGTCGTACTCGTACGCGTACGCGTACTCGTTCTCGAAACTCCGTAGATTTCCGATGGAAACCACAACGGTTCCATACTGAAAAAGCCGAGTACGAGAACGAGTACCGTCCCTTCGGGACTGAGTACGAGTACGAATTGTCAACCCTTCAGTACGTGATCCAGGCCGGTCAGTCCTTGTTTGATCGTCCTCGTACGCCTACGCGTTCCCGTACTCGACCATTTGTTCGCGCACTTCCATAGTAGTCGAAGACATCTTGGTAAGCATCGAAATGATGCGGAAAAGCAGGTTCTTGCCTTCCAGCGCCATAGTGGAATCGATCGTTTTTGTCGCAACCAAGACATCCAGGATGGCAGCGGATTCCAATGCTGAACCAAGTGCGATCCGTTGAAATCGCCTTCGTTCCGCGGAAGGAAGCCTTCCGTTTCCCTCGGCAATATTCAACGGAATCGATTGAGAGGCTCGAAGCAGTTGATCACGCGCGTGCCTGTCGAGCCCCTTCAGCCCTTTGCACCGATGATAGGACCATTCCACGAACTCCACACTGACGCGGTAAACATCAAGCTTCTCGTGATCGAACATTTTCCCCCTTACGCGTATGAACTCTTTCTAAGGATGTTGTATCCATCGTACTCGTACTCGTACGCGTTCTCGAAACCCCACAAACTCCCGATGAAAACCCGAAGCGACGAAAACCGAGTACGAGAACGAGTACCACCCCTGCGGGGCTGAGTACGAGTACGAGTCCTCCATCCTTCTTCGTACGCGTACTCGTACTCGTACTCGTTCTCGAACCCCCACAGACTCCCGATGAAAACCCGAAGTGACGAAAACCGAGTACGAGTCCTCAATCCTTCTTCGTACGCGTACGCGTACTCGTACTCGTTCTCGAACCCCCACAAACTTCCAATGAAAACCGGAACCGGTCCATACGCAGAAAGCCGAGTCCGAGCCCTGTATCAACCGTTCGCTTTGAGCATCCTACCTGGCATTTTTCTCATGCTCCCGTCCAAGGCTGATTTTTATACCACCGAACCCGCCAGCATTAAAGCCTTTTTGCCAAAGAGACGATAGGGATTCATGACAGTCCGCTTTCCGGAAGGCATTTCGAAGCTGGTTTTCATAAAAACCTGATTTGGCGGGGCTTTGAGCCGCAACAAACCGCTTGACTTCCTGGAAATCCACTGTTACATGGGTCTTGCTCACCGGACCATTGCGTTCGAATGCGGCGGAATCAAGGCGGGAAAGGAGGTTTGAAAACCAAAATCGCCGGCGCCTCCGGTGGCACCCGCAAGGATTAGGCAATCAACTTAGGATTAGGTCAACTGTTGCCGGCTCTGTAGGAGGGGTCCGGCAGGCGCGTTAAGGAGGAAATTCCATGAAAAAACTTACCATTCTGGCACTGGCCATCGTGCTGGTGGCCGCCTTCACCGTTCCGGCGTCCGCGCTGGAAAACAAGTTCGGCGGTTACTGGCGTACCCGGTTCTTTTCCCAGGGCCATTTCACCGGCGATGAAGACGACCGCGACAGAGAGACTCAGCAGGTCGACACCAGGACCCGCCTTTACTACACCGCCGTCCTCAACGACAACCTGCAGTTTATCAACAAGTTCGAGTATGATGCTGTTTGGGGTGGGGACGATACCTATGGCGAAGTGGCCGCAGACAAAAAAGAGATCGAAATCAAGAACTCTTACGCACAGTGGCAGATGGGAGATGTTGAACTTCGCATGGGTGTTCAAGGCCTGCTTCAGTCCCGAGGCTTCGTCCTGGACGATGACGCTGCCGGCATCGTCGCCCTCTGGAAAATGAGTGACATGTTCAATTTAGGCGCTTTCTGGGTTCGTGGTTGGGAAGGCGGCACTGACAATGACGACGAAGATTTCGAGCTGGTTGGCTTAGTCCCGACTGTTTCATTTGGGAACGGAATGGTGCTGAAGCCCTTCCTGCTTTGGTATTACAGCAGCGATTTCAGCGAGGACTTCTCCGCCGACGATGACGTCAACCATGAATTTGCCGACATTGATGCAGACGAGGTCTCTGTATATATGGTCGGCGCGGATTTCGACGCCTCCTTCGACGCTTTCAGTATGTGGCTGACCGCCATTTACCAGGGTGGCACCGTTGACGAGGTCGATTCCGCTGGTGGAGAGGATGTTGATGTATCAGCATATCTGCTTGCCGCCGGAGGTAGTTTCAATTTCGGCATGGCCGATGTACATGGCCAGGTTTTCTACGCCTCAGGAGATGATGACCCCGATGATGATGACTTCGAAGCCTTCGCGCCGGTGTTCGGCCAGTCCTACTACTGGGCTGAAATTATGGGCTATGGTATCTTCGACAACCAAGCCTCAGAAGGCGCCCCGTTTGACAAGATCACCAACATCATGGCCGCCAATTTGGGAGTGGGTGTCAAACCCATGGACAAGCTGAAGCTCACCCTGGATGTCTGGTATGCCCAGTTGGCCGAGGATGATATCAATGGCGAAGACTACCTCGGCACCGAAGTAGACCTCAAGGTCACCTACCAGCTGGTCGAAGGCCTCAACCTGGACCTCGTGGGCGCTTATCTCTTCGCTGGTGACGCAACCTCTACTGACGGCTCAAACGAGGACGATCCCTACGAAATCGGTGCCCGTTTCAGCCTGAGCTTCTAAGCGCCAATTCGCTTAAAGCGCATTCATAAAAAACGCCGGATGGGGAAACCATCCGGCGTTTTTTATGTCATCCAGATGTCAAATTGCCGTCAATGTGACGAGTACCATAGCGAGCAGCACCATCCAGCTGACCCAATCTTTGAGGCTGAACAACAGCGGGTCGTCCGGCATCTCCCCCCGCGCGGTCTTGATCCAGAGCCTGGATACCCAGTAGAGCATGAGTGGGCAAAGCAGCCAGAGACGGCCGGGGTGAGTGTAATTCTCCGGGACCCCGGGGCTGTCGATGAACAGCGCCAACACCAGAACGGAAAGATACCCCGAGGCGATGCCCATTGCATTCAGCACGGCGTAATCGGATAGGCGATAGTCTCGACCGACCGTTTCGGTCTGCGAGTTTTCTCCGACCGTCACGAGCTCGGAGGTTCGCTTGACCAATGCGATGCTGAGGAAAACGAACATCGAGAAGGCGAGCAGCCAGGAGGAAACCTCGACTTCGATGGCGGCGGCCCCGGCTATGATCCGCACGGTATGAAGCGCCGCTAACAGAATCACATCCAGGAGTGCGACTGTCTTGAACCATGAGGAGTAGCCGAGAGTCAACCCGGCGTAGGCGAGCAAGGCAACCCGGAAGGGCTTCGGCAGCCATCCGGACAGAAAAAAGCCTATTCCTAGAAAAGCGATTATCGCGGCAAGACCTGTTTTCAGGGAGATGTCTCCGGCGGCGAATGGCCTTTTTCGCTTCCTGGGGTGGGAGCGATCGGCGCCAAGATCGAACAGGTCGTTTATCAGATAAGTGGAAGACGCCACCAGGCCAAAGGCAACAAAGGCGACCGTGGCCGCTCCCAGTTCGTTTGGGGAAAAGGCGTGCGCGGTCAGCAGCGGGACGCCCAAAAGCAGATTTTTCATCCACTGATAGATTCGAAGGGCTCGAAACCATGATGAAAACGACGATGCCCGATCCTCGAACACCTGCGCGATCCTGCAGCGCCTTCGCGCTGCCTCGCAGATTCCCGGGCCGGGATTGACGACGATTCCACTGCGGGCTTCGGACCATATCTTAAGGTCACTCCGCGAGTTGCCCGCATAGTCGAAAGGGCCTGGAAATGACTCCCGGATGGCTTCGAGCTTCTTCCAGCCCTTGAGATTTTCCCTTTCGTCGCTTGCCAGAACACCCGAAAACACCCCGATTCTGTCCGCCACCTGTTCCGCCAGCAGGCGGTTGGCTGCTGTGGCCAAATAGATCGGCCTGCCATATGCCGCCTCCTTCCGGAGAAACTCGATAAATTCCTCCTGAACCGGGATCCTTTCAATCGGCATCACTACGCGGTTAGCAACCTCGACCTTCACTTGTTTAATGCCCCGCATCAGCCAAAATGGCAATCGAAACAAGCTCAATGGGGCCTGCCGAACCAGAGCCAGGAGACCTTCGATCAGAAGATCGCTCTTGATGACGGTTCCGTCGAGATCGACGAACAAAGGCGTTGAATCAGGAGCGTTCGACGGGTTTGTAGCTTCCTTTTCAGGCTGGTTTCCACCTTTTGACATAATTCCAACCGGCCTCCTCGGTTAACAGGGCTTTCCCGCGACAATTGTATAGTGAGGGTACCACAACAGACGTTTTTTCCGGACCGGAGACGTGCTGAACCCGATATCGGTCAACCATCGTTCTGCATCACCGGCCCGGATGGCATGAACCTTCTGCCGGGCAAGAATTTGATCATGCAGCCGGTTGAATTTTTCTAGAAGCCATCTGCCGGCGTCGATGTCCTTCAACACAAGCGTCGCGCCCGGCTGCATGGTGTGGAACAGGCTTTCCAAAAACGGTTTCTGCGAGGACACGGGTACGTGATGGAGGACATCCACGAGAAAGACGTAATCCGCCGTCCGTACCTCGGGCGGCAGGGCAACCCCATCGAAAAACCGGACCTGGTCGGAGACCCCGGGATGAAATGATCGCATTATCCGGCCGGCAGCGTCCACGGCGCCGGGATCGACATCGATTCCCATAAGCCGGGAAGGGGTTCGAAAGTGCGCAAGCAGAAGCATGAAGGTTCCGTTGCCGCAACCGATGTCCACCACCCGGCATCCTGCCGGCAGCAACGCCAGGAGGTCATCGAACGGGCAGATGCGGGGGCGGTTGACCATTTGAATACGATTGGCGAACCGAATTCCCTTCGTTCGGGAACGGAGATAGCGCACCAGCTCATCGGTGGAAGGGCGTTCAGACGAAGGCGGTAAACTCCTCATTTCGTAATGGGGCATCCGAAGTCCGTTCGTGACGGTTGGTAGGGTCTGGAATACGAGGCGAATAATCGACCGGCGCACCTCCTCAGCCATGATCGAGGGGATCAAGCGCCTCTAAAATTTTCCCGAACCGGGGCGACAGGCGGGCATTCTTCAGATCCGGATCCGCCAGCAACTGGTCTTTGTTGTGATATCCTTTGCCGATTGCAATTTTGAGGTGTTCGATCGATGCGGCCACTTCTCCCTGGAGAGAGAGAATGCAGGCAATGTTGTAGTCAACGATGGGATCGTGCTCCGGATCGAGGCGAAGCGTTTCATAAAAATGATGAAGGGCGTCTTCAAGCCGTCCGGTATGGTAGAACGCGATGGCGATGTTGCTGTGCGTCTTGGCCATTCCGGGATCGATTTTCAAGGCCTTCTCGAATTGACGGATTCCTTTCGCGTAATCACCGTTTCTGCAATAAAGAATACCGAGATTGTTCAAGGAAAGCGCATGAGATGGATTCAGTTGAACCGCTTTTTCATAGTTTACGACGGCCGAATTGATGAGGCCCTGGTTTTCGAATACCGATCCCCAGTTGTAATAGGTAGTGGCCGCAACCGCCGAGGCCGGCATGACAGGCCAATTGGAGAAAACGGCGATGCCTGCCGAAAGGGCGAAGGCCGCCGCCAACAGCCGAAATTCTTTTTGCCCCACTCGTTTCGCCATTTCGACCAATCCAGCCGCCGCGAAAGGAACGAGCACCGCCACCATCGGCTGGCGGTAGCGGGCCATCACGTAAAATGGCACGATGCCCGCCGTGTATGCCGCAAGTACCAGATACATAGGCCAGAGCCGCTCGCGAAGCCTCCAGGTGAGAAGAAACCCGGCCGCCGCAAGAGGGAGAAGGACACCGAAATGATAGATAGAGCCCAAGCCCTTCAGGATCGCAGAGAAATCCCGGTAGGCATAGATGCTTTCGGTGTCGCTCATCTCCAACGACCCCCAAAGGAGCTTCCACTTTTTCAGTAGAAGCCGCATCCATGCCCCTGGATCAGACCGAATGCTCTCGATCGCTTTTTCCTTCCAATAGTTTGAAATTTCGTCCTGGCTCAATTGGCGGCCCGTTTCCAGTTCGGCCAGCTTACGCGCGTCCTCGCTTTCGAATCGCCAGTCCCCCTGCCCGGTCACCATGGGTTTGTAGGTGCCCGTGGCGTCCGTGCGATTCCCCATGTACAGGTTGAAGCCCAGGTTCGATGTCGTCAGGAACCATTCCCCGCCGACGATTCTGTTCCGGAGCGCCACCGGAAAGAGAACAGCGAACAGGCCGGCGCAGATCAATACGGCCCAGGTTGTTCTTTTCTTCACGGTCTCTTGTCGGAACCGGATGAAAAGCCAGAACAACACGACGGGAAACAGGATCAAGGCGTTCTCCCGGACCAATGCCAGGCAGCCGAGGACTGCACCGACGACGGGCCAGAGTGGCCAACGGTTCCGGATGGACAGCCTTTCCAGCAAAAAGAGTATCAGCACCGTGAAGAAGAGCCCCAGAACAGCCTTTTGAATCACGATGTCATAGAAGATCGCCACGGGATAAAGGGAAAGAAGAATCCCTGAAACCAGCCCCACCTTTGCGGAAAAAAAAGACCGGCCTACATCGGCGATCAATGCGCAGCTGGCAGCTCCGATCAAAGCCTGGATCCATCGGACGATCAGAAGATCCGGACCGAATGCCCCGTAGACCACCGCGAGGAAATATGGGTAGAACGGTGCCTGAAAGAAGACTTTTTTACCGATCCACCCCTCCGCCAGAATCTCCTTTGCCCAAAGGTCGTAGAGTTCCGCATCTCCTATCAGCATCTGGAGGAGATGGGTGTCGGCGAGCCCGATCAGGCATAACCCTCTGACAACAAAAGCCAGTGCGAAGATAACACCCATCCCTCTCAGGAAAGAGCCCTGTAAATATGGTTTCTCTCCTGAGACAAGTGGTTTTTCAGCCGTTGTCCGGCGTTTGGAATGTCGATTGTTTCCCAATGTCACGGAGCTTTCCCAAAGGATCTGGCATCGTTGTTCCGGCACAGAGAACAGCGATGCCTAACCAAGCTTTTCCTTCAACAGTTCATTGACGACTTTCGGATTCGCCTTCCCCCGCGTCGCCTTCATCACCTGCCCCACGAAGAATCCCATCAGTTTCGTCTTGCCGTTCCTGTAAGCTTCCACCTCCGAGGGGCTGGCCTCCAGCACTTTTTCCACGATCGCTTCGAGTTCGCCCGCATCGCTCACCTGGACGAGGCCCTTTTCCTTCACGATCGCGCCCGGCCGCTTTCCCGATGCCGCCATTTCCTCGAACACGGTCTTGGCGATCTTTCCGCTGATGGTACCGTTGTCGATGAGGCGAAGCAGTTCGCAGAGGTCGCCGGCGGCCACGGGAGACTCCTCGATCGAGAGCCCCCGCGCGTTCAGGAGCGCCGCCAGGTCGCCCAGAATCCAGTTGGCGGCGGGCTTGGCCTGGGGATAGGCGGCCATGCAGGCTTCGAAATACTCCGCGACCTCCCGGGCGCTCGTCAATCGCTCCGCATCGTAGCCCGAAAGCCCGAAATCGCCCATGAACCGCTGCCGCTTGGCATCCGGCAGTTCTGGAAGTTCCGCCCGTATACGGTCGATCCAGGCCTCGTCCACCACCAGAGGTAGCAGGTCCGGGTCCGGAAAATACCGGTAGTCGTGGGCCTCCTCCTTGCCGCGCATGGAAAAGGTGCGGTTCCGGTCGACGTCGTAGAGCCGCGTTTCCTGGGTCACTTGACCGCCGTCGAGAATGAGCTCCTTCTGGCGCTCGATTTCGATCGCAAGCGCCCGTTCCACATTCCGGAAGGAGTTGAGGTTCTTGAGCTCGGTCCGGGTGCCGAAGGCATCGGTTCCGGCCGGACGGATCGAAACATTGGCGTCGCACCGGAAGCTTCCCTCCTCCAGGTTCCCGTCGCAGATATCCAGGTAACGGACGATCGACCGGAGCTTCCGCAGGTAGGCGCCCGCCTCCTCGGGGGAGCGCAGATCCGGTTCGCTGACGATTTCGATCAGGGGTACGCCGGTCCGGTTCAGGTCCACATGGCTCACGGGCCGGTCCTGGTCGTGGACGAGCTTTCCGGCATCCTCCTCCATGTGGATCCGCGTAATCCCGATGCGGCGGAGGTCGCCGCCCACATCGATGTACACATGACCCGTCTCGGCGATGGGCAGCTCGTACTGGGAGATCTGGTAGCCCTTGGGAAGGTCCGGGTAGAAATAGTTTTTCCGGGCGAATCGGCTCTCCCGGTTGATCCGGCATCCCGTGGCCAGCGCCATCCGCAGGCTGAAATCCACCACCCTCCGGTTCAGAACCGGGAGCACCCCGGGCATGCCCAGGCAGACCGGACAGACATGGGTGTTGGGCTCGCCTCCGAAAGCGGTGGAACAGTTGCAGAAGATCTTGGTTTTCGTTTTCAGTTGGGCGTGGACTTCCAACCCGATGACCGGTTCGAATTCCATTCGAATGACCTTTCTGATGCGTTGCCGGGAAATGGATACCTTACATGATTTTGTTTCAGAGTGCATCATTTCTCCCTCTCCCTCGATG
>JBMNCP010000035.1:0-73676 GCA_049366795.1 Desulfobacterales bacterium
TTGAGAAGGTGATGGACTTTTCTCAAGGTTCTTCTACTTCTTTTATTTGAGGATATCGAATATGATTTAGCAAAATGCATACCATATTCAGAAAATGTTAAAAGTATAACAATAATAGATGCTTACAAACTTTTTAATTAGTCAAATTTTGTTTAATTTAGTTGATGTTTGACGAAGGGATGGTACTTCGTCAATGATTTGGCGTGAAAACCTTTTTAATTGCTGGTACATGCAATGAATCGCCGGAATGCAATATGTTTGACAAGCATCTTGTCGGCAGAGCTGAGAAGGATTTCATAACGAACTAAACAGGACCCGGAGGCCCTTTTTCAAAAGAGAGTCTAGAATTCCGTGTAATCCTCCAAGAGCAAAATTCTGGCCGGCTTATAGAAACCTCAGCAAAATCGATACCAGTGTCGGCCAACCATCCCAAAAAACGGATGCTGAACCTGCAAGGTCCGAACCTGAAAAGCACTTGAAGCAGGTGGCGCTCAAGCACCGTCAGGCGGAGGCCATTGCCGCGCTTTCCGGCGGCATCGCTCATGACTACAACAACATCCTCATCGCGATTATCGGAAGTGTGCCCCTTGCCTTGACGGACTGGACGACGACTCGTCGATTCGGCGTCTTCTTACGCAAACCCAGAGTGCTGCACTCATCGCCAAGGATTTGACGCACGGGCTGACCACCTTTTTCAAAGGCGGCGAACCGGCCAAGCGGTATGAAGCATCTGTCGCCCAAACCGGTGAGGAGGCTCTCTCCCTGTACCAGGGCGCCCTGGCCGGAGGCCGCCCATTCGACCTGGTGATCCCGGATCTCACGGTGAAGGGAAAGATGGGCGGAAAAGAAGCTCTCCGGAAGCTGAAACGAATCAACCCGCAAGTCCGAGCCTTGGTTTCGAGCGGTTACGCGGAGGATCCGGTTATCCGAGATCATACCGGCCACGTTTTCTGCGGCGTGGTCGCCAAATCCTACCTCCTGCAGGAGGTTGCCCTCGAACCGAAGCGCGTCGGTCCGGACCCGGATCTGTTGAGTGAAAGGTAAGAGACATGTCCGTCCTGCCATAACCTCGCGCTGATCGAACCGCATCAGCCGCTGTTGAGATCGCAAATCAGAAATGCTTTACACTTCAGCGGGCGTAGGTTGAATCAAACCCAGCTAACCCGTTGACAGTATGAATGAAATCCCGCTATAGTGCGTTTCCCCGGCAACTCTCACTGCGCCTGGATTCCTTGTGTCGAAGGGCTTCATGGACCGCATTCAAAGGAGACGACCTATGGTGGAAGGGCTTGACGTGATCATTGTCGACGACGATCCCGATGTCTGTCAGGTGCTCGCGCAGACCGTCAGGGAATTTTATACCTGGGGAAATGTTCTGACCTTCAATGATCCTGACGAGGCGATTCTCTATTGCCTGAGTTGTCGTTACGGCGTGGCGATCTTTATCGTCGACGTTTTCATGGGCGGCAAGAGCGGTTTTTATTTTCTGGACGCAGTGGAGAAGAAATTTCCTTCCGCCCACCGGGATGCCATCGTGATCACCGGCAACGCCAGTGATGACGTGGTCAACATGTGCATGGCATCCAACGTGTACTATCTTCTCGAAAAGCCCGTCCGGTCGTTTGCGCTCCAATTTGCTGTCCGGGCCATCGTCGAGAAGTACATTTACTTCGCCCAGCGACTCTTGACGGACGAGGCATTCGCCAAGGACATTTCCTCCTTGCAGAACTAACGGCCCCCTGGGCGTCTTCCGCAGCAGAGTTCCACAAACCGGATCGCGCACGGACATGAGCCTTCCACAACAGTTGCAGGCTGAAAGGGTTGAACGAACCCTTCAGGACCTGAAAAAAAACCGCGCCTGGGTTCGGATTCGCGTGGATGGCACCGGTTTTGAAAAAGTCTCGCTGGTCACCGATGTCCGAACCATTCAGAAGGATCTTTACTTCAAACTGGACGATTCCCCCTCCCTGCTCGCATTGGTCGAACCGCTCGAAACCTGGAAGATAAATATAGAATTCATTGCCACCGGCCAGGTGCCCTTCCTGTTTGAGTCCACTTCCGGCCTGTCGCTGGGGGGCGGCTTTTGGCTCAAGGCACCGGATCGAATCGATCGGATCCAACGAAGGCGTGACTTCAGACTCAAGGCGCCGATGGGTGCCAGACTGGAAGTCACCCGACATCGAAAGCCGATCACCCTCGGCCTGATCGATCTGAGTCTCGGGGGATTGCTCGGACTGGTGGACTCTGTCAATCCGCGCCTGCGAAAGGAGCCCATTTTCAAGGTGGGAAGAACCTTCAAAAACGCCCGCCTGGTGGTGCCCATCGAGGAAAGCCCCGATATGGTCGTTTCCATCTCGAAGGTCCGCGTCGTCCGGTCGTTCCGACACCCGGTAACCGGGGCATTTCAGTACGGACTCATGTTCATTGCACTGGATGCCGCGGAGGAGAAATCGCTTAAAGACCTGCTTTACGGTCTTCAGCGGTCCTACCTGAGAAAACGGAGGACTCTGGCGATAAAGCCTTGATAAGGGAAGGGGAAAGGCTAAAGGCGAAAGGCGAAAGGCGAAAGGGGAAAGGCTATAGGCGAAAGGCGAAAGGCCAAAGGGGAATGGCTAAAGGCTAAAGGCAAGGGGCTGAAGCGAATTTTCGTCTCACGCGGTGAGGGTGGCCGGCTCATTGCCGAGATCGGAGAGAACCCGCCGGATATAGGAGCGGGTCTCGGGGTAGGGGGGAACACCGTCATACCGCCTGACGGTTCCGGGGCCTGCGTTGTAGGCGGCGAGTGTTTTTTCCAGGTCGCCCTCGAAGAGATCCATCATCCGCCGAAGATACTTCGAGCCTCCGTCGATGTTCTGACGAATATCGAAAGGGTTTTCCACACCAAGCTCCCGCGCGGTCGCCGGCATCAGCTGCATCAATCCCTGGGCTCCGGCAGGCGACACCGCTTCGGGCTGAAAGTTGGACTCGTTTCGAATGACGCTTCGGATCAGCGCCTCGGACAGCCGGTATTTCCGGCTGGCGTCACGGATGCTCGAATCCAGGAGGCCGGCGGGTCGCTCCTCCTCCGATCGAAGCAGGGCGCCGTCCACGTTTTTGGATGCCTCCGGATCGACGGCCACGCTTTCGGTTGCCTCACTGAGGGATGATGTCCCCGTCGTCTCGGGCTGGGAGGACGGCCGGCTCACGATCGCCAGGTAATCCCGAATCGTCAATCCGGTGCCGGGCGTTGCGGGCTGCGGCTGCCGGTCGGCCATCGCCTGGCGGAGAGCCGCGGAAAACGGGTCGCCGGTGCGGTCCGAAGCCGCCCGGACTTCCACTTTTCTTCCGGCCTGCGCGAAATAATCGGAGAGGCTTTTTCCGGTTGATTTGATCACCTCTTTTCTCCTGGAAGCGTCAGCAGACGGGATTCAGATCAGCAGTAGTCCCCCCTGTAAAACCTTCCCACTTCCATGGAGGCCGTGACCAGGCCCGTGTTGATGATGCCATGGATCGGGTCATCCTGGTGGAGCTCCTTCATCCGGTCTTCGAGATCTCCCCGCAGGCGATCCATGGCCTTTACCGTGGGTTCCATCGCCCTGGGGGAGCAGGAGGGATCCTGGAGCTGTCCGCGGAAGGTGTCGAGGAGGTCGATCAAGCGCTCCAGGCCCATGTCGACCGGTTCACGGGTGATCATGTCGCTCCTGATTCCGGTGAGGTTTCCCGCTGCAAGCGTCCCGTCCGTCTGCCATCGGGAATCGGCGCGCTGGCGGGCCATGGTTTCGGCCAGAACTTCATCGAATCCGACGTTTTCGGACCTGGTCGACCGCGACGGCCCGCCCGTCGTCGGGGGGACAACCGGTGGCGTGATGGTGATTTTCATGGTCGGCTCCTCGTTCGGGTCCGGATGCGGCGATGGGTATGCCCGCGCTTGGCCGATCCTGCCCGATTTCTCTGATGGTTGCTTTGGAGAACATGAAAATCATAAAGCAAATGCCGTGCCTCTCCGGCACGAACCCGTGTGGCGTTCACGCCGGGCGCACGGAATCGACCGGGCAGGTTCATCTTGGCAGTGCCTGAAGATCGAGAAGAAAGGGAAAAATGTGCCGATTTTGCAGCGTAGAGGCGGCAGAATCTTCCGTTTTCTCTTCCAACTTCGTCGGTGGATTTTTTCCTGCTGGTTCACCTTGCAGTTCCGACTCCGTTGCGGCCAGCCCTTCACACTCCTTGGCCTCCCGTTCCCTGGACTCCCCGTAGGCCTTCATCCTTCGACCTTGTTCCGGCCGGTCTGCTTGGCCCGATAAAGCGCCTGATCCGCGCGATCGAGGAGCGACTGGCAGGTGTCGCCCCTTTCGAATGCGGCCACGCCCATGCTGATGGTGATGGACAGGTGCGAATCGGCGCCGGCATCGTCTTCGTTCATTTCATACCGCGTTGCGGCGATCCTGCGGCAAATGGTCTGCGCTTTTTTAACGGCGTTTTTCCGGGAGGCCCCCGGCAGCAGTATGGCGAACTCCTCGCCGCCGTAGCGGGCGATGAAGTCGTCGCTTCGGATGATCCGGCTGCAGTCGTCCGCGACCGCGGCGAGTACCCGATCTCCGACGAGATGCCCAAAGCGGTCGTTGAGCTGCTTGAAGTTGTCGATGTCAATCAACAGGAGAGAGAAGGGGGCTTTTCGAACCAGGTTTCGCTCCAAATACTGCCGAAGGGTCTGATCGAAGGCGCGCCGGTTGTTCACCCCGGTCAGGGCGTCCGTCAATGCGTCCTCCCGGACTTTTTGCAGCTCCACGTTGAGGGAGTCCACTTTTTCCGAGAGCGCGGCAACCTGCGTCTGCTCCCGGGCCTGCTTCTGCCGGATCGTCTCCTTGATGGTTTCGATCTGAAGGGCGAGGGTGCTCTTGATCTTCTTGATGTCGTCGAGAAGGGTGATCTTTTCCAGTTTTTCACTCTGTTCAAAGATCTTTCGATGGTAGACTTCATTGTCGGAGTTGAGACTGACCATACCCTGGGTCAGCAGATCGATGATCTCCTTCAGCTCGTCTTCCCGCTCCTGAATATAGGTCTTCTGCCGCTGGATGAAGTCCAGGACCACCGGTTTCAGATTTTCGAAATGGTTTCCAGCCCGTTTGGGCCTCTCCTCCTGGAGGAACGCCTCCCCAAACCGGTCCATCCGGCTTTTGAACGCCTCCGCGTCGATCTCGTCCAGATCCAGCGAAAATTCCTTCACCAGATAAATAAAGGTGCGGATGGTGTCGAGATAGAGAAGCGAGCGGTCTTCCAACTGCCGCAATCTCAGATTCAGGTCTTCGGGATTGGGTTCGTTCCGGGTTCGTTTTCGCAGTGGAAATTTCAGCATGTTTCAAGCCTTGGTCGTGTTTGTTTGGGTGTGCTCGCTTTTTTCGTATCGGTATCCGCATCTCTCGAAAATCATCACGGATTTTTATCGTTCCCGGACTCGCATCAAAATACGTGCCAAAGAGAGAAAATCTTCTCGGCTTTCAACACGCTTCCTAATCATCCACCGCTGATGGCGCGGCCTGTGTCAAGGGGTCCAGGGGTCAAGGGGCCCAGGGGTCAAGAGAAAAAGAGACTGTTTTCATGATGTATTTATAGAGGCTTCTTGGGTGGAACTTCCTGCTTGTTTCTGCTCTTTACTTGACCCCTCGAAACCTCGGCCCCTATCCATCCAGCGGGCCGCCAGGTGTCAAACTCATGACTCCGGCAGCGGAAATTTGACTCCGAAACGGGCGGTTCGGACCGGCCGGAAGAGGGCATGATGACAGTGCCGATACGAAGACCGGAAGATTAAGGAGCCATAAAAAGACTGTTATTACAATTGGTAACGCAGAATGTGGCGCGACCTCCGATTGCCCGCTCAGCCAGGCGGAAGTTCGGTGGCATGACTATTGCTCGAAAACGCCGGGCGAGAGAAAGGAAGACATTCTGCTCATGCCGGTATCGGATCGAATCAAAATTCTGGTGGTCGACAACGACCCTGCCGTCCTGCAAAACGTAACCCGGGGATTGCGGCAGGGCGGGTTCGCCGTGGATGCCATCCCCAACGGGGAGGCAGCGCTGCAATCAGCGGAGCATGGCGACCATCACCTGGTCCTTGCCGATGTTCAAACGCCGGATCTGTCCGGAATCGCTCTGCTAGAGGCGCTGAAATCCAGGAAATCGAAGCTTCCGGTCCTGCTGATGACGGCTCAGGGCAGCGTATCCGGTGCCGTCGAGGCCATGCGGAAAGGCGCTTCGGATTATCTTTTGAAACCATTATCCGTCGATATGCTGAACCAGGCCGTTCGCCGCGCCCTGAACGGCCGCCTCAAGGGGGAACCGCTTCGCCGGCCGTGCGAGGCCCGCCAGATCCCGAATTTCGTTACCCGCGATCCGGTGGTTTCGTCCCTGCTCGATACGGCCGGAAAGCTCGCCCGGAGCCAGGCCACCGTCCTGATCCTGGGAGAAAGCGGGACCGGAAAGGAATGCCTCGCGCGTTATATTCACTCCCGTTCGGAAGATCCCGGATCCCCCTACATCGCCGTCAATTGCGCGGCCTTGCCCGAAACACTCGCGGAAAGCGAGCTGTTCGGCTACGAGAAAGGCGCCTTCACCGGCGCGCTCAGCCGCAAGGCCGGCAAATTCGAAATGGCCGGGCATGGAACGCTGCTGCTCGACGAGATCAGCGAAATGGCGCTGCCGCTTCAGGCCAAACTGTTAAGAGTCCTTCAGGAGCGGCAGATCGACCGCGTCGGTGGGGGAATGCCCATTTCCCTGACGGCCCGGATCATCGCCGTGAGCAACGTCGATCTGGAGGCCGCGGTTCGAGAGGGGAAATTCCGGAAAGACCTGTTTTTCCGGATCAACGTCGTGCCCCTTCGAATCCCCTCGCTGGCCGAACGGCGGGGCGACATTCCGCTGCTGGTCGATCATTTCATCGAAAAGTACTCACGCCTTCACGGCCGTCCCATGCGATCGGCAGCCCCGGAGGCCCTGGAAGCCCTCATGGCGCACGAGTGGCCGGGCAACGTCCGGGAACTGGAAAACGCCGTGGAGAGGGCGGTGCTGCTCAACGAAGACCGCGTGCTTCGAGCCGAGCATCTAACCCTGGGACCGGCTCCATCCGCGGCCGGCGCTTTTCCGGTTCAGGCGGGTGTCAGCGTCCGGGAAATGGAGCGCCGTCTCATCATGACCACCCTGGGCGAGGTGAATCAGAACCGGGCGCGAGCGGCGGAGATGTTGGGAATCAGCATCCGCACCCTTCGAAACAAGCTGAAGGAATACCGGGAAAACCAGGCACCGGGAGTGCCGTAAGACCGGGAAACGGAGTCATATGCCATGATCCTGAAAGGTTTTTTCGACGAAACGCTGTCGAGACTGGAACGCTCGCTGGACAGAAGATCCAGGAACCACCAGCTCATCTCCTCCAACATCGCCAACCTGGACACACCCGGCTACAAGGCCTTCAAGATGGTGATGTCGGACGCGTCGGCCGGTGAAAGCCGCCGTCCCCTGGGTGTCGAGCGCACCGACGAGTCCCATCTCGCTTCCCGGACGGAAGCCGGCGGCGCCGGCTATCGGATCGAAACGTCCTGGGAGGATCCCACGCTGATGCGGGGGGACGGCAACACCGTGGACCTGGATCGGGAGATGACGGATCTGGCGGAAAACACCTTGATGTACCACGCCGGCATTCGAATGACGTCCAAGCAGTTCCAACTGATCATGACCGCGATCAACGGGAGCAAATGATGGATTTTTTCGACGCATTGAAGACGAGCGCTTCAGGGCTCACCGCGCAGCGGATCCGAATGAACCTCATCTCGGGCAACCTGGCCAATGCCAACACCACCCGAACGGCTGACGGCGGGCCTTACCGGAGAAAAGACCTGGTGGTCGCCGCGGCCGCGGAAGGCCGCAGCTTTGCCGATGTGCTCAGGGCACAGCAGGAAGGCGGGCCGGTGTCCGTGAAGCCGTTGGCCGTCGTCGAGGACCAGCGACCCCCGATCCGCAAATACGAGCCGGGTCATCCGGATGCGGACGACGATGGCTACGTGCTTCTGCCCAATGTCAATGTCACGGAGGAGATGGTCAACCTGGTTTCGGCCAGCCGCAGCTACGAGGCCAATATCGCGGCCGTCAAGGCCGCCAAGTCCATGGCCCAGCGGGCGCTGGAGATCGGGAAATAAGCCATGCAAACGACTTTGCAGACACTGAATCCGGTGGAGATCTCCCCGGCGGGAAAAACGGGGGCTCCCCCATCCGGCAAAACGGAAGGCGGCTTCGGCGATGCGCTCAAAAATGCGGTCGACGCGGTCGAAAGGCTCCATGTCGAAGCCGACGGCGCTGTCGAGGCTTTCGCGGACGGAGAGAACCGGGACATCCACACCACCATGATCGCCCTTGAGAAGGCCGATGTCGCCTTCCAGCTGCTCAACCAGGTTCGGAACAAGGTGATCACGGCCTACGAAACCATCATGCGGATGCAGGTCTGACCGCCCGTGAGCCGATTGCGACTTCCGGGAATATCCGGTGATGCGCCCTCCGCCGAAGGAGTTTCGGTCCCTGCGAGCGGGGGATGGCCTCCATCACGCCGCGTCATGCCTTTCAACCCGATGCCTGTTGGCCGACAGGCCGGTAACGGAGCTCATTCATGGCAAAGGATTCACTGATTCCCCAGGCGAAAGCGGTATGGGCAGGCCTGTCCGTCGGAAAGCGGGTGATCCTGCTGTCCGTCATCGGAGCCGCGGCGGCGGGGTTTTTTCTCCTGATGGCGTGGACCGGGAAGCCGGACTACCAGACCCTGTTCTCCCAGCTGACTCCCGAGGACGCCGGGGCCATCGTCGGTCGGCTGAAGGAACAGAAGGTGCCCTACCGGATCACCATGAACGGGCGATGCGTCGAGGTCCCTCAGGAATTGGTTCACGAACTGCGGCTCGGCCTCGCATCGGAAGGGCTGCCCCAGGGAAGCGGCATCGGCTTCGAAGTCTTCGACAACACCAAGCTCGGAATGACCGAGTTCGTCCAGAACGTGAACTACCAACGGGCCTTGCAGGGGGAACTGTCGAGAACCATCAACCAGTTCGACGAAGTCGAAAGCTCCCGGGTCCACATCGTCATGCCCTCCAAGAGCCTTTTCCTGGAGGATGAAAAGCCGGCCACGGCATCGGTGGTGCTCAAGCTCAAAAACGGCAGGGAACTCGGTCAAAACCAGATCCGGGGGATCGTCAATCTCGTTTCCGCGAGCATTTCCGGGCTGGAAGCCGAGAATGTCACCGTGGTCGACAACCGAGGAAGGCTCCTGACCAACGGGCGTAGCCCGGACGACATGGCGGCCGTCACCTCGGACCAGTTTCAATTTCAGCGCAAGATGGAATCCAGCATGGAAGAGCAGATCCGCACCATGCTCGAACAGGCGCTGGGACCGAACCGCGCCGTCGTCAGGGTCTCGTGCGCCCTGGATTTCGTGCGACACGAGGAGACCGAGGAGATGTACATCCCGGACAACCAGGTCGTGCGCAGCGAGCAGCTCTTCAACCAAAAGTCGGTCGGCGCCGGCGCGGCGGCCGCGGGAATCGTCGGCATCCGATCCAATACGGTGGAGGGAAACATCGGGGTCGGCAGCATTTATCCTCCGGAAGAATCCGAAAAGGCGGCGAATCAGTTCATCAAGAACGACCAGACCCGCAACTACGAGATCGGCAAGGTGGTCAGCCACAGGGTGATGCCCGTGGGAAGGATCAAGCGGATTTCGGCGGCGGTGATCGTCGACGGCACCTACGAGGCGGTAAAGGAAAAAAACGGGCGGAAGGAATGGAGCTACGTTCCCCGCACTCCCGAAGAAATGCGGCAGTTCGAAAACATCGTCAAGAGCGCCATGAATTTCGATGCGGGCAGGGGAGACGAGATCCGGATCGAGAACATCCCGTTCGAAACCTCCAGGACGGCGTTGAACGAAAACGCGACCGCCGTCGAAGGACCCTCGCTTCTGGAAAGGTTCAAGCCGGTGTTCGACTATGCCTTTATGGGCTTTTTCGTTCTCATGACCTTCCTGTTTCTGATCCGTCCCCTGCTCAGGTGGTTGACCTCGACACCGGCCGGGACTTCGGAGTTTGTCCATCAACTGCCAAAGACGGTGGGGCAGCTCGAACAGGAAATGGGTTCCGGTGCCGCCAGCCTTCCCTTCCGGGAGCAGGCGAACCGGATCGTCCGCACGGACCAGCAAGCCTCCGTGGGGGTCATGAGGGAGTGGTTGAAGGAGTGAAGGAGCGGGACACTGACCTGATTTCACACTGATTCGACGGGACGACGACAATGGATTCGAACCAACTGCCGGGACCGCTCAAGGTGGCCATTCTGACGAAGGCCCTGGGACCGGAGACGTCACAGCTGCTGATGGGAAGCCTATCCCCTCAGGAACAGGAGAGGGTCAACGGACACATGGCCCAGCTGGGGGCCGTGTCTCCCGATCTGGTCGAGCGGGTTGCCAGGGAATTCACCGAAAAATCCAAAAGACTTCAGGCGTCCAAGTCAACTGGGACCGCCGGGCCGGCGTCCTCGGACAGGAACGCTTCGAAAGCGGAGAAATCCCGGCGCGGCCAGGGGCTCGATTCCATCCTTTCCCTGCCGTCCGACCAGCTCTTCAAGCTGATCAAGGACGAGCACCCCCAGATCATGGCGGTCATTCTGGTTCACGTCAAAATCGCGACGGCCAGCGAAATCATCGGTATGCTGTCCGACGAGGTCAAGACCGACGTGGCGATGCGCATCGCCCAGCTCGACAAGGTGAACTCGGGAATGATCGAAGAGATCAACCAGGTGCTCGAAGACATTCTGAAGAACAAGGACACCAGCCAGACCCACGAAACAGGCGGCGTCGATCGCCTGGCCGAAATCCTGAACCAGGCGGACGAGGTCTCGGGCGAGCTGATCATGGGGGAGATCGAGGAAAACGATCCGGAACTGGCCGCGAAAATCAAGCAGAAGATGTTCGTTTTCGAGGACATCGTCCTGGTGGATGACAAGGGCTTTCAGAAGCTGCTCCGCAAGGTGGAGACCAGCGAACTGGCCATTGCACTCAAGGCCGCCTCCGAGGCGGTTCGTGAAAAGGTGTTCCGCAACCTCTCGACCCGGGCCGGGGAAATGCTCAAGGAGGAGATCGCCGACATGGGGCCGGTGCGAATGAACGACGTTTCGGCCGCCCAGCAGAAAATCACGGGCATTATCCAGGACATGGAATTCAAGGGCGAGCTGGTCATCAGCGGGCGGCGGGGAGAAACGCTCATTGCGTAAAATCATCAAGACACAGGTGGCTGATTCGGAAAACGCCTTCCAGCTCCATTGCTTTCCCAATATCCCGGTGGATGGAGCCGTCGTGGCGGGGGATGGATCGATGGATCCGCCGGCCTTTCGGCGGTTGCATGAAAACGGCGCAGTCCGCCAGGATCCGCCACCTCACGAAAAGCCGAGAGGAGAGGAAGTTTCGGGGAAGAGAAAGAATCACGAAGCCGCGAGCCTCGAAAAGCTCGAAACCGAGGCCTTCCGCAAGGGGTTTGCCAAAGGCGAGGCTGAAGGCCTCGTCTCCGCCCGCCAGGCGGCCAGGCCCACGATCGAGGCGCTGGAAGCCCTGACCCAGCAGCTGGACGGATACCGGAAGCGGCTCAGGCTCCACATCGAGCGGGAAACGGTGCGGCTGGCCCTTGCCGTGGCCCGAAAAATACTGAACCGGGAGCCGACCATCAGCGAACAGGTCATTCTCAACGTGGTGCGCGAAGCGCTGCGGCAGACCGAGGAGCCCGACAAGGTCCTCGTCCGGCTTCACCCCGAGGATCTCGAGCTCATCCAATCGTCCTCGGACATTCTGCCCGACCCGGCGAACGAGCAGGACCGCAACGCTCGAATGGATGCGCTCACTTTCGAGGCGGATCCGGCCATCAGCCGCGGCGGGTGTTTCATCGAAACGGATTTCGGTGAAATCGACGCCCGGATCGAACAGCAGTTCCGCGTGGTCGAAGACGCCTTCCAAGCGGAAATGCTGCTGATCGACCCATACGGGCAAGACGATCCCGTGGGATCGGAAGGATGAGCATGGAGATCGCCGTCAATCTCGACCGGTATCATGAGCGCCTCCTGACCACCCCCACCATCCAGGCATATGGCCGCGTCAGCCGGGTCGTGGGGTATATCGTCGAATCACTGGGGCCTGAATGCCGGCTGGGAACGGTCTGCGACATCTTTCCGAAGGGCGGGGGAACCGCCTGCAAGGCCGAGGTCGTGGGGTTCAAGGAGAACCGGGTGCTCATGATGCCCCTGGAGGAGCTTCGCGGCATCGGGCCCGGCAGCCGGGTCGTGGCACGGCAGCCCCGGGCATCCATCCCGGTCGGACGGGGGCTGCTGGGGCGCGTGGTCGACGGTCTCGGTTGTCCCATCGATCGCGGAGGGCCGATTTCCGCCGAAACCGAGTACCCCATTTACGGCACGCCCATCAACCCGATGACGAGGAAGCGCATCCGGCGCCCCCTCGATCTCGGCATCCGGTCGATCAACGGACTGCTCACCGTGGGCTGCGGGCAGCGCATCGGTATCTTTGCCGGCTCGGGAGTGGGAAAGAGCGTCCTCCTCGGCATGATCGCCAGGAAGACCCGGGCGGATGTGAACGTGATCGCGCTGATCGGGGAGCGGGGGAGGGAGCTGAACGACTTCATCGAGGAAACGCTGGGACCGGAGGGCCTCGAGCGGTCCGTGATCGTGGTGGCGACCTCGGATCACCTTCCGCTCATCCGGATGCGCGGCGCCTACATCGCGACGGCCATCGCCGAGTATTTCAGGGATCAGGGGCTCACCGTCAACCTGATGATGGACTCGGTCACCCGGTTTGCAATGGCCCAGCGGGAAATCGGCCTTGCGCTGGGCGAGCCTCCGACCACCAAGGGCTACACGCCGTCCGTGTTCACACTGCTTCCCAGGCTCCTGGAGCGGGCCGGGACCTCCGATGGGCAGGGATCCATCACCGGACTCTACACGGTGCTGGTGGAGGGGGACGACACCAACGAACCCATTGCGGATGCCATCCGCGGCATACTGGACGGCCACATCGTCCTGCACCGGGAATTGGCCAACCAGGGGCATTTTCCGGCGATCGACGTCCTGTCCAGCATCAGCCGACTCATGAACGACATCATCGAATCCGACCACCAGCAGCTGGCCATGAGGTTCAAAAGCGTGCTGGCCACCTATCAGAAAGCCGAGGACCTCATCAATATCGGCGCCTACGCTTCCGGAAGCAGCTCCAGGATCGACCACGCGATCCGCATGATCGATCGGATCCGTGCCTATTTGAGGCAGGATGTGAAGGCCACCGTGAGCTTTGAGGAGAGCGTGGCGGAACTTCGGGCCCTCTTCGGCGGCGAGGGAGAGGAATGATGACCCGTGGATTCCGGCTCGAGCCCGTATTGAAGCACCGCCGGCACCTCGAGGACCGGGCGCGGCATGCCTTTTCCGACGCCGAGTTGAAGGTGCGGGACGCGGATGCCCGGCTCCGGAGAATGAAAAACCGGCATGCGATCCAGCGGGACGACCTTCGCCTGCGGCAACGGCAGGGGCAGCATGTTCCTTCCATGGTGATGGCGCTTCACTACCTGAACATCCTGGAAGATGGCATCCGTCGTCAGAAGGACGTGCTGGCGGAATTGGAGCACGACATGGAGAAGCGGCGGACACTGCTGCTGGAGGCGGTGAAGCAGCGAAAGGCCATCGAGAAGCTCAAGGAAAAGCAGAATGCCCAATGGCGTCAAAGCCAGGATCGACGCGAACGGGCATTCATCGACGAGCTTTCGGTCACCCGGTTTGTCTCGGCCGATCCCTCCCCGGAAGCGATCGGAACACCTTCGGGTTCACAGGCAGCCGATCACGGCGGCAATTTTTTCCCTGTCAGGAAAGGATTGCCGGCCGAACCTGCCCTGCCTGCCCCGAACGGCAGCCCATATGTCGCGGCGGGCTCCGTTCACGAGAACCGATCGGCCCTGAACAAGAGCCAAAACACAGGCGATACGCGGAATCTCGAGTCGGCATCAAGGCCGGGACCTACTCGTGGCACGATAGATGCTTGATCCGGATCAACCCAAACCGGCACCCAGAAAGGACACACCCGCCACATGATTCCCGGATTCGAAACGACGCCGTCATCTCCATCCCAGGCCGTAAAGAACTTTCGGCGTCCGGTTGGCGGAAACCGCCATGATGGCGTGGAGGCGCGCAGACGCGACGAAAAGGACTTCAGGCGCACCCTCGACGAACTCTCCGAAAATCCGGAGGCCTCGCAGGCGACAAACGGTGCTTCCAAAGCGAGCCCTTCTCATGCGGAGAAGGCCAAGGAACGAGGGAAAAACCCTGATCCGGAAACCTCCGAATCGAGCGAGACGCCGGACCGGCGGGATGAAGCCGATGGCGCCGCCACCGGTGCTTGCGCCGACACCGCTGGTCCTCCGGAGGAGGCGCACCCGGGTGCGATAGAAGATGCGGCGCCGGACGGCACGGAGGTCGTCCAGGGTGAGGAAAACCCTGCACACGGCTGCAAATCGATGAGCGAAGGACTGAAAGCCACGGGGGAGGCGACGGCCTGGGACGGGGGAACAACCGCCGGGAAAAACGAGGGCACCGTCGTCGTCAAGACGCCGCCAGTCCCCCAAGCGCCTCCGGTGCGATCGGATGAATCTTCTGACACCGTTGCTTCCACCAGTGAAACGGCGGCTTCTGGACCCGAAGCCGGTGCGACGGCGGTGGCGGACGCGGAAGCGGAAGCAATGCCGGCCGCTGCGCTGCCGGAGGGCGAATCCCTTGAAGGGCCGCAGGCCGCCGGTAAAAGGCCCGATGATTCCAAGCAGACGAGTGAGCTGCCTTTCAGCGGGTCGGATGATGGCCCGGTTTCGGCTTCAACGCCGAACCGCCATTCCGTGGCAAAGGCTACCCGTGACGGTTCGCCGGCGGAGGACGAAGATGCGCCCGTCTGCGAAACGCGGGCCGCCGGTCCGAAGGATCAGGCGGATGACCCTGGGCTGTCGGGGGAGCAGGACCCCCAGGGTGAGGGTGCTGAAAACGGGATGCAGAATGCCGCCAAGTCCTCAGGGGCTGTCGACCGGACGGTCGGCCCTGCCCATGGCGACTCCCCCTCCGTCAAGGACTCGGCCGTGACAACCAGCCGCTTCGAGTCCCAACTCAACACACGCCTGGAAGCAGGCGCCCAACAGGGGATCGAACCGCAGAGCCTCGACGAAATGGTGGAGAAGGCGGCCTGGAGCGCCAGGAACGGCCGCTCGGAGGTTCAGATCGCGCTCAAACCCGATCACCTCGGGCATGTGCGCATGATGATATCCGCCCATGAACAGCAGGTCAGCATTCGTATTCTGACGGATGTTCCGGTGGCCAGGGATCTTCTGGAGACCCACCTCCATCAGCTCAGGCAGGACATCGAAAACCAGGGCATGCGGGTGGAGCAGATGGATGTGCTCGTTGCAGGGGAGGAACACCATGCCGGATCGCAGCACCAGGCCAGGGAGCATGCGGCCAGGCGGATGATACGGGGCCCCCGGTATGGAAACAACCGCGGAGACACCGCCGGGAAAGATCTCCCGGGAATCGTTCGAACCGGACAGGCGGGAAGGGCATCTTCGGGCATCGATTACTTTGCCTGAGCCCAGGCAGCCAGTGTCCTCTTCAGGAGAAGATGAAACCATGGCCATCGAACAGATCAACGGGCAGGACGCCACGCTCGGCATGAACCGGCTGACCGGGCAGAACTCCATGGGTAAGGATGAATTCCTCACCCTCCTGGTGGCCCAGCTTCAACACCAGGACCCCTTGAAGCCGATGGACAGCACCGACTTCACCGCCCAGCTCGCCCAATTCTCATCGCTCGAGCAGCTGAGCAACATGAACGGGAAGCTCGACACCCTGACGCTGAGCCAGGTGGCGTTCAACAACACCCAGGCAGTGTCCTACATCGGTCGTGAGATCCTGGCGGAAGGCAGCCTCCTGAGGTTCGACGGCACGAACCCGGCCGGATGCGTTTTCGAGCTGGCCGAAGCGGCGCAGGGCGTCTTCGTCAACGTCTACGACCAAACCGGCCGGTTCATTCGCACCTTCGAGGCGGGGGCCCTGGAGTCCGGGACACAGAATGCCTCCTGGGACGGACGGGACCAGGACGGCAATCTCATGCCGACGGGCGATTACTTTTTCGAGGTGTCGGCTGTCGACGCAGAGAACGCGGCCGTCCAGGCCACTGCCCTGACCCGGGGCACCGTCACCGGCGTGACCTATCGAAACGGAAGAGCCTACCTGGCCGCCGCGGGCCGGGAGATCTCGATCGACGAAGTGAGAAGGGTGCTTTCGGCGGGAGAATGAGATCGAGGATCGATGCAGGGCCACGGGAGAACGATTCCCTGACGATTGAACCCTGAAGGTATCAGACCATCGAAGTTTTTTACGCGACCCAATGGGCAGCGAACGACAAGCAACGGTTTCCGAACGACATCATCGGTGACTCAACTGACGACCTGATCTGGAGGAAAAAAAGATGATTGGATCCCTCTTTGCGGGTATTTCCGGGCTGAACGCCAACGCGACCGCCATGACCGTGATCGGCGACAACATCGCCAACGTCAACACCACCGCCTTCAAGACCAACCGGGCATCCTTCGCCAACGTCCTGAGCCAGTCGCTCGGCGGGGCGGGATCGAACGACGTGGGCCGCGGCGTCGAATTCTGGGGGACGACTCCGGTATGGAGCCAGGGCTCCCTCGAAAACACCGCCAGTCCTATGGACATGGCCATCAACGGCAGGGGATTCTTCTCGGTGGCGGGTCAAAGCGGCGAAAACTTTTATACCCGGGCCGGCGAATTCACTTTCGACCGTCAGGGCAACCTGGAGAATCCCGACGGCCTGGTGCTCCAGGGCTACGAAGTGATTTCCGAAAATCCGGACGGGACCCTCAGCCTCGGCCCGATCCGGAACATCCAGGTCCCGCCCGAAAGCACTTCTCCTCCCCAGGCGACCGACACCTTCACCCTGGATGTCAATCTCGACTCCGGCACGGCTGCCAACGGCACCTACACGACGGCGCTGACGGTCTACGATTCCCTCGGGAACGCCATTCCCCTCAGCATCGAGTTCGAGAAGACCGGCGACAACCAATGGACCTGGCAGGCCAGCTCGCCCGCGGCGTCGGCGGTGGTTCCGTCAACTGCATCTACGATCACCTTCGACCCGGACGATGGCTCTCTGATGACCGGAACGGATCCCACGATCACGCTGACGCTGAACAACGGCGCGACCATTCCCGATCTGACCTGGGATCTCTATGACGCCGGCGGGGCCACCAACGGCGACGTGACCCAGTATGCCTCGCCGTCGGCCACCTCCTTTCAGACCCAGAACGGCTACCCGTCGGGAACTCTGAGAAGCATCTCGGTGGACGAGGCCGGGGTGGTCACCGGATCCTATTCCAACGGCGAGCTCGTGCCGCTGTTCCAGGTGGCCCTGGTGGATTTCCCCACTTACTACGGGTTGAGCAAGATGGGGAAGAACCTCTACGCGGCATCCCTGGAATCCGGGGATCCAATGCCCGGGATCCCCGGAACCGGGCGATTGGGCAGTGTCAGCCCGAGCGCGGTGGAGATGTCGAACGTGGACCTGGCCCAGGAATTCGTCAAGATGATCACCACGCAACGGGCATTCCAGGCCAACTCACGGGTCATCACGACCAGTGACGAGATACTTTCGGAGCTGATCAACATCAAACGGTAGGCCGCATCCGGCGGCGTTTTCAACGATAACGGCCGCCGGAGCTTTTCTTTCCGTCCAGCCTCCTCTCCTCGCAGCATGCAGCAGCAGCCGGTCCCGGCGGAGTTTCTTCCCCCGCGGCCGGCTGCCGCTCTTTTTCGCTCGCCTGTCAATCGATTGACGGCCGTCAAACACCTCCCGGTCCAGGTCCGCCGATCCTCCCGGTACGGGTTGTCCACCGCAAGGAGCGGAGCGATTCAACCTCTCATAAACAGTGGAATTACGGACTGTTGGGGCATGTTCAAATTGAATTGCCTCGTTGAAACCGACCGCGGGGCCGCTGGCACAACTATTGCTCTCAATCCATGCCGGCCGCCGGATGCCGACGCGGCATCCATCGTCCTGAATCAAACGGTTACGCAATCGGAGGTCTTGCATTGGACATTACCACTTTCATCGGGATCCTGGTGGCGGGCGGATTGGTGATCGTCTCCATCCTGATGGGCGGATCCGGCTCCTGGTTCATCAACTATCCCTCCCTGATGATCGTGCTGGGTGGAACCATGGGCGCCACTCTTCTGGCCTATCCCCTGAAGGAGGTCTTGGGTGTATTCGGGGTGGTGAAACACGTTTTTCTCTACAGGACCCGATCGCCGGGGGAACTCATCCCGATGCTGGCCGGTTTCGCCAGAAAAGCCCGGCAGGAAGGCATTCTTTCGTTTGAATCCGAGCTGGATTCCCTGGAAGACCCGTTCCTGATCCGGGGCCTCCAGATGGCCATCGACGGCATGGAAACCCAGTCCATCGAAGAAGTGCTCGCCACGGAGATCCAATACGTCAGCGAGCGGCACAGGCTCGGCGCGGAGATCTTCACCACCATGGGAACCTTCGCGCCGGCTGTCGGCATGCTGGGAACCATCATCGGACTGGTGCAGATGCTGATGCAGATGAAGGATCCCAGCCAGATCGGTGCCCCCATGGCGGTCGCGCTGCTGACGACCTTCTACGGCACGATGCTCGCCAATCTCTTTTTTCTTCCGACGGCGGCCAAGCTGCGCACCCGCAGCAAGCAGGAAATCCTTCTCAAGCAGATGGCCCTGGAAGGCGTGCTGTCCATCCAATCCGGAGACAATCACCGGATCGTCGAGCAGAAGCTCAAGGCCTTCATCTCTCCCCGAATGCGGGACCATGTGGTTCCGGCGGAAGGGTGAGGCAAAGAAAAAATCATGGCAAAGAGAGCCTCCAAACCGAACAGGACGATCCAGACGGAAGAGCCAGCCCCCGGCGGCTGGCAGGTCGTTTTCTCGGGATTCGTCCTGATCATGCTGTGCTTCTTCATCATGCTGAGCTCCTTCGCCACCATGGAGGAGGCAAAGGTGCTCCAGTTCGTGGAGGCCTTTTCCAGTTCCGTGTCGATTCTGCCGGGCGGCGCCAAGCTGGCGAAAGGACCCCGGATTCTTCCCGAGTCCCCGGACATCGTGGGTGCGGATGAGGAAATGGCGCAGGTGTTCGCCGAAATCAAGGAATGGGCGGAGAAACGAGGCCTGGAAGGTCAACTCACCCTCGAGCTGACGGCGAAGGGGCTGATCCTGAGGTTCAACGATTCGCTCGTCTTCGGAAGCGGCTCCGCCGATCTCGCTCCCGATGCCTCGGAGATCCTGGACGAAATCGGAACCATTCTCCTTCAAAGACCCTTGCACGCCCGCGTCGAAGGGCACACGGACAATCTTCCGATCCAGAACCGGCAATTTCCTTCGAATTGGGAGCTTTCCACGGCCAGGGCCGTCAACGTGCTGCGGTACTTTGCCGAACAAAAGCGGATTCCCGCCAATCGTCTGACCGCGGTCGGGTTCAGCGAATTTCATCCACTGGCGGCAAACGACACGGAGGCTGGAAGGGCCATCAATCGCCGCGTGGAAATCATTTTCATGAACGCCCGGCAGGCCGCCGAAGTGGCGGAACTGGAGACCGAAACGGAACCGGATCATGGGTAGACAGCTCGCTCCGGACGAAGCGCCCGGCGGTGGGGACCCCCAGTGGCTCTGCACCTTCAACGACCTGATGACCCTCCTGATGGTGTTTTTCGTGCTGCTGTTCAGCATGAGCACCATCACGGACCCGAGAATCCGGAACATGGTCCATGCGCTTCAGAGCGGCCTGGGCATTCTCGAAGGAGGGGACCAGACGGATATCGGACTGACCGAGTCCTTCCGGCTGAACGAAAGTGAAAGCGTGATGGTCGAGAAGTTCATGGAAGAGACGGCCGCTGATTCGGGAAAGGACAACGTGAAATCCATCGCCGAATCCATCGTCCGGAAGATGAAGGAAAACGAGTCCGTCACACCGGTTTCCACGGGAGAGCGAGGCGAAATCCGACTCGAGTCGGGCATTCTTTTTCAGGTTGGCGACGCCGACATCGAGACGTCGGGATATCCCGTGCTGGACAAGCTTGCAGGGGAACTTCGGCCATACACCCACTACATCCGGGTGGAAGGCCACACCGACAACGTCCCCATCTCCACCGCCGAATTTCCTTCCAATTGGGAGCTTTCCGCGCAGAGAGCGGTCAATGTCGTCAAGTACCTGATCGAGCGCGGCGACATTGCCCCGGAACGGCTTTCGGCCGTTGGGTATGGCGCGGCGAAGCCCTGCGCTCCGAACCTGTCGTCCGAGGGCCGCCAGCGGAATCGAAGGGTTGAAATCATACTGGTGGAAAGGGAAAGCCATGAATAAGACGGTCGTCATCATCATCGCCATGTCGGTCCTGATCCTGGGCGCCATGGGCGGAGGATTTTTCCTCATGTGGTCCAAAATGTCTTCCCTGGAAGCCGCGCATACGGGGGCGGAGATCGAAGAAGAGGCCGGGGAGGCGGAGGCGGCCGGCATCGGCGCGTTGTTCCCGTTGGATACCTTTATCGTCAACCTGGCCGACGAGGGGGGAAAACGATACCTGAGAGTCAGCATGAACCTTGAGCTCAAATCCACCGAAATGACAGAGGAATTCAACAAGCGGCTCCCGCAGATCCGGGACGTCATCCTGATGGTGCTTCCGACCAAGCGGTTTGAGGACGTCCGGACGGTGGAAGGAAAGACGGCGCTGCGAGGCGAGATCATGTCACGCCTCAACGAGCTGCTGAAGGGAAACCGGGTCAGCAACATTTACTTCACCGAATTTGTGATCCAGTAGGTCGCCATGTCGGACAACGTTCTCTCCCAGGACGAAATCGATGCCTTGCTGTCCGCCATGGACAGCGGGGAAGTCGATCTGGCGGTCAAGGATGAAAAGCCGGTCGACATCCAGAATTATGACCTGACCTCTCAGAACATCATGCTGAGAGACCAGTTCTCGGCGCTCGAGGAGGTGTATGACAAGTACACGGGACTCCTGCAGACCGGTCTGGCAGCACTGCTTCAGAACCCGTTCGAGATCAGCTTCATCTCCACTGAGATGGTCAAGTACGGCGCCTTCATCCAGGCGTTCTCCAACCCTACCAGCTTCACCACGTTCACCATGGAGCCGCTGATCGGTTCGGCGCTGCTGGCCATCGAGCCGACTCTCGTGTTCTCCCTGATCGATTGCATGTTCGGGGGAAAGGGGACGCCGCTCAAACAGCGCCGGGAGTTCACCCAGATCGAGATCGGTATGATGAAGCGGCTGACCCAGGACATCCTGGGGTACTTCGAAAAGGCCTGGGAAGCGGTGTTCGACATTCGGATCACCCCTCGAAAATATGAAACCAAGCCGGAATTCGTGCATCTCGTCAGCCCCGACGAGCTCATGATCGTGATTGTCTTCGCCATCAAGGGCGAGGTCTTCAACGGCAGCTTCCATATCTGTATCTCCTACCGGATGCTCGAGCCCATCAAGGACAAGCTGTCGTCCCGCTATCTCCGCGCCAAGGATTCGGAGCTGGCCTTCAGCGACCTGATCCAGCGGCTGCTCGAGGACACCGAGGTCTCCCTGGTCGCCGAACTCGGCAGCAGCGTCCACACCTTCAGAGACCTCCTCAATCTTCAGGTCGACGACATCTTCACCCTGGATGCAGGCCCCCGGGATCCGATCACCCTGAAAGTCGAATCCGTTCCGAAATTTCTCGGCTACCCCGGCATTATCAAGGGCAACCGGGCCGTTGAAATCGCAACACCCATCACGAGCGAAGAGGGGGTTTCTCCATGAAGTCTTCCGCGTCCAACCCGCAGGCCAAAATCAGTAATATCAAAGGCGATCCCGCCGCCGGCGGGGCGGGAGGGGATGCCGCCGCGGTCCGATCGGGCGCCGGCCGGGATCCCTCGGCCAATCTGGACTTCATTCTGGACATTCCACTCGAAATCAGCGTGGAGCTTGGCAAGACCGAGATGCTCGTCAACGATCTGCTGAAGCTGGGCCAGGGATCGGTCATCGAGCTGTCGAAGCTCGCCGGTGAAACCCTTGAAATCCTGGCCAACCAGCGGCTGGTGGCCCGAGGCGAGGTGGTGGTGATCAACGAAAAATACGGGGTGCGCGTCACCGAGATCATCAGCCCGATGGAACGGGTCAAGAAGCTGAGGTAGCCATGCCGATGGATTTCATTGCATCCGGTCTCAAAATGCTGGGCGTCCTGATCCTGATCGTCGGTGTCCTGGCGGTCTTTAATGTCTACTCCCGGCGCCTGATGCACCGAGGATCGGCCGGAAGGCGGGGGAAGCGTATCCAGGTCCTCGAATCCACGCTGCTGGGCATGAAGAAAAGCATCGCCCTTGTCCGGGTACCGGGATCGGTGCTGGTCCTGGGCGTGACCGGGGAGCGCATCACGCTGATCGACAAGATCCCGGAGTCTGAATACAGAGCCGAGGCAACGGTTCCGTCGGTGACCCCCGAGCCTTCCTTCCAGGACCACCTGGGACGCCTGTTGAACCGGTTCGGCGGCCGGCTTTCTTCCGAAGATGAAGACCGTCCGGGACAACCGGCGGGAAAGCCGGCGCCATGAAAACCGGTCGGCTGATTCGCATCGTCTCCGGTCTGATGCTCGCGGCGGTCTTGGTTGCCGCGATGCCCGCCATCGGCTGGAGCGCCGAACCCGCCGCCGCCGGCGACTGGTTTTCCATTCGAATGGGCGAAGGGGACGAGCCGGGGGGAACGTCGGTGGTGCTTCAGATTTTCCTCCTCATGACCGTGCTTTCCCTGGCACCGGCCATTCTGATCATGCTGACTTCGTTCACGCGGATCGCCATTGTGCTGTCCGTCCTGCGGCAGGCCATCGGCACCCAGTCCATGCCCCCCAGCCAGGTCATCCTTGGTCTGTCCCTGTTTCTGACCTTCTTCGTCATGACGCCGGTGTGGCAGACGGTGAACCAGGACGCCCTTCAGCCGTACCTCGCCCGGTCGATCACCCGCGAGGAGGCGTTTTCAAGGGCATCGGACCCGGTCCGGAAGTTCATGTTCGCCCACACGAGGGAAAAGGACCTGGCCATGATGATGGAGGTTGCCAAGGCGGGACGGCCGGCCTCGCTGACCGATGTTCCCACCACGGTTCTGATTCCGTCGTTCATCATCAGCGAGCTCAAGACCGCCTTTCAGATTTCCTTCATGCTCTATGTCCCTTTTCTGATCATCGACATGGTGGTGGCCAGCGTACTCCTTTCCATGGGGATGATGATGCTGCCGCCGGTCATGATTTCACTTCCCTTCAAACTGATGCTGTTTGTCCTGGCGGACGGATGGCACCTGATCGTGGGCTCGCTGGTCAAGGGCTTCGTGGTCTGACGCCGCAGGCGCATCCGCCAACCCCACGCGATCGTTCGGGAGAACTCGATGACACCGGAATTCATCACGGGCTTTTTCTGGCACGCCATCAAGGTCACCATCATGCTGGCGGCGCCCATGCTGCTGGCGGGGCTGGTCACTGGGCTGCTGGTGAGCGTTTTTCAGGCCGCCACGCAGATCAACGAGATGACAATGACCTTCATCCCCAAAATGCTGGCCGTGGCCCTGGCGCTCCTGGTGTGTTTTCCGTGGATGATCCAGGTGATGGTGGATTTCATGCAGGAGCTGGTGGCGCAGCTGCCGGCCCTTTCCAGGAGATAGACCCGGCGGCGTCGCGCCGTCAGGGCGGTCATCCATGGCGATCCTTCACCTACCCCTGCACCAGGTCGAAGTGTTTTTCCTGGTGTTCCTCCGAGTGTCGGGCGTTATCTTCACCGTTCCGATCATCGGAAGTCCGACGGTGCCCGCGACGGTCAAGTCCGGCCTGTCGCTTGCGTTGACGTTCGCACTTTTCCCCGTGCTGCGGGATGCGGGATTTCCGGCCCTCCCGGGGACTCTGGTCTGGATCATCGGCGCATGCGCCGAGCTGCTGCTGGGCGTTGCCATCGGGCTGCTGGTGCGTCTCCTCTTCGCCGGCGTTCAGATGGCCGGAGAATTGGCCGGCTTCCAGATGGGGCTCGCCATCGCGAACATCATGGATCCGGCCACCAGCTACCAGGTGCCCGTGCTGGCGCAGATCTACAATCTCATGGCCATGCTGCTTTTCGTGTCGTTCAACGCTCACCACTGGTTCATCCGGGGAATCATGGAAAGCTACGCCTTCATTCCTCCACTCCAGGTGCGGTTCACGGGTTTCGCCCTCCAGCACCTGATCGAGATCGCCGGCGGCATCTTCGTGGTGGCGGTCAAGGCAGGCGCCCCGGTCATCGTCGTCCTGCTCATCAGCAGCGTGGCCTTCGGGCTTCTGGCCCGGACGGTCCCCCAGATGAATGTCTTCATCGTGGCGATGCCGATGAAGATCGCCATCGGGCTGATTTTTGTCGGCCTGAGCCTGCCGTTTCTCGCGGTTTTCCTCCAGGAGCTCTTCGGTGGATGGCCGCGGGACCTGGTGATTCTGTTCAAAGCCATGGGGTCCTGAGGAGCGTTCATGTCCCAGGACACCGGCATGGAGAAGACCGAGAAGGCGACGCCCCGCAAGCGGCGGAAGGCCAGGGAAAAAGGGCAGGTCGCCCAGAGCCGCGAGATCCCGTCGGTCATGATTCTGCTCACCTCCCTCGGGATTTTTTACTTCGCCGGTGCCTGGATGTTCGAGCAGCTCGAGGGGACCCTGCACGGAAGCCTGAGCGGCGCCATTCCGCTCAACATCGAAACGATCGCGGAGGCGGACCATCTGGCCAAGTGGTGTTTTGCCAGTTTTTTCAGGATTCTCCTGCCCATGGCGGTTCCGTTGGTCGTGATCGGCATCGTCGCCAATGTCGCCCAGTTCGGATTTCTCTTCAAGGAATCCTTCCTGGTTCCGGATCTGAAGAAAGTCTTCTCCCTGTCCGGGTTCAAGCGTCTGTTTTCCCTGAAGTCCCTGGTCGAATTGCTCAAGTCCCTGTTCAAGATCCTCTTCGTGGGCGGGATCGCCTATGCGGTCGTCAAGGGTGAGCTGGACCGGATTCCGTCTCTCGTTCAGTTGGACATCCTGGGGGTTCTCTCCTATCTCGCCGGAACCAGCTTCAAGATCGTGTTCTTTGTCTGCATGGCCTTGCTGGTGCTGGCCGCCGGCGACTTCGCCTATCAGCGATGGCAGCACGAGAAGGAGCTTCGGATGACCAAACAGGAGGTCAAGGAAGAGCACAAGCAGTCCGAAGGCGACCCCAAGGTCAAGTCCCGCATCCGCAAGGCTCAAATGGAAATGGCGCGCAAACGGATGATGGAAATGGTGCCGACGGCGGACGTCGTCGTGACCAACCCGACCCATTTCGCCGTCGCGTTGACGTTCGACGCCAAGGTCATGGACGCTCCCACGGTCGTCGCCAAGGGCGCCGACCACATGGCCGCCCGGATCCGGAAAGTCGCCTCGGACAACGGCGTCCCTATCGTCGAAAACAAGCCGCTGGCGCGCAGCCTCTACAAAGTCGCCGAGATCGGAGATGCCATTCCGGTCGAGCTCTACAAAGCCGTTGCCGGGGTTCTGGCCTATGTCTATCGGCTGAAAGGCAAAGGCCACCCCTCCTGACATCGTGTCCGTCAAAACCTTGACGTAAACCCGTCGGCTTCCCGTTGATTCCACGGGGGCGGAACGGAATCCGCTGGCTTGCGCGGCGGCCGAATGGAAGGCGCGAGAAATCTTCACCTCCTCGTATTCCCAATGATTCCAAAAAGATAACCTTCCGCCAACGCCCCCAAAAGGCGACCGTTTGCAGCGGTTCGGACTTCGGCATGGATCCTGCTTTACAGAATGCCGACCCGTTGAACCGAATCCTCGAACCCAGTGGAAAGCGACTGAATGGAGCTCGCCCGAAACCGACAGCCCGCCGGAGAACTTCCGCTGCTCAGCCGCAACAGCGACTTCCTGATGGCGTTCATGGTGGTCGGCATCCTGGTCTTCATGGTGCTGCCCCTGCCGCCGATGCTTCTGGACCTCCTGCTGACCCTCAACATTACGTTTTCCGTGGTGCTGCTGCTGGTCGGAATGTACATCCTCAACCCCCTGGAGTTGTCGTCCTTCCCGGCCATCCTTCTGATATCCACGCTCTTCAGGCTTTCCCTCAACATCGCATCGACCCGGATCATTCTTCTCAACGGTGCGGAAGGGGCCGGAGCCGCCGGAAAGGTGATCAGCGCCTTTGGCAATTTCGTGGTGGGAGGAAACTACCTGGTCGGGATCATCGTCTTCCTGATCCTGGTGATCATCAATTTCGTGGTCATCACCAAGGGTGCCGGCCGAATCGCCGAAGTCGCCGCACGGTTCACCCTCGACGCCATGCCGGGCAAGCAGATGAGCATCGATGCGGATCTCAACGCCGGTCTGATCTCGGAATCCGAAGCCCGACAACGGCGGGAGGAAATCGCCCGGGAGGCCGAGTATTACGGCTCCATGGACGGCGCCAACAAGTTCGTGAGAGGCGATGCCATCGCGGGGATCATCATCACCGTGATCAACATCCTGGGGGGCCTGGCCGTTGGCATGTTCCAGAACGGGATGAGCTTCACCCACGCCGCCCAGAACTACACCCTCCTGACCGTCGGCGACGGACTGGTTTCCCAGGTTCCCGCCCTGATCGTGTCAACGGCCGCCGGCATCATCGTCAGCCGTGCCGGAACCGAATCGTCGCTGGGACGAGAAATCACGACCCAGGTGCTGTTCCACCACAGGGCCATCGGCATCGCCTCCGTCATCCTTTTCGGTTTCGCCCTCGTTCCCGGGTTGCCGACGGTGCCTTTTCTCACCGTGGCCCTGGTTTGCGCCGCGATGGCCTATTCGGTCTATCAGGCCGGCCGGTCGATGCAGGAAGCCGACGAGGAGGCCGAGAAGCAGGCCAGGACCGAGGGCGACGGGGAGGTGTCGATTTCCACGCTGCCGCCCCTGGATGTGCTCGCGATCGAAGTCGGCTACGGGCTGATTCCGCTCGTGGACATCGATCAGGACGGCGAACTGCTCAACCGGATCAAATCCATCCGCCAGCAGACCGCGCGCGACCTGGGTGTTATCGTTCCGCCGATTCACATCCAGGACAACATGCAGCTCAAACCCGGGGAATACACGATTTTGCTCAGGGGTAACGAAATCGCCCGCGGCGAGCTGATGCTGAACCATTTTCTGGCGATGGATCCGGGGGATGCCAGGGGCCATCTGGACGGCGTTTCCACCCAGGAGCCCACCTATGGGCTGCCTGCCGTCTGGATCAAGGCATCCGCCAAGGAGAAGGCCATTTCCGACGGATTCACCGTCGTGGACCTGGCCACCGTCATGACGACGCACCTGTCCGACATCATTACCCGTCATGCCCACGAACTGATCGGACGGCAGGAAGTCCAGCAACTCCTCGATCAGGTCAGGCGAACCTCTCCCAAGGTGATCGAAGAACTCGTTCCGAACCTGATGCCACTGGGTGGAGTGGTCAAGGTCCTCCAGAACCTGCTCAGGGAGCAGGTCCCCATTCGCGACCTGCCCGCCATCCTGGAAGCACTGGCCGACTGGGCCGCCATGACCAAGGATGTCGACGTGTTGACCGAGCATGCCCGCCAGAGCCTGTCGCGCACCATTGTAAAGCAGTATGCCGGAGCGGATGCACGGCTTCCGGTGGCCGTCGTGGATCAGGGGATCGAATCGGCGGTGGCCGAAGCCATCCAGAGGACGGACCACGGAAGTTACATGGCCATGGATCCTCGGCTGATGGAGAAGATCGTCAAAGCGCTGGGCAGGCACATCGAGACCTTCATGCAGATGAACAGCCAGCCGGTCGTGCTGTGCTCGGCCCAGATCCGGTCCCATTTCAAGAAGCTCATCGACCGGTTCGTCCCGAACCTGGTCGTGTTGTCCTATGACGAGGTAATGCAGAACGTCCAGATCCAGTCGATCGGTACCGTGGAGATGTCGAATGCAGATTAAGCGGATCGAAGCCAAAAGCATGACCGATGCCCTGAGGCAAATCAAGCGGGAGCTGGGGCCGGAAGCCGTTATCCTTTCGGCGAGGGACATCAAGAAGGAAAACCGGCTGCTTGGCATCACCCGCACCTGCGGTGTGGAGGTGACGGCGGCGGTGGATGCGCCCGAGCATGACGCCCCGGAGGTCGAATCGCCCCTGTCGTCTTCGCCGGCGGTTTCCGGCCGCATGGAAGGCGATGGAAATCATGAGGGAAGAAAACGGCTGATCCACCGGATACAGGATGTGGTTCGGATCGGCGGGGGCTTACCGCGGTCCAAACCGGAAACGCACGCGAAGAATGAGGACCGTCCGCATCTTTCCCGGCGGTTGGAAATGAGCGGAATGGGGGAAAAGTGGTCGGACCGGCTCTTGAAGGCGGCGTCGGATGCCATCGGCGGCGTTTCGCTGGGTGAGGCGGAAACCGTTGCCGCCGGCTTGCGTCATATGGGATTCGGGGTACGCCCGGTGCCCCAGGCGACCGGCCGGCAGAAGGCCCTGGCCGTGGTGGGACCCAACGGCGCCGGCAAGACCACCTCATTGGCCAAGCTCGCCGCATGGCACCGTTTTCGATTGAAGCAGTCCGTCGGCCTGGTGACCCTGGACGACAACCGGCTTGGCAGCTCGGCGCAGCTCTCGGCGTATGCCCGCATCCTGGGAATTCAGCTTGAAAAGGCTTCCCTTCGAGGGGGCCTCTCCGATTGCCTGTGTCGGTTGAAGCACTGCGACACGGTCCTGATCGACACGCCCGGAATCCGACCGGGAGACCAGGGCCGGATGGCGATGCTGACCCAATGCCTTCAGAAGGTCGGCGACCTGCACACGCTTCTGGTCGTGAGCGCCGCAACGCGCCGCAGGGACCTGCAGCGGGCCGTCGAAGCCTTTTCCCCATTGCCTGCTCACGGCGCGGTGCTGACCCGGATGGATGAAACGGACCAGGCCGGAGACGTGGTGCCGGTTTTCGTCAAATCCGGCCTGCCGGTGGCCTATTTCGGTGTCGGCGTCCAGGTGCCGATGGATCTCGAAGCAGCCAGTCTCACCCGCTTTGCCGCGTATCTGCTCGAGGGGCCGGCCGCCGTCCTTGACAAACCTGAGCGAGTGGTCGCCGCGCCGGCCGCCGGGGTCCGTCCTGCCGAGCCGCCCCTCTATCTGGCCAACCGGAGTTCCGACATCTTCCACACCCCGGAGTGCAGATGGATTCGACTGATCCGCAAGGGAAACATCGTCGAGTTTCATTCTTTCGCCGATGCGGTCGAAAGTCGATACAAACCCTGCCGATACTGCAAGCCCAAGGCCGCTGCGGATCCTTCGCCGGGTCCCGATGCGGCGGCTGCCGCCGGCCGTGCCCGCTACCTGTGATCGTCATGAAGGAGATTCCTGAGATGTCATCGAAATTCACCTCCGGCAACGTGATTCGACTGAGCGACAAACGGGCGGGATGCGGCCGATCCAGGGGACCCGGGGCGGCGCATCGGGATCCGACCCGTGTCATTTCCGTTACGAGCGGTAAAGGCGGCGTCGGGAAAACCAACATCATCGCCAATCTCGGCTACCAGTTGAGCCGGGCGGGGCAGCGCGTGCTCATCCTGGATGCCGACCTGGGGCTTGGGAACCTGGACATTCTGCTCGGCCTTGCTCCCAGATTCAACCTGTCCCATGTCATCATGGGCAAAAAGCCCCTCGCCGACATCCTGGTGGCGGGTCCCGGCGGCATTCAAATCCTTCCGGCGTCCTCCGGAATCCAGGAACTCACCCAGCTCTCACTCGGGCAGAAGATCGAAGTGCTGTCGGAAATCGACCAGTTGATCGACTCCGTCGATATTCTGCTCATCGACTCGGCGGCCGGCATCTCTCCCAATGTCCTCGATTTCAGCGTCACCGCCAGCGACATGCTGATCGTGGTCACCCCGGAGCCCACCTCGATCACCGACGCCTACGCCCTGATGAAGGTGCTTTCGGTCAAGTACGCGGAAAAGAACTGCAAGGTCGTGGTCAACATGGTTTCCAGCGAACAGGAGGGGAGGGAGGTTTTCCGCCAGCTGCATCTGGTGGCGGAAAAATTTCTCGATATCGCCGTGGAATACTTCGGCTCCGTGCTTCTGGACCGGCAGATCGTCAAAGGCGTCAAGCGCCAGCGTCTCGTCTCCGAATTCGATCCCGAAGCCCCGGCGGTGCAATGTTTCCGAAACCTCGCGAGACGATGCGTCAACCTGCCCATGGGAAAGGTTCCCCATGGAGACTCCAACCTGTTCTGGGAACACATTCTTCAGAACGGCCTCGGGTGATTTCCAGCATTGAAGACAGTCAGATCCTTGCGGCAACCCCCTCATCCGGAACGAAGGTGTACCATGAAACCGGCAGAATACGATCGAGCCCCCGCATCGGAAGTAAGAGAATCCTGGAGAGAAAGCCTGATGATGCAATATCTTCCTCAGGTCAAGAGGATCGTCAACCGTATGGCCGTCCACCTCCCTTCGTCGGTCGATGTCGACGATCTCTACAACGTAGGCGTCATCGGACTGATCCAGGCCATCGATCGCTATGAGCCGAATCGGGACAACAAGTTCATCACCTACGCCACCCATCGCATTCGAGGGGCGGTGTTGAGCGAACTGCGCTCCAGGGATTTTCTCTCCAGGTCGAATCGAAAGAAGATCCGGGAGCTGGACAAGGCGCATGCCATGCTCGAGCAGCAGTTGGGGCGGGAAGTGAAAGACCGGGACGTGGCGAAAGCGCTGAACATCGATCTCGAAGAACTCGATCAGATCAAGTGTCTTTCGTGCATCTCCTTCATCAGTTTCGAGGAAATGGGTTTCAACGACTCCAACGACAAGAGCAAACTGATGAAATACCTGGCGGACGGGGACGAGGACGCCCTCGACCGGACCAGCTTCAAGGAGCTTCAGATGGCGTTGGCCCAGGCGATCGAACAGCTGCCGGAGAAGGAAAAGATGGTGCTGTCGCTCTACTACTTCGACGATCTGAACATGAAGGAAACCGGAAAAGTGCTCAACATCACCGAATCCCGGGTGTCCCAGATTCACTCCCAGGCGATTATTCATCTGCGGGGCAAGCTTCGAAGAGCGAAGCTTTTGGAGCACTGAGGGATCACGGCGATCCGTGCGGGAGGATGAAATGGTCGATATCAGGCCCATTGGCCGTGAGATCGGTCCTGCGGCGCCGTCGCGGCGTGTCCGCAAACCGGGTGGCGGGAACAGCGGGAACCGGGATCAGCGGCAACGTTCTCCATCCGATCCGGTCGACGCCGCCCCCGAAGCGGAATCGGAGGAACGGACGGACGGGGCGCCGGCAGATCGAAGGGCCGATGAAGGCCCTGGGGAAGCACCGCCGGCGCACCGCATCGATATCGTGGTCTGAGGGCATGCGGACCGGAGACCGATGGAAGAAACGGACTTGGAGAGAAGAGAATGAATGTCACGATGTCATGGGCGGTGATCCTGGACGTGGCGGCGATCGTCAGCTGCTGGGTGCTCATTGGATTTCTGGTCTGGAACCGCGTCCGCTATCGCCGGTGGTTGATGCCGGATGCCCCTGCGGTGTCCTTCGGGTCGGAGCTCGACTCTGAAATGCTCAGGCAGCGGGCCGGGCGAGCTCATGAAGCCGTCGTCAGGGTGCTGGAGGAAGAACTGGACCTGCTCGTCGAGGAGTGCGTCAGCGGTCCGGCACCCCAGCAGGGCTTCCGATGGTCTCCCGAGGCCGAGGGCTTTCAGTCGGATGTGATGCATCCGCCGGAGAACGGGGCGGTGTCGTCCGAAGCGGAAGGGAACTATCAGCTGGCTTACCAGATGGCCGCCAAGGGCGCCAATGCCGAGATGATTCGCGCCCGCACGGGGCTGACGGCCGGCGAGGCGGAGTTGATCTGCAACCTGCAGGAATACCGGACGGCATCTTGAACAGGAATGGAAAAGATTGCAGGGCAGGGTGGAAAAATATGCCGCTTTGGGCGTTCGTGGCCGACCCGTCGGCGCTTCGTCGACAGGATGCCGGGTGGTCCGGTTTTTGCAGAATTTGCCAGACGTCCTGCCGACAGGACGCAAATGAGGCCTGAAGGAGAAAAGGCATGAGCGGCGCGATCTACGCACTGGCATCCGGTTCCGTGGTCCAGGAGCTTCGACTGGCGGTGCTGTCCAACAACCTGGCCAATGCCGGAACCGCCGGATTCAAAATGGACACCGTCTCGGTCCGACTTCCGGAGAACACGGCGCCGGCGACCGGGCCTTCCGGAAGCGGCGGCGCAAGTTCGCTGAGCGGCCTGATTCCCGTCACCGAACAGGTCGATTTTGCCCAGGGTCCGCATCAGACGACGGGCAATCCGCTGGATCTCGCGCTGGAAGGGGAAGGTTTTTTCTGTGTGTCGACCGAGGCGGGCGTCCGGTACACTCGCAACGGCTCCTTTACCCTGAGTCCCGAGGGGCTGCTGACGACCCGGGACGGGGATCCCGTTTTGGGAAACGGGGGGGAGATCGCCATCGATGGGTCTTCGGTGACGGTCGACCGGAACGGCAACGTCTTCGCGGACGGCAACGCCGCGGGAACCCTGAGGGTCGTGAAGTTCGACAATCCGCAGTCGCTCGCCAAGGCGGGGGGGACCCTGTTCGTGACGGCCGGACCGGAAGCGGTCGAAGTGGAGGTCGAAGCCCCTGTCGTGCAGCAGGGAGCCCTCGAGGGTTCCAATGTCAACGCCGTCAAAATGATGACGGACATGATCGAGGTGCTTCGCGGTTACGAATCCTACCAGAAGGTGATCCGGACGATCGACGAATCCACTTCCCGTGCAATTGCTTCGGTTGGATCACCGGAGTAGCGGGGAAAAGGAGAATACAGATGATACGCAGCTTGTGGACGGCCGCCTCCGGCATGAAGGCGCAGGCATTGAACATCGATGTCATTTCCAACAACCTGGCCAATGTCAACACCACGGGCTTCAAGCGAAGCCGGGCCGACTTCCAGGACCTTCTCTACGAAACCCTCCGCAATGCGGGATCCTCCTCGGCCGCCGGCAACGAGGTCCCCGCGGGCATCCAGATCGGGCACGGAACGCGCCCGGTGGCGGTCCAGAAGATGTTTATCCAGGGAGACTACCAGCAGACGAAAAACGAGCTCGACGTGGCCATCGAAGGCAACGGCTTCTTCCAGATCGTCCAGCCGAACGGCGAGATCGCCTACACCCGGGACGGCGCCTTCAAGATGGACAGCGAGGGCAGAATGGTCACCTCCGACGGTTTTTACCTGGAACCTGAAATCACCGTTCCGACCGATGCCGTTTCCCTGTCGATCGGCCTGGACGGAACGGTTTCCGTGATGCAGGTCGGCCAAACCCAGCCAACGGAAATCGGAACGATCACCCTCGCGCGATTCGTCAATCCCGCGGGCCTGCACGCCATCGGGCGCAATCTTTTCCTTCCCACTTCGGCATCGGGAGACGCGATCACCGGTACCGCGGGGGAGGACGGGCTGGGAACCCTGTCCCAGGGTTTTCTGGAGATGTCCAACGTCAGCGTCGTCGACGAGATGGTCAAGATGATCTCGGCCCAGCGGGCCTACGAAATCAACAGCAAGTCCATCCAGGCCGCTGACGAGATGCTTCAGATGGCCAACAACGTCAAACGGTAACCCATGAGATCATCATCCGGTTTGCGCTTTTTCGTCCGGGTCCTGGCTTCGATTCTGCCGGCCTTGTCGTTGATTCCGGCAGCCGCCGCGGCGGCCCCGGACACATCGGCCACCGGGCCACCGGTGATCCGGGTCGAGGAGAAGGTGGAAGTGAACGGGGACCCGATCACGCTTGGGGACATTGCACGGGTGGAAGCGGCCGATCCCGACGTGGTCGAGGCCCTTGAAGGCGTCGTCGTCGGCAAGGCGCCGCTGGCGGGCAGGCAACGGCGCCTGAGCCGCGAATACCTTCTGCTCCGCCTCAAGCAGAACCGCGTCGATCCCGAATCGGTCCGGTGGATCTGCCCGGAGGTGGTCGATGTCCGTAGAGGCAGCGTCCACATCACGGGTGCCGAAATCGAGATGATGGTTCGGGATTTTCTTTGCGCCGCTCCGTCTCCCGCGGAGAGCGACGTCGTGATCACGGAAGTCCTGGTTCCGGAAGAGGGCGTTGAGCTTCCCAAGGGGGATCTGGGGTACGACATGGAAATTCTGACCCAGAGGCAGTTCACCGGAACACAGCCGATCCACGTCCAGTTTCGGGTCAACCAGGTGCCGGAAAAGAAGGTGCTGGTCACCGCCAGGATGGAAGTCATGCGGGAGGTCGTGATCACCCGAGCGCCGATCGCCCGCGGCCGCATGCTCACCGAGGGGGACCTGGCTGTCCAACGGATGAACGTGGCCGGCCTTCCCCCGGACCTGATGTCGAGCACCCGAGCGGCACTGGGAAAGCAGGCCACCCGCTACATTCCCGCCATGACGGTGCTTCGATCGGATTGGATCGAGGCGCCCCCCGTGGTCGGCAAGGGAGACCGGGTTCTTCTGGTGGCCGAACGGGGGGGCTTGAGGGTTACGGCGCTCGGAGAGGTCCGGAAAAAGGGACGATTGGGAGAGCGAATCCCCGTGATGAATCTGGACTCCAACAAGTCGGTGTTCGGCCTGCTGATGGACGCTCGAACGGTGAAGGTTGAATTTTAATCGTCGGGAAGAGGGATCGATCCTTATGAAACGACTTTGTGAATGGCCGGCCGTCAAGATTCTGGGGAGGAAGATGACTCCGGTCTGCCTCATCGTCTTGTGCCTCGCGGGGTGCGCGTCGAGAGGACCCGAAGCCATGCCGCCCTCCTATACCGATGCTCCGCCGATTCCTGTCACGGCACCCGGCGCACGACCGGAACCCTCGGCTGAAGGATCCCTCTGGTCGGACGAGGGAATGCTCGCCGAACTGTTTGTCGACCCCAAAGCACGCCGGGTGGGAGATATCGTCACCATCGAAATCGTGGAGGCCACCAGCGCGTCCAACAGCGCCAGCACCGAAACCGACCGTGAATCCTCATTGAGCGCCGGCGTGGAAAAATTCTTCGGCATCGAGAAGAGGTTCACGGACCCGAACCATCCGGACTACAAACCCTACCCGGATGTCAACCCTTTCGCCGCGGCCGGGGAGGCGTCGGTCAAGGGAAGCATGAGCAGCGAATTCGAGGGGAACGGGAGCACTACCCGCAAGGGCGCGGTCAAGGGAATCATGACGGCCCGGGTGGTCGAGGTGACCCCGGGCGGCAATCTCCGGATCGTCGGCTCCAGGGAGGTGACGGTCAACCACGAACGTCAGTTTATCACGCTCTACGGGGTGATCCGCCCGCGGGACATCTCCGCAAACAACATCATCCTGTCCAGCTATATCGCGGATGCCCGGATCGCCTACAGCGGTTCGGGGGTCATCGACGACCGGCAGCGTCCGGGCTGGATGGCCAACATTCTCAACAACATCTGGCCCTTCTGAAGGCGATGGATACCCTCATGAAATCACGGCCGGTCGGCTCGACGACTTCGATTCTGCGGCGATCCCTTGCTGCGGCGATGCTCCTGATCCTGGGAATGACGGCGGTCGCCCATTCCGCGAGAATCAAGGACATAGCGGACCTCAAGGGCGTGCGATCCAATCAGCTGGTGGGCTACGGCCTGGTCGTGGGGTTGGACGGTACGGGGGACGGCAGCAGCTCCAGGTTTACGGTCCAGTCCATGGCCAGCATGCTCGAAAAAATGGGCGTTACGATCCCGTCCGACGCCATCAAGGTGAAGAATGTGGCGGCCGTGATGGTCACGGCGGAGCTTCCCGCGTTTGCCCGCTCGGGCAGCCGGATCGACAGTCTCGTGAGCTCCATCGGCGACGCGAAGAACCTGCAGGGCGGCACCTTGCTCATGACACCGCTCAGGGCGCCGGACGGTCAGGTCTATGCCGTGGCCCAAGGACCCGTGAGCACCGGGGGCTTTGCGGCGTCGGGCTCTTCAGGCAGCAATGTCCAGAAAAATTTCCCCACGGTCGGCCGCGTCGTGGAAGGCACTCTGGTCGAACGCGAGGTCAAGACACGGTTCAACGAAAAGGAATCCCTGACGTTTGCCCTCCACCACCCGGACTTCACGACGGCAGCGCGGATGGCATCGGCCATCAACAGCGGGTTTGCGGGCGACATCGCCCGCACCCCGGATGCCGGTACGGTCGAAATCGACGTTCCGGACCGATACCGCGGCCGGCTGGTCGAAATGGTGTCGCTGATCGAAGGGTTGGCGGTCGACCCGGATACGATTTCGAAAGTGATCGTCAACGAGCGGACCGGAACGGTCATCATGGGGGAAAACGTGCGGATATCCACTGTGGCGATCGCGCATGGGAACCTGAGCATCCAGATCAGCGAATCTCTGGGCGTCTCCCAGCCGCTGCCCTTCTCCGAAGGACGTACGGCCGTGCTCCCGGAATCAGACATCCGGGTGGAGGAAGGCAATGCGCCCGTCCATCTCATGGAGTCGGGGATCAGCATCGGAGAAGTGGTCCGTGCGCTCAATGCGTTGGGGGTGTCCCCCCGTGACCTGATTGCTATCTTTCAGGCGCTCAAATCGGCGGGAGCCCTTCAGGCGCAATTGGAGATCATATGAGAGCCGACGACATCGGATATCGGTCGCTTACGTGGCCGCGACACACCCCGCTGCGCCCGGCCGCCGATGAATCGGGCGAAAATGGTTCCGGGTCGGCCCCGGCATCGTCTCCCGAACTGGACCGGATATGCGCACAGATGGAGTCCCTGTTCGTCCATTATCTCTTCAAGGAAATGCGAAACACCGTGCCTGAAGGGGGGTTGATCGGGAAGGGGCCGGCGGAGGAGATCTATACCTCGATGCTCGATGCGGAATGGGCCAGAAAACTCTCCGACTGCGGAGGTATCGGCCTTGCCGCGGTGCTGCGGCGCCAGATGGCGTCCGCAATCGAAGCCGCCGGAGACACAGGCGAATCCCCGGGCGTTGAAATCGTTAAAGGTTTCAAGGCGACGGCCCGATAATCCACCTGGCCGTCCCGTCACCGGGCGATATTCGATCGCGGGCGACGGAGTGCCGGGCGCATTCGTGCCGCCGGTTCCACAACATTCGCCTTCGCGAGTACCCAGGTTTCGGATTCGGCTCGAGGCGCCTTTTATCCGCAGGCTGTAAACAAGGCTGTAAACCAAAGGCTGCTAACGGTCCCCGATGGAGGTGTAAGATGAAAATTTCAGGAAACGACCCTTCGGTTCTGTTCGATGCCTATGCCCGGAGGGCAAGTGAGACGACCTCACCGCAGGGCAAAGGTGCGCAAGGTGAGCTCGATCCGACGGGAACGGACAAGGTGGTCCTGTCGCCGCGCGCCAGGGAGCTTCAGGAAGCATCCCGGGAGCTCCATCGAATCCCGGATGTGGACGAGCAGAGGGTCGGCCGGGTTCTGGATATCGTCGACCAGGGAGGATATCGGATCGACGGCGGGCGGATCGCCGAAAAAATGTTGAATGAGGTCATGAGCGCCAATGTTTTTCTGGAGTAGCCGTTTCGCCGGTGCGGCGGAGCGCGCCGACGAAAGTGACCGCTGCCGCCAGGACCTCAAGGAACCGGAGACGGAATGAAGAAGAAACTCGGGGAGTTGATCGACACCATCGAGCGGCAGTCCGCTTGCTATCTGGAGATGATGGATCTTTTCCAGGCGGAGCGGGATGCCATCGTCAAGTCGGATATCGAGCGGCTGAATGCGGTCATTCAGGAGAAGGAAAGCCGGCTGGAGGCGATTCGGGACATCGAACTGGATCGCCTCCGAAGGGTCGAGGTGCTGGCCGAAACCCTGGGATGTCCGCCCGGTGGTTTGACGCTTCGCCGGTTGGCCGGAATGGTCGACGAGCCCCACGCCTCGGAACTGCGGCAATTGAGCCGCCGGTGCAAGACTCTGTTCGACAGGGTCGCCACCGAATCGGCCACCAGCCGCTCCCTCTGCCTTCATGCCCTGGCCTTCGTAAACGGATCGCTCAGGCTGCTCGGTCAGCTGGCGGGCAATGGTACCGTCTATCGATCAAGCGGTCAGGTTCATCTCCAATCCGCTTCCGGGCGGGTGCTTTCAGGGGCTTATTGAGCCTTCAACCGTTGTGACGGGTGACAGGGCAAAAAATCACATGAATTCTCGAAAATCAGAGTTGAAGACGGCTTTCCAGCGGTACGCCGATGAAATAGAAGCCTACAGTTTAAACGATCCCACGGCGTGGAGCGGACTTGCCGGCTGGCTGGCCTCGGCAGCGGGCGAACGGGGTGAAGGCCTGGAACCGGTCCGGCGTCTTGCCTTGGTCTGCCGGGAAGGGGCGGCGGCGATCTCGGAGCGGCGTTTGACCGATTATCTGTCCGTCGTGGACGCCCTCTCGGCTGGATTCCTGGCGGCCGCCAGGTTTCTCGGCGAGGAGCCGGGGTCGGAGGGCGAGATCGAGGCCCGGATCGTGAAACTCGAGTCGCTGATTCCAGCCGCTCCGTCCGAACCGGCTTCCAAGAGCGAAGAAGTGCCGTCACTGGATGATATTGCGGCCATGTTGATCCAGGTGGAGCCGGATCAACCGGAAGCCATCCGCAGCCTTCTTTCAGCCCTGGAATCCCTCGGACGCACGGAAAAACTCCCCGGATCCGCCAGGATCCGGGTCCAGTCGGCCGCCGAAACGGTTCATGGCGTTCTCGACGGCCGTTTGATCGACATCCCGGCAGCGCTCATCGAAACCGGCCGGTTGTTGGAAGCGGCAGCCGAATATCGGGATGCTCCGCCGGGTGAGACCGGGGCGACGCCTTTACGGGCGGAATCGAGCGCGGACGAAGCTGAAACAGATCAAGAATCCATGTCCGGTGCGGACCCTGCCTCGACGTCTCAGGCAGCCGGCGCAACCGATCACATGCCGAGAGACCCTGACCTGGATCTGCTCGGAGAGTTCGTCGAGGAGAGCAACGAGCAGATCGGCAATGCGGAAGAGGCGCTGCTCGGACTGGAGACGGATCCCGACGACATGGAGGCCGTGGGTACCGTATTCAGGGCGTTCCACACCATCAAAGGCACCTCCGCATTCCTGGAACTGGGCATCATCTCCGAAATGGGGCACCACGCCGAGAACCTGCTCAGCCGGGTGAGGGATCGGGAAATCCGGTATGCCGGCGGTTACGCGGATCTCTCGCTGCGCGCTCTCGACATGCTGAAGGAGATGGTCCAGGGCGTCCAGGAGGCGGTTGGAGGCGCTCCGCTCCGGAAGCCGGCCGGGTACGACGAACTGCTTTGCACGCTCTCCAACCCCGAAGCCAGCGGCATTTCCGACGAGGAAACGGCCCCGGACCGGCCGAGAATCGGAGATCTTCTGGTTGCTCAGGGCAAAGTGAACCGGGAGGACGTGGAAACGGCCGCCCGGAAGCCGAGGATCGGAGACATTCTCGTTGCCCAGGGCAGGGCCGATCGCGACGCCGTTGAAGCCGCCGTCGGTGATGGCTCAGGAGGCGGTCCGATCGGAACGCGGATCGTTCGTTCGAAGACCGCCAGGCTTGCCGATGTCGGACAGGCGCTGCGAACCCAGAAGCAGATGAAATCGGGCCCGCGCAGTGTCGATACGTCGGTCCGTGTGAGCACGGAACGGCTGGACCGATTGATCGACATGGTCGGAGAGCTGGTCATCGCCCATTCGATGGTGGCACAGGACGATCTGGTCCTCAACAGCTCGCATCATGAGCTCATCAAGAAGGTGGCGCACACGAGCAAAATCGTCAGGGAGCTTCAGGACATCAGCATGTCGTTGCGAATGGTTCCCTTGAAGGGCACCTTCAACAAGATGGCGCGACTGGTTCGGGACGTGGCCCGAAAGCTCGGGAAGAAGGTCGAGTTCGTCACCGAGGGGGAGGAGACCGAAATCGACCGCAACCTGGTGGATGTCATCAACGACCCCCTGGTCCACATGATCCGCAACGCGGTGGATCACGGGATCGAGCAGCCTGAGGAACGCAAGACGGCCGGCAAACCCGAAACCGGCATCGTCAAGCTCTCGGCCTATCACTCGGCCGGCAACGTGGTGGTCGAAATCCGGGACGACGGAAAAGGGCTCGACAGGAAGGCCATCGTCGAGAAGGCCGTGAATAAGGGTCTGATCAGCGATGGCGGCCATTTGACCGACAGGGAGGTCTTCAACCTCGTTTTCGAGCCCGGTTTCTCGACAGCCGCCGAAATTACCGACGTTTCCGGCCGCGGGGTGGGAATGGACGTGGTGCGGAAGAACATCGAATCCCTCCGGGGACAGACCGAAATCCAGTCCGTGGGAGGAAAGGGGAGTGTCTTCAAGATGAGCCTCCCGCTGACCCTCGCGATCATCGATGGCATGGTCGTCCGGGTGGGAGCGGAAAGTTACGTGATTCCCACCGCGTCCATCGTGAAATCCATCAAGCCGAGCGCCGACCACATCTCCACCGTGCACGAGACCGGCAGGATGATCTCGGTCCAGGGTGAACTGATTCCCCTGATGCACCTTGCGGATCTCTATGACATCGCCTCCGCGGGAAGAGACGAGGAGGAAGAACTGGTGATCATCGTCGAGGACGAGCGGAGCAAGGCGGGTTTGGTCATCGATGAACTCATGGGGCGTCAGCAGGTGGTGATCAAGACCCTCGGAGAGACCATGCGGAATATTCCCGGAATTTCAGGAAGCGCCATCATGCCCAACGGAAGGGTCGGTCTGATTCTGGATGTCGGCGGTCTGCTCCGCTATGCCGATGCCCGGGGCAATGAAGCCGGGAAGGATTTGCGGGCGACGCAGTCCGCCGGCGCATGATTTCGAATCAAGGTACGGAGAAGGAAAGGGTTTTCAGATGCTGGCAGCGGATCTGAGTACCGAGCAATTTCGGGCCATCAGCGACCTGGTGTACCAAAAGGCCGGTATTCATCTGAAAACCGGCAAGGAAGCACTGGTTCGCGCAAGGCTCATGAAACGTCTGCGGGTGCTCGGGCTGCGCAGCATCACCGACTACATGAAGTTGATCGGCGGGGACGGCGGTCAGGATGAAATCAACTTCATGGTCGACGTGATGACGACCAATAAAACGAGCTTTTTCCGCGAAGCCGCCCATTTCGAGTTCCTGTGCGACCGGGTGCTCCCGGAACTGGATGGCGAAAGCCGGGTGCGATTCTGGAGCGCCGCATGTTCCTCCGGGGAGGAGCCGTATACCCTGGCGATGGTGCTCAAGGAGGCGGTCTCCGACCTTCACCGTCGGGATTTTCTGATTCTCGCCACCGACATCTCCCGCCGGATGCTGGACGTCGCCGGCCGGGGCGTCTACACGCCGGACAAGGTAAAGGACGTTCCCGGCGATCTGCTGCATAAATATTTCGAGCGGAAGAGAGGCGCCGGTGGGGAAACCTACCGGGTGCGCCGGGAATTGCGGGGACTGGTACGGCTCGCCTATCTCAATCTGATGCAGAAATGGCCGATGAAAGGGCCTTTTCAGGCCATTTTCTGCCGGAACGTCATGATCTACTTTGACCGGCCCACCCAGCAGGAACTGGTGAATCGCTTCCATGACCTGCTGGCGCCCGGCGGATATCTGTTCGTCGGCCACTCCGAGGGCTTGTCCGCGATTCACCATCAATTCCGCTATATCAAACCCGCCGTCTACCGGAAGCGATAGCGGATCGCCCATGGGTTCGGGATACATGAGACACGTCGTCGTTGTTGCCGACATGAAACTCGGGAGAGAGGGGGATACCCTCGTCACTCATGCCCTGGGCAGTTGCCTGGGGCTGATGGTCCACGATCCGGAAGCGCGGATCGGGGGGCTGCTCCATGCCATGCTGCCATTGTCGAAGATCAACCCGGAAAAGGCCCTGGCGAATCCCTATATGTTCGTGGACACCGGCGTCCCCCGGCTGTTTCAGGAAATCTACCGGATCGGCGGAGACAAGAAGCGCCTCGTCGTCAAGGCCGCCGGCTGCGGCCAGCCGCTGGGCAACAACGAAATCTTCAAAATCGGTGAGCGGAATTTTACGGTGCTCAAGAAGCTGCTCTGGAAGAACAACATCCTGCTCAAGGCCGAAGATATCGGGGGCCCGTCGGGACGCACGGTGCACTTCGAGCTTGCGACGGGCAGCGTCCGGATCAGCAGCAACGGGACGGTGAAAGTGCTATGAAACCCGCCGATCTCACCGCCGTCATGAAACAGGTCGATGCTTTTCCGGGTTTTCCAGGATCCGTCACCCGGCTCCTGCGGGTTCTGGACGATCCGGAGGCTCCCATGGATCGCATCGAAAACATTTTGAAGCTGGACGCCGGCCTGACGGCCAACATTCTGAAACTCAGCAATTCTGCCTATTTCGGATTCCAGTCCCGAATCGGTTCGGTCCGGAAGGCAGTTACCTTGCTGGGTGCGCGACGCCTCCGCCAGCTCGTTCTGGCCACCTGCCTGAATGCTTTCATGGACCGGCCGATACCGGGCTATGATCTTCCGTCCGGTGAATTGTGGCGGCATTCCATTGCCGTTTCGGTGGCCGCTGAAGGACTGGCACGGGAACTTGCCCTCCGCAACGACGGTGAAATCTTCACCGCCGGTTTGCTGCACGACATTGGAAAACTCGTTTTGGGTGGGTTCGTTCGGGATGGACTGGGTTTGATCGAGAACCTGACCGCTTCCGGCCTCTCGTTCGAGGCGGCCGAGCGCATGGCGCTGGGCGCCGACCACGCGGAGGTCGGCGCGAGGCTTCTCGGAAACTGGTCGTTCCCGGCGGAGCTCGTGCATGCCGTGCGGTGGCATCATGAACCGGACCGCGCCGAAGAAGCCATGCTGGCCACCGATGTGGTTCATGCCGCCAACACCATGTGCATGATGATCGGCGTCGGGATCGGGCGTGACGGACTAAAGCACGACATATCTCCCGCGACCACGCGCCGGCTGGGACTCAGGCCCGGGATCGTCGAAAAAGTGGTCAGTCAGACGCTTCAGTGGATGAATGAAACGGCGGATGCCTTCAGGGCTTGAGGACGATTCGACCGGTACGCAAGCCGAAGCAGTGAGCGCAAATTCAAAGAGGTATCGAGATGTCCCTGAATGTGTTGATCGTTGACGACAGCAGTGTGATGCGGGCCATGATCGCCAAGACGCTTCAGATGACGGAACTTCAAATCGGAGAACTCCACCAGGCGGGCGACGGCTTGGAAGGCATCGAGACCCTGAAAAACCACTGGGTGGACCTGGTGATCGCCGATATCAACATGCCGGTGATGAATGGCGAGGAGATGTTGAAAAAAATGGCGGACGACCCGGAACTCTCGCCAATACCGGTCATCGTCGTATCCACCGAGGGCAGTGAAACCCGGATCGACCGGATCCGAAAGCTCGGAGCCCGCTTCATCCACAAGCCGTTCACGCCTGAACAGTTCCGCGACGCCATCGTGGAGATGACCGGTCTGGGAGGAGAGGGCAATGACTGACATTCAGCGGATCCTGTCGGAAACCGGGGCGTCCACGCTCGAACAGCTGGCATTTCTGTTCAGTTTTCCGGAAGACGACGACCGGTTGATCGATGCGGCGACATCGGTCGGATGTCGAATCGGCTTTTCGGGCCCGGAATCCGGCGAGCTTCTCATCGCTTTCTCCTCGGCGGTTTTGCCGGAGCTGGCCTCCAACATGCTGGGAACCGAGGACGAGGGTGAACTGGATCCGATGCATTTGCAGGATGCGCTCAAGGAAGCCGGGAACGTCATCTGCGGCAACGTGCTTCCCAAGATTTTCGGAAGGGAGGCGGTTTTCGATCTCGAGCCTCCCGAGTTCATTCCGGATCTTCGGAGCGGCTCCCAGCTGGCCGCCATCTCCTCGTCTCCGGAGACGAGCCGTTCCCGGCTGCTGAGCCTGGACGGGGGCGAGTGCCAGCTCTTCTTGAATTCCAACCGGTAGCAGCGGGACCGGCGGCCGGACGCGGCTTCGGCCGCGGGATCGGGAAAAAGATATGATCAGGGTGCTCATCGTCGATGATTCCGCCATTGTCCGGAAGATACTGACCGAGGATCTTTCCCGTTACGAGGACATCGAGATCGTCGGAACGGCGGCCAACCCCTATGTTGCACGGGACAAGATCGTCCGTCTCAAGCCGGATGTCATCACCCTGGATATGGAAATGCCGAAGATGGACGGCCTTTCGTTTCTCGCCAAGCTCATGAAGCACTATCCGCTTCCGGTAGTGGTCCTGAGTTCCCTGACGCCCAAGAACAGCGAGACGGCCATCAGGGCGCTGGATCTGGGGGCCGTCGAGGTGCTCTGCAAGCCCGGATCCGCCTTCTCGACCCGAAACGTCTCCCACGATCTGGTGCTGGCCATACGGGCGGCTGCCTTGGCCAATGTGTCGCGGCTTTCCGCGGCGGCGCTGCCTGAACCCGAGAAAGCCAACCCTTCCGCACCGCCGCTGCTGGGGCGCACCACCCACAAGATCCTGGCGATCGGCGCCTCCACTGGCGGAACGAAGGCTATCGAGTCGGTGTTGACGCGTCTCCCGGGCACCTGCCCCGGGACCGTCATCGTCCAGCACATGCCGGAGGCCTTTACCCGAACATTCGCTGAACGATTGAATTCCCTGAGTCAGATGGAGGTTCGCGAGGCCAGTGACCACGATCACGTGGTGCCGGGAGTCGCCCTTATCGCACCCGGCAACCGGCACATGCTTTTGCAGCGAAGCGGAGGCGTTTATCTCGTAAGGGTGAAGGAAGGACCTCGGGTGCATTACCAGAGGCCGAGCGTCGATGTTCTATTCCAGTCGGTGGCCAAGAACGCGGGCGCAAACGCCGTCGGCGTTATCCTGACCGGAATGGGGGCCGACGGCGCGAAGGGAATGCTCGCAATGAAGGAAAGCGGCGCCTACAACCTGGCGCAGGACGAGGAGACCTGCGTGGTCTTCGGCATGCCCCGGGAGGCGATCAGGATCGGCGGCGTCGACGAGGTGCTGCCGCTCGGGAAAATCCCAAAAGCGATCGTAGCGGCGCTGGGCAAGCGATCCGTCCTGTAGAAAGGAAATCACATGCCGGACATCTACGGAATCATGACTGTGGCCTCCCAGAGCCTTTTGGCTCAACAGAAGGCCATCGACGTGACGGGGCAAAACATCGCCAACGTGAATACGCCGGGATACTCCCGGCAGCGGGTCGTCCTGGAACCCAACACGCCGATCTATCAAACCCCGGGCCAGATGGGAACCGGTGTGAAGGCCGTCCAGATCAAGAGGGTCTATGACCGGTTCATCGGCGCCCAGATCAACGACAAGAGCCAGGACCTCGGGCGGTGGGAAGCCCAGGAGAGCGCGCTTCAGCGAATCGAGATCCTCTTCGACGAGACCGACGGGACCGGGCTTCAGAACGTCATGTCGGATTACTGGAACGCATGGCAGGACCTGGCAAGCAATCCGTCGGGTTACACCGAACGCGTCACCCTTCGCGGGGCGGGCGAGGTGTTGACCTCAACCTTCAATGACCTGTCCGAAAACCTGACCCGGATGCAGCAGGACTTCGACACCCAGATCGTGGGCACCCTTGAGGATGTGAACCGGCTCGGGATCCACATCGCCGATCTGAACCACAAGATCGGCCAGATCGAGGTGACCGGACAGACCGCCAACGACTACAGGGACCAGCGGGAGGCCCTGCTCAAGGAACTTTCATCCCTGATCGACATCGACGCGTTTGAAAACGACGACGGCCAGGTGAACGTGATGATCGGCAACGGGCAGCCGCTGGTGAACGGGACCTTTTCATGGTCTCTGCAAGGCACCCTCAACACGGACGGACTCCACGCCGTCAGCTGGCTCGACGGGAACGAAAACGCCGTGGACGTCACCGACCACATCCAAAGCGGACGCCTCAAGGGCTGGCTGGATGCCAGGGATCACTATGTCAGCGACTATCGGACCAGGCTGGACGAACTCGCCTCCGGCATCATCTCCAAGGTCAATGAAATCCACGCGTCCGGGTTCGGCCTCACGGTGGATCCGGTGAGCGGGGAACCCTACACGGGCACGGCCTTCTTTGACGGCGACTCGGCAGCGTCAATTGCCGTCTCCGGAGAGATTCTGGGCGATGTGAACCGGATTGCCGCTGCCGCCACCGCCGCCGGCTCGCCCGGTGACAACAGCAGGGCGGTGGACATCGCCGAGCTTCAGTTCGACCTGGCCATGAGCGGCAATTCCGCCTCCTTCGACGATTTCTACAACTCCCTGGTGAGCGATGTCGGCAACCACGTGCGGCAGTCCACCGCCAACCGGACCTTCGAGGGGTCCATGTTGTCCCAGATGGAAGCCTATCGCGAGTCGGTCTCGGGGGTGAACCTGGACGAGGAGATGATCAATCTTCTGAAGTTCCAGCACGCCTACGAGGCTGCCGCCAAAATGATCACCACCGCGGACGAGATGCTTCAGACCGTCATGAACATGGTCTGAGGGGATGCGGGGAACAGCGAGGAATAGTCCATGAGAGTCACCACCCAATTGATGACGGAGTCCATGAAGAACCATCTCCTGTCCCAGACCGAGCGCATGCTGAAAAAGCAGGAGATCATATCGACGACCAAACGGATCAACCGCCCCTCCGATGATCCCATCGGCGCCGCCAGCGTGCTCTACCACAAACGGCTGCTCTCCTCCATCGATCAGTATGACCGGAACATCCAGGTCGGCAAGAACCGCATGGAATTCACGGAGACCACGCTTGAAACCGTCGAGGACCTGATTTCGGAAGGTCGCAACTGGGCCATCAATCAAGCGTCCGCGACCGTGACGGACCGTGACAATGCCTATTTCCAGGTGGAACGGATCCGGGACCAGATGCTGCAGCTTGCCAATTCGAAACTGGGCGACAACTACATCTTCGGCGGGCATCAGACCGATGCGCCTCCGTTCGACGTGGACGGCAACTACCAGGGTGACGACGGGAAGCACAGCGTCATCATCGGCGACAAGCGGGAAATGTCGATGGAGGCGGACGGCAGCAGGATATTCCATGGCACATCGGGAACGGCCGACGTGTTCGACATCATGAACCAGTTGCTGACCGGCATTCAAAACGGGGAAGTGACCCTGATCCAGAGCCAGGTCGACCGTCTTACCGAGGCCCGGGAGCAGATTCAGAACATCCGGGCTGAAAATGCGGCCAGCTACAAACACATGGAAATGACCGAAAGCCAACTGGCCAGATTCCACCTGAGTGTCGAAAACATCATTTCGAGGACGGAGGACGCCGATCTGAACGAGGCCATCATCGATTTGAAAAATCAGGAAGTGGCCTACCAGGCCGCCCTCGAAACCGCGGCCAGGATCGTGCAGCCGACGCTGATGAATTTCCTGGGGTAACCGCCGCGTGAACTCGGAATTCAGCAGCGTGAGAATATGGCCCTACGAGATCAGGATGAACGGAATGAAAATGCTCAATCGAATGCCGTTGGAAGCATGCGAGAGGCTTCGCGTGAACTGCAGACACTGTCGGCACTACCATGTGACGTGGGACCCCAGGTGGCCTCACGGATGCCGGGCCATGGGGTTCAAAAGCCACATGCTGCCTCACCAGACCGTGCTGAAATCGACGCCGGGAATCGAGTGTCTTCTCTTTCAGCCCCGAAACCCCGCCGACCCGCGGTGAGGGTCAATCCGCTTCCTCCCTCAGCCTGAACTGCTTTTTCAGATCGATCATCAGACCGTCGGCGATCTGCCGAAGGAGCTTGGGGAAAACCCGGTGATACCCCTGGTTCCGCATTGCATCGGCGACCGCCTGGCGGTGTTCTTCCTTGCGGATCTCGATATCGGGTCCCATCCTCCGCTCCAGCGACAGCGTCGGAAAAGCATCCGGTAGTGCATATCGATGAACGACCCGCGACGCCACGTGCACCACCCGGGAGAATTCTCCTTCGGGGTAGGGTGGCAGGGCGCGGATATCCGCGTTGTGGAGTCGAACCGCTTCGCAAATGGCATCCGGGATATTGAACCGCTTCAGGACGATGGCGCCCACTTCCGCATGGGTGATGCCCAGAACCTGCTCTTCGGCTTTACCCGTCTCGAGGCGCTCCCGGTGCTTCAGATCGAGGATTTCCTGGTGCTGCTCGGGGAAGTGAATAGCGATCATCTGCTTGCCGATGTTGTGGAGAACGCCGGCGGTGAACAGGTCTTCAGGCCTTTCATAGTCGATGATCCTGCCGATGACGCGGGCGATCACACCGCAGAAGAGCGACTGGGTCTGAAACCGCTTGAAGTCGAACGCGGGCAACTGTCGGGTGAACGGCTCCATCAATATGGCGGAAATCAGGATTTTTTTCATGTGTCCGTACCCCAGAAGCTGCACCGCGTAGCTGAGGGATCGGACTTCTCTTCCAGGGTTGGCCGAATTCGCCATGTCGAGGAAGCGCGCGGCAACCTCCGGGGAAAGTCGATCGACGATTTGGGAGAAATTGCTGCCGGGCCGGTTCAAGACGGCCATCAACTCCCCTACGCATCGGTCCACGATGGGGAATTGGACGATCCGCTCCGAGATCTGCCGTTGAATGTCCTTCCGGGTCATAATGGGCACTCTCTATCGTACCTGAATAGGGCGATTTTGGTTGAGGGCTTCAGTTACAGCCGGAAGGCCGCGTCGAATTGAAACGCGAGGCGGCCCATTGAATCGTCTTTCCGCCGTCGGCCGGACCGGTAAGCTCCTTTAATGATGACAGAAGGGTCAAGCAAATCATGTGCCACGCCGATGGCCGATGAGAGACATGAAACCTCCCGGCTGCCCGAAGCGGGCTGGCGCTGCAAACGACATCCTTTGCCCGTTAGTTCCGGAAAGTCGAATTGACGATTCACAGTTCGAAAGAGTCAATATTCTGGCGCCGATGGCGTTTCGGAGAGGCGTCGGCGCTGGAGGCGAGACCCGTTTCGACGCCTAAGCCCGCGGTGTTGCCCCGTCGGGCGGATATGCTGCCGCGTGCGGAAGAGACGCAATCGGCGGGGTCCGGGGACTCAACGGTCTCATGACGGTTCGATTTCGGGCTTTCACATCACCCGGCCCGATTTCCGGTTGGAACGAGACGTGGCACTGCATTTGCATTTTCATTTGGATGCCGGTGGAAAGTTGCCGGCCGGGGCGCACGAGGCGCCCCTGCCGGCCGTTTCAATTTTCAATGGGGTCGTCGTTGCCAATGTCGTCCCGGTCGCGCCGGTGCTGGAACGCATCGATGACGGTGGCCTTCGAACGGAGCTTCCATGGTTGATCAGGAACATGGTGATGTGATTTCGGGAGTGCGGGACTCGGTCGTCGACCTTTTCGACACCATGCTCTCCATGAACATCACGCCGGTCGATTCGGAATCCGAAGTCGACCTTCCGGACGAGGAAGAGCGGATCGTCGGGCTGGTGAGCATGACGGGCAAGGTCCAGGGCAGTGTCGACATCCAGGTGTCATCGGCGCTGGCCAGGAGCATGGCCGCCCGCATGCTCGGCATGGAGCCTGATGAAATCGAGAGCGAGGATGAAATCCGGGATGTGATCCGTGAGATCTGCAATATCGTCGGGGGGAATCTCAAGTCCAAGTTTTCGGACATGGGCCTGACCTGCCAGATATCCACCCCGTCCATCACCAGCGGAAGGAATTTCAAGGTCGAATTCATCAACATGGAACGATTCGACCGGTTCGTCTTCACCTGCGATTCTCACGCGTTCATCATCGAGATCGGCGTGCGATTCCAGGTCGAGGACGATACGGACCTCAAATCGGTCCTCAAGTTGAAAAAGGTCGACATCACCCGGTTCCAGCGGCTGGATATCATTTCCTCCGTCGGAGATTCGATCATCGAACTCTTCGATACGATGCTCGGCATGGATGTGGAGCTCTCGGACCGGGAGCCTTTCACCCGATATGAAGACTTCCGCGTCATGGGGCAGATCCACTTCACCGGCGACATCAAGGGTTCGATCGCCTTCCAGGTTCCGAAAACCTTCGGGAGGATGATCACGGCCGCCATCCTGGGCGACAGCTTCGAGGAGACGACGGATATCGAATCCGTGAAGGATGCCATTGGAGAGCTGACGAACATGCTGGCCGGAAACCTGAAGGCCGCCTTCTGCGACTCCGGGCTGAACTGCCAGATTTCTCCGCCATCCCTGACGATGGGGCTCGACTTCCAGATCGAAATCCTCAACATGGACCGCTATGAGCGATTCGCCTTCAAACTCAACGATCATGACCTTCTGGTGGAGGTTTGCGTCAAAATCGAAGCGTCGGCAATGAAGCGGCTGGAATCCCGGGCACCGGAACCCAGGCCGGCAGCGGAACAACAGGAAGGGGACGGCACTCTGACCGACGACCAGATTCAACGACTGCTGGAGGCGGCAAGGGAGGAGAAGACGGCGGAACCGCCCGCGGCGCCGAGCCCGGCCCCGGCCGGCGCGCCGCAGCTTCCGCCTCCCGAAACGAACGGCGGTTCCGAATCGCGCAACAATATCGACTTTATAATGGATATTCCCGTTGAGGTCGTCGTGGAGCTCGGGCGCACCCGAATTGCGATCAAGGAGCTGCTGAAACTGAACAAGGGCGCAGCCGTGGTGCTTTCAAACCTTGAAGGGGAGCCCGTTGACATCATCGCCAACAAGAAGCTGATCGCGAGAGGAGAGGTGCTGGTGGAAAAGGAGCGTTACGGGATCCGCGTAACGGAAGTGGTCAGCTCCTCGGAACGGGTCAGACATCTGATGGCGTGATCCTGCTGGTGGGTCTGAGAGCTACCGCGTGCGGTTCATCATCGCCGCCATGTAGCCGGCGCCGAATCCGTTGTCGATGTTCACCACGGCGACATTGGAGCTGCAGCTGTTCAGCATCGAGAAGAGCGCAGTGAGCCCCCCGAAGCTCACGCCGTATCCAACACTCGTGGGTACGGCAATGACGGGGCGATCGACCAGGCCTCCGACAACGCTCGGAAGGGCGCCTTCCATCCCGGCAACGACGATCAGAACCGATGCCTCGAGCAGTCGATCCCGATAGGCAAACAGCCGGTGAATTCCGGCGACCCCGACATCGAAGATCCCCTCCACCGGGTGTCCCATGGCCTCCAGAGTCACCACGGCTTCGCGGGCGACCGGAATGTCGGAGGTGCCCGCCGAGATGACCAGCACCTTCCCCAGGATGTCGTTTCTCGGAACGGGCGTTCCGATTCGAATCATTCGCGCGTCTTCAAAATGGACGGCTTGGGGGAAGCGGCTTCGGAGGAACGCTGCTTTGTCCGCGTCTATCCGGGTAACCAGAATCACTTTCTCCTCGGGAACCATTCGCTCCAGGATAGCGCCGATCTGGTCCGCTGTTTTACCCTCTCCGTAGACCACCTCCGGAAAGCCCCGTCGAAGCGATCGATGGTGATCGACATGGGCGAACCGGATATCTTCGAAATCCAGCCGGCTGAGCCGTTCGGCCGCTTGTTCCGGCTGAATCGATCCTTGAGACACTAATTTAAGAAGCTGTATTAAATATTCTGAATTCATTGGAATAAACAGCGATAAGGCTTTCGGTACTCAGGGAAGAGAGTGTTCCCGAATGGCGGTGGATCCCTTGGGTTGTGAGGCCGCGGCGCCGCCGGGAACCACTGTGCTCGACCCCGACCGGGAGGTGAGCCTGGACTGCATGCGATCCACGGTTTCCGACAGGGAATTGAGCTCTCGCCGGATTCGGCTCATTTCGCTCTCGAGCGTCAGCTGATAAGCCTTTTTGACTTTGAGGAGTTCCAGATCCAGCTGCTCCCGGCTGAGCTGACTCCGGGAAAGCGCGTTGATCTCCTTTTGCAGGGATGCCAGCTGCGATGCGCTTTTACCAGTGCTATCCGACAGGCCGGCGACTTGTTCGCTCAGGCGGGCATCCAGGTTTTTCAGGTTTTCTGATAGGACTTCGATGCGCTGACCGATCGGTTTGAGGGTTTCACTGACGGAAGCCATCAGGGCCTGCTGTTCTTTTTCGACCACCCCGGAAACATCGATACCCTTGACTGATTTCCGTATGCCGTCGAGCTCCTGCTCCATCGCCTTCAGGGCGGCTGCGCCCTTCTGGTCGAATTCTTTGACCGAGGCCGTGGTCTGGGCCTGCAATTCGGTCATCTTCTGATCGAATCCGTCGATACGGCCGGACACCTCGTCCAGACGCTGGTTCACCTGGCGGGTCAGGCTTTCGATGCCGTCGAGTCCCATCGTCTCCCGCCGGTCCAGTCGTTTTTCGATTTCCAGGTAACCGAAAACGATCATCAAGGCCGTGAGCACCGGCAGCAGAAGGGCTTGAAGCGTGATGCGGCGGTTGATCTTTCGGAGTCGGAATTCGATGAGGCCGTCGTCGAACCCCCGAGACGCTTCTTCATCGTCGGGAGCACCGAATTTGAAATGTCCAGTCTGGTTGCCGTCGATCATGGAGTTGTCATTCCCATTCGATGGTGCTGGGCGGTTTCGAGCTGATGTCGTATACCACCCGGTTGACCCCGGAGACTTCATTGATGATGCGGTTGGAAATCCGACCCAGGAGTTTGTGGGGCAGACGGGCCCAGTCCGCGGTCATGGCGTCCCTGCTGGTCACCGCACGGATGGCGATGATGTTCTCGTAGGTTCTCTGGTCGCCCATGACCCCGACACTCTTCAAGGGCAGCAGCACGGCGAAGGATTGCCAAAGCTTTCGATACAAGCCGGCCGTCTTGATCTCCTCCATCAGAAGATCGTCCACCTCCCTGAGAACCTGAAGGCGTTTGCGGGTCACCTCCCCGATGATCCGGATGGCCAGGCCGGGGCCGGGAAAGGGCTGGCGCCAGACCATTTCCTCCGGCAGCCCGATGGAAAGGCCCAGTTTCCGGACTTCGTCCTTGAAGAGAAGTTTCAGCGGTTCGATCAGCTTCAACTTCATCTTCTTCGGCAGTCCGCCCACATTGTGGTGGGACTTGATGATCGATGTCGGACCTCCGAAGGCGGAAACCGACTCGATGATATCGGGATAAAGGGTTCCCTGCCCCAGGAATGCCGCACCCTCGATCCTGGCGGCCTCGGCCTCGAAGACATCCAGGAAGATCTTCCCGATGATCTTCCGCTTTCTTTCCGGATCCGTGACTCCGGAAAGCGCCTTGAGAAAACTGCTGCCGGCGTTGACAAAACGAATATTGACTTGGAAATTCTGCTTGAAAACGGCCCTGAGTTTCCTGGCCTCGTCTTTTCTCAGCAGGCCGTTGTCGACGAAGATGCACGTGAGGCGTTTGCCCACGGCCCGATGGATCAGCAGGGCCGCGACCGACGAGTCCACACCGCCGCTCAGGCCGAGAACGACCTTGCGATCTCCAACGGCCTCGCGGATTTCTCTCGTCGCCTCATCGGCAAAGGATTTCATGGTCCACGAACGCTTGCAGCGGCAGACGTCGAAAAGAAACCGCCGGATCATTTTCTGTCCGTCGGTCGTGTGTTCCACCTCGGGATGAAACTGGAGCCCGTAGAGACGGCGGATCGGATCGGCAACGGCGGCAATCGGGGTGTTGTCTGTCGCGGCTGTGGTCACGAATCCTTTGGGGAGGGTCTCGATGGAATCTCCGTGACTCATCCAGCACTGGGTTCTGGATTTGACGCCTTGGAAGAGGCCGTCCGGCTGCCGGATATCCAGCTCCGCGAATCCGTATTCCCGTTTTTGCGCCCTTGAAACCTTTCCGCCCATGGCATCCACCATGAACTGCATGCCGTAGCAGATGCCGAGAACGGGGATCCCAAGATTGAAGATTTCCGGGTCGACCTTGGGGCTGTTCTTCTCGTAGATGCTGGACGGGCCACCTGAAAGAATGATGCCTTCCGGCTTCAAGGCGGAGACCGCCTCCATCGATCGTGCCGGCGGTTCGATCTGACAATAGACACGACTTTCCCGGACCCTCCGGGCAATCAGCTGGTTGAACTGGGAGCCGAAATCGACGATCAGAATCATGTAGTGCCCTGGAAGAGATTGTAACTATCTGAAACCATATATCAAAATAAGCCATTGAAGTGCGATTGCGAAATCAGGCTGAATATGTTAGAGACGGCCCCAAAAGTCAACCCCATAGTTGTCTTGACCGCTCTTCGGAAAACCCGCCACTGCCCGGACTTTGCCGACCGCGGCGGCCGATCCATTCCGATTCATTGGTCCAATTCATTGGAAAGCTCGTCGCGCGTTGATTGTTCAGATTTATGAAATTCAAACTCCGGAAGAAGCCGAATCGATGATCCGGATAGGAGTGGACCACGTCGGGACGGTGTGGATTCCGGAACAAGGATTGAAGCAGCGGCGGCTGGCGGACACGGTTCAAGAAGTGCAGCGCTCCGGAAGCACCAGCTGTCTGATCCCGCTGACCAACGATGCGGATGCGATTTCAGGCGCTATTGATTTCTACAAGCCGGATATTATCCATTTCTGTGAATTGCTTCCGGAGGCCGAAAACAAGCTGGATCGGATCCTGCGTCGGCAGCAGTTGGTGAGACGGCGTTTCCCCCAGGTCCGGATCATGAGGTCACTGCCGATTCCGGCCAGGGACGACTCCAGGGGCTTGCGGACATTGGAGCTTTGCCGCGCCTTCGAGCCGGTGAGCGACTTCTTTCTGACCGACACGTTGATTCAGGCCGAGGACGATGGCTTGAACGCGGCACAGCCGGTCAACGGATTTGTCGGCATTACCGGCCGAACCTGCGACTGGTCGACCGCCGCCGCATTGGCCGCCGCGAGTCGGATCCCGGTCATTCTGGCCGGCGGGCTGTCGCCGGACAACGTGCGGGAGGGGATCCTCGCGGTCCGGCCGGCCGGAGTGGACAGCTGCACCGGTACGAACGCAGTCGACGAAAACGGCACGCCCGTGCGGTTCCGTAAGGACGTCGGCCGGGTCAGACGTTTCGTGGATGCGGCCCGGTCGGCGCTCACCCGAACGAAAACCCGCCGCTCCGGATGACGGCATGAGACCACGGTTTACAACAGCCCATCGATGACAGGGCGATCAAGGAGGGTACCCGATGTACGAAAGTGGAGATCTCAGGAAGGGATTGAAAATCGAAATCGACGGCGATCCCTATATCATTACGCAATTCGAATTCGTCAAGCCAGGCAAGGGACAGGCCCTTTACAAGTGCAAGCTGAAAAACATGGTGACGGGCTCGCAGTTCGACAAGACCTGGCGCTCCGGTGAAAAGTTCCAGCCGGCGAACCTGGAAGAACTGGAAATGGAATATCTCTACCAGGACGGCACCAACTACTGCTTCATGAATACCTCCAACTACGAGCAGGAATTTCTCAGTGAAGAACAGGTCGGGGAGGCGAAGAATTTTCTGAAGGAGAACACGGTCTGCAGCATCCTTTTCTTTCAGGGACGGGCAATCGGCATTACGCTGCCGATTTTCATGAATCTCAGGGTCGTCAAGGCGGATCCATGGGTGAAGGGAGACACGGCATCCGGAGACTCGAAGCCCGCCACCCTCGAAACCGGCTATGTCCTCCAGGTTCCTCCGTTTGTCGAAGAAGGGGAGCTGCTCAAAATCGATACGCGGACCGGGCAGTACGTCGAGCGGGTGAAGGAGTGACGGAGCGGAAGGACGCTACTTCACGGCGGGCTCGCTCATCGTAGCGGGCTCTTGGGGCTGGTTCTGCCGGACGAGGTACTTCGTGATCCGGATGCCATCGATTTCCTTGACGGTAACGGTGAAGCCGTCGATGGGAATCTCCTCATCGACCGTCGGCAGGCGGCCGATCTTTTCGAGAATATAACCCGAAAACGTATCGTAATCGTTGGATTCAGGTATTCTGAGCGGGATCTTCTGGTTCACCTCTTCAATATCCGCCTTGCCGAGGACGATCCACTCCCGTGCCTTCGCCTTGATGATGTGAGGCTCTTCCTTGTCCGTCTCGTCGGCGATATCCCCGAAGATTTCCTCCAGGGCGTCCTCCAGGGTGATGAGACCCGAGACGCCGCCGTGCTCGTCGACGAGAATCGCCATATGGTGGCGGCGCTTCTTGAACTGCTGGAGCAGTTTGTCGAGCTTCTTGTGCTCGGGTACGAAAAAGGGAGCCCGCATGATCTTGCGGATATCCATCTTGCCGCCCCCGCTCAGCGTGTGCAGAAACAGGTCCTTGATGTTGATGATCCCTATGACATGATCGATGTCGCCGTCGATCACCGGCACCCGGGTGTAGCCGGATTCGAGGATCTCCTTTAAATTGAGCTCCTTGTTGATGTCGATGATGAACATGTCCGCCCTGGGTGTCATGATTTCCGAGGCATTCGTATCGTCGAATTCGAAGATGTTGTAAATCAGCTTTCGCTCTTCTTCCTTTATACTGCCTTCCTCCTCGACGGCTTCGACGATGGTGAGGAGTTCCTCCTCGGTCACCCGGGGGCTTTTCCGGACCTTGCCGGTGATCAGTGGTATGAACGCAAGAAACTTCAGGACGGGGAACAGAAGGATCGACAGCCAGTAGATGGGGTAGACCGCCATGCGGGCGATGCCGATGTTGTTCCGTGTCGCCAGCGATTTCGGAAACACTTCACCGAACACCAGGATCAGCAGGGTCATGATTCCCGTGACGATGCCGACCGCGTGGCTGGGAAAAATCTGAAGGGCGAGCGCGGTGGCCAGGGAGGCCGCGGCGACATTGACGGTGTTGTTGCCGATCAGGATGGTGGTGAGCAGGCGGTGGGGATCTTCCTTCAGCGACTCGATCAGCAGGAACGACCCCTTGCGGGTTTTCGCCATGTGCCGTGCCTTGGTCCGGCTGATCGAGAAGAAGGCAGTCTCCGACGATGAGAAAAACGCCGAAAGCACGAGCAGTATGATCAGCGAGATGATTTGCGTCGTCATGGGAGATGGGTGGATAAGGGTGGGCGGAATTCGGCAGGATGCACGTGGACACGGAAAAAGGACGCACTACTCCTGTACGGCCCATCGTCAGGCGCTGAACCGTCGATCGATTGATTGTCTGGGTTATCTTTGTCCATCAGGGGTTGGATGGCTCAGGCGGTGGAGCCGGCGGAGCGTTATTTCCTTCTTTCTCTGGCCGATGGCCTTTGTTGGATCTAGTGCCGGCAACGCCACGGGTCTTCCAAGGGTGTCGTCCGAACAACCTGGGGCGGGTCCTGCGCCCTCGTCATGTTCCTCTGGAGCCTATGCGGTTCGTACTCTGTGCGTCGCGTGAATTATAGTCATTTTTATTGGATTTGCAACCCGTTTCGGTTCATTTTTTCAACACCCGACCGGGTCCATACGAAAGCGACACGATGCTCCCATCCTCCAACCACCGGATCGAGGGCTTCCTTCGATGGGTGCGGGAATCCGACGCCTGCCAAGGCGATTGGCACCATCATCGGATCTTCCCGGCGAGATTGCCTGAATTTGCCGAATTGTCAAGGCCTTTGAGCCCAATGCTGGCCACCGCACTGGAGCGGTTGGGCATCCGACGGCTCTTCGGGCATCAGGCCGAGGCGATCGACGCCCTGCGAAACGGGCGGCACGTGGTGGTCGCCAGCCCCACGGCCAGCGGGAAATCGTTGATTTTCAATCTTCCGGTGCTCGAAAGCTGCCTCGGGACGCCGGACCGCCATGCCCTCTATCTTTTCCCCCTCAAGGCTCTGACGCAGGACCAGCTCGCTTCCTTCGTCGCCTTGAAATCCCACCTTCCACCGGAAGCGCCTCGCATCGACGCCGCCATCTATGACGGTGACACCAGCGCCTGGCATCGCCGAAAAATCCGCAGCGCCCCGCCGCAGGTGGTCATGACCAATCCCGACATGCTCCATCACGGCTTTCTGGCCTATCACCATCAGTGGAGCGGCTTTTTTCAGCGCCTGGACTGGGTGGTGGTCGATGAAGTCCACACACTGCGGGGATTGATGGGCTCCCACATGACCCAGGTGTTTCGCCGGCTGCGGCGTATCTGCGCTCATTACGGCGCCTCCCCGCAATTCGTTTTCTGCAGCGCTACAGTCGCCAATCCGGTCCCGCTTGCCGAAACCCTTTCCGGCCTGGATGTTCAACCGGTTTCAGGAAAAGGCGGAGGCCGCGGGCAGCGGCATCTGGTGCTCCTCGACCCCGTCGATGGCCTGATGCCCTGCGTGCTTCGCCTGTTGCAGGCCGCGCTTCGCTTCGAGCTGAGGACGATCGTTTACACGCAGTCCCGAAAAATGACGGAATGGATCGGTATTCGGGCGCGGGAACAGAGTCCGGAGAATTCCCGGCGGCTCGGAATTTATCGGGCGGGCCTGATGCCCGGCCAGCGCCGGGACGTGGAAAAATCCCTGGCCTCCGGAGAGCTTCTCGCCGTCGTGACGACCAGCGCCCTGGAACTCGGCATCGACATCGGGGACCTGGATCTGTGCATACTGGCCGGCTATCCGGGCACTTTGGTTTCCACCTGGCAGCGGGCAGGCCGCGTCGGAAGAAACGGGCAGCCATCCGCCCTGGCGATTGTGGCCGGAGAGGACGCGCTCGATCGATACTTCCTGCGGCATCCGGGGGAACTCGTTCGGCGGGGGGCGGAATCCGCCGTCGTCAACCCTTACAATCCCAAGGTACTGGAACAGCACCTGCCCTGCGCGGCCGCGGAGCTTCCCCTGGCGATGGACGAAATCGATCGCATGCACCCCGCGGAACGTAACGTAATCCGGAACCTGGTCGAACGCGGCCTGCTGCTCGTCAATGGGGCTGGAAGCCATCTGCTGCCTGCTGGAAAAAACCCGCATCGCGGCGTGGAGCTCAGAGGCAGCGGTGTCCTCTGGAGGATTCGGGACATCGAGACCGGGAACATCATCGGAGAGATCGACGGGGGGAGAATCTTCCGCGAAGCCCACCCCGGGGCGGTATACCTTCACGGAGGCGAACCCTGGCGGATCGACAGTCTCGACCACGATCGGCGGATCGTTTCGGCGAGGCCGGCTTCCCGAAGCTATTTTACCCGGCCACGGGGCTGGAAAACCACCGAGATTCTCGAAGTGCGGGCGTCCGGAAAAGCCGCCGGCACCGAGGTGGTCTTCGGTGCGATCCGCGTGACGGACCAGATCACGGGCTACGAAAAATTAAGGGCCAACGGGAGACCTTTCGAAGTCCTAAGCCTGGATTTGCCGCCGCAGGTTTTTGAAACCGAGGGTTTTTGGATCGTGATCCCGGACCACGTTCAGGAAGCCGTCGAAAAAGACGGCCTTCATTTCATGGGCGGGATCCACGCCCTCGAGCATGCCATGATCGGCGTCCTGCCGCTGCTGGTCCTGACCGACCGGAATGATCTGGGCGGCATTTCGATGACGTTCCATCCCCAGGTGGGCGGCCCCGCGGTATTTGTCTATGACGGCGCCGCCGGAGGAGCCGGCTTCAGCCGGGAAGCCTACGAGCGCTTTACAGTCCTGCTCGAAAAGACGCTCCACGCCATCGAAAGCTGTCCTTGCGACACCGGTTGCCCGTCGTGCGTCCATTCGCCCAAATGCGGGTCGGGCAATCGGCCGATCGACAAGGCGGCGGCCCTGTTCATTCTCAGACGTTTGCGGCACAGGAACGGAGCGGCGGGTCCCCGGACCCCAAAAATCCGGGTGCCGGTCCCTGTTGACTTCGAAGCGAATTTGCAGCCGATTGCCTCTCCAGCCCGGTACGGCGTTTTCGACCTGGAAACCCAAAGGTCGGCGGCGGAGGTCGGGGGATGGCATCTCGCCCACCGGATGGGAATGAGCTGCGGCGTTCTCTACGATTCGGCAGACCGGCGGTTTCATCCCTACACGGAAGACACCGTCGAGGAACTCATCGAACACCTGAAGAAGTTGGATCTCGTGGTGGGATTCAATATCCGGCGATTCGATTTTCGCGTTCTCAAGGCCTACACTCCGTTGAACCTCCAGGCGCTTCCGATGCTGGACCTGCTCGACGCCGTACACTACCGGCTGGGATATCGGCTCTCCCTGGACCATCTGGCGAAGGAAACGCTGGGGACCGCGAAAGCTGCGGACGGTTTGATCGCACTTCAGTGGTGGAAGGAGGGACGGCTGGAAGACTTGATCCAGTACTGTCGAAACGATGTCGAAATTACCAGAAATTTATATTGTTTTGGCAGGGAAAACGGCTATCTCCTGTTTCGCAGCAAGGCAGGCGCCAGCGTTCGCGTCCAGGCGTCGTGGGGGCCGGCCTGGCAGCCGATCATGCCGTCAGGTCCAGCAGCGAAACCAGGCCCCGCAGCTCCGTGACGACCGCATCGGGATTGAGTCCGCGGCACAGAGGATGGTTTTCCCGGAGCCGCAGGGACCGCCGATCACCGGCGAACAGGACCGTCTGGAACCCCAGGCGGGATGCCGGGGCGATGTCGTTGAGCATGTCGTTGCCCACGTATACACTTTCAAGGGGTTCGATGCCCATCGTTTCGAGGGCATCGACGCATCGCTGAAAGAGCCGGGTGGAAGGCTTGGCCTCTTTTTCCTCATATGAAAACACCGTCAGTCTCCGGTCAAACCCGAGCTTCTCGACCGTATTTCCCAGGAAGGCTTCGAACAGCATCGGCGTGTAGAACTGGGCATTCGAGATCAGGCCCAGCTTCATCCCGCCGCGGTGAATTGCCGTCAGGACCGAAGCGACACCCGGCATCGGGGAGACGGGGTTGACGATCGCTTCGAATTCCACCGCAAACCTTCGAACCCGGTGCGTTTCCGTCCATTGCAGCACCTCCCTCCAGATGGCTTCGATATCCACCTCCGGGAAATCGGTGCCGGCCGATTTGCGGCGTTCATGTTCCCTCCCGATCGATGCTTTCAGCCGTTTGAGAAGCGCCTCCGCGCCGAGGTCGATTTGGTGCCGGCGACACAGGGATTCGAGGCCGGCGGAGAATCCACCGGTAGCGCCGAGGTGCCCGATGTCGCCGGATCCGCTGATGAACAGGGTTCCGTAGACATCGAAAAGGACAGCCTTGACGGGCAGGGCGAGTCGGCCCGATTGGGACATTCCCGTGGGTATCGGCCTCATCTGGATTCGGGCAGGATCAGGCTTCATAGGACCGCCACTTGAGCAGGCTGAAAGTTTCAGGCTTCAGGCAGCCTCGGATGAGGGTGGTCTTGTCGATGCGGTGCCGGACGGTGGCGCGAAGCACCCCGCGGTAAATATCCATCAGGCGGTCCCGGTACCCGGAAGGTGAAAACCGGTCCAGAACCGTCCTTCGGTTGTCCGCGAGCACCCTCTCTGAAACGGTTTCCGGCCGGAAGCCGGCGATGGATGGATGGCGGGCGTAAAATCGCCTCCGGCATCCGGAATTCTCGAGAAGCCGCAAGAGGAACCTGGATTGGATGCGTTCGTCCAATAGTCCGAAATCCACCTGATCGTCTTGAAACAGGTCGTCCAGGAACCCGTCGGGCTTCAGAAGCCGCTCCGGGACGCCGTAATGACGGCACGCGGAAGCCAGAGCATCCCGGAAGATGTCTCGGATCCCGGGGCTCTCCAGCCACTCCGCCGGAAGGCGGATGCTGCGGTACAGATGCTCCAGACGAAGGCCTTCGGATACGAAATCGGTCATGATATCCGGCAGGCAGCGTCCCCAAAAAACCTTGCCGGCGGTCCAGGGCTCCAGAAATGAGTATCCAAACCCTTCGGAAATGCTGGTCGAAAGGACAAATCGGGAGCCGGCAAGCAGCTGACCGAAATCGGCATCGACACCCGCCTCGAACCTGACGTTCAGTCCATTGGCGGCGGCGAACCGCCGCCAGAAGTCGTAGGGCTTTCGATCGGCGGCGCTGTTGGGGGGGAGGGTGATGGAAAGAGGCAGCCGGTCCGGAAAGAAAAGGCTCAGCAGCATGGCCTCTCCGATATTTTTTCGGCGGATCGCCCGGACCGGGTAGAGAACGTGATCTTCCGGCTGTTCGGGATAGGAGGCTGCGGCGATCGGGGCGACCGGGTTGGGTAGATAGTGAACGGCTTCGGGATTCAGGCCGGATTGGACGAGTAGACGCCGGTCCCTTTGATTGATGACGGCATAGTGGCAGTCCGATGGATAGGCTGCATCGCGGTAGTAGAGATGGGGGCGGCCGTCCTCTGCCAGGTCGTGGATTTGAAGAAGCAGCGGGATTCGACGGTGCTGAAGCCGCATCAGGACGTCGGGAAGCGAACGGTTCTTGGCCAGCAGGGGATTGTGGACGTGTACCAGGTCGGGCAACCCGCCCAGTTCGCGGATCGTTGTTTCAACGATGGCATCGGCCGTCGTCTCGGGCGGTTCCCGTCCTCCGGCGTCGCTGTCGTACGCCAGGGACGGAATCGTCGCCACGGGCGCCGGGAATTCACCGGGGGCCGGAAGACCGGACAGGATGAGCACATCGGCCTCATTCCGCAGGGCTTCCGCCTGGTGCCGAATGACGGTGGAGACGCCACCCGGCTTGAGATGGTAGTGGACCAGTACCGCCTTCACATCATTCCCGGGTAAAGAACTGGAGCTTGGTGCCGCCGATTTCGATGATGTCGAACTCGTTCAGGGGGATGGATTCCTTGACCGCTTCACCATTGACGCGGGGCTTGGAAAATCCGCCCACGTAGCTCAGGTAATAACCGTTCGGCCGCCTGCTGACCGTTGCGGCGGTAGAACCGATGGTCAGGCCGCTCACCCGGATGTCGGAGCCCGGCTCCTTGCCGATCTTGATCAGCTTTTTCACCAGCTCGAACTCGCCATCACCGCCGGAAAGGTACGACAGCACGCCGACCGGGTCGTTTTCGGACTTTCGCTCCCGGGCGATGGTGCCGTCGTCCCGGGAGAGCATGTCCCGGTAGCGGCCGGTGTCGATGATCATGGTCTTGTCCGCGTCCGATGGAGCGCCTTCGGATATCTTTTCGCCCGGCGCGCAGGCAAAAACGAGCGTATGCTTTCCGATGCTGACCCTGTCGCCGTCCTGAAGCCAGTGGGTGGATATCATTCGCTCGTTGACGAAGCTGCCGTTTTTGCTCTTCAGATCGGTCAGAAGAAATCCGTCTCCGACCGTGTCGATTCTGGCGTGGTGTCCGGAAACGGCAAGATTTTCGATGACGACGTGGTTGTCTTCCAATCGCCCTATGGTAATGGCCTGCCCTCGGATGACGTCATATTCCCGAACGACATTGCCATTGAACTTGAGGGTCAGGGTAGGCATTCGCAGTTTCCTTTTCTATGAGGCTCCGATTCCGTTCAATCGACAATTGACCCATTTCCGAACATGGTCTAGGCGGGCCATCCATCCTCCGGCCAACGTCGGCGGACCGACAACCGTGAGGATCATCACGGTGATGTTGTCCTCACCGCCTCTTTCGTTGGCCAGGTTCAGCAGGTGGGCGCAGGCCGATTCCGCGGGCGCCGAAACGACGATGTCCAGAATCTCTTCCGGCGACACGTGATTGGACAAGCCGTCGGAGCACAGGACCATCCGGTCGCCACTGAAGCACTGAACCTCGCAGATATCGGCATCGACCACCGGATCGACTCCCATGCCCCGGGTCAGCATGTGCCGGAAAGGATGATCCGGTGATTCCGAGATCTCCGGATTCCGATGACGTTCTTCTTCTTCCACCGTGTGGGGGACGGACAACCGTTCGATCGCCCCGTCATGAAGCAGGAATATGGGGCTGTCTCCCACGTTGGCGGCAATCGCGGTGCCGGAGTCGAACCATACGGCGGCGATGGTGGAACCCATACCGCGGCACTTCTCATCCGCGCGGGATGCCTCGAACACCGCCCGATTCGCATGATGAACGGCGGCCTGAACCCGGTTTGCAGGTTCGGAGAGCGTCTGATCTTCCGTCGAAGCACCGGATGAGAGAAGGGTTTCGCTCCGTGATTCCCGGAAATACCGTTGCAGGGCATCCACTACCATTGCACTGGCCACCTCTCCCGCCCGATGGCCGCCCATGCCGTCCGCAACCGCATAGAGCCGAATTTGCGGATCGATCAGAAAGGCGTCCTGGTTTTGAGAACGGACCCTCCCCACATCGGTCAGCGCGGCGGCCTCGATGGTCAATCTGCATTTTGGATTGCGGAACATGCTGAAAGATTTCAATAATACCAACAGAATACCAAGTCAACAAGGGATCGGGTCCGATGGCGAAACGCGCGCAGACGCACCGGCCGATCGGATCCGGGTTTCGATCTGCCGAAGGTGCCTGGCCATGTGGATTGCACTTGAGTACCTTCTCTCCGGTGTTTTTTCCATTGCCCGGTTCAAAACCACGGCCAAGGGCCTCGGTATCTCCGCACTGAAAGCCCTGGGGTCCGGGTGGGGGAGGTTCATGATGGCATTCATCAGTTTCGCCGGCGTGTCGCCCCGGAAGGGGAGCGCTCCCGTGAAGAGCTGGTAGAGGGTTGTTCCGAGAGAGAAGATATCGGATTTCCCGTCGATCCGCGCACCGGCAAACTGTTCCGGAGACATGTAGAAAGGCGTGCCCTTCACGGTACCGGTCTGGGTTTCACGGGTCGCGGTCATGCGGGCCATCCCGAAATCGGTTATCTTTACGGTTCCGTTTCGCAGCATCATGATGTTGGCCGGCTTGATGTCCCGATGGATGACCCCTTGCCGGTGTGCATAGTCGAGCGCTTCGGCGATGTCGGCGCCGATGCCGGCCACCCTGGCGATGGAAAGCCGATTGGGTTTTCGGGTAAAGGTTTTGAGGGTGGCGCCGTCCAGATATTCCATCGCTATGAAGGCGATACCCTCGTCTTCGTCCGCGTCGTAGATGGTCACAATGCGAGGGTGGGACAGCATGCCCGCGCTTTCGGCTTCCCGGAAAAACTTCTCTTTCATGCGTTTCAGTTCTTCGGAAGACATTCCTTCGGAGAACCGGAGCGTTTTGATGGCGGTCATACGGTTGATGCGCGGATCGCGTCCCAGGTAGACATGCCCCACGGCGCCGCTGCCCAGCTTCCGGATGAGCTCATAACGGCCAAGAAAGCCGATCCCGCCCGGTGATGGCCCGAGTGCATCGTCGCCATCGAGGATCCGTGCGTTGTCGCCTGCAACCGGCCCGCCGTTCCGGGCCCGGGAGGGATAAAACCGGTTTTCCGGTTCAAAGGAACCGGCTTCCCCCGGCCGGTTCATTTCTCCGATGAAACGGTAAACGGCCTGCGCCCTGGGCCATTCCGACTGCTTTTCAAAGGCCGACGCCAGGGGGTAGAGAAGCGGCCCGATCTGGTCGGCCAGAAATCGTGCTTCACCGTGAAGCTGGGGAAATCGTCCGGCAACGGCCGGTCCCGCTTTCAACGAGCGCCGTTTACCGACCGCCAGGATCGATAGCAGCAGGAACGGGAGAACCCCTAGGAGGCCAAGCGGTATGCCGACCGGCTGCCATTGCCGAAGGTAAACGAACGCCAACCCCGAGCCCGCGGCCAGCAAGAGTGCTTGTGATGCAGCCGCCAGGATCGAGAACGGGATTGTCCACTTGAAAAACAGTCCAGTCGTCAGCAATGCCGCGACGGTGCTCAACAGCGCCTCGATCCAGCCGCTGGAATCGGAGCGGCGGATCGAGCGATCAGCGATCTCAATTCGGGCGATCTGCCGGGAGTGACCGGTCTCGCCACACATCTCCATGATTCGGTCATATGCCCAAAATTCGATGAGATCGACCGGCTCGGGACGGAACAGGCAAAGAAAAACCGCTATTCCGGTAATTAGCGCCGCGGACAAGATGGCTGCTCGTTGGGTCGAAGGCGTCAACATGATCAATTTCAGAAGCCGGTGCAGACCTTATATCGACACTTTTCCCATTCGACTTGCGTTTCCACTGAGCCCCGGCACCGCTTGACGCATCCGGGTTGCCGAAGCCCCAGAGCGGTGGTAGTTTTCGGTCGCAGAATCGGGCAGAAAGGAGAGAGGCTCGAGGGGAAGCAGCGAGTAACGAGTAGAAAGCAGCAAGAACGGTGAAAGCGAATCACCGTTCACGATTCACGGTTCACGACTCACGGTTCACGACTCACGGTTCACGACTCACGGTTCACCATTCACGATTCGTTTCGTGTGAAAGGGAGAGGAGCGAATGCCGCTGCCTTTTTACCATCTCGATAATCCAATTCAAAACTACGCTTGGGGCTCCAGAAGTGCCATCCCTGAAATCCTTGGGCTGCCGTCACCCGCGGACGAGCCCATGGCCGAGTTGTGGATGGGCACGCATCCCAAGGCTCCGTCCACTGTCAGGACACCGGATGGAGATGTTCCGCTCGGAAGGCTCATAGCAGATTCGCCCGAGCCGATACTGGGTGCTGAAACGGTTCACCGATTCGGCGCCGAGCTTCCCTATCTGTTCAAGATCCTGGCGGCCGCCGCACCTTTGTCCATACAGGCCCACCCCGATGCGGTTCAGGCCGCCTCGGGGTTTGAGGACGAAAACCGGAGAGGGATACCCCTCGACAGCCCGAAGAGAAACTACCGTGATCCAAACCCCAAACCCGAGTGCATTTGCGCCTTGACGCCATTTTGGGCCATGCGGGGTTTCCGGGCGCCCGACGCGATCCGTGAGAACTTGGACCGATTTTGTCCGAGGGAAGGGGAGCGGCTTATCGACGCACTCGACACCGGAAGAACGGCTTCGGATTCACTGCGGCGTTTTTTTGAAAATCTGATGAAAGCCGATGGTGATTGGAAGCCGCGGGCGATTCAGGAAGCGGTCTCGTCCTGCCGTCAGCACCGGGCGGACGATGCCGCCGCCGAATGGGTGGTGAAACTGTCGGACGCCTACCCCGGCGACGTCGGAGTGCTGTCGCCTCTCTTTCTTCACACCTTCCGCCTGGAGCCCGGAGATGCCATGTTCCTGCCCGCCGGCGAGCTTCATGCCTATCTCGAAGGCGTGGGCATCGAGCTCATGGGAAATTCGGACAACGTCATCCGGGGCGGCCTCACGCCCAAGCACGTCGCCGTCGAGGAATTGATGCGGATTCTGACCTTCGGCTCGGAGCGCCCGGAGGTGCTCGATCCCCATCCGATATCGGAAACCGAATCCGAATACCCGACGCCGGCTACGCAGTTCAAATTGTCGGTCATCCGTGTTTCCGGGAAAACGGCGCACCGATCCTCCCGGAGCCGCAGTGTCGAAATTCTACTGGTGGTGAACGGTACCTGCCGGATTGAATCGAAATCCCCGGGTGGGGAGGACGAACTGATCAAAGGGGACTCCGTCCTGATTCCGGCCGCGACCGCGGCTTACGCTTTGAAGGGAAATGCCGTGGTCTACAAGGCGTCGGTGCCGATTTGATCTCCTTATTCGCGAAGTTCGAGGTTCGGCCGTTTCCCTTCGGTTGTAGCCGTAATCTTACTCGTTATTGGTTATTCGTTATTGGTTATTCGTTGCTCGCGTCTGGTTACTCGCTACTCGAGTTTTTCCCCTCTGTGGTGAATATTTCATTTGACAGCTATCACGGCGGGCGCTGTTCGCAGGCTGAACCATGAGATGGGCACTATTACTCACGATTCACGATTCACGGTTCACGAAGTTGGAACGGTTGAATGGGTATGGATCCACCCTATCCCTGCGAGCGTACTCGTACTCGTACTCGTCGTCGTACTCGGCTGTTTGTCCTATTCTATTTTCACTTTTGGATTTCGAGTACGAGAACGAGTACCGCCCGTTGGGGCTGAGTACGAGTACGATCGGTGTTGGCTTGCCGGTGGGTTTCGATTTCGATCCCGATCTCGATCCCGATTTGGATCTATCATCATGACGGGAGCCTTCCCACGCTGGAGAATGGGAACGAGGAGGCAGGAGATCCTTGAAGAAGGCGCGAGGCGCGAGGCTCGTGGGAAAGTAGCGAGCAGCGGGTAACGAGTAGAAAGCAATTAGAACGGTGGAAGGATTTGGGGGCGGAAGGATCAGCGGATCGATGAAGTTTTGAGGAAAACGATGTCTCTACCACGGATCACGATTCACCAATAACGAATCACCGTTCACCATTCACAGTTCACGATTCACGGCTCACGGTTCACCATTCACGATTCACGGCTCACGGTTCACGACTGATGGATTCGCCCTATCCCGGCGAGCGTACTCGTACTCGTATTCGTCGTCGTACTCGGCTGTTTGTTCTATTCTATTTTCACTTTTGGATTTCGAGTACGAGAACGAGTACCGCCCGTTGGGGCTGAGTACGAGTACGATCGGTGTTGGCTTGCCGGTGGGTTTCGATTTCGATCCCGATCTCGATCCCGATTTGGATCTATCATCATGACGGGAGCCTTCCCACGCTGGAGCATGGGAACGAGGAGGCAGGAAATTCTTGAAGAAGGCTCGAGGCTCGAGGCGCGAGGCTCGAGGGGAAGCAGCGAGTAACGAGTAGAAAGCAGCAAGAACGGTGAAAGGATTTGGAGGCGGAAGGATCAGTGGATCGATGAAGTTTTGAGGAAAACGATGTCTCTACCACGGCTCACGATTCACCAATAACGAATCACCGTTCACGATTAATGCTTGACTTTACCGAAATCCGCGTCTATACGGCAATACGATTCGCATTGAACAGGAGAAAACGGCTCGTGACCCTCAAGGCTGCTTATTTCGGTTACTTTTATTATTTCTTCGCCTGGAGAGGTCTGCCCGTGGTCTTCTGATCGAAAACGAACCTGAGAAACCATGAAAGCCGCGGGCAGCCTGAAAGCCCGCGGCTTTTTTTATGTTCGATCGCAACCCGTACTGCCGGAAGGAGGAGAAGATGGGCTTGATGGGCAAACGCATTCGAATGGAGAGGATCGTTGACCGGAACACGGGAAACACGGTGATCGTGCCGATGGACCACGGGGTTTCCGTGGGACCCATCGAAGGGATCATCAACGTCAAGGACGCCATCGCCCGGGTGGCGGCGGGCGGCGCAAACGCCATCGTGGAACACAAGGGGCTGGTGGAGGCGGGACACCGCGGAGAAGGCAAGGACATCGGCCTCATCGTGCACCTTTCCGCATCGACGAGCCTGTCGGTCTACCCGAACGCGAAGACGCTGGTGTGCACGGTTGAAGAGGCCATCAAGCTTGGCGCCGACGCCGTGTCGATCCACGTCAACCTCGGCAACGGCGGAGAGAAGGAAATGCTCAACGACTTCGGTCGAATCAGCTATGACGCGCGGAACTGGGGCATGCCGCTTCTGGCCATGATCTATCCCAGGGGGGAGAAAATCAGGGACGAGTTCGATGTCAAGGTGATCAAGCACGCCGCCCGCGTCGGGGCGGAAATGGGGGCTGATCTGATCAAGGTGTCCTATACCGGGTCGCCCGACACCTTCCGTGAAGTAGTCGCCGGGTGTTCCAAGCCGGTCGTCATCGCCGGCGGTCCGAAAATGGACTCCGACCGCGATATCCTTGAGATGGTCAAAGGCTCCATCGATGCCGGCGGCAGGGGAGTGTCGATCGGAAGAAACGTGTTTCAGCACCGCAACCCGACCCTCATGGTTCGGGCCATCACGGCCATTGTCCATCAGGGAGCGTCGGTTGCGGAAGCACTGGAACTGCTGGAAACGGGCGAACTCATCACGGAAGGGAAAAGCCGATGAAAGCCATCTGGGTGCGCGTCGATCCCTGGAACCACGCCCTGGCGACCACTGCCATCGAAGGCGGAGCTGACGCCCTGATGCTTCCCCCCGGGTATTCGACCCAGGCCAAGTCGCTGGGAACCGTGATGACCATCGCAGAAGACGGGGATCTGGTTCCGGGTGAGGACGTGGTGATCCGGCGGATCGAAAGCGCCGAGGACGAGGCGGATATCGCCCGGGCGGCCGGATCGAAGCGGGTGATTCTGCAGTGCACGGACTGGACGGTGATTCCCATCGAAAACCTGATCGCCAGGGGCGCGGACATCATTCTGGAGGTCACCGACCGGGAAGCGGCCCTTACCGCCTTCGGGATTCTGGAAAAAGGCGTTGAAGGAGTCCTGCTTCAAATCGAGGATCCGGCGGAACTCAAAAAGACGCTGTCACTGCTGACGGCAAGGCCCGAATTCATTGACTTGAGCGAAGCGGAAATTACCGAAATACGATCCGTGGGCATGGGCGACCGGGTGTGCGTCGACACGTGCACTTCCATGGGCCGCGGCCAGGGGATGCTGGTGGGGAACAGCAGCGGCGGGCTTTTTCTGGTCCATGCGGAGAGCATCGACAACCCGTACGTCGCGCCAAGGCCGTTCCGGGTCAATGCGGGGGCGGTTCATGCCTATACCCGTGTGCCGGACGGGAAGACCCGGTATCTCTCCGAACTTGGCGCCGGAGACACGGTTCTGGTCGTGGATCACCAGGGGAACGCCGCTACAGCGGTCGTGGGACGGCTCAAAATCGAAAAACGGCCGCTGCTGCTGGTTCGGGCGACGGCGCAGGGGCGGGAGATCACCACGATCGTGCAGAATGCGGAGACCATCCGGCTGACGAGGCCGGACGGTGAACCGGTCTCCATCGTCAATCTCCAGCCGGGCGACCGGGTGCTGGCTGCCATCGAGGGGGCCGGCCGGCACTTCGGGATGCGGATAGAAGAAACGATTACGGAGAAGTAATACAGGCATGACATCGGAAAAGAAATTCCCCGAGGAGCGCATCGATTCGCTCCGGTCGGTGATCGATGACATCGATGAAAAGCTGCTCGACCTCATCAACCGGCGCCTCCTGACCGCGAAAGAGATCGGACAGGTCAAATCCATGAAACAGCTCCAGGTGCAGAACCGGACCCGGGAGCGCCAGGTTCTGGGGCGTCTGGATCGCCTGAACCACGGTCCCATCAAGACCGACGACCTGCATCACCTTTTCATGGAAATCATCGGCATCACCCGTGAGATCCAGAGTTCGGGCACAATCGGATATCTCGGACCCGAGGCGACCCTGACCCATATCGCCGCCCTTCAGCATTTCGGCCACAATGCGCCCCTCAAAGCCTATCCCAGCATCCTCGACGTGTTTCGGGACGTGGAGCGGGAGGGCTCTCGCTACGGCGTGGTCCCGGTGGAAGATGCCGTCGAGGGCGCCGTCCACTACGCCCTCGAGTATTTTTTGGATTCGAACCTCAGGATCTGCGGCGAACGTTGCCTCATGGCCTCCTGCGATCTTCTGGCCAGAGACGGCTCGCTTGCGGACGTGAAGGAAATTCATGCCCACGCCCACTCCCTGGCTCAGAGCAGGGCCTGGATCCGAAAACACCTGCCGGATGCGGAGATCCGCGAATGCCACACCACGGCGGAAGCCGTGGCCATGGCGTCCGGGCGAAGCGGCGCGGCCGCCATTGGCAGCAGCGCCGCCGCAGGCCTTTACGGACTCAAGACGGTTTCGGCCAGCATCGAGGACACGCCGCGGAACCTGACCCGGTTTCTGATCATCGGAAAGGATGAAATGCCGCCGACGGGATCGGACAGGACCACGATCCTTTTCGTGACCTCCAATGTGCCGGGAGCGCTCCTCCGCGCCCTGAAGCCGCTTGACGAGGAGGGAGTCAACATGGTCAAACTGGAATCCCGCCCCGGAAAGATGGAGAGTTGGAACTGCTTATTTTTCGCCGATCTGGAGGGCCACGAATCGGATGCCGAGGTCGCGGCTGCCATCGAAAAAATGAAGGCCCGCTGCCTGTTTCTGAAGGTGATAGGCGCCTATCCCTCCTCGCCTTTTGAAGGATCCGGTCATGACTGATGGGGATCGAAACCGAATGAAGATCGAGAGACACCCCCTCAGAACCAACGTGAGTGTCAGGGTCCCCGGCTCGAAAAGTTTCACCCATCGCCTTCTGATCGCCGCTGCCCTGGCGGACGGCGTATCCATCATCGACAACCCGCTTCGCAGCGAGGACACCCATCACACGGCCGAGGCCCTGCGGAAGTTGGGAGTGGCGATCGAGGAGTCGAAGAACTCCAGCGTCGTTCACGGGCGGGGCGGCCGACTTTCAGCTTGCAACGAGCCGATCGATCTCGGCAACTCCGGCACGAGCATGCGGCTGTTGTTGTCGATCGGTGCTTTGGGTGAAGGCACCTATCGTTTCACCGGTACACCGCGAATGCAGGAGCGTCCAGTCGACGCCCTGCTGGATGGCCTCACGCGACTGGGCGTCCCGGCCGTCTCGATCTACGGAACGGGGTGTCCGCCGGTGGATGTCACCGGAGGTTCTCTCAAGGGAGGAGAAGTGTCCCTGGACTGCGGCATGAGCAGCCAATACCTTTCATCACTTCTCCTTGCCGGTCCCGTTACCGAAAATGGACTGGTCATCCATGTGAGCCGGGGCCCGGTTTCGAAGCCGTACATCGACATGACCCTGGACATCATGGCGCAGATGGGAATCCAGGCAATCGCTTCGGATTACATTTCCTTCACGGTACCCGGCCGCCAAAGCTACCGTCCCGGCCGTTATGCCGTGGAGCCGGATGTCTCCCAGGCAGGCTACTTCTGGGCAGCCGCGGCCATTACCGGTGCCCGTGTCAAGGTGGAAGGCGTCTCGCGGGGTACCCGCCAGGGCGATATCGGCCTTTTGGAGGTTTTCAGGGAGATGGGGTGCGAAATCGATTGTGAGCCAGGCGGAGGTATCTCCGTTCAGGGAGGAAATCTTCACGGCATCGACGTGGACATGGGCGACCTGCCGGACATGGTACCCACTCTTGCCGTGGCGGCGGCTTTTGCGGACGGCGTCACCCGCGTCCGGAACGTGGCCCATCTGCGCGCCAAGGAGAGCGATCGGCTGTCCGCCGTCGCGGCTGAATTGGGACGAATGGGAATCCGCGTCAGGGAACACGCCGACGGCATCGAAATCGAAGGAGGGCGGCCGAAAGGGGCGGTGATCGAAACCCACGACGACCACCGCATCGCCATGAGCTTCGCCCTGGCCGGTCTGGCCGTCGACGGCGTTATCATCCGGAATCCCGCCGTCGTGAACAAGTCCTTCCCGGCATTCTGGGAGGTTTTCGGAGGGCTTTTCGAGAAATGAACATCTACCTGGTCGGATTCCGATGCACCGGAAAGACGACCGTCGGCAAGCTGCTTTCCCAGGCAATGGGGTGGCTTTTCGTCGACACGGACGAGCACATCGTCAAGGCGGAAGGACGGTCCATCGCAAAGATCGTGAAGGAAGACGGATGGGCGGCCTTTCGTGGAATGGAGCTCCGTCTTCTGGAATCCTTGGCGCGCAGGGAGGATGTCGTCGTCAGCACCGGCGGAGGCATTGTCCTGGATCCGGAAAACATCCGGTTGATGAAAGGATCCGGCCGAACCGTCTGGCTCAAGGCATCTCCCCGGGAAACCTGCCGACGGATGATGTCGGACCCGGCCACGGCCCCTCAGCGCCCGGCGCTCACAACTGAAGGACCGTTGGCAGAAATCGAAAAAGTGCTGAAGTCGAGGGGGCCATTGTACCGGAGCGCCTGCGATCTGGAAATCGACACGGACGAAGAGGACCCGGCGGGCGTCGTCCGGAAAATCATGGGAAACCTGCGCTGACCGGGATTCGAAAGAAGATCTCGAAATTCAAATTATCCGTACCGGGAATTGATGAGCCAAATGGGTCCATCGCCCCAACCCAACGATCCCAACAATTCCAACGAACGCAACTAACTTAACTATCTTAACTAACCTAACTAGTGTCGATCCATAAATTCCGTTTTTGACGACCGCCAAAATGAAAAATG
>JBMNCP010000036.1:0-2744 GCA_049366795.1 Desulfobacterales bacterium
TTTGCAGGGAAGCCCATAAATCCCGACGTTTCCGCCGGTTACGGCTCCATGTACATAAGTCGTTGAATATCAACGAATTATCTTCGGCAAGTCCGTCGAATTCGCCTTGCTTTCTGTTCGGAAAGAAGCCTGTATGTGTGTGAACACAACGCAGAAACCCTTGCGATACAAGGGCTTACGAACAGCAAGGAGAAACCATGGACTTACGCCAAATCAACTTCGGAATCGAGATCGAGACCGTCAAACGGACACGCGAGCGTGTGGCCCGCGCCGTCCAGTCAGTGGTGGGCGGCGAAGGCCGCCACGTCGGGAGCCCGGCCAGTTTCGACCCCTGGGAGGTCACCGATGAACAGGGCCGGACCTGGAAGGTCGTCGCCGACGGCTCGCTCATCAATGTTCCCGGCCACCTGCGGGCCGAGGTGGTGAGCCCGGTACTCGCCTACGCCGACATCCCGACCCTTCAGGAAGTGATCCGGGCGGTGCGCCGCTGCGGGGCCAACATCGACCAGCGATGCGGCATCCATATTCATGTGGACGCCACCGCGTTCGACGGCCGCACCCTGGGCAACCTGGCCAAGATCATTTACAAGCAGGAACCGCTCATCCTCAACGCACTGGGCGTCAACGAGAACCGGCAGCGGAACTTCAGCAAGCCGGTGAGCGATGACCTGATCAGAAAGATCGAGCGCGGACGGCCCAAGACCAAGGAGCAGCTCAACCGTATCTGGTACGGCTACCATAATCGCCGGCCCCAGCATTTCGACTCATCCCGCTACCACGGGGTGAACCTGCACAATGTCTGGTACCGGGGAACCGTCGAGTTCCGCTGGTTCGAGGGAACACTTCATGCAGGTAAGGTGCGGGCCTATATCCAACTGGTCCTGGCCGTGGCCGCCAAAGCCCTGAACGGGCGGGCGGCATCGAGCCGCAAGCGCAGGTTCGATCCTCAGAGCGCCCGCTACGACTTCCGCGTCTTTCTGCTCCACCTCGGCCTGATCGGCGATGAGTTCAAGACCGCGCGTAAGCACCTGCTCGCGGCGCTTCCGGGGGACGCGGCGTTCAAACGAGGCAGACCGAAACCGGAAAGTACCCAATCCGCAATTCAAAATCCGCAATCCGCAATCGAATCCCGGCCTCCGGCGTTTTCAGGGAACGGCACCGCGGAGACGGATGAAGGAGGTGCATCGTGAGAGTGCTGATCAAGAATACCGACCTCGCCGGGAAACCCCTTGAGGGCGAAGGCGAGGTGTTCACCGGGAAAACCTCCCTTGAAATCGTCCGGGCCATGAAGGGGGCGGCCCTGTTTTCCGACCAGGGGAGCTTCGAGGACTACATCGACATGCTCCTGCGCAACGCCAAGATGCTCGCAGGCATCGACCTGATGGTCAAAGGCGACAACCCCGAGGAGAAGGCCGACTCCCTTCTCGCCGCCTTGATCGAACACAGCTTGGCTGAAGTCCTCGAAGATGACGCGCCCGTGCGGATACCCGTCCCCGCCCTCGTCTGGCAGGGCATCGACGCGGTGCGGCTTTCGGGACTCACCAACATGCTCGACCGGCCCGAGGTCGTCCGGATCGCCCGGGAACTCGACTTCACCGAAGCCGCGGGATGGATCGAAGCCCACCCCAAGAAATACGCCGAGGGCGTCTTCCGGGGCTTCGTGGTGGAACCGGACGGAGGGAAGTCCTGATGTGCGGGCTGGCGGGCGTCATATTGGGCAAGAAACGGCGACGAGCCGAGGAACGGGAGCACCTGGCCTGGCTGTTCACCCGGCTGCTTGTCATGAGCGAAGGACGTGGGCCCCACGCTACGGGCGTGGCCTGGCTCAACCGTGACGGGGAACACCGGCTCTTCAAGAGGCCGTTTTCGGCCGGACAGTTCGTCATCGACAAGACCTTCCACGAGGTCCTGGCCGGTATCGACAACCGTACAACGGTTCTGCTCGGCCACACCCGCTGGCGGACCCGCGGGGATGAACGGGTCAATCGCAACAACCACCCGATCCGGGCCGGGGACGTCATCGGCACCCACAACGGCACCATCTACAACGCCGACTATCTGTTCCGCCGTTTCAAACTGCGGCGCTTCGCCGAGGTGGACAGCGAGCTGCTTTTCCGCATGGCGGCCAGGGCCGCACGGAGCGGCCGGATGGATGTCGAGTGGTTCAAAGAAAGGCTCCGTCGCTGCCGGGGCCAGATGACAGCGGTGCTCGCATCCCGGCTCGATCCTGAAACCATCCTCGTGCTCAAGGGGAACAAACCGCTCGAGCTCCGCATCCACCGAAAGCATCGGGCGGTGCTCTATGCCTCCGATCCGGCCTTTCTGGATGTGGTCCTGGCCGAAGAGCGGGGCTGGCGGGAGCTGTCTGTTCCCTCCATGAGCATGATTGTGTTCAGGCACGAGGTTCTCACGGAGTTCTCGAGGGAGTCTCTCGAGTTCATCGTCCAGGAAAAGAGGGGGAAGGCACCATGACAGAGCATGCAATGAACCCCGAGGAACCCCTGAAGGAGAACACTCAGGGAATGCTCAGAATCTTCGTCTACGGAACCCTGAAGCGCGGTTTCTGGAATCATGACCGTTTCTGCCGGGGCGTTCTGGATATCCGGGAAGCCGAGGTCCGCGGCCGCCTTTACGAAATGCACTCGGGTATCCCCGTCCTGCAGGTCCCGGACGAGGATGTCCTCGCCCACGGCACATCGGACGTTTGGGCCGACGTGGCCGCACAGGCGCGCCTTTCCGAACAG
>JBMNCP010000037.1:0-26294 GCA_049366795.1 Desulfobacterales bacterium
GTGGAAGACCTCAAGATCCGGTTGCTGGACTCCATCGGATGCGCCATCGGTGCCATGGGCGGTGAACCGATGCGGATGATCAGGGCACAGGTGGATGATTTCGGGGGAGAACCTCACTGCACCTTGATCGGAGGCGGGAAGACCGCCCCGGACCGCGCCGCTTTGTACAACGGCGCCCTGATCCGCTATCTCGATTTCAACGACAGCTATCTGGCCAAGGGGGAAACCTGTCATCCCAGCGACAACATCGGCGCGGTTCTGGCCGCCGCCGAGTATGCCCGGCGAGACGGAAGGGAACTGCTCACGGCCCTGGCCGTCGCCTACCAGGTGCAATGCCGTTTGTCCGACGAAGCTCCAGTCCGCGCCAAGGGGTTCGATCACACGACCCAGGGTTCCTACGCTGTTGCATCGGGGGTGTCCCGAGCACTGGGCCTGAATGCCCGGCAAACGGCCAACGCGCTGGCCATCGCCGGCACGGCTTTCAATGCACTCAGGGTCACCCGCACCGGAGCCCTGTCCCACTGGAAAGGGCTGGCGTTTCCCAACACCGGGTTTTCATGCACCCATGCCGCATTTCTCGCCATGCGCGGGGTGACGGGTCCTTCCGAGGTTTTCGAAGGAAACAAGGGATTCATGGAAACCATCGCCGGCCCTTTCGACATCGATTGGAGCCGAGAGGGACTCGACCGGGTTCGGCGAACCATCATCAAGAAATACAATGCCGAGATTCATTCCCAGTCCACGATCGAGGGCGCCCTGGAACTCCAGGCGGAAAACGGCTTCCCCGCGAACGAGATCGAGCACATCCATATCGACACCTTCGATGTGGCCTTTCACATCATCGGCGGCGGCGAGGAAGGCAGCAAAATGATCGTCCGGACCAAGGAGGAGGCGGACCACAGCCTCCCCTACATGGTGGCCGCGGCCCTTCTCGACGGCCAGGTTCTCCCGGCCCAGTACGAAGCGGATCGAATTCTGAGAGCGGATGTGCAGCAATTGTTGCGGAAGGTGACCATCAGGGCCAACAAAGCCTATTCCAGCCGATTTCCGGACGTCATGGCCTGCCGGATCGACATCGAGCTGAAGGATGGAAGCCGGTTTTTCAAAGACAAGCTGGATTACGAAGGGTTCCACTCCCGGCCGATGGGCTGGGCGGCGGCAAGGGCAAAATTTGATGCCTTGACCCGACCCCTTGTCGACGCACGTCTGAGCGCCGAGATTTCCGATGCGGTGAAAAACCTCGAGAACCTGAAGGTGGCGGACCTCACGGCGCTTCTGGGAAAAGCGCGACACTCCGAAGCGGGATGAATCTCCACCCGAAATCCGATCGAGCCTTCGGTCATGAACGACCCGATGCGAACCCGCCTCCCTGACACTCATGTTCACTTCGATCCCGGCCGATAAGCGAGACAGAAGAGAATCCCAGCTTGGAACGGCCGATCTCGAATGACTCACAAAGATATTTTTGCCTTTATCCTTTCCGAGGCCACCGGCCTTGACCTGATCGACACCCTTCATCTCCTGCATGGCGGTGAAAGCGTATTTCTCGACAGCAAACTCCTGGCAGAGGAGATCTCCTGCGATCAGGCCCTGATGGCGCTGGCGATCTGGGGCAGCCGGAAGATCCGGATGTTCGAAACCATGATGCAATCAGCGCCCGAAGCCCTTGGGAGGCATGACCTGTCCTGAAGGCCCTCCCGGCTTTCGGGCCCGAAGAATTGGACTCGATGGGGAGTCGCACCCGGAAGGCGGAATCCGTCCAAGGGGCATGCGGTTTCCCTGCCGAGCGACCCCCTCCTCGATGCTGTGGATTGCAATACCTACAAGGCTCGTGTTAGTTTTCCCCAATGGAACGCATCATCACCCCCATCAGACCCAGGCAGGTTCCCGACCTGGTTTTTGAGCAGCTCAGGGACCTGATTTTCCGGGGGGAATTGAAGAACGGGCAGAAGATCCCGCCCGAACGTGAGCTCGCCAGCATCCTGAAGGTCAGCCGGACCTCCGTCAGGAAGGCCATCACCCAGCTCGTCACCATGGGATATCTGGAAAATCGCCAGGGAATCGGCACGTTCGTCCGATCCCCTGCCGCCGGAACGCCCCCCTTCGACCACGCCATACTTTCCGGAAAGCATTCCGTGGGCGACCTGATCGAGGTCCGTATGGGACTGGAATGCCACATCGTTGGCCTGGCAGCCCTGCGAGCGGACGACCGGGACATCGATCATCTGGAAAAGGGCTATGCAAGGCTTCTCACCAGCCCCGTCAACGAAGCATCGGACGCGGACATCACCTTCCACATCGGAATCGCATATGCCACCCACAACCAGGTTCATGTGGAGCTGATCAGGCGATTCTACGATTACCTGTTCTACGGCATCGAAAAGCTCCACTCGCTCCTGTACGAGCGGAAGCACCAAATGGTGAGGATCCAGGAACAGCATTTGAATATTCTTGAAGCCATCAAGCGGCGTGATCGAGACGGGGCTGTTTCCAACATGATGAAGCACATCGCAGTGTTAAAAACCTTTCTGGACGAACAGGGGGCACGTTGATGGAATCGGCGGCCTGCCCGTTCGAACCGATCGGCTGAACCCGTGACCCGTTCGAGGCAAATTGCGCAGGTCCCTCGATGGTTCCTTGCCGGAATGACCGGGATCATGCTGGTTCTGATTCTCTTCTTTGGTCTTCGATTCAACGGGTTTTCGCTGATCAACGGTGTTTCGTGGCTGGAGAATCGCAGCGGCTTGAGGTTCGGCGAGTTTGGAATCGCCTACAGCCATCTGCCGCCGGATGAATTCCGATGCGCTCCGGAGGCGTCCTGCCCGCTTACCGTCGAGCTGGCCTTGAAGCCGCGAAGTACCAACGACGGCAGGTTCAGGATCATCATGATCATTCACGGCGGGGCGGACGCCGATCAGCTGGTCATCGGCCAGTGGCGCTCCGCGCTGATCATCATGAACGGGGATGACTATGACGGCAAAGCGGGAACACCCAAAATCGGCCTCAGAAACGCGTTTTCCAGGCAAAGAGGCCGGTGGGTCGCCATCTCCTCGGACCGGGACGGAACCTCGGTGTATATCGACGGCGAGAAGGCAGGCTCCAGCCGGAAGCTGACGCTTAGAATTCCCAATGGGGAGAATGGCGCGCAACTTGTCATCGGAAATTCCGTTTATGGCCGTCATTCGTGGGAAGGCGACATCTTCGGCATCGCCCTGTTCGACACGGTATTGACCCGGTCGGATATCGAGAATCACTTCAGCAGATGGTCCGATCGGAACGACTTTTCGTTTCTCCGCCGGGAAAATCCCAAGAGACTGTGGGTGCTTGACCCGCAACCCGGAATTCAAACCGCGGACCAGGCCGATGGCGATCCGCATTTGGAAATTCCGCGGAAAATGCGGGTATTGAAAAAGGAGATCCTCGCCCTGCCCTTCCAGACGAATCAGGTCAACCTGCCGTTCTTCCAGGATATCATCATCAATCTGGTAGGGTTTATGCCGATCGGCTTCTTCATGTATGCGACACTGCTGAGCAGGGGTGAGGGGATGGAGCGGCACGGATTCGGGTTGACCGTTTCCGTCTGCTTCCTCTTGAGCATCTTCATTGAAGTCGTTCAGGCGTGGATACCTTCCCGAAGTTCGGAGCTGCTTGATCTGACGATGAACACGATGGGTGCCGCGGCAGGGGCGCTCTTCTATCGGTATTCACGGGAGTGGTGGACATCCCGGGAGATCTGCTGACCCCGGTACATCCGTACGGGCCCGCCGCACTCCATTCCCGCGGCCCCGCGGCCTGAAACCCTGATCATTGCAATCAACCGTCCCGGCGTCGGAACCACCGGCAACGCGGGACAAAGGAACAGCCCCATGCAACCCCTTCGCACGGTTTGCGCCCGAGATTGCTACGACAGCTGCGGAATTATCGTTCAATTCAATGAAGCGGGCCGGATTCAGCCCATCGCCGGAGACCCCACCCATCCGGTGACCCGCGGCTTCACCTGCCCGCGAGGGCGCAAGGATCACAAGCGCATCTATCGCAACCGGATCCAGCAGCCCTTCATGAGGGGTCATCGCGGTCTCGAACCCTGCGAATGGGACACCGCCCTGGAAATGCTGGTCCGCCGCCTGCGGCAGACCCTGGAAACGCATGGACCGGAGGCGGTTCTGTTTCTCAACTACGCCGGCAACATGGGCCTGCTTGCCAGCAGCTGGCCGGAGCGGTTGTGGAATGCCATCGGAGCCAGCCGGACGGATGGGGCGGTTTGCAGCCAATCCGGTCATACGGCCTTGGGCCTTCATTTCGGCGAAAGTTATGGCCTGGAGCCCGAAGACCTTCTGTCCGCGGACCTGATCGTTTTTTGGGGATTCAACGCCGTTGTCAGCGCCCCGCACATCTGGAACCTGGCCGCTTCAGCCCGAAGCGCCAAGGGTACACCTATTTTCGTCGTGGATCCCCGGCAGAGCGAAACCGCCAAACGGGCCGACCGGTGGCTTGCCCCTGCCCCCGGCACCGACGCCGCCCTTGCCTATGGCGTGATCCACTCCTTGTTCGAATCCGGCACCGCAAACATTGATTTTCTTCAGGAATGGAGCACCGGCTGCGATCGATTGGTGGAAGTCGCGGGGAAATGGCCGTTTTCACGCGTAAGCGAGCTGACGGGTCTCCCGGGATCGGATATCGGCGCATTCTCCAGCGCCTTTCAGGAAAGCCGGCAGTGTGCGCTCATGCTTGGAATCGGAATGCAGAAGCGCGATGCGGGCGCCGAGGCCGTACGGGCCGCGGCCTTCATCGGCTCCGTCCTTGGGCAACACCGACGGTTTTTCTATGGAAACGGCTCGGCATACCCGATCGCCCGCCACCGGATTTCGGGTCGATCCATGACCGAAACCCCGTCGCGGGTGACCTCCCAGGTGTCCGTGGCCGATCGTATCGATCGGGGCGATTTCAGGTTCATATTCGTGAATTGCCACAATCCGGCGCTGACCCTTCCCGGCGCCGGACGCCTGCAGTCAGGGCTGCGGCGCGAGGATGTCTTCACGGTCGTCCATGAAACCCACTGGAGCCGAACGGCCAGACTTGCGGATCTCGCCCTGCCCGCACCGACCCATTTCGAGAAGGAGGATATCGTCATCCCCTGGGGGCATCCCTATGTCCTTCGACTGCCGGCGGTGGTCGACCGGACCACGGACAGCCGAAGCGAGACGGAGGTGATGGGAGAACTCGTCCGCAGGCTCGAATTGCCGCAGCCATGGTTGCGTGAAGATCCCTGGCAGGTGCTTCGGGAATGCCTGGGCGGCGCGTTTGTCGACGGAACCTTCGACGATCTGATGGCCGGCAGGCGACTTCGGCTTCGGCGCCTACCGGCCGACCGCTACGGGACACCCTCCGGCCGGATCGAGTTTGTGCCGTCGAATGTCCCTCCCGGCGTGGCTCCGCTGCCGGATCCCCAAAAGGAGGGGAAACCCGTCGACGGGTTTCTGCTGCTCAACAGCGCCCTGCCGCACTATACCCACACCCAGTTCCAGGAAGTCTACGGCGCCATCCCCAACCGGCTCGCCATCCATCCCGAGGACGCGGACAAGCTGGGAGTCGAGGATGGGGAGACCGTTGCCCTCCATGGTCGAAGGGGAGAGGTGAGTCTCGTGGTGTTCCGGAGCGACACCGTTCCCCGGGGTGTCGTGTGGACGCCGCGCCAGTGGGAAGACGCCTCCGCGAGGCCCCTCAATTCACTGTTTGGCACCGAGCCCCAACCCCTGGGGGGCGGTCCGAGGCTCAACTCCGAACGGGTTGCGATCCGCCGGATCGAAGCGGCGCCATGACCGTCGGCCTTTTTGGAGGGCGAATCAAAAGGAGAGAGGGTAGCGCAACAGGTAGGATGGATGGAAGCGCATCCCATCGACCCAAAAATCGTACTCGTACTCAGTCCCGCAGGGATGGTTTTCGTTCTCGTACTCGAGACCCTGTAAACTCCATTAAAGAAACAGAAAAAAGCCGAGTACGAGAGCGAGTACGCGTACGAGTGCGGGAAGGCCTCCGAGGAATGAGCCCCCAGGCTACTTCCGGTTGTCGAATACCCGGATCCGCCGGGAGAGGAGCTTCGCGCAGGTCGGGCAATAGTTGTGGTGCTCCTTGACATCGGGATGCGGCAGCACGCGATCATGGACGTGGTCCAGAAACTTGGTCGTCGCGAACAGGCTTCCACATCCTTCGCACCGTTGGAGGGGGTGGCGGCCGATGATCTCGTTCCGGATGGACAGTGTCCGGACATTGTCATGGTCTTCCATTCGGATGGCGCCGGTCGGGCAGATATTGGCGCAGGTGCCGCAGCCGATGCAGCGGCCTTCGATCGGCGTCACGTAGTCGTGGTCGTCTCGATGCACCATCTCGAGAGCACCGGGCCCGACGATTTCCTTGCACACGCGGATGCAAAGCCTGCAGCGGATGCAGCCGTCGGGTTTCGGGCCGAGGTCGACGCCGTGGGCCTCGGCCAGCACCCGGATGGATTCGGCCTGGGGCGCCATGGCAACCAATTTTCGAAATGCCATGGTTCTGGCCCTCGTCACCGCCTCTCCGGTGGTCCGGATCACCATGCCGGGCTTGGCCTTCAGGACGCATGAAAGCATGATCATGCTTCTGCCGGTGCGGCTTTCGACTTCGACCGCGCAAAGCCGGCAGGAGCCCGAGGGTTTGAGGGCCGGATGGTAGCAGAGCGTGGGAATCCGGATGCCGTTTTTCCGGGTCACGTCCAGAACGGTCATCGTGTTTTCAGCTTCAAAGTGGCGTCCGTCGATGGAAACGGAGAAAGTGGCCGGCTGCTGGGTTGTCATGAGAGCTTCCTGATAGTTGCGGATGAGATGAAAACCGATCAGTCGAATCCTGCCTCGTGCAGATCCGAAAGATAACCGCCGAGATTTTCCAATTCATCTTCCATCAGACGATTTACCGCTGCCATGAGATGGAGTCCTGAAAGAACGGCGGCGCATTTTTTCGAATCCATGACCACGAGATACTGATGATCCCCTCTTGAGAGGCGGTCGACCGCCGTCTGGAGGTCCGTCGAAGCCTCCACCCGGGCCGGCTCGGGCATCATGGCCGAGCGCACTGGCACACCGGTCCATCCGTCGATGCCGTTCGCGGCGAGCCATGCCGTCAACTCGCGACCGGACAGAAGGCCTGGCGATGCCTCCGGGCATCGAACGACGAGAACTTCCGCAGACGCCTTCCCCATCCGGTCGAGCGCCTCTTGAAGGGTGAGGTCTCCCGGAACTTCTTCGAAACGGGCGCTGCAGGACTCGATCAACTCCCCAACGCTTTTCACGGGAGGCTCCGCTGTACCGGCTCAGTCCTCCAGGCGCCTGAGGCAGTCCTGGGGCAGGCGGTGGGTGCCCTTGCCTTCGAGGCTTACTTCGACCAAGGCATCCGGGTCGTTGATGGCGGTATCCGGATCCGTAACGATGCCGTGAAGCCCGATGAAGGCATCCATGAACGCCTCCCAGCACTCGTCCGCGGATTTCCGGTACACTTCGACTTTCTGTCCTTTTCGGAGAACCATGCCTCGATCCTTCCCCTGCTCGTGGGCGTGCAACGCGTGGTCACATCGCTTCGGCCGCGGCTTTTCGGGAGCAGACGTCGCACAGGGGGCGCGCCAGCGTCACCGCCCCAACCACATCCGTCCGTTTCCTGACGTACTCCAGATACCGCAAGGGGCCCATCGTGGCGCCGCAGGCTTCGCAATGGATGATTTTCTGCTGGTTGAGCACCGTTCCGCAAAGACTCAGAATCCGGTCCCCGTCCTTGTCTTCGATCTTCATCGCGCCGGTCGGGCAATTGGCTGCACAGGCCCCGCAAAGAATGCAGCGTTCTGCCGTAACCCTGAAGTCCGTTTCCACCGGGTGGTCGAAGTCCAGGTAGCCCAATTCCAGTGCATTGACCTTCATCCTGTCCCGGCAGATTTCGACGCATTTGCCGCAGCGCAGGCAGATGTCGCAGCGCAGGCAGCGACCGGCTTCCTCCCGCACATCCGACTCGTTGTAACCCAACTCCACCTGCTGAAAGGTGGTTCGGCGGCGGTCGATGGTGAGCAGCGGCATTTCAGGCCGTTTGGCCGACATTTTCCTGGCTGCCGTCAGATCTCGGCAGTCGATACGGTCTCTTCGCACAGGTACCGGCGGCATTTTGGGCTGCGGGATTCCGGAAAGGTATCGGTCTATGGCGTCTGCGGCCCGCTTTCCGCCGCCGATGGCCTCGATTACGGTGGCCGGACCGGTCACGGCATCGCCCGCGGCAAACACCCCTTCCACCGACGTTTCCATCGTGACCATATTCGCATGGACGGTGCTCCGGCGGGTCCAGTCCAGCCCTTTGACGGATGACAGGCAGTCCATCTCCACCCGCTGGCCGATGGCCGAAATGATGCAGTCGGCCTCGATCATGAATTCGCTGCCCTCCACAGGGACCGGCCGCATCCGGCTGCTGCCTTCGGTGGCGACCATCTCCGCCCTCAGGCAAAGCAGCCCTTCGAGCCGGTCGTCGCTGCCCACGACTTTCTCCGGGATGGTCAGAAATTGGAGATGAACCCCTTCCTCCTCCGCCTGCTCGACCTCCTCCTCGTCGGCCGGCATTTCGTGGCGCGTCCGACGGTATGCCAGTGTGACGGAGCGGGACCCCAGGCGCAGGGACGTGCGGGCCGCATCGATGGCGACATTGCCGCCGCCGATGACGACGACATGATTGCCGGGGATTTCCCGACGTCCAAGGGCGACGTCTCTAAGAAAGCCCACCGCCTCGAGAACCTGGGGATAGTCGGACTCTCCCGGGATGCCGAGCTTGAACGATTTGTGCGCACCGATCGCCAGAAAGAAGGCGTGAAATCCTTCGGCCTTCAGGGTTTCCAGAGTGACGTCGCTCCCGAAACGGGTATTGAAGCGGAACTCGACTCCCAGTTCCTTGAGCATGGCGACTTCCCGGTCGATCACCTCCCTGGGCAGGCGGTATCGAGGGATGCCCAGCAGAATCATGCCGCCGGCGCTGGGCTGGGCTTCGATGACGGTAACCCGATAACCTTTGAGCGCGAGGTAATAGGCAGCGCTCATTCCGCCAGGTCCCGACCCGACCACGCAGACGGACTTCCCCTTGTCGGGCTCTTTTTGCGGATTCTCGTACTCTCCGCGCGAGAGGGCCCGTTCGGCGGCGAAAGCCTTGAGGAATTTGATCGAGACCGGCTTGTCGATCCGGCCCCGTACGCACATGAACTCGCAAGGCCGGGTACAGACCAGCCCGCAGACCCACGGAAACGGGTTGTCGCGGCGGATCACCTCGATGGCTTCGGCATCCCGGCCTTCCCCGATCAACGATACATAGGTGGGGACGTCGATGCCGGCGGGGCAGGTCATCTGGCAGGGCGCCGGCGCCAGGATGACGCAGGCGCCGGTCGCGCAGTTGTGGGTGTCGATGTGGCTTTGGAAAACCTCGCGGTGCTCGGAAAGCACTTGCTGGACCCGGCTGCCCATCTCCCGGCACTCAGGGCTGGACTTTTCGTCGGCGAGTTCCCCCGCGAGCGCTTCGATAGCCGGCAAATGGCGGTCGCCGGCGCGACCCCATGCCACATCCTTGATCAGCTGCAGAACTTCCTCCGCCCTGCGACGGCCCTTGGGGTCTTTCAGAGCACCGGACTCGATGGACTGCTCCAGGGATTCCTGAAGGTCATTGACCGGACAGGACTTCTCACGCATGTCAACTCACTTCCCTTGCATCAGGTGGAGATCAGGCGGTGCGGCTGTCGAGCGCTGCGACGGCTTCCGCATGCCGTTTCTTCCGAACCGCGACGATGGTGTCCACGTTTTCCCCGAATTCGAGGCAGTGGGTGGTGCAGACGGTCACGCAGGCGGGCTTGAGCCCCTGGTCGAGGCGGTCCTTGCAGTAATCGCACTTGACGGCCTTGCCGGTTTCCGGGTTCCACTGGGGTGCACCCCACGGACAGGCGGTGATGCAGGCCTTGCAGCCCACGCAAATGTCCGAATCGATGAAGACGATTCCGTCCTTGGCGCGCTTCTGCATCGCTCCCGTTGGGCAGGCGGCGACGCACCAGGGGTTTTCGCAATGGAAACAAGGCATGAAAACATAGGCGGCCTTGGGCAGATCGCCCACCATTTTCGGCCCCACAGGAATCACCTGGCTGATCCTCGGTCCGACGGGCAGGTTTTTGTAGCTTTTGCACTGGATGACGCAGGTGTTGCAGCCTATGCACTTTTTGGTATCCTGAAACAGATAATACTTGCTCATTCGCTTCCTCCGGTAGGGGACTGGAGCCTCATCAGGCAGCCATAACGGTTACAAATACATCTTATCTTTCGGCAGACCGGGCGGCAGACCGGGCAAATTCCATCGGAACGGCATCCGCCTCCCGCGCCAGGTTCCCGCATTTAACATCGATTGCGGGGATAAAATCAAGCCTACGCGAGCCATGACCCTCCTTCGTCCGGTGGCGTCCGCGCTCTGACAATCGTTCCCGCGCCAATCCGATGCGGGCACGGAGATCACGGGAAAACGCCACAGGAAGGATGGACACCGCTCCAATCCGGCCCGGGCCTCCGGAACGGGTCTCCTGGCAGCGGAAATCGGGCCGGAGGGAAACTATATACGGAAAACCGCAATGGAGCAAGCAAGAAATATACCATAACCCTGGCCCCCCGAGTAACGCCCCTGTTCCAGCGGGACCGGGCGACCGAGGCGCCTTCGGGGATAGGACGCGGCCAGCCGCTTGACCACCAGACCGCAAGAAATGACTGGCAGCGCCATCGAAGAATGGCATTGCCGCTTCAAGGAGACGCGATTCCCGCAACTACGCCAGCCGGTCCACGGCATCGGCAAGGTGGTCGCAGAGCCGGTCGAGCACCGCCGGCATCTCGAGCAGTCCCTGGACCCGGGCCTCCACCTGAAACCCATCGTTTTCCAGGAGTCGTTTCACGCTGGAGGTGTCTTCGCCGGCCACATCCTTGCGGGCATGGACGCCCGCCACCAGCATGAGGGGAAGCAGCACCACCTTGGAAATACCCTCCTGCCTGAGTTGCTCGCCAAGCCCCGTCAGCGGAGGATGGCCGCTCAACACCCGCAGGCGGGCGCGGTTTCCGAAGCGTTCGTTCAATTGCCGGTCGAAGAGTCCATAGATCAGCCCTGCCGGATGCCGGGTTCCGTGGCCCACCAGCACCAGCGCGGAGTCCTTCTCCCTCGGGACGGAGGCCGAAAGACCATCGAGCAGACACGAGAGGTCATCGGGTCCGGAAAGCAGGGGGAGGCCGATCGACGCCTCCACCGCTCCTCCTCGGACGGCGTGCGCCATCGCGTGGAACTCCTCTCCGCAGATCAGATGAACGGACTGCACGACAACCTTCAGACATCCGGCCCGATACATCTCCTCGATTCGGTCTTCGGGCGAGGGAAGCTTTTGGCCGTACCGCTCGTACACCAGTTCCCGGACCCGGCGGGAGGCGAAAGCCCAGTGGATGTCGTGACCGGGAAAACGCTCCCGGCATTTTCCCTCCAGGCTTTCATAGACACCCGTCGTCCGGGCGGACGTTCCCGATGCAACCAGAAGAATCGGCGTGTTCATCTCCCCTCCTGCCAGTACTAACGCGCAGTCCCGGTCAAGGGCCGAATCGGATCGAGTCCGCCGTTGGTATGATGTTCGTCCCCTACCGTTGAAACTTTCTCCACACCGCCTGCCCGCATCGGAGCCTGCGCGCTCGCCCGAAGCCGGCGCGCTTCCCGCGGGCTTTCGATTCCAATCAGGCCACCGCCAGGAACACCGCCCCGACCAGAACCAGGCTCAGCACGCGGAAAGCCTGCCCCAGCAGAAGAATCTCGGTGCCCATCCGGGGGGCGAAGATGCCGACATAGCGCGGCAGCTGATGCCGGAGCGCCCGGACCGGAAACGCCAGGATGTTGCCCAGCAGAAGGGCGATGACCGTCTGCTTGACGGTGAGCACCCCCGCATCCATCAGGGCCCCTGCCGCGGCGAATCCGGAAGTGAACTCGGCCACGAAGCTGAGGACCACCACCGACAGCGACTCAACGGGAAGCAGCGCGTTGGCCGCGGTCCGGTTCAATAGATTCTGGAGGGCGTCGAAGCCTCCGGCGGCGTTGACCACGAACACGATAACGTAGATCGGTATGACATACAACGCAACACCGGTCAGACGGGCCGGAAGCTTTCGGCGAAGAGCCGCCCAGGGCCCCGCGGATTTCCCGGAAGGATCGGCCCTCCGGGTCTTTCCGGCAGGTTCCACCGGCTCCGGGGCCGGCAGAACCATTCGCCCGTAGACCAGAAATGCGGCGGTCCGCAGAACCGTCGCAATGAAGGTCAACAGAAAATACAAAGCACCCGCGATTCCGGTCAGGGGCAGGACGATGAAAAAAGTGGTTGGCAGATGCAGGAAGTAGGACGGCAGCTGATTGACCAGATTGGCCAGATAAAGCTGCTGCTTGGATATGACCCCGTCCTGGTAGAAGTCATGGAGCATGGCATTGGCGGCCGCCCCGGAAAACCAGGCCGTGGTGAAAGCCGCGCTGCAACGGTCTCCCAGCTTCCCGTATCGGAACAGCGGCCTTGCGATCACGGCCAGCCGCCTCGTCCACCCCATGATTTCCACGATCTGACCGGCGGCAAGTCCGATCAGGATGAACAGATGCAGCCGGCAAAGGGGCCACAACAGCCGCCCGGGAAGCATTTCCCAGCGGATGGCCTCGACCCGCATCACCGCCGCTATGAGGATCAGGGCGGAAATTCCAAGGGAAAAACACAGCTTTCGATAGGGGGGCCTATCGGGCTTCCGGGTCATGGGCGGTTTTTCGTTTCGCGATGATCAGGGTCCAGTAATTGGGCCGCCTGGGGACCAGTTCCCGGATGTCGGACACCAGCTCCTGGTCCGGCATGCTGCACCGGACCACGCCGGTGCTGCCGTCGAGAAGGTCGGCCTCGTCCAGGGCGCCGCAGATCGCCTCCACGTTTCGGTAGGCCTTGAGAATCACCACGTTTTCGGCGTTTCCGTTGAGAGACCGGATCCGCTCCGTCCCGCGGGTGCCGGCCATGATCAACAGGGACTCGTCTCCTTCGACCAGAGGCGTGTTGATTGCTGCCGCGGACGCCTGATAGGAGGTGATCCCGGGAATGGTGACCACCGGCAGATGGGCAAACCGCTTCTTCAACGCCCGCAGGACATAACCGTAGGTCGAATAAGTCAGCGGGTCCCCCAGGGTCAGGAAGGCCGCGTCGTTCCCGCTTTCAAGGGCTTCGGCGATCACCGCCGCGTTGTCCTCCCAGGCCGCCTCCTTTTCCAGGAGATTCTTCGTCATGGGAAAGGGCAGCTGCCGGATTTCTGCGCCCTGCGGGAGATGGGGGCCTGCGATCCCGACCGCCAGGCTGTAATCGTTCCTCGAGGAGGCAGCCGTGAAAACGATCTTAACCCCCTGGAGGGCCTTGACCGCCTTGAGGGGTATCAGGTCCGGATCTCCCGGCCCGACGCCGATGCCAAACAGGGTACCGCAGTTGAGTGTCATTTTATTCATCCTTTGGCGGTCGCGTCCGACCCGCCGATTCGCAAGCCGCCCCCGTTGCCGCGAAACTCAAGTCCGCACGGGCAAGAATCGCGGGGGCTTCGGCGCAGAACACCTCCGGATAGAGGTGGACCCCGATCATTCCGATCCCCTGGAGAAGCCGGAGCGTCGGCCGGGAGACGGTGGTTTCATCGATGAGGTGGATTCTGCCGTTTTGTACGGCCCGGATCAGCTCGTAGCCGGGCTCGCTTCGAATGATCTCGACGGTCGGCCGATTCATTGCGCCCACCTGGGCAAGATAAACGTCGATTCGATCGCCCTTGGAAAGCAGCCGCTCCTTTCCGTAGAAGGCGATGTTGGTGGTCCTGACCTGGTCGGCATCCGCCGCCACGTTGACGCCGCCGGCCGTCTCCAGCGCGAAAATGGGCATCGATCCCGGGACGAATGTCTTCATCCGGTCGTGAATGGCCTCGAAGTAGACGTTTTTCCTGGCTTCGATTCCATCGGCGAGCGCCCTGAAGGCCGAAACCGCCTCCAGGAAGGAAGCCGCCATGCGGTCGGCCGCTACGGACCTTCCGGTCAGACGTCCCAGGACCCGCCAGTATTCGATCAACTCTTCCACATCCGCGGGCTGAAGGGAAACCACGGTGATCCCGTGCCGCTCCAATTGCCGAACCAGAGTGCCATAGCCACGTTCGATCATGGGTCGGATCAGCACCAGGTCCGGTTTCGCCGCCAGAAATTTTTCAGGGCCGTCGTGGTAGGAGAAGGCCGGCAGGTCAGCCGCGGCGGGTGGGAACACTTCGCTGCGGCTGACGCCGATGATCGATGCTTCCGCGCCAAGGGAGAAGAGATTCTCGGTGTGGGCTCCGTAAAGGGAGATGATTCTGCCGAACGGCGCCTCGAAACGGATTTCACGGCCGCTGTGATCACGGACCGTTTCCGCCCATGCGCCCACCGAAACCAGCCAGACCGCCAGGAGCGACAGCCAGAGGACGGCCGTCGGATTGAAGCAGGCCGCCAATCGTCTATTTCTGAAGAGAAGGGACAAGCTCCTTGCCTTTCGTTCGGCCGCGTACCCGCACGCTTTCTTCTACTCGATTCATATTTTTCCCGACCATGAAGAACATGAGGTTGAGATGATCGAAGTTTTGCTTTTCTATTTTCCCGGTCATCCCGTCACCTTCTGAACGCCACATGGAGATCGCCGGTTTCCGGGTCCTTGCGAATCCGGGAGGCGACACCGTAGACGGCCTTCAGCGTCCGCGGTGTCAGGACTTCCGGTGTCGGGCCGGCGGCAACCACCCGCCCGTCTTTCATGAAAAACATCTCCTCGCAGAACAAGGCCGCGAGATGGATATCCTGGAAAACCGCCAGGACCGTTGCGCCGTCGTTTCGGACCTTCGCTTCCGTCAGCTCCAAAAGGTGGAGGGCGTGACGGATGTCCAGATTCGACGTGGATTCGTCCAGAAGCAGAACCGGGGATTGCTGCGCAAGGGCGCGTGCAAACACCACCCTCTGGCGTTCCCCGCCGGAGAGGGTCGTCACGCGCTGATCGGCCAGATACGTCGTGTCCGTTTGATCCATCACCGTCTCGACCACCTCGAGGTCCTCAGGAGACGGCGGGCTGAACCGGGGCATGTGCGGATATCGTCCCATCAGGATCACCTCACGGGCGGTGAACGGAAAATTGATCTGGAAATCCTGGGGCACCAGGGCCATCTGCCGCGCCAGCTGCCGGCGGGGAATCCCCGCAAGAGACTTCCCCCTGAAACGGACCGAGCCTCCGCTGGGGTGCCTCAACCGGACCAGCAGGTCGACCAGCGTCGTCTTCCCGCAGCCATTGGGCCCCAAAAGCCCGTAAAAGCGCCCGCTCTCCAGCCGAACGGAAAGATCCTCGATCACACTCCGCCCCGGATAGCGAAAACAGAGCCGCCTGGTTTCGAAAAGTGCTTCTCCGCCCACGATGGATCACTTCCGTCCCAGCTGGTGGCGTCTGAAAACATAACAGAAGAACGGGCCGCCGATGAGGGCGGTGAGGACCCCGATCGGTATTTCCTGAGGCAGCAGGGCCCGCGTGGTCGTGTCGGCAGCCAGGAGCATCAGCGCCCCGGTCAGCATCGCCACCGGCAGCAGCCTGCGGTTGTCGGGCCCCGTTGCCATTCGCACCAGGTGCGGGATCAACAACCCCACAAATCCTATGATCCCCGAGACCGCCACGCAGACGGCCGTAACCAGGGAGGCGGTCACCAGGAGTATGATCGTGATCTTGCGGGTGTCCACTCCCATGGAAGCGGCGCTTCGATCCCCGAGGGCCATGAGGTTCAGGTCTCTTCCGCAGATCATGAAGATCGACATGCCGATCGCCAGCGCTCCCAGCACGAGCAGGGCGTCTCCCCAGGTGCGGGAGGCAAAGCTGCCCATGAGCCAGAAGATGATGACGCCCACTTCCTCGTCGGCGACGTACTTGAGGAAGCTCAGCGCCGCCGATAGTATGGCGGCCACGATGATTCCGGAGAGCACCAGGTGCGTCGACGACATTCCGCCGCTTCCCGAGGCGAGGTAGATGACGAAGAACAGGGTTGCCGCCGCCCCGGCGAACGCGAAAATAGGTACGGAAACCACGCCGGCGAACTTTAGGTTGAGCAGGATGGCCACCGACGCCCCGAAGGCTGCGCCGGCGGAGACCCCAAGCGTGTAAGGATCGGCAAGCGGGTTCAGCAGGATCCCCTGGAACACGGCGCCAGCGGCGGCCAGGCTTCCGCCGACCAGCGACGCGGTCAGGATGCGCGGCAGCCGGACGTCCAGAACGACCACCGGGGCTACGGGATCCATATGCTCGACCAGGTCCGGCCGGTTGAACACGCCCGAAAAAATGATGCGGGCGACATCGGAGGCAGGCATCCGGACATAGCCCAGGGCTGCCGATACGACGATCGCGGCGGCGAGGGCCGCGGCCAGGGCCGGGACCTGGAAGCCAATCGGAATGCGGATGGGCTTCCGGTCTTTGTCGGTTTCGGATGCCGCCCGAAAGGATGGCGAATCTTCCGGGAGATGGGAATTCATCGGCCCGCCTTCCTCATTTTTTCGTGAATCCCCATTGGCGTTTCGCCTCATTGCCATGCACCTTCAGAAAGTGCCGATCCTTCGCAGGCCGGGCGTTCTTCCTTTCGGCGGAAGAAAAACCAACAGCCCTTCAAGCGAAAATCGCTCGAAGGGCTGCACCCAGCTTGCTTGACCCTCATAATCGGACGCCGATCTTCTGTTGCACCGCAAAGATCGGTCCTCGTGTCCGGGCAGGTCTTCTGGCTACCGGATCGTTCTCCCCCTGAACCTTCCCACAGGGGTGTGCCCTGCAGTGGATGTCTCAGAGATCGTCCCCGGTTACAGCGGCGGGACCGCTCCCGATTCACACGGGATTCCCTTGTCAGCCCATTGGGCACCCAGACATCTTCCCCTTACAGAAGGCGCCGCCGCATGTCAAGGAAAAGCCCGGTTGTCAACCCCTTGGCGGCCTTGACTTGGCTGTGAAAAGCCTTTAAACCGGAAAGCGCTTTGACGCTCGATGAATGGGCAGCCGGCATGATTTCCCTTCGATGACCTTCGATTTCAGTCGATTCCCATTCCCGTTCCGCGAGGCGGCAGACAGCCCGGAAGCGCTGCTGGCCGCCTCTTGTTTTCAACCGCCCGAGAACCGGATTGCACCCGTATGAAAGAAACGCTGAAACAGATGATCGCCGCCGCGGCCCTCAAGGCACACGAATCGAGCCTCCTGCCCTCCGGGGACCTGCCGGAGGTGGAAATCGAGGAGCCGAAGGCGGACGCCCATGGGGATTTCTCCACGAACCTCGCCATGACCATGGCGAAGGCCCAGAAAATGGCGCCGCGCCGGATCGCCGAATCCATTCTACAGCACTTGGACGATCCCGGCGGGGTGATCGAGAAGACCGATGTGGCAGGTCCCGGCTTCATCAACTTCTATCTCAAGCCTTCCGCCTGGCTGCCGGTGCTGCACGCCGTACACCGGGAGGGTATGAAATACGGGTCCTCGCGGATGGGCGAGGGGAAAAAGGTCCAGGTGGAATTCGTCAGCGCCAACCCGACCGGGCCGCTCCATGTCGGACACGGACGGGGCGCGGCCGTGGGGGACACGGTGGCCCGACTTCTTTCCTTCTGCGGATACGAGGTTCAGAAAGAGTATTACATCAACGACTCCGGTCGACAGATCCGGACGCTGGGCCTCTCGGTGTTCGAGCGGTATCGGGAGCTTCATGGAGAAACCGTCGAATTCCCCCCGGACGGTTACCAGGGCGACTACATCATCGACCTGGCCCGTGAGGTGACGGACGTGCGGGGGCGCAGCCTCCTGGAAATGCCGGCCGAGGAAGCCGTGGACGCCTGCGCCCGGCATGCCGCCGGCCGGATTCTCGACGGCATCCGCCAGGATCTTCTGGAATTCGGCGTCGAGTACGACCGCTGGTTCAGCGAGCAGAGCCTCTACGATTCCGGCAGGGTCGAAAACACCATCGACCGGCTGAAGGCCGACGGAATCGTCTATGAGAAGGACGGTGCTCTTTGGTTCAACACCACCGCCCACGGAGACGAAAAGGACCGCGTCGTCGTAAGGGCCAACGGCCTGACCACCTATTTCGCCTCGGACATCGCCTACCACATGGAAAAGTTCGAGCGCGGGTTCGACTGGGTGATCGACGTCTGGGGAGCCGATCATCACGGATACGTTCCGCGGATGAAGGCCTCCATCGCCGCCTCCGGTACGAATCCGGAGCAGTTCCAGGTGATTCTCGTTCAGTTCGTCAACCTGCTCAGGGGAGGCGCCCCCGTGGCCATGTCCACCCGGGCCGGTGAGTTCGTGACCCTGAGCGATGTCGTCAAGGAAGTGGGTAGGGATGCGGCCCGATTCATCTTCCTGACCCGAAGCACGGACAGCCCGCTGGATTTCGATCTCGATGTCGCCAAGCGCCAATCCAACGACAATCCCGTTTACTATGTCCAGTATGTGCATGCCCGCATCTCGAGCATCCTTCGAAAGGCGGCCGAAAACGGGTTCGGCGACGCGGTCTGGACGGACGATCTTCAAGACGCCCTGAGCGGGGCCGACGACATCCAGCTCATCAAGGCCATGGCCCGCTACCCGGCGATCGTCCGCAACAGCGCCCAATGGACGGAACCCCATCGGATTACCTATTACCTGATGGATCTGGCAGCTTCGTTTCATTCCTATTACAACCGCCAGCGGGTGATCTCGGAGGATCCGCGCCTGAGCCGCGCCCGTCTCTATCTCGTGGCCGCTGTACGGAATATCATACGAAACGGATTGAATCTGCTGGGCGTTTCAGCGCCCGACGAGATGTGACGGTTTCACGACGGATTCCCCCCGGCAGGATTTCCCAAGTGGTTCAGCCCGCAAATGGCGTGCCGCGCCGAGATGGGCGAGGCCGCGTGTACCGCAAGACGCGAGAGACCGCTTACGGGGCTTATGGGCGGGCCGGGTGGCATCGGCCAGTGGAAGCAACCGTATTTTCGAACAGAACCCCTTAGGTTGCCGGCAAATCCATGATGACACCGAAGGCCCAGGAAACTCGGAAGAAACCGGAGGCCGGTAAACGGCTGCCCGCCGTGCGCCTCCTCCGCTGGGGGGGCGTCTGGGGACTGGCCTGCGGGTTTTCCTTTTTCGTCGGCTTGCTGGCGGGCCGCCAGACGGCGCCGATCCCCTTCGATATTCACGAACTCGAGAACAACCTCAAATCGCTCAAGGCCGAAGTGGTGGCTCAAAAGGAAAAGGCTCTGGAGTCCTATGCGGAAACCGTCGCCGACCGTACCGATATGGTATTCTTCGAATCCCTCAAGGGAAAGGAGGGCGCCGCGGCGGAGAGGATTTCATCGGCGTCATCATCGCCATCGGGGGATTCGTCCCCTGTCAGACTCATCAAACGCTCCAGAGGGTTGAAGCCCAAGCCGTCCCGGATGGCGGGCATCCAAAAGCCGGCGTCTTCGCAACCCGGGCCCGAGGCTCCGAAACCACGCGCAGCCACGGCTCCGGCCGTCAAGGGAGCGTTCACCATCCAGGTGGCCTCTCTCAGCACCGCCGAAGTGGCCGACAGGATGGTAGCCGGGTTGAAAAACCAGGGGTTCGATGCCTACAAGGAATTGACGCGACTCCCCGACCAGGGAATCGTCATCCGCGTCCGCGTAGGCGCCTATCCGGATCGGGAAGCCGCATCGAATACGGTGGCGGCATTGGAAAAAGAGGGATTCAAACCCATCGTGGTGGGAAAGTAGATAATGAAGCGGTTGGCATCGAGATAGAGTAGTCATGCATTTCTCGTACATTTACTCGTTCTCTTACTCGTACTCGAAAAACCGCGCATTATGTGAAAGCTGACGTGCAAAGAGAGAGTCAGGGAAAAACCGAGTACGATGACGAGTACGCGTACGCGTACGAAATGGCGGGAATACTACTCGTATCACAAAATCGATTGGAAGAAGGATGAACAATGAAAATCACCAGGGAACAGGTCCTCCACGTGGCCCGGCTCGCCAGGCTGGATCTTGACGATGAATCCGTGGAACGTTTCGTCGATCAGCTTGGCCAGATCCTTGACTATGTCGACACCCTGAACCGGGTCGACACAGAGGGCTTCCCCCCGACCTCTCACGCGATCCGGCTCATCAATGCCTTGCGGGAGGACGAGGAGCGGCCCCATCTGTCACTTGATGACACTCTTGCCAACGCGCCGGAGCACGACGAGAACACCTTCATCGTACCCCGGGTCATCGGATGAGGAGGCCGCTGAAGTGAAGCTGCACGAACTGACCATCACCGAAGCCGCCGAGCAGTTGAGAAAAAGGGAGATTTCCGCCGAAGCCCTGACCCGGGACGTCCTGGAGAGGATCGAAGCCGTGGACGATGCGGTCGGCGCCTATCTCACGGTGGATCCCGAAGGCGCGCTGGCGCAGGCCAGGGCCGCCGACACGCTTCTGGCCGGGGGGGATGCGGCGCCCCTCACCGGAATCCCCATCGCCCTCAAGGACGTCCTCTGCACCCGTGGTATGCGGACCACCTGCGGATCCCGAATCCTCGAAAACTTCATTCCGCCATATGATGCCGCCGTGGTGGAAAAGCTTCGGGAAAACGGTGCCGTTCTGTTGGGGAAGCTCAACATGGACGAGTTTGCCATGGGATCCTCCAACGAGAATTCCGCCTTCGGTATCACCCGCAACCCCTGGGACCTGGAGCGGGTGCCCGGCGGATCCAGCGGCGGTTCCGCGGCGGCGGTGGCGGCCGACATGTGTCTGGCGGCCCTCGGATCGGATACGGGGGGTTCCATCCGCCAGCCGGCCTCCCACTGCGGCATCGTGGGCCTGAAGCCGACCTATGGGCGGGTTTCCCGATACGGGCTCGTGGCCTTCGCCTCCTCATTCGACCAGGTGGGACCACTGACCAAGACCGTGACCGACTGCGCCCTCATGATGGAAGCCATTGCCGGCCACGACCCACGGGATTCCACTTCCGTCCCGGAGGCGGTGCCGGCCTATCGAGAAGCCATGGGACGTCCGGTGACGGGTATGACGGTCGGGATCCCAGTCGCCTTCTATGAAAAGCAGGGGCTGGATCCCGAGGTGGCCGCGGCCATTCAGAAAGCCGTCAGCGTGTTGGAAGCAGAAGGCCTTCGCGTCGTCGACGTGGAGTTGCCGCACGCGGACTATGCCGTGGCGGCGTACTACGTGATCGCCCCCTGCGAGGCCAGCTCGAACCTGGCCCGCTACGACGGCGTCCGGTACGGATTTCGGGACAGGCGCCCCGACGAACTGATCGCCATGTATCACGCCACCCGTTCGGCCGGATTCGGACCCGAGGTGCAGCGTCGGATCCTTCTGGGAACGTTTGCCCTCTCAGCGGGCTATTATGACGCCTATTACGGGAAGGCCTCCCAGGTCCGCACCCGCATCGTGGAGGACTTTCAACGCGCCTTCGAACGCTGCGACCTGATCGCGCTGCCGGTGGCGCCCACACCGGCCTTCAAAATCGGCGAAAAAGTGGACGATCCGCTCACGATGTACCTTTCGGACATCTTCACGCTGTCGGCCAACCTGGCGGGTGTTCCAGGGATTTCGGTCCCCTGCGGATTTTCGTCCGGCGGCCTTCCCATCGGGCTTCAGCTGCTGGGCCGGCACTTCGATGAAGAAACCCTTTTGCGGGTGGCCTATCATTTCGAGCAGGCCTTCCCGCTCGATCCCCCCAAACCCCGCTTGACCTGAAGGAGAATCGCCATGACCACCGTGATGCCCCAGGGCGAACTGCTGAGAAAGGCCATCCAATGGTACTCCGACGAACGAAAGGCCCATCCGGAAAAATCCATCGCCGAACTGGTGGAAGGCGCCTGCGTCCGCTACAACCTGTCGCCCAAGGACGCGGAGGCGTTGCGCCGGTTCACGCGGGAAGGTGATGCGTGAGCCGGGAGCCGTATGGTACTTCCCTCCCCTCGTGGGAGGGACCGAGGGAGGGGGTATAAAATGGCTGAAATCATTTTACCCCCTCAAACCGCAAGAGGGGTACCCGTTCTCGTACTCGAACCTCGCAGGGTCCTCAAAAAAACTGAAATCCGAGTACGATTACGTGTACGAGTACGAGAAGCCTGCCATGACGTCCCCATATCAGGAACTTTTTCGAAGCCGTCGGGATTGACTGAATGTAATGGGCCGCATCCGAATTCTCCCTGAAGTGCTCTCCAACAAGATTGCCGCCGGCGAGGTGGTGGAACGGCCCGGGTCCATCGTCAAGGAATTGGTCGAAAACGCCCTGGACGCCGGTGCGGGACGCATCCGGGTGGAAGCCGAAAACGGAGGCCGCAGCCTCCTGCGGGTGTCCGACGACGGAAGCGGCATGGACCGGGACGACGCCCTTCTGGCCATCGAGCGACACGCCACCAGCAAAATCTCGACGACCGAAGACCTTTTCGCGATCCGCACCCTGGGATTTCGAGGCGAGGCCCTGCCCAGCATCGCCTCGGTGAGCCGCTTCAGCCTGGTCACCCGCCTCGCGGGGGCGGACGTCGGAACTGAAATCACCATCGAAGGCGGCAAGCTCCTGAACGTGGTCGAAACCGGCGCCCCCGCGGGCACCATGGTCACGGTCAGGGACCTTTTCTTCAACACTCCCGCCCGACGGAAGTTTCTCAAGACGGTCGGCACCGAACTCGGCCACATCGGCGACATTTTGGCGCGCCTTGCCCTTTCCAGGCCCGATGTGGATTTCGAATGGCGCCACAATGGCCGGATCGTCAAACGCTGGCCGGCGGTGAAGGACCCGCTCGAACGGGCAGCGGACGTCCTCGGTCGCGGGCTCCTGGAATCCTTTCTGCCCATCGATCTGGAAACCGACGGAATGCAGGTTTCCGGATGGGCGGTCTCCTCCCGCATCACCCGGCCCACCTCGCGGGGGATCCATCTTTTCGTCAACGGGCGCTACGTGAAGGACCGTGTACTTCAAAGCGCGGTGTTCCACGGCTATCGGGAGCGGCTGATGAAAGGCCAGTTTCCGGTCATCATCTGCCGGGTGGAGGTTCCCATCGACCAGGTCGACGTCAACGTGCACCCGACCAAGCACGAAGTGCGCTTCGTCAATCCCCGGAAGGTGCGCGCGGTCGTTTCCGCGGCGGTGACCGCCGCCCTTCAGGCCGAAGACCGTCCGGGCTGGAGCGTTTCCGCCGATAGACCCGCCGCCGGCGAAACGATTCGGGAGCGCATTCCGGGATTTGCTCCCGGCCGTCCGATGCGGCAGGGCGACCTCGCCTTGCCGGGATACCGGACGGTAAGGCGGGAGCCGTTTTCGCTTCAGGAAGCCGTGGCATCACCAAACACCATGGACACCCGAGATGCGGAGCCCGGTTTTTCAGGCCACGCGCCCGCCCGGCCCGAAGCCGGCCCTGAACCCGCTGATGGCGTAAATGCGCCGCACGGGGCCATCAGATTCTCCGACCTCAGGGTGATCGGCCAGTATCGGCGAACCTACCTCCTCTGCGAGTCGGACCGAAGCCTGATCCTCATCGACCAGCACGCCGCCCACGAACGCGTCTACTACGAACAGCTCAGGAATCGTTCCGCGACGGCCAATGCCGCCGCCCAGCGGCTCGTCATTCCCGAAACGGTCGAAACCGGCTTCGGGGAGTGCGCGCTTCTGGAACGGCTGCGCCCGGAATTGGGCCGCCTCGGCCTCGATGTCGAACCATTCGGCGGCAATACCGTTATCGTTTCCGCCGTCCCCACGCTGCTGTCGGGCGGCAATGTCGAACCGGTCATCCGGGAAATCCTCGAAAAGCTCACTGAAAATCCGGAGGCCGATCCTCCCGGGCTCCTCGACGAATGCCTCAAGATCATGGCCTGCCACGGCGCCGTCCGCGCCCGCCAACACCTCGACGACCGCGAAATCCGCCGCCTGCTCGTCCAGCTCGACGAGTGCGGCAACCCTTCCCACTGTCCTCACGGCCGGCCGACCTGGATCGAGTGGCCTCACCGGGATCTGGAACGCCGGTTCGGACGGACCGGGGCGTCGAGCCGGGAGCCGTGAACCGTGATTTGTGAACCGTGAGGCGTGATTTGTGATTCGTGAGATTGAATGGGCGTGAGCGTGTCCGATGCAGATATGAGTCACCAACACCCGTACTCGTACTCAGTCCCGCAGGGACGGTACTCGTCATCGTACTGGGAAAAAAGGCATCCACGCTCCCCTATTATTCCGAAACAAGATCCAGAAGATCGCATATTCCCCCTCTCCCTCGATTCATTTTCCCTCTTCCCTCTTCGATCCCCAACCGTCTGCAGAGGGAGAAGTCTTCAGGGAACCCCGAATCCCCCTCTCTGCTAAAAGTCCTTTTCCCAAGCGCCCTGCTGAATTCCATTCAAAACACTAAATGGATTTCTATTGACAAAACCAATGCTTTTCAGAATAAATACCGACAGTCTGTTTAGTGCATCTTAAAAAATCCCTGTTTGCATTCAGGGCAGCCCCGTGACGGATAGGAGGACGTCACAGGTGACGCTCAAGGATCGTCGAGGAGGCGGCGATAGAGTCATCAAGGGTATCGACTGAATGCGTACCGGAATTTGGATGCAGGATCGGCCCCACCCGCAACACCCCCCACACGCGCTGTTCCACACAACGAGGAGATCGAAAAGGAGGATTAGGCATGACAGGTCGTTTGATGAAGGGATCGGGATGGATGCTGGCCGTCGCCTTGACCGTGTTGCTGGCGGCGGGCCCCGCCGCGGCCGGCGGTATCATCAACAAGCAGAACCAGAGCGCGGACTACATAAGAACGCTCAACCGGAACGCGGCCACGGACTATGCGGATGCCGCGGCGTTCAACCCCGCCGGCATCATGCAGATGGAAGACGGGATGTACGGCAAACTGGACGTGATGTATTTCGACAAGGATTACTCGAACGACGTGCCGGGCTTCGGAGAACTGGATCAGACCGAGCCGACGATTCTTCCAGGCTTGTTTACCGTTTACAAGCAGAAAAAATGGGCCGGCTTTTTTGCCTTCACCATCCCGGCCGGAGGCGGGCAACTGGATTACAAGGATGGGAATGCTCGGACGGTTGCATTGGCGTCAGGTGTTGCGGCAGGCGCAAATTCCCTTTTTCCCGTCGGAACACCAGCCAATTTCCTGTATAGCCAAATCGATGCTGGGGAAATCGAAGTTAAAGAAAGCACAGTTTACGGGTTCACCCTCGGCGCATCCTATGCTTTTAATGACGTGTGGTCGATCGCACTCGGTACTCGTTATTCAAATGGCGTTCGAGAGTTTGATGGTCAAGCAACCATCAGCGCTGATACTACGATTCCCGGTATCAACGATCCCCTAAACCCAAGCATCCATCTGGAAGAAGACGCCGATGGATGGGCTGGTATCGTGGGCGTCAATTTCGCGCCCAACGACAAGCTCAACGCTGCGCTGACCTTCATCTCCAACACCAAGATGGAATACAAGATGGACGTCAAGCGCGACACCCTCGGCATCGCGCCGGCCATCGGCTTCGCCGACGGCTCCAAACGCCGAATCGACATCCCCGGCCTGCTGGGCTTCGGCATCTCCTACCGCTTCCTGCCCGAACTCAAGGTCGATTTCAACTACACCTACTACCTGGAAAAGGACGCCGAGATCGACACCTACGAAGGGGAAGGAAACAGCTGGGACATGGGCATCTCGGCCGAGTACACCTTCAACCCACAATGGAAGGCCAGCATCGGCTACCTGTTGACCGACATCAAGGTCTCCGACAACCAGCAGATCAACGAACCGGAAGAGCCGAAGCTGGATGCCAACACCTTCTCCGCCGGCGTGGTGTGGAGCCCCACCCCCGACTGGGCCATCACACTGGGCGGGCTCTATGCAATGTATGACGAGGTCGAGGACGACCGAGGCATCGAATACGACAAAACAGTGTGGAGCGCAGCGGTCGGTATTCAGTACCGCTTTTTCTAATAATTGAAGTTCAGCGTCTTATCCGCGAGATTTCAATGTAAGCGGCTTCCGGGGGTTCGCCCCCGGAAGCCGCTTTCGTCTTCGTATCCAGCCCCGAGGGGACGGTACTCATTCTCGGCTTTTTTAGGGTGGGTCCAATATGGTTTCTATCGGGAGCCTAATGGATTTCGAGAACGAGTATGTAGTGGTCAAGAAAAATCGGACACAGACTTAAGCGGCTTTTTTAAGCAGTTC
>JBMNCP010000038.1:0-1133 GCA_049366795.1 Desulfobacterales bacterium
TCCCTGGGTGTCAGACCTCCCAGCGATGTATGAGGTCTGCCCTCATTATAGTCTATCCGCCATTCTTCGATAATTTGCCTGGCGTGATGTAAGCTGATAAACCAGTTTTCATTCAGACACTCGTCGCGCAGGCGGCCGTTGAAGCTCTCAGCGTAGGCATTCTCGATCGGCTTTCCCGGCCGGATGAAATTAAGCTTCACCCCACGCCGGTACGCCCACTCGTCGAGGACCCTGCCGGCAAACTCCGGCCCGTTATCGATGGTGATGACCCCGGGTAATCCCCGAACCTCTGCCAGACGCTCCAGGAGAGCCACCACGCGGCGTCCGCCCAACGACGTGTCTACTTCTATGGCCGGGCACTCCCGAGAGTAATCGTCGACGATAGCCAGGGCACGAAAGCGTCGCCCGGTGACGATACTGTCAGTCACGAAGTCCATGGACCATCTTTCATTCGGCCCTGATGCCGCCGGCAGCACCACCCTGGCCATGGCCGCCGTCTTGCGTCGCTTCCTCTTCCTGAGAGATAGCCCCTCTTCCCGGTAGATCCTCTCCGTTCGCTTGTGGTTTATCACCAGGCCCGATCTCCTGAGCATCAGATGGATCCGGGGACACCCGAAGCGCCGCCGCTGGTGGGCCAGCTCCCGTATCTTCTCACGGAGCTCACTGTCATCCCGTTTCACCGGCTGGTAGTCATAACTCGCCCGCGGCAGGCCGACCAGGATGCAAGCCTTCCTGATGCTTCGCCCACGACGAGTCACCGCGTAGGTGACCGCCTGTTTCCTCGTCCCAGGCGTTAGAAGTTTTTTGAGAGTAGTTCCTTTAGGGTCTGATTATCCAGGGCCTGCTCGGCCACGATCTGTTTTAAGCGGCGATTCTCCGATTCCAGATCCTTGAGGCGCCGCAGGTCGCTGACGGTCATGCCCGCGTACTTCGCTTTCCAGTTGTAGTAGGTGGCCTCGCTCATCCCGTACTTACGGCAGAGCTCGGCTACTCTCGCTCCGGCTTCACCCTCTTTGAGTACGGCGATGATCTGTTCCTCGGTATACTTCTTGGCTTTCACGTGAGTCCTCCTGATGATTTTTATCACAGGAAAACTCTAAGAGCAAATGGCCTGACTTATCGGGGGAGGGTCA
>JBMNCP010000039.1:0-58603 GCA_049366795.1 Desulfobacterales bacterium
TGGCACCGATGGCGCATCCGATGGAGTCCAGCAACCGGATCTTGAGGTCTTCCACAATGGCGCTAGAAAGATCCTCATAGTCAGTTTTTACGACCCAGTCGGCCATTTTTTCTATGATTGTCATTTTCGACCTCTGTTGTTCGCTGGGATGCATGGTTCCGAAAAAGAGGATCGAGAAGGGCGCATCCCGTTCATTCGGTAAAACTAATTAGAGCCCATTCACGATTGCCCTTCAGGCCCAAATGTGTCCGATTCAGAAATGCGGATTTTGGGTTCTGATCAAGGCCGCACAAGGGTTTGCGGTGAGGTGACCTCCGGTACGCCGCAGCCGGAATCCCGCGAAGAACGCAGCGCAGGACCCAAAAGACCATTTCTGGACGGACACTAGTTACCTCGTGGGCATTGGTCAAACCCTCGTTCCTCAACTGACCCGCAGGCTCCCCCAAGTTTCTCAAAAAGGTTCAAGCGACAATTTGTCTTGATTCGACGCAGGATCTTTTCTAATCTATTCGTTACCGGCAGCATGCACGTTCTTCTGTTTCCTCTCCTCGTCTGCGAGGTCCCAGGGCTGAAGCCGATTCCGTTTCCGCCAGTTCCTCCGGGATGATTCGACACTTCTTTCGCTCCTGCCCCGGCTGCTGCGGTGTCTGCACCTTTTTGACCAGCATCCAATACCGCCTTTACAAGATCTCGAATTGCGGTCTGAGCCGAAAGGATCGTCGGCATCGTTCTGCAACCCTTTCAGAGCGTATCCTTTACCCGGAAAGGTGGCCTGCATGAGGAGCGGCAGACGTACTCACCCCGAGTTCTGGGTCTTGTTCGCCTGTATTGTCGCCCTGATGATTCCAGGGGATCTGGCAGCCCAGCCCTGCGAGAATCCGATCGCCAAGATCGTTTCGGTTCAAGGCGCCGTCGAAGCCAGAGGCAAGGGTGGCCGGGACTGGCGGCCGGTGAGCCTTTACGACACGTTTTGTTCCGGGGATTCGATCCGCGTGCTCGAGAACAGCCGTGCGGACATCACCCTCATGGACCGGTCGTTTCTCCGGATCAACCAGAATACGACCATCATCCTGGAGGAGGTGCTGGAGGAGCGGACATCTCTGATCGATCTGCTCAAGGGTGCGGCTCATTTCCTGAGCCGGGAACCCAGAAGCGTGAAGGTCAAGACCCATTATGCCATCTTCGGGGTGAGGGGTACTGAGTTCTTCATCAGCTCCGACGATCGGCAGGCTTTCCTTTCCGTATTCGCCGGCGCGGTGCGGGTGGAGAATGATCTCGGCAGCCTGATCCTCGGCAAAGGACAGTCGGCGGTGGCCAGGGCCGGATCGGCCCCGGTTCCGCGTGTCGTGGCGCGGCCTCGGGACGCCGTCCAATGGGCGTTGTACTATCCTCCCGTCCTGTACGACCTCCCGGCGGAGCGGATCGCGTTGGAACCGGAGGCCATCGAGGATCCGACCGTGCTCACCCGGCGTTCGGCCCTCCTCTTAAACGTGGGACGGGTCGAGGAGGCCTACGCCGACCTTGACCGGGCCCTGGGTTTGGATCCCGGTTTCAGTGATGCGCTGGCCCTTCAGGCCATCGTCGCAATCGTCCGAAACGACAAGGACAAGGCGCTCGATCTGGCCCGGAAGGCCGTCGAGGCCGATCCCGGTTCAGCAACGGCGCTGATCGCCCTCTCCTACGCCAGGCAAGCGCGGTTCGACCTGGAAGGAGCCCGCACGGCGCTTCAAGAGGCGGTAGGCGCGGAGCCCGACAACGCCCTGGCCTGGGCCCGGCTGTCCGATATTCACGCCTCGTTCGGAGATCTCGGCAAAGCCCTCGAAACCGCTAAAAGGGCCGAATCACTCGCGCCCGACCTGGCGCTGACCCAGACCGTTCTCGGCTTTGCATATCTGATCCAGGTGAAGATTGACGAGGCAAAGGCCGCCTTTGAAAAAGCGATCCGGCTGGATCAGGCCGCTCCCCTGCCGCGACTGGGAATGGGGCTTGCCAGGATCCGTGAAGGCGATCTGGAGGGGGGCGGCAGGGAGATGGAGATCGCGGCCAGCCTCGACCCCAACAACTCCCTGATCCGCTCCTATCTCGGCAAGACCTACTACGAAGAAAAACGAATGCCGCTCGACGAACGGGAATATGAGATCGCAAAGGAACTCGACCCGAACGACCCCACGCCATGGTTCTACGACGCCATCGCCAAGCAGACCACGAACAGACCGGTCGAGGCGCTTCACAATCTGCAGAAGGCGATCGAACTGAACGACAACCGCTTTGTCTACCGTTCCAGGTTGCTTTTGGATTCGGATCTGGCCGCCCGCCAATCTAGTCTCGCTCGAATATACGACGAGTTGGGTTTCGGGCAGCGTGCGCTTTTCGAAGGCTGGCAAGCGCTCAGCAGTGACCCGACCAATTTTTCAGCTCATCGGTTTCTGTCAGATTCCTACACCGTGCTGCCGCGCCGCGAAATCTCGCGTGTCAGCGAATTGCTTCAGGCGCAATTGTTGCAGCCGATCAACATCTCACCGGTCCAACCCCGGAGTGGGGAAAGCAATCTTTTCCTCATCAGTGGCCAAGGACCTGGATTCCCTTCCTTCAATACATACAACCCGCTGTTCAACCGCAACCAGGTCGCCCTTCAGACCACAGGGCTATTCGGTGAAAATGACACCTGGGCGGGCGAAGGCATCGTCTCCAGTCTGTACGACAGGTTCTCGTTGAGCGCCGGATATTATCATTTCGATACAGAGGGTTGGCGAGAAAACGCCGATCAGAGAGATGGCATCGCAAACATTTTTGGACAGTTCGAACTTTCATACAATACAAGTTTTCAGGCAGAATATCGCTACAGAAATACTGAAAAAGGCGATCTTGATCTTCGATTCGATCCGGATGGCTATTATCCTTATCTGAAGGATGAAAGCGAAATTGATACTTTTCGGTTTGGAATGAGGCACTCATTTTCACCCGAGTCCGTTTTGTTAGGCTCCTTCACATATCAAGAAAACAACTCCGATGTTACAAATATAGTTGAAGATTCTGTCGGTCTCCCTTCTCCACCCTTTGTTCCCGGATCTAATGCACAGGTCCGTGTCGAACCTGAATTTGATATCAACGAGGACGCTTTCAGCGGCGAGATCCAGTACCTTTTGCGTTCTGATTATATCAATAGCACCAGTGGTGTAGGCTATTTCAGAATCAATGGAAAAGAAGATCAGATCAGGAGGCAATCCGTTCTTTTCCCACCTCCATTTTCCTTCTTATCCTCCTCCGGTATTATAAATGAAAAGGTGAGTCTTGATGTCGATCATGCGAATTTTTATCACTATTTTTATATTAATTTCCCACAGAAACTATCACTGACATTGGGTGCAAGCGTAGATTTTTTTGACAGCGATTTTTCAGAAACTGAAGATCGTGATCAGTTTAATCCGAAATTTGGCTTAATATGGAATCCATTTGAAGGAACCTCTGTACGAGGTGCTGTTTTTCGAGTGCTGAAGCGCACCCTGATTACGGATCAGACTTTAGAACCAACACAAGTATCAGGATTTAATCAGTTTTATGACGATTTAACCTCCACGGAATCCTGGCTCTACGGAATTGCTCTTGATCAGAAAATTAATGCGAGCCTTTACGGAGGAATCGAATTTTTCAGAAGGGATCTCGATGCGCCGGTACCGATTGAAAGCGATTTTCCGGATGATCGGGACGATTGGAGAGAGGACATGATGCGTGCCTATGTTTACTGGGCTCCGTTTCAATGGATATCGATGAGTGCGGAATACCAATATGAAAGGTTTGAATATTCAGATGAGTTTAACTTCGGAGCCAAAGAGATAACGACTCAACGCTTTCCTCTCGGTATAAATCTCTTTCATTTGTCAGGATTGAGTTTTTCTGTGAAAGGAACATACTACCATCAAGATGGAGAATTTCTGCCTTTACTGGAAGATTTTTCACCCGAGAACTATGTCTCTGATGAAGATCATTTCTGGATTTTCGACGTTGCGCTCAATTATCGTATCCCCCAACGGAAAGGATTTCTAAGTGTTGGGGCTTCCAATTTGTTTGATGAAGATTTTAACTACTTCGAAACCGATTTTTCAAATCCTTTTATTTACCAGGGCAGGGTATTCTATGTGATGCTTTCATTGACGATACCGTAGCTGAAACAAGGCAGGGCATGGCATAAAAAAAGAAGGAGGAGGACATGAAAAAGTCAGGTACTATTCTTTCGTTTTGGATTGTACTGTCCATGGTGTGTTTTTTCTCATGCAATGCCATTGGCGCAGATCCTATCTTGAATAGGACATCGATAGGTTATACTGTCCTTGCCGGTCCGGATAATGCGCATAGAATTCAGGTACTGGTGAGATTCGACCAGAATGGCGACGTCAGTACCGTCGAAAGATGCATCGACGAAAAGCCCTGCGAGCGAATACCCTTGGTAAGTCTGGAAGAAACGTTCTATTACTCTTGCCTGCCTATCGAAGGAAAGGACGAGCCGGAGGGTACGATTGCACAATTGCCGAACAAGTCAGGCGATAGGGTTGCCTATGATTGTCAGTATATTACGGCCTCCCAGCCGGGTGAGCCCGTTTTTTTCAAATCTGGAAGGAACACGAGCTGCCCAATGATAATAAACGGCAGGGCGTGTGATCCATGCAAGGGGGTCTTTTAGCCGATCGGAGTGAGGCGATAGCGATAGCTTGGCGGATATCGATCGAAAATAGGCGCATTCACTTGACTCCCGGATCATAGGCGCCGTCCCATTCCTCCGGGGGAGGCGCCTCCCGATACGTCCTGCAACGCTCCGCCATTATCCGGGAAGGGCCGTCGTCCGGACAGAGCCTCCGGCACTTCCGGAAGAAGCCCAGCGCCTCCCCCCAGCGGCGGTTGCGGTAGGCGTCGAATCCGGCGGCGTAGTCCAGCAGCATCTGTTGCCGGTCTCCGGACAGACCACCGCCTGATTTCGCTACGAGTTCAAATACGGCCACGCTCTGCGTCCGGCCCGCCACCCGCACCACGTCGATTTTCCGGAGCAGGAAGTCTGACTGGACCCGCCGGGCCGTGTTTTCCCCGACGAGGACATCCGTTCCATAGATCTTGTTGAGTCCTTCGAGGCGGGAGCCGAGATTCACCTGATCTCCAAGAACGCCGTAGGCAAAACGATAGCGGGACCCCAGGTTGCCCACCAGCATGGGGCCCGTATTGATGCCGGTCCGGGCTTTCAGCCGGGGCCAGCCGACCTTGCTCCACTCCTCATTCAGCCGGCATAGCTGCTCGCGCATTCCCAGTGCCGCGGCGCAGGCCCTTTGGGCATGATCGGGATGCTCCAGGGGAGCGCCGAAAAAGGCCATGATCTCGTCCCCCACATATTCCTTGAGCGTACCCCGGTACCGGAAAATCTGTTCGGTCATCCTGTCGTAGTAGCCGCTCAGGATATCGATCATTTCCGAAGGTGAATAGCGCTCGGAATAGGTGGTAAACCCCTCGATGTCCGTAAAGAGAACCGTCAGGGTCTTCTCCTCACCTCCCAGTTTCAACTTTTCGGGTGCGTCGAGCAGTTCTTCGATTACCAGCGGCGCCACATACTGCCGAAATGCTCCCTTGATCCTTTTTCGCTCCCTTTCCTCGGCCACGTACCGATAGGCGGTCAGCGCCGTGTAGTTCAGGGACAAGGCCAGCAGGGGAAACACCATGTTGAGCCAGACCCGTTGATGGACGAAAAGCCAGCGTGCGGCGAGGTAGTGGGACAGGAACAGCCCGACCGCCAGTAAAAGTCCTTTTGCGGCACTCAGACGCGGGAGCGCGGTTCCGGTGATCAGGCCCAGAAGTACGATGGCCAGCAGATCATAGATCCTCGACCATTTGGGCTTCGTGATAAAACTCCGGGACAGGATGTTGTCGATGACGGTCGCATGGGTTTCGACTCCGGAGAAGAGCGGGCTGACAGGGGTGCTGCGAAGGTCGTGGGTTCCCATGGCGGTTGCCCCCACCAGCACGATCCGGTCCCTGACGGCCTCCGCGGCGATCCGTCCGGAGAGGATATCCGTGATGGAAAGATGGGGAAAGGTTTTCGGAGGGCCCAAAAAATTGATCAGCATGCCCCCATTTTCGTCCGTGGGGATGAAACGGTCCCCCATCTGAACTCCTTCAATTCCGTAGTGCGCCACTTTCACCAGGAGTCGGGGCCGGTCCAGATAATGCCATGCGCACAGCAGGGAGAGCGGCGGATAGAGATCTTCCTCACACTTGATGATGAGCGGCGCCCATCGAACCACCCCGTCCTGCTCGCTCCGTAAGCTGTAGAACCCTGAAGCATCGGCGGCGTCGGCAAGGATTCCGATATTGCTCTCCGGAGCGAAGGCATGAACAAAGGGGTCTGCCGCCATGTCCTTTTGTTTGTAGATGATGATCGGATACTTCGAATTGCCGATCCGTTCGAGCTGCTCTTTTTTTCGATCCTGGTCGAAATGGAAGTTGAGATCGGATTCTTCCATATGGAAAAAATATCCGAGAATGACGGCCGCGGATGAATTCCGGATGGCATCGGCAAACGCCATGTCGGCATCCGCAGGAGACGGACTCGGCCGTCCGGCCGGCTCCGCCGTCGGGATGGTCCTGGATTGGGGGGCATTCCCAACGGCCCCTACCGATTCGGCGTGCGATCGATCGGACGGTTCGAAAAATCCGATGTCAAAACCGATGACCTTGGCGCCATGTTGGGAGAGAAGCTGAACGAGCCGGGCAAGCTTCGTTCGTGGCCAGGGCCAGCGGCCCTCGGCGTCGAGGCTCTTTTCGTCAATGAGCGCCAGCGTCACCACCGGCGTGGGTTGGAGCTGACCTCGGGAACGGAAGCGAAGATCGTACGTTTTCAGCTCGATCAGAACCAGAATGGGAAATCCAATCTGAAACAGCGCCACGACGGCCGCAGTGACGAGGATCGTGATGGATACCGGGTTGACGCTGAAAAAGGATGTGAAGGCCGATTTCATGGATTTGGTTCCGTATTGGATACCATTTCGACCCCGGTGGCGGATTGAGGGAGCGGGGCGCTGCATCGGCAGGACTGCAGGCGCACTGCTCGGAGGTTGAATGAATTTTCACTGAATTCGTTGCCCCGGTCAAGCGCGACATTCTTCATGTCGATTGTTTTTTCGATGCGGAACGGGTATTTAAGGGAGGAAATCATCGGCAACCCTATTCGATCGGAGGGTAGAATCATGTCTTACAAGCACGTCATTGTCGAAGTGGACGACCGGTTCGTCGGCCATGTCACCCTGAATCGCCCGGAACAGTTGAACACTTTCAATACCCAGCTCGCCGAGGACCTGCTCCTGGCCCTCGAGACCATGGATGCGGATCCGAAGGTTCGCGTCGTCCTTCTCAAGGGAGCCGGCAAGGCCTTTTGCGCCGGTATCGATGTGAACGAGCTTGCCGGAAAGACCGCGATGGAGTACCGGGCCTGGATCGAACACATGGAGCAGCCGCTGGTGGCTATCTCCCAAATGAAGAAGCCGGTGATCGCCCAGCTTCACGGGGTTGCGGCCGCCAATGGAATGGGGCTGGTCGCCGCTGCCGATCTGGCCATCGCGTCTGAAAACGCGAAGATGGGACTGACGGCGATCAACGTGGGGCTCAACTGCGTGGGGCCGGTCATCCCGGTGGCCAGGTCTATCGGTAGGAAGAAGGCGCTGGAGCTGCTGCTGCATGGAGACCTCATCAAGGCTCCCGAGGCCATGGCCATGGGCCTGCTGAACCGGGTGGTTCCCCGGGACGATCTCGAAAAAGAGGCGCTGGCGTGGGCTGAAGCCCTTGCAAAAAAGAGCCCCGTGGCGGTTCAGATCGCCAAGAAGGCCTTCTACGCCTCGGAGGATATGGATTATCTCCGGCAGTTCGACTACATGAACGAGGCATTTGCCAGGTTGTGCACGACCAGCGACGCCAAGGAAGGCGTGGCGGCCTTCTTCGAAAAGCGTCAGCCGAAATGGGAGGGGCGCTAGTCCAGACCCTGATCCAGGCCTGGAAGTCCTTCCCCATCCAGGCCATCAACAACCTCCCGGCCGCGATGATTTCATGGCCGGGGGTGGATTCAGGGCTTTCGTGGCTGTTTCAAGCACCGGTAATAGCTGTCGACATTGTAGACGGCCGCAAGCGGATTGTGGCCCAGCAGGCGGTCCTTGACGGCCAGGACCGTGCAGGGGGCTTCGGCGTATTTGAAAAAGAGGGAGTCGTGCCCGACGCAAAGCCCCAGCAGAACGTTGAACTCGGTTTTCTCCCGATTGAGGACCATGGCCTGGAGGACCGGGTTGCACATGGCCTCCGTCGTTTCCGGATCGATCTGCTGATCTTTCCCAACCCCGATGAATTCCTTGGAAATCCTTCCCACTTTGCAGACGGCCGAAACCACCTCGAATCCGGCAGCTGAAAACATCCCTTCCACAACTTTCGCCTCTTTTCGCAGGCCGATGCAGAAGGCCATCCCCAAGCGCCGGTAGTTCATTTTTCCGGCGAACTCCATGATTTCCTCGATCCGGCTCTTCGATGGCCTGACCTGCTGGTAGCCGAGGTCGCGGTTGGCGTAGCCGTCGGCCTCCTGAATCGCGGCCTGCCGGGCAAACTCGCGAAGGACGGGCGTATTTGCGTACTCCTCCATGCTTTGATTCACCAAATCCGGCTGGTTCAAGGTGGGGCAGGAGGAAGGCGCTTTGCCGCCTTCCATTCGGCACAATCGGCTCGAGGCTTCGTAGGGGCACCTGGCGCAGTTCGGTGTTTCATGCGTCATGATAAATCCTTTCGATGATCGATTCGAGGCAGGGCATACAGATCCGGTTATCCATCCTTTTGCGGGACGGCCGGGATAGAGGCAAAAGACATTCCCAAGCGCGTCAGAGCGTCCTTACCCCGTACGGTCATATCCGTTATAAATTGAAATTGTTGTCGAAGGTCCACCGGGTAGGCCTTCAGGCGGTAATGGGTTCCCCACGGTTTCTCTGATACGATGACGACCACCGGGGATTCAATCTGCAAAAACGAGCTGGTCAGCGCCACATCGAGGAGCGCCTGCCTGGCCGGTTCCCCATCGTGACGGGGATGCAGATAGAAGTCCGCCACGCACATCAGGTCGGGGCCCCCGTCGTTGGCATTGAAGATCAGATGGTCCCACAGCTTCAGGTGCGGGATGATCACGGTGGTATCATCCGGTGTCACGATCTCCAGGGCACGCATTCCAATCTGCTTCACCTCGCCGTAGGCGCCTTCCACCTCGATCCAGTCGCCCGGCCGGTAGGGCATTTCGTAGAGCGCCACGATGCCGGCGATCAGGCTGCTGACGTAATCTTTCAAGCCGAACCCGAGCACCAGGCCCGCCGCTCCGAGCAGGGCGACCATGTTGGCCACGGTGGGCTCGACGACCTGGGGAACGACAAGCATCAGCGCGGCGACGATCAACAGGAGGCGCAGAAGCGGTATCGAGGCCAGCAGAAGGAGCCTGTATTTGCCCGAGAGCTTGTTCCCCAACCATGACAGCGATTTCTGGCTCAAGGCGATCAACAACAGGGTGCACGCCAGCACCAGAACGATATTGACGACCGCTGTCTGGCTGAGATCGGTGAATATCTTCGAGATATTCCTTCCACTGTTCATCCGACGCCTCTAACCTCTAAAAGGAGTCCACCAGGTAGCCATTGCTTTTCAGGAATTGGCGGACTACCGGATATCCAAGAGCCGAAACGCGCCATTCCCGCTCGTGCCGATCCACGAGACCCGCCGCTTTCAGTCGAAGCAGCGCCGACGTCACGCTTTCGTTGGGCAATGGCAGAAGACGCTCGAGGAGATCCTCGGGCAAGCCGCTGTGGAGCAGCAGGCCGTGGAGGACAAAGGCGATCTCCGTGCCCGAATCTGCCGGCAGGGTCGGCTCCCGCAGGCTGGCGTTCAACCAGACGGAAGGTCGGCGGGGGTTCGCCTCGCCGGTCGGCGAAGTTGTCGGATCTTCCAGCTTGTCATCAGGCTCCGCCCTCAAACTGCTTCGCCAGTACATCCGGGCAACACCCGGAATTCCCCTGCTTTGAGCTGCCAATTGGGTCAGAAAACGGCTCTCCGCCGAGGCTTCCTCTTCAGGACCCGGCGTCGGCAGAAGGTCTTTCCCTTTGTGGGACTCTCGGAAGCGCAGGCATCCGAGGCCCGAGAGAACCGCCAACTCCCGGAAAAAGGGCTTCAGCCTTTGACTGTCGAAAGCCTGAAGCGTGAGGATTTCGCATGGCGGAACCGGCCACACCTTTCGCAGAAATGACCATGCCCAGCTGTCACAGCCGATCAATCCGACGCCCAGCGTGTCTGAAAACGCGCGCTTGAAAAACGAACGCACCAAACCCAGGCCTTCGGCATGACGCAGGTAGCAGCGCTCCAGATCGGGCAGTACCCACGGTTGTTCCAATTGCGACAGGGTCGAGATCCAATCCTCATCCCGGGCCAGTATCCGTTCCGCGGACGGCGGTTCGACGACGGGCCACCCCTGCTGGTCCGCCAACAACCTGAGGATCTCGGCACGGCCGCCAAAGGGAGGACCGATGAAGAATCGAATCCGGGCACTCTGCCGTTGCTTTCCAAGCCAGCCCTCGAGACGCGTTCGGAGCGCCTCGGCCGCCGGCTGCCAGTCGATGGGTGGCGCCAGCCGATCCAGTTGCGCGTCCGGGAACGTCTTGAGTTCTTCATCCGATTTTTCAGGCGACTCCGAAGCAGGTCTGCCGCCGCGAATGATGCGCCACAAATGCGCGGCCCCCCTGGTTGCGGCGTCGGCCGTCGGCGCGGCTGGGAGATTGTAATCGTCAAGGGCGACGATTTGCCATGTCGGTTCGGGTTTTTCGGTCATTACAGGTGGAGCCGGTTTTACGGCTTGATCATTTTCGGGACCGCTGATTTAAACGAAATGGAAACGGCCGATCCATCTGACACCGGAAACGGCATCGGGTGCAAGTGGTTATTGTTGGGTGCCGGCGCATTCACGGTGCTTTCGAACTGGAATGCGGCGAGCGTGCCGATTGCAGCGGAAGGAATTGATTCATCGTGCACGAGTTGCTGATCTCCCTGAATCTGACACCCTGGCAATGGTTCCTGGCGGCCATTTGCGGCCTGGTGATCGGGGCCTCCAAGTCCGGCCTGGCCGGCATGGGATTTCTCGCCTTTCCCATGCTGGCCGACATTTTCGGCACCCGGACCTCCACGGGGGTCGCGCTGCCCATGCTCCTCCTCGCCGATGTCATCGCCGTCGCCTACTACAACCGGCACGCCGACTGGAAGCGCCTTCTGAAACTGATGCCCTGGGTGATGCTGGGGCTCCTGATCGCCCTGGCGGCGGGCAACCGAGCGTCGGAAAAGACGTTTGGAACGATTTTCGCGGTAACGCTTCTATCCGGGATGGCGGTCATGCTGTGGCGCGACCTCCGGAAGAGAAATGTGGCGGTCCCGGACCGGCCCTGGTTTTCCGGCGCCATGGGGCTGTCTGCCGGCTTTGCCACGATGATCGGCAATGCCGCGGGCCCCATGATGTCCCTTTATCTTCTCTCCATGCGACTCCCGAGGGATATCTTCATCGGTACGGGGGCGTGGTTCTACCTGACCGTCAACGTGACCAAAATCCCGCTGCATCTTTTCGTATGGCAAACCATGTCCGCGAGAACGCTCGCCTTCAACGTCGCCACGGCGCCGTTCATCATTCTCGGGATCGTGGGCGGCATCCTTGTCGTCAGGCGGATTCCTGAAAAAATCTACCGGCTTCTGGTTTTATCCAGCGTCAGCCTCGCGGCGCTTCTGCTGGTGTTCAAATTCCTGCTGTAGCACCCAACCCGGACTGGGTGCTCACATCCGTCGATCCCCGACCCGGCGGCACTTCCCAACGGGTCGCCCAGGCGCTGCCGCCCCCGCTTGGTGCCGAGTCCGGCTGGACGGGCGCCGGCGACACCGGCACGGGCGAAATCGGGGCTTTTGCTCCGGTCAGTGTCCTTTCGAGTCGTCCCCGTGCCAGCGGGCCATGTGCTCGGCATGGCTTTTCAAATAGGATCCCGGCTTGTAGAACGTGTCGTAGAATTCCAGGTCCAGGTGGTGCGCCTGTAGGTACATGATGAGGAACATGGAGGGAACGGTGCCGGGGAACTTGCCGAAAGTGTCGTAAACGTATTGGGCCTGCAAGGCAACACAATCGCGGAAGCTTTCGTCGTGGACCAGTGCGGCGGATCTCACCTTGCCGCTGTCCTTCCATGGACCTGGGGTGCCGGGATGATACGGGCCGCCGGGGCCGAACTTTCGTTCGCATACCGCCTCGACCGCGGCCCGCATGTCGGGGTAGTGGGGCGGGCAGCAGCCTTCCATCACTCCAGGCAGGCCGGTGGGATTGGGGTATGGCCAGCGTTCGTCCGTGTCATACCGGAATCCCAGGCCGGGCACGTCCGGATCACCGCTGGCGCCCATCATGGCAAAGGGATCGACGCCGTTGAACATCCAGCCCCCCAGACCCATGGCCTGGAGCATCAATGTGCCGGCATACCCGCTGGAGGCGAGTTCGACCGTCAACTCGGACAGGGACCACTGCTCCACGAAGGTGAGCGGCCAGACGTTGGCGACATCGACGATATCCTTGAACCGATCGATCCCCGGAATGGCGCGCTTGTTGATGTCGTCGAAGAGGACGAGGCCGTTCTGGAGCATGTAGCAGATGTTGAGCAGCACGTGTTGCGACAGGTCGCCCACCGGTACGACCACGAGGGTGGAAGGCTTGTTGAAGACCCAGGTGTTGTGCGCTTCGGTATACGGCACCTCGGATGGAAAACGAAGTCGCCCGTCCTGGATTTTCCGCACGCGTTTCCGGGCATTGGCCAGGAACCCCTCCAGGTCCAGCGACCCGTCGTCGGTACGGTCATCGAAGGCGGGCGAATCCCGCATGTCCAGCATGTAGACGCCTTCGTCATCCGTGAAAAACGTCTGGCTCGTATGGAACCCGGCTGCCGAGGGAAACGTCCTGCCTCCGGCGGCCCCGGCGTAATTGCTCAGGTGGGGGGCGTATCGGGCGGCGCGGTAAATCAGGTGGTGCCAGGCCGTGTTTCCGCCGCAGGCCGACACCACCAGCATCTTTTCGAGTTCCGTCAACGGCGTCTCCTTCTGGCGGGATCGATAAGCGAATACACCGTCCGGAATTTCGGCGCCCATGAAGAATCGCCGGGACCGGCGCCCCAACAGCGCCTCGATGAGTGGAAACGAGAGCATGTCCTGAAAACCTTGCGGAATTTTCGGATGCTTCATGGTCCTGTCCTTTCATTCTTGTGGGGACGACTATGGCGCCCCGGCCTGCCCATCCGTGTATTCATGATTAGGGTCTGCCCATGATTCACCAGACACCCGCAGCCCTGGCCCGAACCATCGAACGTCATCTGGAGGAGGTGAACCAACTGGCGTCGGTGTTGAGCCGCGCACCGGCCGAAACGATGGTCGGGACTACCTGGGATCTGAGGAAGACGGTGGCCCACCTTCTTGCGTGGACCCGGGAATTCGTCCAGGAAATCGAGTTTGTCAGGGACAACCCCGGCGCCACGGTTCCCTGGACGATCACCACCGGCATCGACTATTCGGATTGGAACCGGGCCAGAATCCGGGAGTTGGCCGACCAGCCTTACTCCGCTCTCGTCCGGCAGTGGGTGGATGAGGCCGGCTTCCTGGCGGCTACGGTGAAAAACTGCACCGCTGACGAACTCCGGAATGTCTGCCGCCTTCCATGGGAATCCCAGAAGGGCAATATCCCCACCATCGCAACGGCCTGGATTCAGCATGAGCGGCAACACACGAGGAACATCCGAATGTCCCTGGGACGCGTGTGACCGGCGGCGGACATGATTTTTCAGTGTCGATGAGCATCGGCCAGGGCCGCCATGACGCCAAGCCCGATATACGTGCCGCCGACGATCCACCGGCTTGCCCTGACATGTCTACCCGAGCCCTTCAGCCACTTTCTCACCGTTCCTGCCAGCAGCGCATACATGCTGTCGCTGACGATCGCCATCAGAATGAACAGGCTTCCCAGCAAAAACATCTGCCGGGCGACTTCGCCTCCAGTCGGGTCTATGAACTGCGGCAGGAAGGCGACAAAGAAGAGCGCCGTCTTCGGATTCAGGGTTGCCACTGCGACGCCTTGCGAAAATATCCGGGAGAGTGCCTGGGGCGGCCTGTTTCCCGCGTTTTGGTCGGCGGTCTTCGAGAGCAGCTTGTGAAGGCCAAGATAGGCCAGATAGGCTGCGCCCAGGTACTTAACGATGGTAAAGGCGAGCGCGGAGGACGGGAGGAGGGCCGACAGCCCGAGAGTTGCTGCGATGACGTGCATGAAGTTCCCCACTTCGATCGCGCACACCGACACCATTCCGGCCCGTCTGCCCTGATCGAAGCTCCGGGCGACGATGTAGAGGACCGCGGGGCCGGGGGTAAGCAGCAGCACCCCTGAGGCAAGGACGAACAGAAGCAGATGAGTGGGGTCGGGCATGGAAAAGCTCCTTGGCCGGTGTCGCCATGGGCCGGGGGATCAGGATGTCAGTGCCGCATCCTTTACTACATCAGGGCCCAAAAGCCAATTTCCGGATGGACACCTTGCTAGGAAGCGGGTACCCACACGGAGACGGAACGTCCCCCGCATCGGAACTCGCCCCATCCGTCCGCGTTCGTCTGCACGGTTTCCTCAACGTGCTCGGTTAGATCCCGGTAGGTCGTATCAGTGGACCCGGTTTGCATCGACTTGATCCCGGGGTCGCCATTGCTGAGAACGACGGCGATCCCCCCGGGGTGCTCCTCGTTTCCCTGACGGGTCCAGCCGATGCAGTTGGGGTGGTCGAAATAATCGTATTCTTCTCCATAAGCATAGGTGCGGCGCGCATCGAGGAAGTGGTCGATCAACCACTGGTGGCTGGGCATCGTGATTTCGTGCTCATTTCCGTCGCCGCCGATCCCCCTGTACTCGGCGCCATAATAATCGGCCGCGAATACGCAGGGATATCCGCCGCGCCTCAGGAGGATCAGGGCGTAGGCAAGCGGTTTGAACCAGGGTTCCACGACAGACTCGAGTGACTGCAACGGCTGCGTGTCATGGTTGCTCACCAGTGTGACGGCCATGTCGGGATGGTCCTTGACCAGGCTATTGTCAAATATCGTTGTCAAATCAAAGGCGCTTTCCTCCCGTCCCGCGGCGGCAAAATTGAAATGAAGCCCGGCGTCAAACAGCATCATGGTGATGTCCGTCGCCTCGAGAAAGTATTTCAGGGCATCCCCGGCTCCGGTCCAGTATTCGCCGACTGCAAACAGGTCGCGTCCTTTGTACGTGCGAATGTGATGAAGCCATTCGACGAAGAAATCGGCGCCGACATGTTTGACGGCGTCAAACCTGAAGCCATCGACGCCTGTGAGGTCTGCGTACCACTCACCCCAATAGGTCAATTCCTTCCTCACATCCGGATTGGGGATATCGAGGTTGCATCCCATCAAATAGTCGAAATTTCCTTTTTCCTTGTCGACATTCTCCTGGAATTGCTTTTCCTCGACGAGATAGACGGCTTTGAAATCCGGATTTTGGGTGTTGAGGTCCACCGCGTTGAAATGCCACCAATGCCACTTCAGCGATGAGTATTGGTCACCCCGTCCGGGAAAGGTGAAGTGGGTCCAGGCTCTGATCGGCTGCATGTCACCGATCGCCTCGTGTCGGTTTTCGGGATTGTACGGGGTGGCATTGAAGTCCTCCTCGCTATCCCCTCCCATCTTGTGATTCAAGACAATGTCGGCGTACACCTGCATTCCGGCTGCCTGTGCAGCCTTGATGGCGGCAAGATACTCTTCGCGTGTGCCATACTTGGTGCGCACAGAGCCCTTTTGATCGAATTCGCCAAGATCGAAAAGATCATAAACGCCGTAGCCCGTATCCTGGTCGCCGGCTGCGCCTTTATAAGCCGGCGGGAGCCAGAGCGACGTGATTCCCGCCCGCGACAGCTGCGGGGCTTCTTCGGCAAGCTGGCGCCACAGTGGTTTGTCCGCCGGCGTATACCAATGAAAATACTGCATCATTGCTCCATTGTATTCTTTCATACCCTTTTCCTCCTCACGGCCGAATAGCGCACGTTGTCGGGCGGGTTGTCGAGCGTTGCCGCACTCGAGCGGGTGGTGCAGTTGCATACGCCCTAACCACAGTGATGCACTTCAACCCGCTGCCTTCAGGCACTCGCAGGTCTGTGATGCACCTCTGCATTCACGGTTAAGTTTACGAGTGCCCGCCAGTATCGTAATTTGCTTGTGAAAACGATATGTTAGGTGGTTGTTGAGATCCGGGCGTATTCGATGAGGAGATTTGTGGAGTGGATGTGGTTTACCGAGTTGGGAGCAGCGTTGGATTTCCGGATGCCATGGTCCGCCTCGAAATTCAGGAAGGCCCTTTCATGGGTTCATCCCCTTGCGGGGGGTCGTAGTCCTCGGGGAGGTCAAGCCACTTGAGCGCGTCCTCCCATTTCCGAAAGGCTCTCGAAGTAGCCCTGGATTTGCCGGGACAGAGCATCTCGGCAACCCATTTGACATCGTAGATGGAGTCGTTGTCCGCCACGGTGGCGATCTTGGCGGAGCCGATGACGGATTCATAAGAATCGCGGGCCTCGCTGATCCACACGCAGTCGGCCGGCTTCTGTGTGGCCTCTTCAACCGGTCGGAAGTCGACCAACAGGCGGTATCCCGGCCTCCAGGCAGGGTGGCTGTAGATCTGGTGTATCCGCTGGAGCTGATCTTCCAGTGTATCTCGGTCGAACACCCGGATGAAAAAAAGGGCGTTGGCTTCGTCGACAGTGATGGTGAAGGCCATGATTCAGCGATTCCTCGGGTTGCCTCCAAGTATCCCGGCTCGTTTCAGGCCGTCCGGGGCCTGGCTTCGGCGCAGTTACATTTTTGCTGGGGATTGTTCCTCCAAATAACACAAGGTGGAATCTTTGGCAACAATTAGATGCACGACAAGCCTATGATAATATAAATGAAATTGTATAGTTACAGCGCTTCCGGAGAAGGGGTTCCAAGGAGGAGGGGTCTATGGTTCGAGGGGGCGGCAGGCCATGGGTCCAAGGCGTCCTTCGATAATACCGTCGCATATGTTTTCAGCCTTCGGTCAAAAGAAAATATCCTAATGTTCGCCACGAAAGCGCCGAAATTGAAGCTTATGCGGGGCGTCGTCCCGCCATCGGGTCAACCTATCCAACAGGAGACGAATATGTCGCTGGGAAAACGATCGTTAGGGTTCAAGTTGGTGTGTGGGGGCATGGCCGTCGTCCTGATTCCCCTGGTGGTCATCGGACTGTTTGCCGTTGTGAAGTCCTCCAGCGCACTTTCTGCGCTTTCCAAAGGCCAGGCTGAGCTAATGGCAGCGAATCTGGCTGGAATGATCGACCTGGTGCTGGCGGAGGAGCTCAAAATCGCCCGGGAGCTGTCCGTCGGGCGGGCGACCATCCGGGCGGCGGAGAAGGTGGCGGAAGAGGGCAAGGACAGCGCCGGCGAAGAGATCGCCGAATTGGACCGGAAGCTTGCGGCTGCGGCCAGGGAGCTGGGAGCGGCCTATGAGGCGATTTACGTGGCCGACACCAGCGGCATCATCTACGCTCACAGTGGCGGCGAAAAATTCAAAGGAATCGACGTCGGCGAGCGGGATTATTTCAAAAGGACCATGTCGGGCACGGACAGCATCTCGGAGCCGGTGCGGTCGAAAGGCACGGGGAATTTCGTTACCCCGATCTGCTCGGCCATCCGTTCCAGGACCGGCCAGATCGTCGGTGCACTGGGGGTGGTTCTCGATATCCGGTTTCTGACCGATAAAGTCACGTCCATCAAGATCGGGAAAACCGGCTACCCCTTCGTTTCCAGCACCGACGGCATCATCCTGGTTCATCCCAACAAGGATTTCATCCTGGATCTGGACATCTCCAAGCTCGACGGAATGGAAGTCATCTACAAAGCCCTTAACGAGAAGCGTGCCGGCGTCGAGGAATACCATTTCAAAGGCGTGGACAAGATCGCCGGGTTTGCCACGGGGAAAGTGGTCGACTGGCACACCGTCGTCACCCAGAACAAGGACGAATTCCTGGGAGCCGCCGTTTCCATTCGAAACGTCATCCTGATGGTCGGAGGCATTTCCCTCGGCCTGACAATCCTGGTGGTCCTGATATTCGGCCGGTCGGTCAGCGTACCGATCCACCGGGTGGTCAAGCTGCTCAATGCCGGTTCGGAAGAAGTGGCTTCCGCATCGGGCCAGGTGTCCGCTTCCAGTCAGTCCCTGGCGGAGGGGGCCTCCGAGCAGGCGGCCGCGATCGAGGAAACCTCATCGTCGTTGGAGGAAATCGCCTCCATGACCCGGCAGAATGCCGACAACGCCCTGGAAGCCAACAACCTGGTCACCGAAGCCAACCGGATCATCGCCAACGCCAATGCCTCAATGGGCCAGTTGACGGGTTCCATGAAGGAGATCACCAAATCCAGCGAGGAGACCCAGAAGATCGTCCGGACCATCGATGAAATTGCATTTCAGACCAACCTGCTGGCCCTGAACGCCGCCGTCGAGGCGGCCCGTGCAGGGGAATCCGGTGCCGGATTTGCAGTGGTGGCCGAGGAGGTGCGAAATTTGGCCATGCGGGCGGCCGAAGCGGCCAGGAATACCTCCGGCCTGATCGATGGTTCGGTCAAACGGATCAAGGACGGATCCGCCCTGGTGAACACGACCAACGAAGAATTCCGCTCGGTGGCGGAACACTCGGAAAAGATCGCCCAACTGGTCGCCGAGATCAATGCGGCTTCGAGCGAGCAGGCTCAGGGCATCGAACAGATCAACAGGGCGGTGGGCGAGATGGACAAGGTGGTGCAGCAGAACGCCGCCAACGCAGAGGAATCCGCCAGCGCCGCCCAGGAGATGAGCGCACAGGCCGAGCAGATGAAAGCTTCGGTCCGGGACCTGGTGTTCCTGGTGGACGGCGCGACCGCACCTCGCCGGTCCGGGCTGCGAAGCCCGCTGACGAGAGCAACCGACTCCAGACGAAAAACGGGGCAAGCCTCGGCGGGAGGCGGTCCGGCTGCCCGCGAGGCGAGATCGTCGGAGGAGCTGATACCGCTCGAGGATGAAAACTTTTCCGACTTTTGAGTTCAAGTTTTCATTTTATAGCGACGAGCAATGGCGTTCCGGTCTTTTTCGGGGAGTGATTTCATATAGGATCTCCAGCCCGGACACCAGTTGGCATGCCATCTCCATAATCGGCCGAGAATGGATTCGGGATTGGCGTCATACCTCGCACGGAATCTACAGTTTTTGCATTTGGGTTCGGACATGCGGTTTCCTTTGTCGATGTGTCGTTGCAGGCTGCCGGAATAAACCGTGTGTAACCGGCCCGTGAGGATCGCGCCCGACCGATGGTCGCCTCCCCGCGGGCCGGACCTGAATTTGGAGGCCGATTCCAAGACAATGCCATAATCACCCTTTTCACATCAACCGGGTTCAATCCCTCGCCCCTCTCCGGCCTCTTCATAGGTCACACCATCTCGAATGTGATAAATTCGCTTGAAGGTCGGGATGATTTTTTCATCGTGGGTGACCACGACAATGGCGGTCTCGAATCTTCGGGCCATGTCATTCAGGATCCGGCTCACGGCAAGGGCGCGCTCGCTGTCGAGCGGGGCCGTGGGTTCATCGGCCAGGATCACGGGCGGTTGATTCACCAGGCCTCGGGCGATGGCCACCCTCTGCTGTTCCCCGCCGGAGAGCTGGGACGGCATGGCCTTCGCGCGATGGTGAACATCGAGAGCCCGCAGCAGCTCCACACCGAGCCTGCGGGCCTCCTGGTTCGACCTGCCGGCCAGCATCGACGGCAGCGCCACGTTGTCCGTAACGTCAAGAAAGGGGATGAGATACGGCGCCTGGAACACAAAGCCGATCCGGTCGCGGCGCAAGGCGCGTATGTCGTCCACCTTCCAGCCGTTGTCATAGATGACGTCGTTGCCCATCACCATTTTCCCGGCCGTGGGTTCGATCACCGCCCCCAGGCATTTCAGGAGGGTGCTCTTGCCGGATCCGGAAGGGCCGATCAGACCGACAACCTCTCCCGGCGCAACGTGCATGTCCACGTTTTTCAGAGCATCGACGGCCGTGTCGCCACTGCCGTATCGCTTGCGCAGTCCCTCGATGCGAATGCCTCTCGCGGCCATGTCATCCTCCTATCGCCTCTGCCGGATCCACTTTGAGTGCGGCCCGGATGGCGATGATGCTCGAAAGCACACAGATCGCCACGACGGCCAGAAAACCGCTCACGGAATCGAGCGGCACGAGCAGCACGTATTTGGGGAAATAGGGGGCTCCGAAGGTGGCGCTGATCTTGCCGACGACAAATCCGATCACGCCCAATGCAATGGCCTGCTGGAGGATCATCGCGGCGATGGTCCGGTTCCGGGTGCCGATCAGCTTCAGGACCGCGATCTCACGAATCTTGCCGATCGTCAGCGTATAGATGATGAACGCGACGATGGCGGCGCTGACCACGGCGAGAATCACCAGGAACATGCCGATCTGTTTTGCGGAGGTGGCGATCAATTTGCCGACGAGGATCTTCTCCATCTGGTTGCGCGTGTAAACCGTCAGACGTTTCCATTTGCGAATGGCGAGCGCCACCTCTTCCGGGCTGTGTCCGGGCACCACCTGCACGAGAACGGCATTCACATAGGGATTGCTGTCCTGGGATTCGATCAACGCATCCAGCAGACCCGGCACTCCGGGCCGGTTCAGGGCTGAATTTTCGGCGGTCCGCCGGCGCTGCTGAAGGATGGCGTCGTTGTCCTTGAGAAACTGGGCTTCCTGGGCGTCTTTCAGGGGAATGAAGACCATCGGGTCTCCGTTCGAAGAAACCATCCGCCGGGTCAACCCGACCACCGTATAGCGATTCCGCCGGATCTGGAGCCGGTCTCCGATCCTGAATCCGGCGGCGACATCGGCAACAGCCTCATAGTGGCTGCGTGTGATCTGGCGGCCGGCCACAAGATAGGGCGGCCAACCCGGTGTTCCCGGCCCATCCGCGGCAATCCCGGTCACCATGGCGCGGACGTCGGATTCTCCATGTCGAACCTGCATGGTGAGGTAGGTGACGTTGGCCGCGCGCGCCACACCCGACATGCTGCGAATCCCTCGCCACAGATCGTCGTAGATGCTCGACGACTCCGCGTAGGGGCCAAGAGTGTCCTTCTGCACCACCCAGAGATCGGACCCGCTGTTGTCCAGTAGCACCTTGGCGTCGTCCACCATTCCCCGGTACACCCCTGCCATCGTCAGCGTCACTCCGATCAGGAGTCCCAGTCCGACGCCGGTAAAGACAAATTTGCCCCATGAGTGCAGAATATCGCGTCCGGCCAAGCTGATCATGGTTCCGCCCCCGGCAGCCGGGCGACGAGATGAACCCGGCTCAGTGGGTTCAAGGCCTTTTCGCTGTAAGCCACGACCTTGTCACCGGCACCAACTCCCGCACGAACCCGCACCTGCCCATCCAGGCCGGAAACGCCGAGATGGACCGGGGTGAAATGCAGATCCTTCTCCTTGACCTGCCACACGCCCAGTCGGCCGTCACGGCGCTGGATCGCCGCATTCGGGATGACCGGCCCCGGCGGGAGCGGCGGCAACTCGACGGTGACTTCGGCCAGCTCTCCGATCGGTGGCAGCGGATCGGGCAATTCGTCGAAGATCACCTTTGCCAGGATCTCCTCCGTCACCGGATCCGCCAGCGGCTCGACTCGCAGCACACGCCCCGTCTGCGGCTCGCCGGCCCGCGACCGGAGAACGATCCTGGCGGGGAGATCGGCGGCCAGGCCGTTTGCGCGAATCTGATCGAACCGGACATGAATCCAAAGCATGCCCGGGTCGATCAGCTCGACCACGGTCTGGCCGGCAACCACGGTGGTGCCGGGATCGGCATCCCGCGAAACGACCAGCCCGTCCACCGGCGCCACCAGACGCAGATTGCTCCGTTGCGCCTCCAGGGCCTCGCGCTCAGCCCGCGCTCGGGAATGCTCCTCGCGCGCGGCAGTCAATCCGGCTTCGGCGACCAGCAGATCCTGCCGCTTCGTGGCGGCATTCTCCTCGCTTGTGGCATGCACCTTGAACAACTGTTCGTAACGTCCCGCCTGGGTCCGGGCAAAGTTCATGCGTGCCTGGGCTTCGGCCAGTTGGGCCTTCGATCGCTTTATGGCGGCATCCTGCGCCCGGATGCGGTCATCGAGATCCACCGGATCCATTTCACCCAGCACCTGACCGGCACTGACCCGATCGCCCACATGAACCTCCACGCGTTTCACGCGACCGGCGACGGTCGGACCGATCTTGTAAACATGGCGGGCCTCGAGGGTTCCGATCCCGAACAGGGCCGGCGAGAGACTTCTGTCCTGAACCTCGGCCAGAACGACGGATACCGGAGCCAGCGGCCCCGAGCGAAAGGCCACGTAGGCAAAGAGCACCGCAAGCGGAACCAGCACCGCCAACAGCGTCAATGTTCGTTTATGAAATGGCAGACGTTTCACGATGCACCCCTGATGCCTCGTTTGTAGATCGCAAAGACCCTCGGCGCATCGCGGCGGACCCGGCCGACATCACCGTCCAGCAGCGATTGCATCACCAGTCCCTGAATGGTGCCGATAAACAGCATGGCCGCCGCCTCCTCATCGAGCTCGGAATCGAGCTCGCCGCATTGCTTACCTTGTTCAAACAGCCGGTGGAGCCGATCCCCGTATCGGCGGATGATCGTTTGGACCATTCGCTTGGGAGCGGTTTCCTCGGCGCGCTGCAACTCACCGAACAGCATGCGGGGGATGCCGGGATGCTCGGTGATAAAATCCGCGTGCGCCATAAACATTCTTTCGAGTGCGCCCAGCGGAGACGGCTGCGCCGCCACGGCTTTTTCGATGCGCGACATCAGACGCTCGGCCACCCACTCCATCACCGACACCAGTATGGCCTCCTTGGTGGGAAAATGACGGAAGAGCGCCCCCTGGGTCAGCCCCATGCGTTTGGCGATGGCTGCCGTGGTAATCTCGCTCGGGTTCTGTTCGCCGGCCAGCTCCACCACGGCCTCCACAGTGAGCGCCTTGCGTTCCTCCGCCGGGAGATGTTTTACGGGTGAAATCATGGGACCTCCATTTCAGTTAGTAATTACTTACTATCTTTATCCCTGGGAGGCGCCTTGTCAAGAGGGGGTTGAAACGGCGTGGGTACCGATCGGCAGGTCCGGGTTCTGGTACTTCCGGGATGTCCCGAAAAAGCAAAAGGCCACTTCCGAAGAAGCGACCTTAAGCTATTGATTTCGTTATGGTAGGCACGATTGGATTTGAACCAACGACCTCTACCGTGTCAGGGTAGCGCTCTCCCCCTGAGCTACGTGCCTTCACCGTACAAATCGGCCTTTTAGCATCGACGGATGTGGCTGTCAACCCAAATGCTTTTCCGCGGAAATCTCCGTGGCCTCACTGGCCGGCCCCGTCGGAGGGCGCCTGGAGGATACCAAGTCCGACGTAGATGTAGTGCAGCCCTGAAATGGTCGTCAGCAGCGCGGTGGCCCAGTAAAAGCCTGCCTGAAAAGGGGATAGTCCGGCCCAGCGGATGGCTGCCAGCGCCATGAACACGGAGGCCAGTTGAGCGCCGGTCGTGAACTTGCTGACGACACTGGGGTGGATGGTGACCTCGAGGCCGCGGATCTGGAGGATGGCGATGCCCGTAAGAATCACCACGTCGCGGCTGATGACGATCACCGACAACCATGCCGGGATGACGCCCTGGGCGCCGAGAGTCACAAAGGACGCAATGATCAACGCCTTGTCGGCGATGGGGTCCAGAAAGGCGCCCAGCTCGGTTTTCTGGTCGAAGCACCGCGCAATGAACCCGTCGAGGGCGTCGGTGATGCCGGCCAGGGTGAAGACCAGCAGCGCGAGCTCGTACCGGCCTCCGAGCATCAGGATGATGATGAGGGGCGTTGCCAGAATGCGGCACAGGGTCAGGAAATTGGGTAAATTGATCTTTAGAGCCGGCGCCCGCATCAACCATTCTCACGATTGGCCGTGACCGATACCATCACCGCCTGATTAATCACCAACGAGTTCGACGCGCAGCGCGTTTTCCGAGGTCTGATAAACCCTGACCTTGAACCCTTCGTAATGCTGCCGGACCAGCGCGTCCGCGAAGCTGTCGGTAGTGCCCTGCCACTGGACGGCCAGGATCGCCGCGTTGGCTCGCATTTCCCGCATCCGGGCGTCCTCGACGCCTTCCATCTCGGTGAGTGAGCGCCGGAAGGACACCAGATCCGGCAGCTCTCCGCTTCCCTGGACGGTCAGTTCCAATTCCCTGGCGGAGGACGATTCGTTCGCGAGAATACCGTTGGTTCTGAGTTGCTGCTCCAGGGTCTTGGCGGAAACGGTTGCCTGGACCAGCAGCCGGAGGTCCGCGTCGGTCTGAATTTCACCCAGCACCCGGTAATATTCGATGAACTCGTCCGGGCGGGCGAAGATCAGGCGATTCAGATCCCTGAACCGATCGACGAGCGTTTCAAGGGGAAGCAATTCACCGGTCATGAGTTCCACGGCGGAGCGTTTGGCGTCCGCGACGGCCTGCGCCCTGGCCGCCTCCTGATTCTTGCCGCTGGCATCGGATTTGCCGACGACCACAAAGGTCTTGGAAGGCTGTTTCGGCGCACACCAGACTAAGGAAGGCGTCGCCAGTGCCGCGGCCATCAGAAGGGTGAGGGCGTATTGCATGTACTTCGTCCCCATGGGGCTTCTCCTTTTTCGGGTGTGCCTCGTTTCGGTGTCGTTTTCCCTGTGAGCCGGCCGCGGGGTCAGGCGTTCCGCACAAGCGCATAATCGGCGATATCCATGAGGACACTCCGGGTTTCCGATGGTTCGAACACTGCGAGAGCATCCCGCGCGGTGCGAATGTGCTCGGCTGCCTTGTCCCGGGTGTATTGAATCCCGCCATAGTCGATGAGCAGAGCCTTGAGGGTTTCGAAAGCCTCCGAGGAGAATCCGTTGCTCTTGATGATGCCCTCCATCCGTCCGCGGTCTGCGGAGGGGGCATTTCGAAGGGCGGCGATGATGGGAAGCGTCAGTTTGCCTTCCCGAAGGTCCGCGCCCACCGCCTTGCCCAGCGTGGCCGTATCGGAAACATAATCGATCAGATCGTCGGCCATCTGAAAACCGAGCCCAAGGTGGAGCCCGTAGGCGGCGAGGGCACGGCATCTCTCGGTATCCACCCCGGCCATCAACGCGCCCGTCTGGCAGCAGGCACGGAAAAGCACGGCGGTTTTTCGGCGAATCACCTCGTTGTATTCCTCCTCGGTGAGGGAGATGTCGCCCTTTCGGCTGAGCTGATGGATTTCCCCTTGGGACATGTCTTCCGTGATGCCCGAAACCACCTTGATGACGTCGATGTTGCCCGTGCCGGCCGCAAGCGACAAGGCGCGGGCCAGAAGGAAATCGCCGGTCAGGACGGTAACGGCGTTGCCATACACGGCATGGGCAACCGGCTTTCCACGGCGCAGGCTGGCTTCGTCGATGAGGTCGTCGTGAAGGAGCGTTGCGGCGTGGAGATACTCCAGCGAAACCGAGAAGGTCACGCCGTACGTTCCCTCATAGTTGCACAACCGCGCGCTCAGCACGTGGAGCAGAGGCCGGAGGCGCTTGCCCCCGCTGAACAGCAGATGGCCGGCGACCTCGGACACCAGGTCCAGGTAAGGGGTCAATTGGCGGTGAAGCTCGGATTCGATGACGGCCAGATCATCCTTGACCCGATGCAGGATGCGGGATTTCAGGTCGGTCATCCGGTTTCTCCGATCAGATCGTACTCCAGGGTGTCGGTAATGATCGCATCGACAAACTGCCCGGGTCCGAGCGTTACCGCGGTGTCGCGGGAGTTGACATAGGTGATGCCGTCCACGTCAGGGGCCTGGAAGGCGGTCCTGCCCACGAAAAGGCCGGGTTCCGGGTTTTCATCCAGCAGAACCGTGAGTCTGCTGCCGAGATAGGCTTCGTGAATGGATTCGGCCAGTCGCCTCTGAAGGGCCATCAATCGATTTCGGCGCTTTTGGGCCAGTTTCACCGGTACCGGATCCGGAAGACGATGGGACGGCAGGTCATCCGCGTCCGAATAGGTGAAAACCCCAAGATGGTGGAAGCGTATCTGTTCGACAAGGTCCATCAGTATATCGAAATCCTGATTCGTCTCTCCCGGGAATCCGACGATCACCGTCGTTCGGAGGGCTGCGTCCGGGATCCGGTTCCGGATGCGGTCGGCCATGCGCAGCAGATCGTCCCGCCCGTAATGCCTGCCCATTCTCCGGAGCAGGGCGTCGCTGGCGTGCTGAATCGGGATGTCGAAATAAGAGCACAGATTCGAATGGGAGGCAATGGTTTCGATCATCCGGTCGTCGAGGCTCTCCGGATGGCCGTACAGCACGCGAATCCATACGTTCGGATCCAGCCGGGCCAGGGCATCCAGCAATTCCGCGAGCCCAAACGCGGCGTCGAGGTCGTTGCCGTACCGCGTGGTTTCCTGGCCCACGAGAACGATCTCCCTGACGCCTCCTTCGATCAACCCCCGGGCTTCCGTGAGGATGTCCTCCATGGGGCGGCTTCGCTGCCGGCCCCGGAGGCGTGGAATGATGCAGTAGGTGCAGTGCCGATCGCAGCCTTCCATGATCTTGAGATAGGCCAGGTGTCCGGTGGTGATACGCCTGCCCGTATCCGCGGGGCCGGACATGTGACGGTCCGGATCCGGAAAGCAGAATCCGCCGTCAGGACCGGATGGATCCCGAAGGGCTTCCGATATGCGGTCATAGGCGCCGGTGCCGAGGAATACATCCACTTCCGGAAGCGCGGAGCGGATGTCCGCCTGATACCTCTCGGGCAGGCATCCCACCACGACCAGTTTCCGGCACCGGCCCATCTGTTTGAAGCGCGCCAGGGCCAGTATGGTGTCGATGGATTCCTGAGCCGCGGCTTCGATGAAGCTGCAGGTGTTGACCACGATGGCTTGTGCTTCTTCAGCCTGATCGGTCAGGGTCATGCCGTCCTTCTCGAGCCTGCCCATCAGGAACTCGCCGTCGACCAGATTTCTGGCGCAGCCGAGGTTGACCACGTGAACTTTCATTGAACCTGAAATCCTTTGGAGTAATGATCGACCAGGCTTCCATCCGGTTTCTGGACGATGATCAGGCACTCGACATCTTCGAGCCGATTGACCAGTTCGATGCCCTTTTCGGCCCCCATGACCACCAGCGCGGTGGCGAGCCCGTCGGCGAAGGTGCAGGATCTTGCGGCAACCGATGCGCTGACGACGCCGTTGGAGACGGGATAGCCGGTTCTCGGGTCCAGAATGTGGCTGTAGTGCTTTCCGTTCGATTCGAAAAAGATGCGGTAGTCTCCCGAAGTGGCGAAAGCCCTGTCCGTCAGTTCGAATGCCTTGTAAACCTCATTGAAGCCGGCTTCGGCCTTGGGCGTATTGATCCCGACCCGCCAGGGCTTCCCGCCGGGCCGGGTACCGGAGGCGTAGACTTCCCCGCCGATCTCCACCAGGAAATCCGTATAGCCCAATTCCATGAGGGCGCCCGATACCGCATCCACGCCATAGCCCTTGGCGATGGAGGCCAGATCCAGGGTAATCGCAGGACGCCGCTTGACGAGGGTGCGAGGTTTCGGCAGATCGATCTGGTCGAATCCCACCCGGTCGAGATGCGCCTGGATGGCTTCCGCGCTCGGAACGACCGGCCGGTGTTCCGAACGGCCGAAGCCCCAGAGATCGACCAGCGGATCCAGGGTCCCGTCCCAAGCCCCCTCGGTCAGCCGGTGCAGGGTCCGGGCGACCTGCATGACCGTGTTGAAATCCTCTGAGATTGCGAAGGCGGTACCCGCAGACGCCAACCGGTTGAACCGGCTGATCTCGCTCTCCGGTCGATATGTCGACATGCTGTCGTTTACCGCCTCCAGTCTGGCCTCGATGGCGGCGGCGACGGGTCCGGTGCGCGCCCAGTAATCGGCGACGACCTTGATGTGGTAGGTCGTCCCCATCGTCTTGCCTTCGAAGAGAACCTCGCGGCGGCTCGTGCAGGCGGCCGATGACAGCAGCAGAAGAAAAAGCACCGGCCATATCGTCCATGACCGCTGGCGGCATCGCAGGCCCATGGTCAGCAGATCCTCGGAAGTTGTTCGCCGGCCAGCATGTCGACGATACGTTCTCCGCCGATGCGGGTTGCCATTACCACCCGCCCGGGATGGCGGCCGACGACTTCTCCGATCATTCGGGCATCTCGTCCGTGCGGATCCGATCGGATGGCGTCGAGGACGGCATCGGCGGCATCCGGCGCCACGAATGCCAGGAGCTTGCCCTCGTTGGCCACGTAGAGCGGATCGAATCCCAGCAGTTCGCAGAGGCCGGATACCGCCTCGCGGATGGGAATGCGGTCTTCGTGGATGAGGATGCCGACCCCGGAGCTTTCAGCGATTTCATTCAGAGTGGTGCCGACGCCCCCCCGGGTCGGGTCGCGAAGGACGTGTACCGCGTTTCCCCATTCGAGGATTCGCATCACCATTTGATTGAGGGGCGCGCTGTCGCTTTCGATCGGCGTGTCGAACTCCAGGCCCTGCCGCCGGGAGAGGATGGTCATGCCGTGGTCGGCGATGGTTCCGCTGAGAAGGATGCGGTCGCCGGGCCGGGCGCTGCGGCTCGAAAGCCGCACTCCGGGAAGGATCCGGCCGATCCCCGAGGTGTTGATAAAAATCCGGTCGGCGGCTCCCCGGGGCACCACCTTGGTGTCGCCGGTGACGATCTGCACGCCCGCACTGTCGGCGGCGGTTCGAATGCTTCCGAGGATGGTCTTCAGCTCTGCCATGGGAAAGCCTTCCTCGATGACCAGACCGAGGCTCAGGAACAAGGGCTCGGCGCCGCACATGGCCACGTCGTTGACCGTTCCGTTGACGGCCAGATCCCCGATGTTGCCGCCTGGGAAAAAGAGTGGATCCACGGTGAACGTGTCGGTCGAAAAAGCCAGCCTCGCTCCATCGAGGTCGAAGACGGCGCCGTCGTTCAGCTCGGCGAGGATCGGGTTCTGAAACAGGGGCAGCAGCACCTCGGCGGTCAGGGCATGGGAGATTTTCCCGCCGCTGCCATGGTCGAGCAGGATGCGGTCGGTCATCTGGGGTCGTCCTCTCTGTGATAACGGTAATAGGCCGCACAAGTGCCCTCGCTCGACACCATGCAGGGCCCCACGGGGTTCATCGGGGTGCAGACCTGCCGGAACAGCCTGCATTCAGGAGGGATCCGGGTGCCCTTGAGAATGTCCCCGCACGCACAGCCGGCAGGGTCGCCGGCAGCGGGTACCGACACCGGAAACCGGCGGGCGGCGTCATGGTCGGCAAATTCCTCGCGTATGGCCAGACCGCTTTCCGGTATGACGCCGATGCCACGCCATACCGCGTCCACGGGCTCGAAAACCCGTTCGATCAGTTGGACGGCCTTTGGATTCCCGCTTTCGGATACGGCGCGCGGATAGGCATTGGCCAGCCGCGCCTTTCCGCTTTCGGCCTGCGCGACCAGCTGGTCGATGGCCTGAAGCAGGTCCACGGGTTCGAATCCCGCCACGACCGATGGGATCCCCCGGCGTTCGAAAAACCCGGCATATCCCTGAAGTCCGATAATGACGGAGACATGCCCCGGCAGCAGGAAACCGTCCACCGCGACATCCTCGGACGCCGTCAGCGCCTCAAGGGCTGCCGGGACGGTCTTGTGGGCTGAAAGCACCGTAAAGTTGCGGATGCCTTCTGCTCTGGCCGCATGGATGGCCGCGGCCACCGTCGGGGCGGTCGTTTCGAAGCCAACCCCTAAAAAAACCACCTGCCGGTCCGGGTTTTCCCGGGCGACCCGGAGAGCGTCGAAGGTCGAATACACGACACGGATATCCTTGCCCGCGGCCCGCTCCTTCTGAAGGCTGGACTCGGTTCCCGGCACCCGCAGAAGGTCGCCGAAAGTGGCGACGATGGTGTCTTCCTTCCGGGCGTAGGCGATGAACGCGTCGATTTCCCGCTGGGCGGTGACGCATACCGGGCATCCGGGCCCCGAAATCAACGAAAGGGAGGGGGGAAGCAGATTGCGGATGCCATGCCGAAAGATGGCCACCGTGTGAGTGCCGCAAACCTCCATCAGCCGCAATGGGCGTCGGCTTCTGCGGCTGATCTGCTCGGCGATCGCCCGGGCGAGCGCAGGATCCCGGTATTCGTCCGCATGTTGAGTTGCCATGGTGCTGTCCTTTTTTTATCGATGGATCTTCTCCATAAGCGTTGACGCCATTATGATGGGTCCGAGGGCTCGATGTTTCGAAGGTTCGAAGGTCCGAGAGAATGGTATGATGTCAGCGGATTCACCCCATCATCCGGGCGGCGGCAACGGCCTGACCCAGGGAGATGCCGCCGTCGTTGGCGGGCACCAGCCGGTGGGAATAGACCCCGAAACCATCGCGTTCGAGACCGTGGATCATGCCCTTCAGCAGGAGCGCGTTCTGGAATACCCCCCCGCTCAGTGCGACCCTAGTAATGCCCCGCTCCCTGCCGATCCGTCGACAGGCGTCGCGGAAAGCCTCCACCAGGGTGTCGTGAAACCTTCGGCTGATTATCCGAACCGGCTGCGATTTTTCAAGATCCGATAGGATGCCGCGCACCAGCGGCTCGAAACGCAACCGCTGAACCGGCTCGCCGGTCCACTCCCACTCGTAGGTGCCGGCCGGTTCGTCGGCGGCCGCCATTTCCAGTTCCATGGCGGCCTGGCCTTCGTACGCAACCCGGTTTCTCAGCCCCGTCATGGCCGCCACCGCATCGAAGAGCCTTCCGACGCTGGAGGTCATGGGAGTGTTGATCCCGGTCGACGTCAGTTTGAGCATCGCCTCGATACGCGTCGGCTCGATGGTTTGCAGGAACGTGAGATTCGGCTTCCAGAAATTCGCACCCAAGACGGCGTGGAGATAGGCTACCGCCATCCTCCAGGGTTCCCGGATTGCCGCGGCCGATCCCGGCATGCCCACTTGCCCCAGGTGGCCCACGCGCTCGAATCCGGACTCGTCTGAAACGATGACCTCCCCGCCCCAGACCGTACCGTCGTCTCCATAGCCGCTGCCGTCGAAGGAAAGCCCGATGACCGGCCCCCCGATCCGGTTTTCGGCCATGCAGCTGACGATATGGGCGTGGTGATGCTGGATCCGCGCCACGGGCAGATCCGTCTGCTCCAGCGCGAAGCGGGTGCTCAGGTAGTCCGGATGACGGTCGCAGGCGATCAGCTCCGGTTCGATGTCAAGGATTCGCTTCAAATGCCGGAGAATTTCCTGGAAGAAGCCGAAGGTGGCCATGTTCTCCAGGTCGCCGACATGCTGGCCCATGAACGCGCGGTCTTCCTTGAGAAGGCAGACCGTGTTCTTCAGTTCGGCGCCGAGCGCCATCACCTGGGGCAGCCGGTGTTTCAGGAAGACGGGCACCGGAACGTATCCGCGGGATCGCCGGATCTGGCGGGGATGGCCGGCCACCTGGCGGAGGATCGAATCGTCGCTTCGCAGATAAATGTCCCGGTCATGAACCAGAAAGTAGTCGGCAATTCCCTGAAGCCGGTGGACGGCTTCGAGATTGTCGATCGCAATCGGCTCCTCGCTGAGGTTGCCGCTGGTCATCACGAGCGCCGGGAATGGCCCTTCCATCAGCAGGTAGTGGAGCGGCGTGTAGGGCAGCATGACCCCGAAACAGCGGTTGCCGGGCGCCACATCAGGAGAGATCCGGTTGGGCTGCCGCTTTTCGAGCAGAACGATGGGACGCTGGGCCGAGGTCAGAAGTCCGGCTTCGGCATCGGAAACCCAGGCAATGGGATCGATCCGCTCCAAACTCCGGACCATCAGGGCGAAGGGTTTCTCCTCGCGGCACTTGCGGCGGCGGAGGGCGCCCACCGCATCCGGGTTTTCGGCGTCGGCCGCGAGGTGAAACCCGCCGAGACCCTTGATGGCCACTACATGACCTGTCGACAGCAGTGAGATGGCCTGCGCGATGGGATCCGCCACCGGCACCGGCCTGCCGCGGGCGTCCAGCAGCGAGACCTTCGGTCCGCAATCCGGGCAGGCGTTGGGTTGGGCGTGGAACCGGCGGTTCATGGGGTCGTCGTATTCCCGCTGGCACCGGCCGCACATGGTGAAGCGGGCCATCGAGGTCTTCGGCCGGTCGTAGGGGATGTCGTTGATGATCGTGTAACGGGGGCCGCAGTTGGTGCAATTGATGAAAGGATAACGATGACGGCGGTCGCCGGGATCGAACAGCTCCTTCAGGCAATCCGCGCAGACGGAAACGTCAGGGGAAATCAGCGCACTGCGGCTTTCATCCGACCGACTGTGCCGGATGATGAACGCCGTGAAGGCGCCGGGAGCAGACGGTGCCACCTTGACTTCGGTGATCCGGGACAGCGGCGGCGCCTCGGCTTCGAGGGCCGTGACAAAGCTCTCGACGGTGTCCGGCTCCCCTTGTATGCGAATGAGGACCCCGGCGGAGGTGTTGGCGACATCGCCCTTGAGATTCATCCGGTGGGCAAGCTGATAGACGAAGGGGCGGAAGCCGACTCCCTGGACGATCCCCTGTACCTGGATCTCGACTGATCGTGGTAGGCTGTTCATTGACGATGACTGCCGGAATGCCGCGCTGGGCGGTTAGTGGTCGGCGTAATCCATTCGGTTGTGTCTATTCCGGATCGATGACCGGACGGCAAGGTCAAGGCAGGACCGGCAATGCATGCAAGGATGCTGGCGTCCGCCGAGGCGGGCTTCAGGATGACCCCTCCTGCCGGTCCATCCATTCAGCCGCTTCCCTCAGGCAGCGCAAGGACTCCATCGCTTCCACCTCGTCGATTTTCTTGATGGCGAAACCGGCGTGCACGATGACCCAGTCCCCGGTGCGGGGGCCGTCGATCAGCAGAAGGCTGGCCTGCCGCTTGACCCCGGCCACGTCGATGGTAGCCATATCTCCCTGAATCTCGGTGATCCGGGATGGTATTGCGAGACACATTCAATGACTCCTCTTCTCGTAGGATACGCCGAGCCGGTCCAACTCCCTCAGGACGCGCTCCATCATGCCGTCGACGCGCCCGTTCAGAGTTTCCGTCAGCTCGATGCCAAATGTCTGGATGTCCTCCGGCTCCACCCCCAACACGACGGTTTCAGGGACCTTGTCCAACGCCTGGCAGAGCGTCAGGGTTTCCAGGAAGTCCGTCTGGTGGAGGGAGTTTTTCATCAATATCCGTCCCGGAAGCTGTTCCTGTTCGAGACGGTAGTAGGTACCGGGGGCCTGGCGGTTTTTTACGGCGTCCACGACAATCAGATGGTCGGCGTCGGCCATGACCCCAAGGAGCTTGATTCCCAGAACGCCCCCGTCCACCACCAGTACGTTGTCGGGGAAGATATATTCCGCATCGAGCCGTTCGATGACGCGAATACCAAAGCCCTCGTCAGAAAACAGCAGGTTTCCGATTCCCAGGATGACCACTTGCGATTCAGTCATGTGAGTAACATCTCCGATCCGGGGCCTGACGATAAGACAAAAGCCGCTTCGTGGCAACAGCGGCCACGGCGGCCTTGTCCTGCATCACGATTTCAAAGCGGTCGGGATTGCGGTTTCGGTTCGGGTTCATCGGGAAGTCCCCCGGCCTCCTCAGCGGGGGCCGGGGGTGTTGGATCATCAGGTCACTCGAATCTTGTAGACTTCGTTGGATTGCGGGTCGATGACGTGAACTGCGCAGGCAATGCACGGATCGAATGAATGGACCGTACGGAGGATTTCGAGCGGCTGTTTGGGATCCGCCACCGGCGTCCCGATGAGGGCGGTTTCTACCGGGCCCAGCTTGCCGTTGCCGCACCGGGGGCCGAAATTCCAGGTGGAGGGCACCACATACTGGTAGTTCTTGATCTTGCCGCCTTCGATTTCCATCCAGTGGCCCAACGAGCCGCGGGGAACATCGTTGAGCCCCGCGCCCATTCCACTTTCCGGCATCTCCCATGACTGATAGGTCTCGAGGTCGCCGTTACGGACATGCTCGACGAGCTCGTTGAACCAATTTTCCATGACCCGGCCGATTGCCACGGTTTCGAGGCCACGGGCCGCGGTACGGCCCAACGTCGAGAACAGGGCGCTTGCCGGTACCTGTAGCTTTTCGAGGACGCCGTCGACGATCGGCTTGATCGCCTCGTTGCCCAGTCCGTAGGCCACCAGCACGCGCGCCAGCGGGCCGACCTCGCAGGGTTCTCCGTTGTAGCGCGGCGCCTTGAGCCAGGTGTACTTGCCGTCGGTGCGGTACTTCGGGTTTTCCTGAAGAGGCTTGGTTTCGCCCTGGTAGGGGTGCAGGTTGCTGTTGCCTTCATACCAGGCCCGAGTGACGTCCTCGGTGACCTTTTCCGGATCGGCCATGGCGACGCCCCCAAGGGCCTGCTTGAGCATGATGCCCCGAGGCATGAACAAGCTTTCGACCTCGCTTTCGGTCTGCGGGAATTCGCCCCAGGCCATGAAGTTTTCGTTTCCTCCGATGGCGCCCCAGTCCTTGTAGAAGGAGGCCACGGCCAACAGATCGGGGATGTAGACGTTTTCGACGAAGTCCTGGGTTTCCTTCCAGATGTAATAGAATTGCGCCAGCCGGTCCGGTGTCAGGTCGCGCACCGAGGTGATGCCGCCCACCACCAGCGACTGCAGGTGGGGGTTCTTTCCGCCGAATATGGCATGCATCTTGGCGGTCTTGGCCTGAAGCCTGAGGGCTTCGATGTAATGGGCTGCCGCCATGAGGTTGGCCTCCGGCGGGAGTTTGTAGGCCGGGTGCCCCCAGTAGGCGTTTGCGAAGGGGCCCAGCTGACCGCTGTCAACGAAGGTTTGCAGGCGCTGCTGCACATTTCTGAAATAAACCGCGCCGCCCCAGGGAGCGTTGCTCACGTTGTCCGAGAGGTCGGCGGTTTTCTTGGGATCGGCTTTCAGGGCGCTCACGATGTCCACCCAGTCCAGAGCGTGGAGATGATAGAAGTGCACGATGTGGTCGTGCTGGAACTGGGCGCCGTGGAGCAGGTTGCGGATGATTCTGGCGTTCCTGGGGATCTCGACTCCGATTGCCTGTTCTGCTGCCCTCACCGAGGACAGTGCGTGGGTGTACGTTCAAACTCCGCAGGATCGTTGCACAAAGTGGTGGGCATCCCGGGGATCCCGGCCCTTGAGGATCATTTCGATCCCCCGGAACATCTGGCCCGAACTCCAGGCGTTGACGACTTTGCCGCCTTCGATTTCCACCTCGATGCGAAGGTGCCCTTCCAATCTGACGATCGGATCGACCGTTACTCTTGTACCCATGAAAATCCCTCCAATGTCGTATCAATGATTCAACGCCCTTGACCGTTGGATCGGTTTACAGCTCCTCATAGAATGGCGTCATCCGGTCCCAGAAATTGGGCTCCGAGCATCCGATGCAGGGATGGCCGGCCTGGATCGGCCAGCTGGTACCGCCATGGAACTTGGCCGTGGCACAGTTGTTGTAGGTTTCCGGCCCCCGGCAACCGACCTTGTAGAGGCAGTAGCCGAGCCGGGCCTCCTCGGAACCGAACTCTTCGACGAACTCGTCGTTTTCGAAATGGCCCCGTCTCGGGCACTGGTCGTGAATGGTTTTCCCATAGGCAAACAGCGGTCGGCCCTGATCGTCGAGCTGGGGCAGCTTGCCCAGCAGGAGATAGTTGACGATGGTGCCGATCAGATTGATCGGATTCGGCGGACATCCCGGCAGGTTGATGGCCTTGATGCCGATTGCCTCTCCCACGCCGACGTACCCGCCGGGATTCGGAGCCGCGGCCTGAATGCCGCCGAAAGAGGCGCAGGTTCCGATGGCCACCGTCGCCGCTGCTTTGGGGCAGACTTCCTTTGCGATCTCCAGAAAGGTTCTCCCGCCGATTTTACCGTATCCCCCGTCGAATTTGAGGGGAACACCGCCCTCCACCACACAGATGAACTTGCCTTCGTATTTCTTGATGGCGTTCTGAAGGTTTTCCTCAGCCTGATGGCCGGCGGCGACCTGGATCGTCTCATGGTATTCGATGGACAGAATGTCCAGCACCAGCTCATCGATCCAGGGATACATCGTGCGGAGCACGCCTTCGGTGCAGCCGGTGCACTCGCCGAAGTGCAGCCAGACGACCGGTGGGCGCTGCTTGGGAGCGGCAAAAACTTCGGCGACCTTGGGGACGAACGATGAGGAAAGACCCATCGTGGCGGTGAGAAACGTGCAGAATTTCATGAAGTCTCTTCGTGAGACGCCTCTGCTTTCCAGCTTCTCGTAAAACTCCTTTTCCTTCTCCATCAGCACCTCCTTCACGCGGTTAATCAGACATCCTCGCCTCAAAACGGCCATGTCCCAACACGGCCTTCTCCAAAAAACGGCGGCAGCCGTTTGCGGGTTCCAACCGATGAGAAAAACTGAGTGTATAGTCAGAATATTTACTAAACGATGTTCAGTTATTTAGAAGAATGGACAGGGCAAGTCAACAGGTATTTTGTAAAAATTTTCATATAGTTCTGTAGGCATTTCCTCAAATTAGCGGGCTAACGGACAACGTAGAAGAATGGCGGGAAGGGAGGTTGGAAAATCAGACGAAATTCCTGCTCGTCGAGCGGCCGAACCATGAAGCCGCCCGCGCTGAAAACGGCTTGGATCAATTGAAACCCGCGGGCCATGACGGCTGATCGGATCGGCCTTCATGGCCCCGCGACCCCTGCCGGTCGTCAAACGTCATCATCCAGGTCCACCGGTTCGTCGTCCGCGATTTTGATGGAGGTGTTGATGGGCTTGATGGCGCTTTCATCATCCTCATACTCTTCTTCGAAGCCTTCATCGAGGAGCTCGTCGATCTCACCGGACTCTTCCTCCAGGTCTTCGATGAGGTCGGCCGGGCGATGCTCGCGGTTCAGAAGCTGCAGATCGTCGAAAAATATTTCCACGGATTCGTTTTCAGACGACCCGTAAAGGGTTTCCACGGCTTCGGCGATCCTTTCCGAGTAAATTCTGGGCGGATACATGTTGGGGGTTCTGAGGGCGTTGATGAGAGCCTCACGCCCCCCTTCCATGGCCTTCTGGATTACGGCGCCTTCAAAGGCCTCCTCACAGAGCAGGGAAAGCACTTCCTTGTCCAATTCGCCGTATTCCTGAATGACCAATTTATCATCGGATCCGGGTCGGGATATCAGGTATTTCTGTTTCATTGGATAGCTCCTTAGACGGTGATCACGATCGTCGCTCCACCGGGTTCTGCGTAAACGTTTTAAAGATCATAGATCGGCAGGCGTGTCAACATGCGTTTCCATCTGCATTTGCCCCGCATTCGGTAGAAAGCCGTTGACATGCCGGGAAAGGAATGGTTAATTAACTTTCTGTTCGAACGGAGGGATGGCTGAGTGGTCGAAAGCGGCGGTCTTGAAAACCGTTGAGGGTAACACCTCCGTGGGTTCGAATCCTACTCCCTCCGCCATCCAAGTATTACCGGCCGACAGCAACGAAGATCGCAAGGTACGGCATATCGGACGGAGGAAGTAAGCGTCTTGTTCTGTCCGGTGGTTCCGTAAACGGTTCGAGATCAAGGCTTGCAAGATCCGCGGAGTGAGGCGTACGCCCGTACGCCGCAGCGAGGCGGATCGCAGCGTAACGCAGATATCGGACCGTTTACGGAACCACCAGCGGAGAGATGACCGAGCTGGCTGAAGGTGCTCGCCTGCTAAGCGAGTGTGCGGGGAAACCTGCACCCCGGGTTCGAATCCCGGTCTCTCCGCCATTTCGACGCAACGCGGCCCCGGCATGACAGCCGGGGCCTTTCTTTACCCATCTTATTCCTTCCCATCCCTTTCGTCCGGATTTTCCCTTGCGGGCGAGGCGAAGATGGACCTTACAAGCTCCCGGTCCAACTTTCCGATCTCCGAAAACGGCAATCGGTCGACCACCCTTATGCGGCGCGGCCTGGCGTAGGGTTCGAGCCGGTTGGAAGCTGCATGCCGGAGTGTCTCGATGCTCACCGCGCCCTCGACCATCGCCATGATTTCGTTTTCCCTGCCCTGACCGACCGCCATGGCGAAGACCACCGCATCCCGGACGCCCGGTACCGTTTTCAGGACCTCCCGGATGCCGGCAAGATCCACCCGCTTCCCCGCCACCTTGGTGATGCCGTCGATGCGCCCCAGAAGCTTGAACCCGGTGTCTCCAATCGGTTCGACACGGTCTGCCAACTCGAAAAATCCGTCCGGATCCCGCTCGAGCTCCGCCGACAGGAAGGCCGAGCGGATCCGGAGCCTTTTCCGGGAAATCCGCCATTCCACCCAATCGAACGGTTTCAATTCGGGCTGCCCCAGCGCCCGGCACCGGTTGGCGATGCCGCCCGTTTCAGTGGATCCGTAGATTTCCGTCACAGGAACGCCGGTATTCCCGTAAAACGCCTTGTCGTCCTGAGGATCGAGGGCGCCGGCGGAGGAAAAGGCCAACCGCAGCCCGTGCGCGGCTAAAGGGTGATGGGCAAGCGTCCGATAGTGCACGGGGATGCTGACCAGAATGGTGGCGGCATGATCAGCGATCGCCTGATCGATCTCATTGGGATAGGAGGGCGTCGACCGCAAGACTTCCGCCGAGCTGACCAGCGGCAGCAGAACCGAGTAGAGCAGGCCGTAAATATGATTCGGCGGCACCGTGGCAACGATCCGGTCCCTGTCGGTAACGGAATACGCCCGGGCCATGCAGAGAATCTCGGACAGCAGATTCACCGGCGTCTTGGACCAGATTTTGGGCCGGCCGGTGGAGCCTCCGGTAAACAGGTACACCCACGGTCTGTCAGGAGATATCGGACTGGACGTTCGACGACGGCTTTTCGCGCTTTCGCAACCCTCGATCGGAAGAGCGGCGACGGCATCGGGCAGCGGGTAGACGCCGTCGACCAGCGCCGCGGAGAATCGAAAGGCCTGCCAGGCCTCCTTCAGCGATGGCCGGCTGTACGAGTGGGGCAGGATGACGGGGCGGCCGCATCTGAGGGAAGCCAGCAGAGCGGCGGTCGTCCACGCCTTGTCCCGGGAGCATAGGCAAACGGGCCGGCCGTTCTTTTCGGAGGATTCGATGGCACCTATCAGTCTGTCGGCCATCCGGTCGATCCGCCCCCGGTTGAAGGCGGGTGCGATCAATGGCCGGTTCGGTTCGGCTGAACCTGAAACCAGCCGGTCGATGCACTGGGAGAGATGCTCGAAATCGATTGACGGGTTCAGTCTTCTGGGCATATTCAAGAGGCGCTCTCATTTTCAGGGAGTGGTGATGTCGCCACTCAATTTTTGGAATTACGGCATCGCGTTACGGGTCTGGTTCATTCGCGTCGGCCTGCCGGCCGGGCCGGGGGGCGACAGTCGAAGCCATCCTCCCGCCCATTCGTCAACGGGCGCGCAGCCATTCAGACGAGGTTAGGGTTCCATGGGCAATTGTTCAAGTCCGATATCCGGGTTTCAGATGGCCCCGCAGGCGGTTTCCGAGGCGGTCCGCGGCGGGCGTCTGTTGACCATGGAAATCGAGTTCAGTCTGCGATGCAACTTCAAATGTCCTTACTGCTATGTTCCGGATGAAAAGTATTTCGAGAAGGAACTCTCCCTTGCGGAGATACAGGATGCCATCCGCCAGGCCAAGGACCTGGGCGCGGAAAAAATCATCGTTCTGGGAGGAGAACCCTCCATCTATCCTTCCCTGAAGGAAATGGTCCGATTCATCTCGGGCCTGGGCCTCACCGTCGAGATGTTCACGAATGGATCGGGGGTGGACGAAAGCATGGCCGGGTTTCTTTTCTCCCATGATGCCCGCGTCGTTCTCAAGATGAACACCTTCGACGAGGCGCTCCAGGACCGCCTGTCCGGGAAACCGGGGGCCTACAGGATCATCCGCTCGGCGCTGGAAGCGTTGAAGCGCGCCGGCTATCCGTCCGACCAGGCATTTCTTGCCGTCAGCACCATCATATGCCGTCAGAATATCGCGGAGCTGCCGCAACTCTGGCAGTGGTCCAAGGACCAGGGCATCGTTCCCTACTTCGAAATGATCACCCCCCAGGCAAACGCCAACCAGAATTCGTGGCTTTGGGTCGATCCTGGAGAGGTTTACGCTCTTTTCCGTCGAATTTCCGATATCGACCGCCTCCGATACGGATGCCATTGGGAACCCCAGCCGCCCCTGGTGGGCAGCCGGTGCTTCCGCCATCACTTTTCATGCCTGGTGAACTCAAGGGGCGATGTCATGCCCTGCGTCGGGGTGACGATCCCCCTCGGGAATATCCGAAAACAGCCGCTGAAGACGATTCTTCAGGAAAGCCGGGTGTTGGCAGACCTCAAAAACTATCGCCAGACCATCAAGGGACCCTGCCGGACGTGCGAACAATCGGATAGCTGTTATGGATGCAGGGGGGCCGCCTATCAAATGACCGGTGACTATCTGGCGAGCGATCCCCTGTGCTGGAAAAACTGTGAAAAAGGGGCGTCGCATCCCTGACGCCGCGGTTTCGGTTTCCTGCTCCCGCGTGGTCGCCGAAAAGCCCTCCACCACGGTCGTTATCGGGGGATCGACTCCGCACCGATGTTCAGCAGCATGGTCGGCTTGCCCGTGATCGCCCTGAGCGGGACTACCGACAATCCCTTATCCTCGATGCCCTCGAGTATCCGTCTGACCTCACCGAGCCAGCGGTCGAGATCCGACCGGCCGCCCGGGAGAATGTCGTGCAGCATGACGATATCTCCCGGCCCCACCTTCGACAGGATCTTCCCGGAAAGTCCATCGAGCCTCCGATTGCCGAAATCCACTCCTCGGCAACTGAAGGTGACCGCGGTCAGCCCAGCACGCCACAGGGGCCGCCGAAGCCCGGGCCCCAGAATGCCGGACGGCGGCCGAAAGACCAGCGGCCTGATGCCGAACGCCGCCAACACCGACTGGGCGGTTTCGATTTCACGGGAAATGGCTTTCGAGCCTTTGAACAGCCAAAAAGGGTCATGGGTGTGGGAATGGTTGCCGACGGCATGGCCTTTCTCGACGATTGCCCGCATCAGTTCGGGATTCGACGCCGCTCGCCGGCCGGAGACGAAAAACGTGGCCTGAACGCCGGAGGCCTCCAGAAGTTTCAGCAGAGCAGGCGTGGCCAAAGGATCCGGACCGTCGTCGAAGGTGAGGGAGACGACGTCCTGACCGCTGGTTCCCCTGGCGGTCACGGGGAAGAAAAATCCGAAGCCCGGAATAAACGGGGCGACCCCACAAAGTGCGACAAATCCGAGAAGAGGGAAGACGGCAAGTCCCCAATCCCATAATCCCAACGCGCCTGCCGCTGCAAACGCCGCCAGCCCGGTCCAATGGGCGCAAGCCAGCGGCGGGCGGGTTGTCCGCCTTGTGGCGCTTGTCGTTTCCAATCGAATCCTCACAGGGGGCGACGCCATCGATAAGGCTGCTTCCGGTGGCGGATACCGCCGCGTTTCCGAATGGGACTCCTCATCTTCTGGCAACTATCCAGCACAACTCGGCGTTGGAACCGGAAGGCCGGATCGATTCGACCGTATAACCCGTCCGGCGGATCCGGTCGGCGATTTCCTCGTCGGAACGGTATTTGGCCTGAATTCCCCGGATTTTCAATCGGGCCTTCTCGATCCACCAGGCCCAGGGAAATCGTCGACGGGGTTTCAGAACCCCCCTCAGAACCAACCACCCACCCGCTTTCAGTTTTTCCCTAAGCCGGGCCAAGGTCAGGTCGAAGTCCTCGTCATTCAGGAAATGGCACATGTCCAGCATGAAGGCGGCGTCCGATGCCGTGGGTGCGCTGGGTATGTCCGGAGCCCTGCCCAGAACGATTTCACCGTCGGTGCCGAGGGCGAGGGAGGCGACCCTCACCCGGTCGGCCTCGGGCTCGATGCCGTAGACTTTGGCCCTGGGGAAGCGCGACAGCAGCCAAGCCGCGGGCACCCCGTAGCCGCTGCCGATATCCAGGAAGGTGCCCATCTGACGGTCAGCCGGAAGGATCCGATCGAGCTCCCGGAACATTGGATCCATGCGAAGCTTGAACCTGGAGAACATTCGCGGGTAGGCTTCCATGTTGCGATACCGCCAGAAGACGGGATCCGCATCCTTGGACCTTAAGGCCCGTTCGGCCTTACCGGATTCGAATCGGCGCACGAGCAGTGGCGGCAGGATCAGGAAGGCGCCGATGAACGCGAATCCGATCCCCAGAAAGGAACTGATTCCGGCGCTTTGCAGCAGGGAGTGCCGTGACGCCCCGAGCACCCCGAAGCCGATCAGCGTGGAGGCGGCCGCCATGAAAACCGCGGTGCGGACCCGGCTGAAAAGCGGGTGGTGGGCGTCCTGGTACCGCTGGTAGGAGCGCACCAGAAACAGAGAGTAGTCGATGCCCATCCCCAGGACGATGATCGCGAGCATTACGGCCGGAATATCCAGCGGGCGGCCCATCAGCCCCAGGGTGCCGAGGGTGCAGGTGAACGAAAAGGCGATCGGCAGAAGGGAGATCGCGGCCAACCGCCAGTCCGCGAAAAAGCAAAGGAGCAGGAACGTCACGCTGCCGCCGATGATCAGGAGCATTCTGACAAACAGGTCAAAGAGCAGCTTCCCGAGGGTGCTGGAGAACAACTGGGGGTCGAATACCCTTGCGGTACTCCGGAAGCGTTCGAAAAACGGCTCGCCTTCGTAATGGGAGGCCGGGATGACGCCGATGAACTGTCGCCAGCGGGCATCGTCCGGGCTCCGGGAGATCCCGAGAAATTCGAACAAGGCTTCGGTGGGGGCGGGAGGGAGTTCATCGGACCCTGCCGGTGACAGCCGCCGGTAAAAGGGCGAAAAGGCGTCGGGGGTGAATCCCCGCCGGGCGGCCGCCGTCTCGAGGTTTTCCCGGAACGCGCCGATCCGCCGGTCGTCCCAGAAGGCGTCCCATGCAAGCCGATTGGACTTTGCCTTGCCGGGGCCCGGAAACAGCCCGGAAGGAACGAATCCGGACGCCAACTCCCCGGAAGCCTTTGACGCATCGATCAGGGTGAGCAGTCGATCCCCCTTGGCCTGAAGCGCTTCCAGACTGTCTGCTTCGGTCATCAGATAGATCCGGTTGAAAACATTGCCCCAGACCGAGGCGAGGTGCTCCTCGGCCACCCGGGTTTCCTCGCTCAAGGTATTCATGCTCGCCAGATCGACGGCAAAATGCGGTCTGGCGAAGAGGGCCAGAATTCCGGCTGCGATGGCCGCCGCCCATGCACCCTTGGTGCCGAAGCCGGCCAGTCGGTCCGCCGCCGGCCCGATGGCGAGCCGTCGATGGGAGGTCGAAGGGGGAATCCGGCCGAAAATGGATGGGAACAGGGTATGGACAAAAACAAAGGAAAACGCGATGCCCATGGCCGTGAAAGCGCCCAGCTGCTCGAAAATCGAGAACCCGCTGATGCCGAGAACGGCAAAGGCGCCGCAGGAGGTCGCTGCCGCCACCAGGCCCACGGACCAGACCTCCCGGGAAGCTTCCCGGCCGCTTGTTTCCCGGGAACGGTCCAGAAAGAGGAGATAGGCGATACCGTGGTCGACGGTAATGGAAATGATGGCTCCTCCGAAGCCGAGGGCCATGATCGATATAGAGGATCGAAATAGGGAAAAGACGAAAAGGGCGGCGGCGGTTCCCCCCAGGGCGGGCAGCAGCGCCAGAAGTCCGATCAGCGGGCGCGGGAAGGCGAGGCAGAGGAGAACGGCAATGCCGATGGTGGCGAACGCCACCGCGTACTGGACATCCGTTCTGACGATCGTTTCGTTGTCCAGCGCAGCCCGATACGCTCCGACCGGGGTCATGTCGACGGTGCGGCCGGCAGTGGCATGCCGGTCCCGGATCTCTACTTCGGTCCGGCCCAGGAGGTCCGTCAGGCGACGGGCGTTGGCGGTATCCGTACCCGACGCCTTGGGTCTCGCCACCACCAGAAGGTGCCCGCCATCCTCGGAAAGGAGGTTCCCTTTATAGATGCGGGCCTGTTGAGACGGCGCCAGCGTGGATAGGGCGAAAAGCTTCAGCTCCCGGAGGCCGAGAGGATCCTGCTCGATGAAGCGCATCTGACCAATGCTTTGAAGGCCGGTCAGGTCCCTGTGAAGGGTTTCGATCCTGGCGTCGATCGCCCCGGGTGACAAAAGGGGCAGTACCTGGCGGTTCAGTTCATCGGCCGAGAAGAGAAACGGCAGGTGATCCACGACATGGGAGATCAATGCCGGAAAGCCTTCCTCCATCCGCTCGAGCCCGACCGAAGAGAACAGTCCGCTCTGCTCCATGGCGGTTTCGACCTCGTGGCCGATCTGAACCAGCAGGTCGGGATCGGGTGGACGAAGACCGATATCGACGGCCATCTGATCCTGCAAGGGGTGGTGCCTGAAGATTGCCATCGCGTCGGTGACCGCCCCGCCGTCATCCGGCAGGGAGGCGGCGATGTCGCTGTCGATGTCCAGGCGCGACAGGGCAGCCAGAAAAAGTCCCGACGCCGCGACCAGGGTCAGCAACAGTAAGGGGTAACGGATGGGTTTGGACTTCATGGATGTCGACAGGGCATCGCCTCCGTGCCGGTGTGGGTTCACAACACCAGGGACAGGAATCCCCCGGCCGCCAGCAGGTGCAGCAGGAGAATCACCCGGCGGTGCCGGTGGTAGATTTCGTTGACCCTCTGGATTCGCCTGAGGCCGCCCAAGCACCTTCGGAACACCTCCAACCCGCGATGCCGCAGGTTGTCCGAGGAGAAATCGCCCTGGAAGGCCATCGATGGATAGAGGGCAAAACAGCACCCCCCGAATTCCTTCATCACGCCGTCGAAGGGGATCCGCCGCCAGGGCTTCAGGACGAGCGCCTCGGCGCAGCTCCTGTTGATCGCGTAGGCATGCGCAAGGCTCTGATAGCGGATTCTAACGACGGCCGGCTCACGGGTCCGTTCGCTGCCGGCCACCAGGCATCCCAGGAAAAACAGATCCCAGTCGGGCGTGGTGTCCAGAAATCGCACGGCTGCCTCCAGGCGTCGGGGTCGGAAGCGCCTCAGCACCACGTCATCCTCGAAGACCACCATGCGTCTGGCCCCCTCCTCGAGGCCTTTCCGGATGCAGGCCATGTGGGATTCATAGATGCCTTCCTCGCAGTCCGCTGGATGCCGCCTGGAGATGAAGAATTCCACCCGTCCGCCCAACCCGATCTTTTCGAACTGATTCATGGCGCTGGTTCGCCGGTCATTGCGCTCCTCGAGGGAGATGCAGTAAAAGCGGTCGAAATAATCCCAGCAACGGTGTATGGAGGAACTTCGGGTCATCTAGGCCGGCAATCCCCCCGTTCCCGCCACGGACTTCGGGCGGGCAGGTAATGCGCAATCCATGTGCAGCGAGGAAAACGGCTCCGTAAAGCCGCCGAAACACGCCGCTGTCGGTCTGAGGAGCGTCATGCCGTTTGAATTCCGTTTCTGCGTGAAGCCGCTGGTTTCACGCCTGGCCGAAACCCGGTTCGTCCGATCGGCCCTCGAGGACGAGGCGGACCTGAGCGCCTTCAGGAAGCCGCCCTCTCTCAAAGTGATTGCCGGCGTATCGGCCATCCTGCTGAGCTACCTGATCGGATGGCCCTTGATCGGGCTGCTGGGCGCGGTAGCCGTATATCATGAACAGCCCATGATCGTTGCGGTAGGCGGGCCGTTGGCCTACGGGCTTTCCCACCTGGTTTTCCTGCTCGGCATGGTTCTGGCCGGCGCCCAATACAGCCGGATCTTTCTCAGGTGGGCCGCCAGGACGTTGGTGCTGAAATTTCTGAAACCTTCCCTATGATCGCCGTCCGTCATCGTTGTTGCCTCCGACCCGCGGCATCGTGGGCGCAGGGAAAGGCGGCTCATTCCGCGACGGCAACGGTAATCAGGTGATCCGCCACCATACCGTGAAAAACGGTCTGATACCGGCCGCCGTTGATGCGGCAGCGGCTTTCCGACACACCGATCCGAATCACTTCCACACGGCCGTCGGCCAAAGCCGGGCTCATGCCGAAAGCGTCGGCGACGGCCATCCTGGCGGAGCGGATACGGGCGTCCGCATCCGGAGCGGCCATGGGGGCATCTTCTGCGGCCCGGCGCGTCTCATCGCCCATGGCCGGGCGGGACTCATCCTGCGTTTTCCCGGTGAGATCAAGAACATGCACCCCCACCGGAGCCTTGGCGCCAACGGCGGCCGCCAAACGGCCGCCAGACGCCGCAGCTTCGAACCGCCCCGGCGGCAAGCCGATCTCACCAGCGGCCTCGATTCCGGTTCGGATCGCCGGTCGATCCTCGCCAGCAAGGCGCCGCCGCAGCCTTTTCAGGGCGATCCGGACGGCAGGGTTTTGGAGTTGTCGTGCGCCGGACGCGCCACGGGCCGAAAGGACCCGTTCTCCAAACGTCGCCGCCGCCTCACGATCAATGATCACCATCTCCGGGAATCCCGCAACCGGGCCGCGGGACTCATCCGTTGCATCCGCCATCACCCGGGCGGGCGGGCGAAGCCTGCCTCCGCCGACATCGCGCATCTCCACGCCCTCGGCGATCTCGCAGACCTTGCCGGTCGCATCCAGCAGGAGGATATCGACCCGGAACCGATCCGCGGCCGCGCAAGCCGGAAGGATCCGGCCGAAATAGGTCCGGTTCCGGGTTGTCGGCCGGACGATGGCGCGGCTGGCAATGGACACGGGGAACCCCACCATCCCCATGAAGCGTTGCCCCCACACGCAGGCTGCATGAAAGGCGGCATCCAGCGGAAAACCCGAGCCCAGGCGCCGATCGGGCTCTATCGGTAACTGTGCATCACACCGGATTTCCGCCAGCGCGCCGTCCGCGGACAGCCAGAGAGGCCCCCGAATGTTGTGATAAGCCGGCCCGAACGGAACGAGTTCCCCGTAGATGACGTCAGGCCCGATCGAGTGGCAGACTCCTTCAGGGATGACTTGATCGAGCGGGATTTCGTGAGGGGGCGGCGCCTTCGCCGCAAAAACGACCCGCACATGGGTATTGGTGCGCGTCATTTTCGCGTTGGGCGACCGGGAGCGGGTCCGCAGCACCGCGCTCAAATCCCCGTTCTCCCTCATTTCGAACTCTCCCCAGGTCTCGACGATGCCCCCGGCGTCATCGACAGGAAGAAACTTGTCGAAACTGACATCCTTCAGCGAGGTCAGGGGGCGGTCCGGATCCAGGGCATGCGCTTCACGGGCCAGCATTTCCATGGCTTCCACTGCCGGCAGGACGGCCCTGCCCCGGAACCGATGATCCGACCAGTGAGCGGGAGGAGCCACCGCCAGCTGCACCCGAATGCCAGCGCCTATCTGGGGAAGATTTCCCATAACCGGGCTGTTTTTCCGTCCACCTCGACCGGGGTTCCCGACGCGTTCACCGCGCAGTGGCGGGTGAATCCCTTGCAGACCACTTCGCCGCTGTCCGCATGCGTGATGACGTAGTCGAATCGAAGACGAACCCGTTCGATTTCCGACGGCCGGGTGTAAATGATCATCGCGTCATCGTAATAGAGGGGGCGATGGTAGTCGATGCCGATCTTGATGATGGGGTAGACATAGCCGCTTTCTTCGATCTCGCGATAGGGATAGGCGGCTTCCCGCATCAGTGAGGCACGTCCGTATTCGAAGTAGCGAAGATAGTTGGCGTGATAAACCACCTGGCTTCGATCGGTGTCGGCGTAGAGCGTTCGCTGCTCACACCGGTGCCAGCACAGCCCCCCGACGGCATCCCTGACATATTCGGGGGACTCGCCGACCGCCTCCGGAACGAATGGTTTCGGTTTCAATTCAAACTCCCCTGAAAACGATGCAGCAGTTGGTTCCCCCGAATCCAAAGGCATTGGAAAGAAAGATGTCGTAGAGCTGCCGGCGGCAGACGTTCGGCACCACGTCCACGTCTGAAAATTCGGGATCGGGCAGGTGGTTGGCGGTCGGCAGCACGATGCCCCGGTGCATGCCCTCGATGCCCAGGACCGCTTCGATGGCTGCGGCGGCGCCCAAGGTGTGCCCGATCTGGGATTTGTTCGATGACACCGGAATGCGGCCAAGCGCCGTACCGAAAACCGATCTGAGGCATTCGATTTCCAGGGAATCGCCCTTCTGGGTCGATGTGCCGTGGGCGTTCACGTATTGAATGTCCCCGGGTTCGAGGGCCGCGTCTTCGATGGCTTCGCGGATCGCCCGAACGACGGTCTCCTTGTTGGGAAGCGTGAAGTGGTGCGCATCGGAGGTCCAGCCGACTCCCAGCACCTCGGCTTTCGGCCGCAGCCCGTAATCCTCGAGCGTCTCATCGGCGGCCAGCACCAGCACCCCCCCGCCCTCTGCGAGAACAAAACCCTTGCGGTCGATGCTGAACGGGCGGGAGGCCTGCCGGGGGTCGTCATTGGCCCTGTCGGCAGGCCCCACCTTCAACGTGGCCCACATGTTCGAAAATCCCTGGATGATTTCGGGCACCAGGCAGGTTTCCACGCCTCCGACCAGCGCAAAATCACAATCGCCGTCCCGGATCATCCGCGCTCCTAAAGCGATCGCATGGTTGCCCGAGGCGCACGCCCCCTGCGGCGAGAACACCGGGCCCGTAAACCCCAGAAGCATGCCGGCCTTGCCGGAAGGGACGTTGGCGCAGAGATTGGGCAGCAGGTAAGGGCTGATCTTTGTCGGTCCATGATGAAGGTAGTTGTCGACGGCCGTCCGATAGGCATCGGTGCCGTTGAGGGCGGATCCGACCAGGCAGGCGGTTTTCGGCCCGGTTTCGGCATCGATAGGAAGCCCGGCATCCGCAATGGCGCTTCTGCACAAGGCCATGGTCAGCAGCACGTATCCGGCATTCCAGTTGTGGGGATCGCGACGGTCGGCGAAATCCAGTTTCCCGGGATTCCAGTCCGGTATCTCCCCCACGACGTTGCACCTCGAATCGACCCGGCATCGGGTCAATTTGCGGAATCCCGTCTCGCCCGCCGCGGCGCGCTCCCACGTCGCCGCCAGGGAAGCCCCCAAAGGGGTTGCGACGTCATAGCCGACGACGAAGACTCGTCTGTTTCGAGGGGGTCTCATGCGTATGGAGATCCTGAAATGTTCCGCCCGGCCACGACGCTATCGCCTTTTTCGGAAGACGATGCACGAATTGCAGCCGCCGAAGCCGAAGGCATTCTTGAGCACATATTCCTGGGCCAGCGGTCTGGCCTCGTGCGTGGCGCAATCGATGTCGATTTCCGGGTCCGGTGTGTAATTGACGATCGGGGGCAGCAGCCCGGTTTCCATCCCCTTGACGGTCATGATCGATTCGATGGCGCTCGACGCCCCCATGGCGTGCCCGATCATGGATTTGTTCGCCGTTACGGGCGGCGGATTGCCTTTGAAGACGTCCAGGAGGGCGTCCCATTCCACCCTGTCCCCCGTGCGCGTCGATGTGGCGTGGGCGTTGACCGCATCGATCCGGTCCGGGGCGATCCCTGCATCGGCAATGCTCTGCGCGATGCACCGCCGCACCGTTTCCAGATGCGGGGTAACGAAGTGATGCGCGTCAGAGGTCATGGCCCAGCCGGCAATTTCCACGCCGTACTTCAGCCCATAGGCCCTGGCGAAGGCTTCGGTCGCCAGTATCACGCAGCCCGCTCCCTCGGAAATGACGAATCCCCTTCGGTCGATGGAGAAGGGCCGGCTCGCAGTGGCCGGTTCGACGGAACCCTCCCCCTCCTTTCGGGTAAAGGCGCCGTTCATGGTGGCGAAGCCCGCGACGATGGGCTCCACCAGCGCGAAATCCACCGCGCCGCATATGGCCGCATCCGCCTTGCCCTGGGCCAGCAGCATGGCGCCGACGATCATCGAGGTCGCTCCCGTTGCGCAGGCGGTGACGGTGGCGCTGATCGGCCCGGTGGCCCGGGTGTGCATGGAGACCACGCCGCCGACCATGTTGATGCAGGCATTGGGGTTGACGCAGGGCTTCGGCATCCGTCCCTCGGCCATCAACTGCCGGTCGGCGCCCAGAACGGCGTCCATGCCCCCCACGGCGGAGCTGAAGGTGACCGCCACCCGGGGGGAAATCTCCGGTGTGATCTCCAGGCCGCTTTGCTCGAAGGCTCTTTGGACCGTCAGCAGGGCATAGCGAAAGATGGGGGACGGCCAGCGGGCCAGCTCACGGGGCTTGAGGAAAGGGTACGCCAGGTGCTCGATGGGATCGACCTGGCCCGCGATGTCGACCGGAAATCCGTCGGTCACGGGAAAGCGGGTCAGCGGCCCGAGACCGCTTTCCCCCCGGCAGAGTCGACGCCACTGGTCCTCGAGGTCGAGTCCCAGTGGCGACACGGCATCCAGACCGACGATGACTACGGCATTTGCTGACATGAACGAAGAATTCTCGAATCCCGGCCTCGGGCAGGGGTTACCAGGGGATGAACTGGTAGAGCTTGGCGAACATCTCGTAGATTTCGATCCAGTTCTGCAAGTCACGGGTGCTGCGCATATGGTCCCGTTTGTTGACCATGACCCAGCTCATATGGGCGGCTCCGTCCTTGCACGTGGTGCAGTCCCGGGTTTCGGAGGTGCAGCAGCGGTGCATGGTCTGGAGGTCGAAAGCCCAGCGTATGAAATTGGTCAGTCGCCTCGGGCGTGGAGACCGCTTGTCGAGCGGGGCGGTGACCGACGGACATTCCATCCATCCGAAGGGCCGCCCGAGCATTTTCCCGGTGGTGATGATCTCGTGGTAATACTTCGACGAGATGACCGTGTCCGGGTAGGCCTCCAGCAGATCATCCATCTCCTGTCGTATGGCGACCAGTTCCTCGGGAGACCAGGTGAACCCGTCCACGCCCTCGTCGTTGGACAGCAGTTGCATGTGGACCTTCAACCCCGCGTCCCGTATCTTCCGCACGATCCGCCCGGTCTTTCCGATCTGCCGGGGGGTGATCGTGTACAGGTAGTAGGTGTGGGGATCCCCTTCGTAATTGGCGCTCGAGATGGAGAATGTGTCCTTGCCCCTCAAGGTTTTTTCATCGCTTTCATCCCCCCAAAGGGAGATGCCGATCATCATGTCCGGGAACCGGTCCCTTGGCACCTTGATCAATCCGTTGGTGGCGCAGAAGGTGGGCAGGCGCCGGTAGAAGGCTTCTATGCGATCCAGCCACAGGGTCGGTTCGCCGCCGATCAGGATCGCGAGATTGACACCGCGCGCCTTTTCCTTGTCGACAAAAGCCTCCCACTTGCCGAGATCCCTTTCCTCGTCGGCCGCCTTGTGCTCTCCTGAGGAAAAGAAGAAACAGCCCTTGCACCGGAGGTTGCACTGATTGGTGACGTCGTAGATGGAGCTTCGAATATTGAGCTTTGAAATTCTCCGATAGCGTTCGTGCCAGTCGTCGTCCAAAAGAGAGCTTACCGTTTTCATGACCGTCTGCTCCAGTCTGCCGGCAGGACAAAACCAGGCGGTGGAACCGGAACATGCAGGAGATTTCGACCCTTTTGATAACCCATGACCCACACGGCCAGGTAGGTGTCCACGTAGTCCAGCCAGGATGAAAAGGTTTCGGGGTCCGCCGCATGACGGTACATGCGGGCCGTCACCACCGCGCTGCCGGCGGCATAGTGCCGGCAATCCGGGCAATCGGTGTCCGGAACGCAGCAGGCGGCGCCGCGGTCCCAAGTCAGATCCGCGCGGTACTGCCGGAAGGATCGCCCCAGCCCGATGTCGGTCGATGGATTACGGCGTGGATAGGAGCATCCGTATAAATCATGGAGACCCAGGGGATGGGTATGGGCGACCATATTGTAGTGGGAGTAGAGAACGTGCTCGGGGTGGCGCATCATGAGCTCGGCCATGACCCTTCGCACCTCTGCCAGCGACTCTGGCGTGTGCTTGAGGCGGCCGTCATAACCCACCGGGGCCGAGAACATGTTGAAAGTGACGAGGCAGTCGTTGGCGGCCAGGTGGTCGCTGACCTCCCTTGCTTCGGCGATGTTCTCGCGGGTGAAGGTGTACACGAAGACGGCGCGGGGGTCCCCCCTGTAGTTTTCGATCTGCCGAGCCAGCATGTTTTTGGCGTTTCGGGACTTGAAGCTGGTGGCGTCGTTTCCCCAGACCGAAATGTGGATCTTGTATCCGACGGATGGGGGAATCGGTATCAAACCGTTGGTCGCCACTGCTCCCAGCGGAATTTCACCGAAGCAAGCCTGGCAGAGATCCGGAACCAGTGACGGCTCGGCCCCGGCGAGCACCGCGAACGTGATCCCGCGCTCCCGCTCCGCCTGCATGAACGGCCTCCAGGAATCCGGGTCGCGGTTCTCTCTGGCAAACTGCTTTTCTCCCTGATAGAAGTAACACCCTTCGCACCGGACGTTGCACCGGTGGGTCATGTCGTAGGTGGATTCCCGTAGAAAGAAGTATTTCCGGACTTTCTCCCACCGGTGCCGAACCTCCGGCACTGCAATGAGATCCTTGAATTTGAAAGGCGGCGCCGAGGAAGCATCACCTGCCGGTTCCGCCGGGCGACATACCACACTCATGCTCGTTTTCTGGGTAGCCATGCGTCTGTCAAGCCAGCTTTCGGTTGAGGTATTCCGCAATCAATCGGATGGTGGTCAGCTTCGGATAGTCGTCCTCATCGATCCGGACCGCGTATTCGTCCCGAAGCACCAGCGCCACCGTCGCCAGATCCATGCTGTCGATGCCCACTTCGTCCACGAGATCGATGTCCGGGTCGAAGGTTTCCGGTGTGACATCCTCCAATTTCAGCTCGTCAATCATTATTTCCGCAACCCGTAGAACCAGGTTATCCACTTCCGTTGCCATCTTGCTTCAATCTCCCTTTTCGGTTCCTATTGGGGGCGATGGATGACCAGTTGATCCCATCGGCCCGGCAGGCGCCCTCCTCGCGAGAGGGCTCTGCAATATGCAAAACACCGCTGCAGGACAACTCCTTGGATTTGTATATCCGAAACCCATACGTCAGGCCGTCCGGCCGGACAGGAGTGACCTCCACGTGAATCGACTCCCCAGGCCGTACCGCCTGCCGGAAGCGAACCCTTCGAAATCCACCCACCGCCAGTTTCCGGCCCAGGGTTTTTTCGAGCACCTCGGTTGCAACGACCAGCTGCGCGACGCCCGGAAGGAGGGGTTCCTCCGGAAAATGCCCGTCGAACCAGAGTGAATCCTCGGGAAGGTGGACTTCGGCATATGCCGTCTGGTTCTCTTCCAGCCGGCGGTGCAGAATCCGATGATACAGGGGACTGTCTTTCATTGCGGTCGATTTTTCCCGCCTGGCCGGGTTCAGCGGACCAGGAATTCCCAGAGCGGGCCAGTATAGCCCCTTTCATACATGCGAAGCAAGGTTTCCCGCGTACCCGGTCCGCCCGAACCGACCACCCAATTCATCCTGCCTCGTCGGTGGGCAAGGACCCGCCGTCGAATCGCATCGCTGTGAATTTCAGGGGATTGATAGAAAACGGGTGATAGGAGGTCCTGGTCTTCGGCGACAACGCCTTCCGCCGCCGCTCTTCTGAACAAAGCGGTGTGCGGATAAATGCGCATACCGCAGAAAAAAAACAGAACGGTCCTTTCCAATCCGTCGATATGCTCGAGCGTCTCTTCCAGTGTATCGGCATTTTCGCCCGGACCCCCCAGCAGAAAATAGTGGGCGACATTCACCCCGGCGGCAAGCGCCTGCCGATGGGCCCTGATCGCCTGCGCCCGCTCGAACGGTTTCCGATAGGCCTTCAACACCCGGTCGGACATGGATTCGGTGCCGAACTCGACATGAGTCAATCCGGCTTCGGCCATTTCCTGGAAATAGGAAGACGGCATGTCCACCGGTGCGAAGAAGGCGCCCCAGGGTATGGAGAGACCCACCCTCCGGAGCTCACGAGCGACGGCCAGGCTGTGATCGACATCCGCATTGAACGCCGAATCGGTGATGAAGAGATACCGCGCCCCGGCCGCCTTGAGGGCGAGCGCGGTGCGGGCGACGGATTCGGGAGCAAGGAGCCGCATGCGGCGTCCTTCGATGTGCGGGTAGGTGCAATAGATGCATCGAAAACAGCAGCCGCGCTTGGTCTGCAGGTTGAGCATCCCTCCGGTTTTCAAATAATAGCCCGTGTGCCCGTCCATGCTGGAAGGATCGCGCTCGGAGGCCATAGGGAGGGGCGGCGGTGCCTTGGCGAGGCCGCCGTTGACGATCACCCCGGGCAGGTTTTGGGGATCCACACCCATTTCGATAGCGTCCACCAGGCCGGCAAGGCGCTCTCCTTCTCCGATGATGCCGAAGTCCGCTCCCAGGGCCGCCATCAGCTCCGCCGGAAAAATGGTAAACCCGCTGCCGCCGAGAACCACGGGGGCTTTGGTGATCCTTCGGATCGCCCGGACGAGCGCGCTGTAGTCCTCGACATAATGCACCGGTGCCGCGGCGTCCGTATTGTCGATGTTGCGCAGGGAGAGGCCGATCAGTCCGGGGTCATAACCGTTCACCAGGTCCAAAAGGCTCTTATGTGAGTCCAGCCCGTTGAGATCCGCGATTTTCACCTCGTGCCGGGGGGAAACCGCGGCGGCCACATAGTCGAGCCCCAAGGGGTATACAGGGTAGGGATCGTTGACGGTGTTGGCGGAGATCAGCAGAATCTTCATCGACATGCCACCTCGACGGCGGTGATGCTGGTACCCAGACCGACGACCAGAACGGCGCGCGGCGGATCGTTCGAGCAGCCGGCCTGAGCGCTGTTCAAACCGGAACGCCCGCCGTCGACCATGTCGGCGGCCAACACGGCCGCCACCGCCGAGGCGGAGGCAAATTCGCCCGTCAGTTTTCGATAATCGAGAATCGGGCCACTGTATCCGCTCAACTCACGGAAGCGTTGCAACTGGGCTTCGGCAACCTGTCTGAATGCCGCCGGAATGCCGACCAGCAGCCGGTCGAACCGGCCTCGCACGGCCTCGGGGCCGCCCAGGCTATCCACCAATCGGCCTGGATCGGGCGCCTGTTCCACGCCGGTTTCGTAATGTCGCAGGGCGATGGATGGACCCTTGTCATCCGGATTGCGGCTGAGAATGAAAGCGGCGCCGCCGTCGGAGGAAATGCCTTCCGCGGTCGAGGGATCCAGAAGACGCGAGAGGCGCTCGTGCGCCTCGTCAGCACCCAGCAGCAGGGTGGTGGTGTTCGCGGGTGCCAGAAGCTCCGCGGCCATCAAGGCCTGTTCGAAGCTGTAATCCCCGCCCGACATGGTGATATTGGGCCCCTCGGCACCGGTCAGAAAGGCGATCTGGCCCGCGGGAGCATTGTGGACCGACCCGATGAAATCCGTGGGACTGGCGTACTTTTCGTCGGATTCCCACAGGGCGTTCAGAAATTCATGGGTTTCCGACATCGCCCCCCAGCCGGTTCCGAAAAAAACGGCGCCGGGGGTGGAATACCGTTCGGTCGGTCCCGACGCTTCAGCGGCGAGCGTCATGGCCATCAGCGCGAGCCGCCTGGCGCGCCGGGTGACCTTCGGGGAAAGACCTTTCTGCAGCAGGGTTTCAGGGGATGAACCTCTGCAGTCTCTGCCGTCCCGCATTCTTTCGAGCGTTTTCCCGGTCCGCCCGGCTCCGGTCACCGCCGCCCAGCGGATGGCGGTCAATGGGCCGGCCCCTCCGTGATCGGATGGCTCCGACCGCGCTTCGGTTTTTCCGATCAGAATGGCGGCGTTGTTGCCGCCGAAACCGAACGAGTTCGACAGCACCGTCCGGATCGGCCGGTCGAGGGGCTGAAGGACCGGGGCGATCCCCAGCTCCGGATCGAGAGTTCGCAGCCCCGTGTTGGCAGGTACGAGTCCTTCCCTCACAGCGATGGCGGCGACAACGGCTTCGACGGCGCCGGATCCGCCAAGGCTGTGACCGGTTGCGCCCTTGATCGACGACAGCAGTGGATGAGGTTCGCCGAAAAGCCGGCGGATGGCCTCCGCCTCCGAGCGGTCGTTGTCCGGCGTTCCGGTGCCGTGCAGACTGATGTAGTCGATCTGGTCGATGGCGAGCCCGGCATCCTCAACGGCCGCCCTCATGGCGGCCATGGCCCCCTTGCCTGCGGGATGGGGCTTGGCCGGATGGAACGCGTCACACGAAAGCCCCGCACCGAGCAGTTGCAGCGAAGCCTGGGACGGAGGGCCGGCTTCCAGAAGCAGCATTCCCGCGCCTTCGGCTACCGACATGCCTTTCCGGTCCCGGTCCAGAGGCCGCGATCCTTCGCCGTCGATCAATTGAAGGGATTTGAAACCATAATAGGTCAGCTGACAGATGCTGTCGGCGCCTCCGGCCAGCACCCGTCGCGCCCTGCCGGTCCGAATCAGGGCCAGGGCGATGGCGAGGGCTGCCGCGCCAGACGAACAGGCGGTGGACACCGTCAGGGCCGGGCCCGTGCATCGGCACCGCCTGGCCAGATCGGTCGCGATCGTCCCGACGGCGTGGCGGCAAAAGGCGTCGGGATCGCGGCAGTCTTCTCTGAGCAACGTTTCCGTTACCGCCATGCCGCCTGTCGTCACACCGACGACCACGGCGTCCGGAGGTTCTTCCGAAGGAGGCAGCGCCTGGTCCGCTGCCAAACGGGCCACCAGATGCGTCAGGGGAATCGCCGGATCCGGCACGACCGGCGCCTCGCCCACGGGCAGGGGATCGTGGCTCGCAGGGGTGAAGCGGGTCAGCCGTCCGAGAGCCGATCGACCTTCGCGAAGCGATTGAAGCGTTTCCGGAACATTTTGCCCGAGCGGGCAGACGACGCCCATCCCGGAGATGTAGACCCTTGTCCGGTTCAACTGGGCTCGGCCTTCGTCTGATCGACGATGTAGCAGGCCATGGATCGCACGGTGGCAAACACTTTCGCACCCAATTCCTTGCTGTCGATGGTGATTCCGTAATCTTTTTCCAGCATCATGACCAGTTCGAGCACATCGATGGAATCGATTCCGAGACGCCCTCCTACAAGGGCCTCGTCCGGATCGATGTCGCCGGGTTGGACATCCGGCAGATTCAGCAGATCCACCAGCTTCGTTTTCAAATCGGCAATGATCGGGTCCATTGGGTAGGTTCCTCGACGGGCGGCCGGAATGGCTGGAAAACGTCCCCCGCCGATTCTTTACAGCCCTGATGATTCGTTGTATCGTTCGTTCGCCTCGAGACGGCGATACTATATATAATCCAGAGATCCTTCAATCTTTTTCTGATGAAAGTGGGCACCGATGGAAAACGGACGGTCCCTTCCCTCCATAGAGTCGCTGCTGCCGCACCGGGGACGGATGCTTCTCATCGATGACATCCTCCAGGTCGACGAAGCCAGGGCCGTCTCCTATTCGAAAGTGAAAGCCGACTGGCCGCTCTCCGACGGCAAGGAGGTCAGTCCGATGGTCATCATCGAACTGGTTGCCCAGACCGCGGGACTCAGCAACGGACTGAGCCGGCTCAGAACCCAAGGCGAAGAGGCCGACAAACGGGGCTGGCTGGTCGGCATCCGGAAAGCGGATTTCTTTGTGGATGCCCTGTCCGTCGGAACATCGATCGTTACCGAGGCGGCAAACCGGTTCGCGTTCGAGGGATTCCGGGAGATATCCGGTGAATCGAGGATCGGGGACCGGGTCGTGGGCGAGGTCATCCTCCAGGTGCTCCAGGCCGATGAAAATAAAACACAACCGGAATCGGAACACGAGGGGAGCAAAGCGGGTGAGTGAGAAGCCGAAAAAGCCTGTCGCCCTGGTCACGGGTGCCAGCAGGGGGATCGGCAGTGCGATAGCCGAAGAGCTGGCCAGGGCCGGTTTCGAGGTGGTGGTCAACTACCGGTCGGATCGAATCGGCGCCGAGTCGACGCTCGACCGCATCGTGGAAGCGGGAGGAAGCGGCCGCCTCTCCGCCTTCGACGTCACGGACCGGGAGGAGACCCGCAGGACGCTGGAATCGGTTATGGCTGATATGGGGCCGATCGATGCGCTCGTCAACAACGCAGGCGTCACGGCTGATTCCCTGTTTATCATGATGAGCCCTGAAAGCTGGGACAGGGTGATCCGGACCAGTCTCGACGGTTTCTACAACACCACCCAGCCGGTCCTCGAAAAAATGGTGCGGATGAAACGGGGCTGCATCGTGTCCATCGCCTCGGCGGCGGGTCTGGTGGCCAATCGCGGGCAGGCGAACTATTCGGCCGCCAAGGCCGGGCTGATCGCCGCCAGTCGCTGTGTCGCGGCCGAGGTGGCCCGCCTGGGTATCCGGGTGAACGTGGTGGCGCCGGGCCTCATCGACACGGGTATGATCGACACTGCGCCGGTGAACCACATCAAGTCCCTGATTCCCATGGCCAGAATCGGGCAGCCGGAAGAGGTCGCCAGGGTCGTTGGGTTCTTGTGCTCCGACGCCGCTTCTTACGTGACGGGACAGGTGGTGGGGGTCAATGGCGGAATGATCTAGGTGTCCGCCCACAGGGGGCGTCTTTCGGCCCCGTGCGGCGTTCTCGCTTCCCGGC
>JBMNCP010000040.1:0-23713 GCA_049366795.1 Desulfobacterales bacterium
CCCCCTCCCCTTGATCCCCTCCCACCAGGGGAGGGGAAAAACAGCGTTTGGCCCTACTTCATGTCCTTCATGCCCTTCATGGTCGCATACAAAAACACCGGAGCCCATCGTCTTTTCCTCTCACCCTTGCGCCAAATCCGCGGTCTTCGTACTCCTACTCAGTCCCGCGAGGGACGGTACTCGTCCTCGTACTCGAGACCAAAGGAATCCATAAAACCAACCAAAACAGCCGACAACGAGTGCGCGTACGAGTACGATGGCGTGAAAACTCCTGACAATATGACAGGGGGACGACATGGAGCGGGAGAATACCAGTTCGTCGGTTCATCCAAATAAAATCACGGGAAAAGTACCGGGAATCCGTCTACTTCTGGTCGACGATCAGCGGACGCTGCGGCAGCGGCTGATCGGAATGTTGTCCGCCCGCCCGGAAATTCAGGTCGTTGATTTCCTGCTTGACAAATGAAGATAATTTTTGAAAGATAAATTTCATTCAAATTATCTTTGCAGGAAACTCTACATGCTCTCCGACCTCCTGGAAAAGCAGGATCAACTGACCAAGGCCCAGAAGCAGGTCCTGAAGTACATCCTCGACCACTCCGAGGAGGCGGTTTTTCTCACCGCCGCGAGCCTGTCCCAGAAAGCCGGCGTCAGTGAGGCCACCGTGGTCCGGCTGGCCCAGGTGCTCGGTTTCGACGGTTACCCCGACCTCCAGCGTCGGATACGGGAAGAATTCCAGGACCGGTTCTCGACGGTGTCCCGTTTTCAGGAAACCGCGCAGATCGGCGGAACCGAAGGCGACATTCTCCTGAACATCATGCAGGAAGACATCCGCAACCTGTCCCAGACCCTGCGGGACATCTCCGTGGACACATTCCGCGAGGCGGTCAAGGACATCGACGGCGCCGATCGGATTTTCGTCGTCGGCCTGCGGGGCGCTCACGCCCCTGCGCTGGTGTTGGCCCTCTACCTGCGGTTTCTGAAAAAGGACGCTCGTCTGATCCTCCCCGGCACCGGCGACGTGTGGAACAACATCTTCGGCGTCGGCTCCCGGGATCTGGTCGTCGGGATCAGCTTTCCGCGCTACACCCGGCTCACCGTCGAGATCCTCGAATATGCCAAGCAGGAGGGCGCCAGGGTCGGCGCCATCACCGATTCCCTGCTCTCGCCGCTGGCCGAATTTGCCGACTGGGTTTTGCCCGTCTATTCGCGGCTCGATTCCTTCATCGAGTCCTTCGCCGCCCCCATGAGCCTCGTGAATGCGCTGCTCACCGCCGTGAGCGTGCAGGACCTCGACAAGACGGTTCAAACCCTCAAGGAACGCGAAACGTTGTGGAAAGACAAAAAAATCTACCTGTCCACGGCCGCCCCGGCGGCCCACCGCCGGCTGGACCGAATGCGGGCCGGCCTGGAAAAATCGTAACCGACAGACAAAGGAACCGGCCATGCCACACGCCCTCCACCCACTGTTTCATCCCAAGTCCATCGCCGTCATCGGCGCCTCCGAAGTTCCCGGCAAAGCCGCGGAGCGACGGACCCGAAGCCTGATCGAGGGCGGCTTCGAAGGCGACATCTTTCTCATCAACCCCAAGCGGGACACGCTGTTCGGCCGCAAGGCCTACCCTTCCATCCGGGACATCGGGCAACCGGTCGACCTGGTGATGGTCGTCGTCGCGCCCAGATTCATTCCCCAGGCCGTATCCGACAGTGTGGAGAAGGGGGCCAAGGGCATCGTCATCATCACCGCCGGCCTGGGAGAGAGCAGCGCGGAAGGGAAAAAGATCGAGGCGGAAATTCTCTCCACCGCCACCTCCGGCGGGGCGAAGCTGATAGGGCCCAACTGCTCCGGGCTCTTTTCCGCGCCCGGCCGGATGAACCTTCTCGGCATCCCGCCGGTCCAGCGGGGTCCGCTGGCCGTCATCGCCCAGAGCGGCAACATCATCGATTCCCTGACGCACTACAGCACCCTGAGAGGCGTGGGCCTCAGCACCATCATATCGGCCGGCAACGCCATCGGGGTCAAATTCCATGAATACCTGGAGTACCTGGGGCAGGACGAGGCCACCCGCGTCATCATGATGTACATGGAAGGCATCAAGGAGGGCGACCTCCTGGTGAAGGCCGCCCGGGACGTCAGCCTGAAAAAGCCGGTGATCATCCTCAAGGTCGGACGAAGCCAGGCAGGCGTGCGCGCGGCGGCTTCTCACACGGGCTCCCTTGCCGGCGACGACGCCATCGTGGACGCCGCCTTCCGGCAGGCAGGGATCATCCGCGTTTCCAACGTTGACGAGATGTTCGATGCCGCCGTCTGCTTCGCCGATATGCCCCTTCCCCGCGGAAAGCGGGTGGCCGTGATTTCCGAAGGCGGCGGCGACAACTCCGTGGCCGCGGACAACGCGGAACTGTGCGGCCTGGAAGTGCCCGTCCTGACCCCGGAAGTCCAGGAGCGCATCAAGCCTTTCCTGCTGGCCGGAATGCCCGCCACCAATCCCATCGATTACGGCGGCACTGCGGAGGAAAATCCGGATATGATCAACAAGGTGGCGGAGGTGCTGATGCAGTCGGACGAGGTGGACGGCATCTTCATCACCGGCTTTTTCGGCGGGTTCAAGGAGATCATCGCGCCTCACGTGGGCGAGTTGGAGGAAAAGACGTCCGCGGAGCTGGCCCGCCTGGTGCAAACGTTCCAGAAGCCTCTGGCGGTGCACACCTCGTTTGCCAACGAACCCTTCCGAGCCATTCAGATCCTGAAGGAAAAGGGGGTGTTCGTTACCGGTTCCTCCTCCAGGGCCGCCGAGTGCCTCGCCCACATGGCGCGCTTCGCCGGAAACCGGAGTGAATTGGCGACGGCGAGGACCGCGCCGGAGGTTCCCGATGCCGGCGGTGCGGCCCGCGAGATCATCGACGGGGTCCGGAGCGCCGGACGGACGGTCCTGCTGGAAACCGAAGCCAGGAATCTTATGGCGCTGTATGGACTGCCGCAGATACCCGCGGAGCTGGCCACCACCGAATCGGCGGCCATCGAGGCTGCGAGGAAGCTCGGATTTCCCGTGGCGATGAAAATCGTGTCGTCAAAGATCGTTCACAAATCCGACGCCGGCGGGGTGAAGCTGAACCTGACCGGAGACGATGCGGTTCGCGACGCCTTCCGCCTGATCCGGCAGAACGCCGGCAAAGTTGCCGCCGCGAAGGATATCGAGGGGGTCCTGGTCTCGCCCATGGCGCAGGCCGGGCAGGAATGCATCATCGGGATGGTGCGCAATCCCCAGTTCGGACCGGTGGTCATGTTCGGGCTGGGAGGCATCTTCGTCGAGGTGCTGAAGGATGTGTCCTTCCGGGTCCTGCCCCTGACGGACCGGGACGTGGACGGCATGGTACGGGAGATCAGAGGGTTCCCGATCCTTCAGGGCATCAGGGGGCAGCAGCCGAAGGATATCGATACGCTCAAGGACATCCTGGTTCGCATCGGCCAGATGGGCAGGGATTGCCCCGGTATCCAGGAGGTGGACCTCAACCCGACCATCGTCCACGAGAAAGGCGCCTCCGTCGTCGATGCCCGGATCATTCTGACGCCGGCGGGCGAATGACAACCCGGGGTTTCGTCGAACCCGGAAAAGGAGACCAACATGGATCTGACGTGCATCATGTATGAAACGAAGGACAACGTCGCCGTCATCAAGCTCAACCGGCCCAAGGTCTTGAATGCCATGAACAAGCAGCTCTGGCTGGACCTCCGGGCTGCCCTTCAGGCGGCCAGGGACGACGAGGCGATCAAGGTGGTGGTCATCACCGGTGAAGGCAGGGCATTTTCCACCGGGGCCGATCTGAAGGATTCCAAGGGCAGGACGATTTCGGCCTACCGGGACTACCTGGAGCACCTCCAGGAAATCTCCCGGGAGATCATCCGCTATCCCAAGCCTACCATCGCCGCGATCAACGGCTATGCGCTGGGCAGCGGATACGAACTGGCCCTGGCCTGCGACATCCGGCTGGCCGCCGAAAGCGCCAAAATGGGCTCCCCAGAAGCGCGGGTCTCCTCTTCCGTGACCGGCGGGGCCATGCGGCTCCTCCAGGACCTGGTGGGTCCCGGGAAAGCGAAGGAGCTTCTGTTCACTTGCGATTACATCGACGGCCGGGAAGCCGAGCGAATCAACCTGGTGAACCGCGCGGTGCCCGACGAGAGGCTCATGGAGGAAACCTTCATCATGGCGGACAAGATCGCCGCGAACTCGCTCTTTTCCATGCGCCTGATCAAGAAAGGGCTGGCCATGGCCGGCGAGGTCAGCCTGGAAGCCCTCATGGACTACGAGATCGAGGCCTGCCTGGCCACGGTCTCCACCGAAGACCGGAAAGAGAAGCTGGAAGAATTCAAGGATCGAAAAAAGTAGACACAGCAGGGCTGCCGGACGAAGTCAATTTCCCCGGCAGAACCGCATTCCGGTCATGCCCCCCGGAGGCTTGAAGTCTGCGGGAACTTTTCACCCAACGTGAGTCAATGCAAAGGAGGACCTCATGAAAAAAGGATTGGTGAGTGCAATGGTCCTGGTGTTTGCGATGGTGCTGGTTCTGGGCGCCGCGTCGACACCGGTAGAGGCGCAACAGAAGTTCGTCACCATCGGCACCGGCGGCGTCACAGGAGTGTACTACCCGACCGGCGGCGCCATCTGCCGCCTGGTGAACAAGACCCGCTCCGAACACGGAATCCGCTGCTCGGTGGAGAGCACCGGCGGATCGGTCTACAATCTCAACGCCATCCGGAGCGGCGAACTCGACATGGGTGTGGCCCAGTCCGACTGGCAGTACCATTCCTACAACGGCAGTTCCTCATTTTCCGACCAGGGACCCGACAAGGATCTGAGAGCCGTCTTTTCGGTGCATCCCGAACCCTTCACCGTGGTGGCCAGGGCGGATTCCGGCATCAAGTCGTTTGACGACATCAAGGGCAAACGGGTCAATGTCGGCAATCCGGGATCCGGTCAGCGCGGCACCATGGAACAGCTCATGGAACTCAAGGGCTGGAAAATGTCTGATTTCAAACTGGCCTCGGAACTCAAGGCAGACGAACACGCCAAGGCGCTGTGCGACAACAAGATCGACGCCTTCGTCTATACCGTGGGGCATCCGAGCGGGAACATCCAGGAAGCCGCCTCTTCCTGCGACGTGGTGCTGGTGGACGTGACAGGTCCGGATATCGACAAGCTCGTCAATGAAAACGCCTATTACCGCTTTGCGACGCTTCCGGCCGGCATGTACCGCGGCACGGACAAAGACGTCACGACCTTCGGCGTGGGCGCCACCTTCGTCTCCTCCGCCAAAGTCCCCGAGGACATCATCTACAACGTGGTGAAGGCGGTCTTCGACAACTTCGACGAATTCAAGAAGCTCCACCCGGCCTTCGAAATCCTCAAGAAAGAGGAGATGATCAAGGACGGCCTCTCCGCCCCGTTGCACGATGGCGCTGCAAAATACTACAAGGAAGCGGGGCTTATGTAGCCGCCCCTTGCACGGACATGGCGGAGTGGCGAAGCCACCCGCCAGATCCCGGTTCAGGTCCCGGCCGCGCGCCGGGACCTCGACCGGCTTTTTGAAGCCGCCGCGAAATCGGCGCCAGTCTGGAACCGAACCGTCGTGGCGGACATTCCCATTTCCAGGACATAAGGAACATCACCATGACCGAGACACCCCCCAGCGACCCGTCGGTTGAAAAAGCGAAGGAGATCGTCGCCCAAAGGGAAGCGGGAGCCCGCAATCCCACCGGTGCCATTCCCAGGAAGATCCTTTTTTACGTGCCGCTGGCCTGGGCAGTGTTTCAGCTCTGGTATGCCTCCCCTCTGCCTTTCATCTTCAACATCGGGATTTTCAACTCCACTGAGGCACGGGCCATCCATCTGGCCTTTGCGATCTTCCTGGCCTTCACGGCCTATCCCACCTTCAAGAAGTCCTCGCCACGGAGCTACATTCCGATCCAGGACTGGGTGGGGGCGATAGTGGGGGCCTTCTGTGCCGCCTATCTGTTCATCTTCTATGCCGAGCTGTCCTCCCGGCCCGGTCTTCCGACCCAGCTCGACCTGGTGGTATCGGTCATCGGACTGATCATTCTGCTCGAAGCCACCCGCCGCGCCCTGGGCCCGCCGTTGATGATCGTGGCCGGCGTCTTCCTGATCTACACCTTTTTCGGCCAATACATGCCGGACGTGATTGCCCACAAGGGCGCGAGCCTCAACAAGGGGATGAGCCACTACTGGCTCTCCACCGAGGGCGTCTTCGGGGTGGCCCTCGGCGTGTCCACGGACATGGTGTTCATGTTCGTCCTCTTCGGCGCGCTTCTGGAAGTGGCCGGCGCGGGCAACTACTTCATCAAGGCCGCTTTTGCCGGGTTGGGCCACATGCGGGGCGGACCGGCCAAGGCCGCGGTGGTGGCGTCGGGATTGACCGGCATCGTCTCCGGATCGTCCATCGCCAACGTGGTGACCACCGGCACCTTCACCATCCCCTTGATGAAGAAGGTCGGATTCCCGCCGGAGAAGGCGGGGGCGGTGGAAGTCGCCTGCTCGACCAACGGTCAGCTCATGCCCCCGGTCATGGGGGCGGCCGCCTTTCTGATGGTCGAATACGTGGGCATCTCCTACATCGAGGTCATCAAGCACGCCTTTCTGCCGGCAATCATCTCCTACATCGCCCTGTTCTACATCGTACACCTCGAGGCATGTAAAATGGGGCTCAAGGGTTTGAAGCGAACCCACGCCAGCACCCTTCTCCAGAAACTGACCGGCTTCGTGGGAGGTTTTCTCCTGATGATCGTCTTGACCGCGGCGACCTACTTCGGGATCGGGTGGATCAAGATCGTTGCCGGAGACGCCGCGATCTATATCGTCTCGGTAGTTATCCTGATCGCCTACGTCTTCCTGCTTCGCTTGGCCTGCAAGGTGCCGGAGCTGGAGTTGACCCTCGAGATCGACGAACTGCCCCGAATGTTTCCGACGCTGCTGACGGGCTACTACTTTCTGCTGCCCCTGGTGGTGCTGATCTGGTGCCTGGTGGTGGAACGGCTTTCGCCTGCGCTTGCCGCCTACTGGGCAACGGTCCTGATGATCCTCATCGTCGTCACCCAGCGGCCGCTCAAGGGATACTTCCGAAAGAACCAGGGAGAGGAATTCTCCGTACGCCGCGGCTTCGAAGACCTGATCAACGCCCTCGTGGGCGGAAGCCGGAACATGATCGCCATCGGCGTGGCCACCGCCGCCGCCGGAATCGTGGTCGGAACCGTGACCCTGACCGGTATCGGGCTGGTCATGACCGAGTTCGTCGAATTCATTTCCGGCGGCAACCTGGTCCTGATTCTGCTCTTCACCGCCGTGATCAGCCTGCTGCTGGGAATGGGGCTCCCCACGACCGCCAACTACATCGTCGTTTCGACCCTTATGGCGCCTGTGATCGTGAACCTTGGGGCCAAGGCGGGGCTGATCGTTCCCCTCATCGCGGTGCACATGTTCGTCTTTTTCTTCGGGATCCTGGCGGACGACACCCCCCCTGTGGGGCTGGCCGCATTCGCCGCCGCCGGCATATCCGGGGGCGATCCCATCCGCACGGGAATCCAGGGGTTCGGCTACGACATCCGCACCGCAGTTCTGCCGTTCATTTTCATCTTCAACACCGAACTGCTGATGATCGGCATCGGGACCTGGTATCACTTTTTAATCGTGATCGCCTCGGCCGTCATCGCCATGCTGTGTTTCGCCGCCGCCACCCAACGGTATTTCTTGACCCGCAGCCGCCTCTGGGAAAGTCTCGCCCTGTTGCTGGTTGCCTTCACGCTGCTGCGGCCCGGATTCTGGTGGGACATGGTTTATCCGCCACTCGAGGAGGTTCCGGCCTCCCAACTCGAACAGGTCCTTGACGACGTCGATCCGGGCGGGCATCTGATCCTCCTTGTCGCGGGGGAGGATTTTCAGGGAAAACCCTATACCAAGACCCTGATGCTGCAGGTGGGCGGCGAACCCACCGCCCACGAACGCCTGGTAGCCATCGGCATCGAAACCCGCGAGGAAGAAGGCAAGGTTTTCGTGGACAACGTGGTCTTTTCCAGTCCCGCGGAACGGGCCGGCATCGACTTCGATCAGGAAATCGTCCACCTCTACGTGCCGACCCATATTCCGCCCAAGCACCTCATGTTCATCCCGGCCGTAATCCTACTGGCATTCGTCTGGGTGGTGCAGCGGAGGCGCGCTCGTCGGTTGGAGGCGGCGTGAGAAGATAAAGGAGCCGAAGATCAAAGATCAAAGATCAAAGATCAAAGATCAAAGATCAAAGATCAAAGCAAAAAAGGACTTCTCAACTGAAATTGCAATGGCAATCGACCCTGTTTTTGATTTGGGAATGAGCAAGGATACCATCGGTATAGTTCCCTTGGCGGCATTCCCATCGAAATCGGGATCGATCGAAATAAAGTGTCAAGGGGCAACGCCTACGTCGCCCGCGGGAAGGGCCCGATCGATAGCGGCGCCCTATCCATCAACTTTACAGATTGATTCGAAAATCCGTAAAGCAGATGGACAGTCTCTGACGCCGTTTCGACTCCCGCCGCAACTCTTCAGGTGGTTACCGGAATGATCTCTTCTATTTCCGCCAGATCGAGCTCTGTGCCGTCGGAGAGAGGGATATGGCCGAGTGCGGCATGCATTCGTCCTTGCTCGGCGTAGCTGCTCAACTTGATGATGAATTCCGGCCTGATCCGGACGCTGTTCGGCGAAGTGACCTGATCCTGGACGGTGTGAAACGGGAGACCCGTCATTGCGAGAACAAACACCTGGTGAAAGAGAAACTGAATTCTGGAACCGAATTGTGCGTTGATTTTGGCCGAAGTGAAATCCATTTCCGCTGTCAGCTGCATGATCTCTCCCCTTGGTTTGAGGTACCGAACCCTTATCTGAATGAAATAACCAAAGTACGGAAGGCGAATCTGCAGCATTCATGCCTAAGCAGTTTGGCGGTGCGGCACGTTTCCACACCTGCCTGAAATTCAATGGGAAATACGATTTTACAAGATGAACATTGGGGAAAATGAGCCGGGGCGTGCATCGATAGGGAACGAAAAGGTGCCTACTAGGTTTACACCGCCATGGCCGCCTCTCGGAAACCGCCCTGAGCACAACGCCTCATGCGGCATTCACTGCCTCGCATCCTGAATCCCTTTCCTTCTTGAATCCTTTTGAATTGTAACCCGCTGCCTTTTGGATTAGGGTACTGCCTTCTGCCCGGCGCTGGAGGTGCCGGGCCGTCAGCCGCCACGGATCCAGTTCGATCGCCTGGGAAGGAGACGAGACATGAAGGCCATCGCCATCAACGGAAGCCATCGAAAAGGAAAGAACACCGCCGCCATGTTGGGCCTCGTCCTGGACGTGCTGGAGCAGGGAGGCGTCGCCACGGAACTTCTGGAAGTCTCCGACCTGAACATCGAATTCTGCAACGCCTGCAATCGCTGCTTGAGAAAAACGGAGTGCAGCATCCAGGACGACGACATGCCCATGGTGGGACGGAAGTTGATGGCCGCCGATGCCGTCATCATCGGATCTCCCGTCTATTTCTCGAACGTGACCAGCCGGCTGAAACGTCTGATGGATCGCACCCGTTGGATGCACATGGCGGAAAATCTTCTGGAGGGCAAGCTGGGCGCGGCGCTCACCTGTGCCGGGCTTCGAAACGGCGGCCAGGAGATGACGCAGCTCATCCTGGAGCGCTTCCTCCAGGGCCACGGAATACACATCGTGGAAGCCAGGGATCCACGCTCCGGGATTTACAACCTCGGTCCTATCGGAACCCTCTTCGGCTCCTTCGACGGCACCTCCATCCACTGGAACAAGAACGCCCTGGAGGACTCCCTTGCCGTGAAGACCTGCCAGGTCCTGGGGCAGAATCTTCTTCGGCAGGTGCAGGAGAGCCACAGTCGCGGCAGCGAAGCAGAATCCTGAAGCAGTGCCATCGCCAAAAAGCGGGAGCCCGCGTTCACATCCCCGATGCCCTCCCCTTCGCGGTTTGCCGAGCCGGTCAGCCTTCCGCGCGGCGGCGTAATGCCCGGAAAAACCTGCGGCTCACCGGCCCTACCTTTCCGTCGCCGATGATTTCGTCGTCGACTCCGACAACGGAAAGCACTTCAGTGGTGGTCCCGGTCAGAAATTCTTCCTCGGCGTCGTAAAGAGCCGTTCTGTCGAAGAAGTCCTCCTTCGCCGGAAGTCCCTCCTCCCGGCAGATATCAAGAATGATCTGTCTGGTGATGCCCGGCAGAATGGCGCTCATCAACGGGTGGGTCATCAGAAGTCCGTCCCGGAGACTGAACAGGTTGGCGCTGGTCGCCTCGCGAACTTCATGCTCCGGCCCAAGAAAAACCGTGTCGTAATACCCTTTGTCCAGAGCCCTGCGCTTGGAAAGAAAATTCCTCCGAAATTAGATCCAAAATAAGATCTGATCAAGTTTGCTGGCATAGGAAGCCCGAAGGCGTCAAGACCAAATCTGCTAACGGAGCCGCTCCGCGGTTTTTTTTCCCGAAACCATTTGGATCGGTCGTTACGCCGAGGAGAATCAAACAGGTAGTTTAATCGAGAGGAGAAGGAGAAAAGCTGGGCGGACTTATAGAGATCCCCATCAGGCGGCCCCGCTCCGGCCGATTCAAAGCCCCTTACCGGAAAATGCCATACTTGTGCTTATTTCCCTTCTTTGCGTTTTTGGGAGGATACTCCTTTTGATGCCGGTCGTGGTAGACATAGGGCTTGTCGGTGTCCAGTTCCAAAGAGACCGCGCCGCCCAACCGCATGTTCAGCTCGTGAGGCAGTGATGCCGAGACCCGCCATCCTGACCCGCTGATGTAAAAATACAGGCCCCTCGCCACATCGAAGTAAACGGAGGACGAAGGGTAATAGTGGTAGCGATGTTTTGCACGATACCCGTGAGCTGGCGCATGGTCCGGAGGTCCATTCTTTTTTGCGGTGACAACTGCCGGGCCAGGCCCGTCATGCCGGCCGACGCCGATGGACAGATCGAAACCATGAGCGAATGTGAGCGAGGAAAACAGCCGATTGCGCTTCCGTTATGAAACGGTGCAACTGCCGGCCGGACCGTTTGCCGCTTTTTTTGAAAGGGTTCGAACGGCTTCATCGAAATATCCTTGAAGGTCTTCAACCTGCTCCGAAGGGATCTCGAGACCCCGCGGGCTGCCGGACTCCCCGGCTGATTCGTCCGATTTTTCGCTGAACGAAGCCTTGTCCAGCACTCCGTCTCCGTTATGATCCAAGAGGACCCATTGACGCTCGGCAGCCCCGCTGTTTTCCTTACCGCCATCGGCGTCCTTCTCGATAACGATCAACGCCATCTCGTGGACCAGGGCTTCGGACTGATTCTCCGCAACCAGCAGCCCCAGAACGAAATACAGGTTCAGCGCTTTGGTGCCGCCGGAAGTCTCAGGCTTTTCCCCGGCCGGCGGAAGGTTTTGCATTTTTCCCGGCTCTTCATAGGCAGTAATCATCAAAAAGTCGTTTTCGAGCATCGACATGGGATTCGGCTCGACCGTCTGCTCAGCCGTGACGCATTCATGAAGCACGATATCCGGTAACTGGGGCCAGCCGGACCGTACGGTGGCCATCGCCCGAAACGCCGAGAAAAAAACGAAGCCGATCGTCACCATCAACACCAGACATTTACAGCCTCCTGTCGTTTTCATTGCTTAAGCCCCCACGGGAAACGCGCCTGGCGGCTCCGCGGCCGGATCCGCCAGGCGTTTCCACGGGTCAAGGGTTGATTAATTAATATTGCTTGCTTCCGGTGTCGCTCTCGGACTCACTTCCAGGAACACTGCTCTCACTGCCAGGAGTCATCTCGGTGGGATTCTCGTCCCTGCCGGGCGTCATCTCGGCGGGGTTCGCATCCTCACCGCGAGATTCGGTTCCGAAATATCCCCTGACCGTCTGCTCGTAGTCGCCTTCCTCGAATTCATCCCAGCTGCTGAAGGTGGGGGCACTGGCGAACTCATCGGGATTCAATCCGACCCGCAATGCATTCCCTTCGAATCTGGCCGAAGCCGCGTCCCAGGGAACTGCGATCAGGTTCTCACCCACTCCGAGAACACCGCCCTCGGAAATGACCACAAACTCGATGAGTCCGTTATCGCCGATGATCAGGTCATTGACTTCGCCCAGTTTCTGGTCGTCCGAACCTTTCACATCGAGTCCGATGATCTTGCTGGCTCGCGGAATGGCCATTTCCTGCTTTTCGGACTGCATCACACCCGAGTCGCTCGGAAGTCTCTCGCTGGCGCCGGGAACGGTTGACTGCTGAGCCCCGGCAACCACCACCATACCGCTGAAAAGAAGCATCGAAAACAAAGCCGTCATAATCGTTGCTGACCTCTTCATAATATCCTCCTATGTCGCATGACATCGTGGTAGGTTTATATTTTCGAATGCGGCAAACGATGGACTGCCGCAAACGATGACACAATGAATAGGTTTTTCCCCTGACCTGACAATGGGGTGAACACTGTATATCAGTCTTTTATTGTCTTGACGCTTTCGGTTTTTGAGCCAAAATGGATTTTAATTATTATAACCTTTTGAAGTATTATTGAACCATTCTTTCGTGCTTTTTGGGATAGCGAATCGTTACGGACGAATGCCCAAAATTGCAACCGGGATAAATATCCTTGCGCTGCAATTTCGATCCAAAACCAACCGATTCAGGTGTTGAGAGAGTACTGGGAGATGCGCGGTCCTGCTATGCGGAGAGATCGGGGAGATCCATGAGCGGGATTCTGTGGTCAACCGTTTCGGGTGCCGTTTCAACGGCAGCGGGCAGCGAGGCTGCCCGCTGCCGCACCTGTCAAGGCTCGATGACGGAAAATTCCGTGATCGTCAGAATCCTCTGTTCGCCCTGCTCCTGAAGCGTCCCTTTCACCTCGAGCATCTCCCCTGGCTGTGCCATCGCCTGGGTGCTGGCCATGTTGTTGCTCAGTTCATAGGTCTGCCCTGCCTCATCGACAAATTGATTTTCCTGATTCACCGTACCCCTCAGAGACACCTCCGCGGCCGGCGAACCCGACTCGCCGGTGCAGCCGATCATCGTGAGGGCCATTGCGGCGATGAGAATCGCCAATCCTGACATCAGCGCCGTCTTCTTCTGCATGATCTTACTCCCCCTTTCAAGGTTAATATCGGATCGATTCATCATCGACCGTCTTGGAATTTATTCACTAAAACTCAAGTGAACAAAGGTCGCGAATATAACCGGTTATATGCGCTATTTCCGCCGCATATTTCATGCCAAATCCGGCCCATTTTGCCGGGGCCCCGGTTTTGCTGAAATTGGGCCGGCGGCTCGATTGACTTTTCACCTGACGTTGAATGATTCCGGAGATAATTTCATACGCTCGAAATCGAGAGATTCTATTCGAGGCTGTTTCCGAATCCCCAAATCCCCTATCGTTCGTAGGCTGTCCGCAAGCTCGGGCAGTGAAGGATATTTCCTTCGTTTGAGCGTATCTTTTGCTGCAAATCCCGGAGTGGATAGCAGAGCCGGGGTCGGGCCCGGAATCGGTTTCAAGGCTTTAGGGATGTGCAATTCTCTGAATTTCAAGTTTTTCAATGGGTTGATCCCGATGTCAAGTTTCGGCACTTCTTTTGAACCTCCGGACCCTTGCCGCCCCGGCAACCTGCCCCCGTGCTTCACGGCCACATCAAGGATAGGTGATCACACGCCCCCAGAGGCTCTTGGTTCCCCAGATGCCCTGCCGAAGCGCCTCCAATTGCACGATCTGGCTGTGGTCCACGAAAAGATTGACCGTGGAGCCGTAGTTCTTGATGTACCAGGCAAAGACCTTCGGATCGGCGGCCTCGAACATGAGCTTCTCCAATCCAATCGCGTTGATGAATTTGGCCGGGATCTCCGTTCGCCAGGGCTCGATGTTTTCAGTGATGCCCTCGGACTCGACCATGATCATGTGAGCGCCGGCTTCCAGAAATTTCCTGGCCCTTCCGATCGCCCACTCCGGATCGATGATTCCCTCCTCCTCCAGGGCTTTCTGTGGGGTGTCCCCTCCGGCACCGAACTGGATGCCGACCTCCGGTTTCGCTTTGAAACCCGCCTTTTGCACGTGTTCGATCAACCGAAGCCAGTCATCGGTCGGGATGGTGATGAAGCCTGCGGAGATTTCGATGATGTCGAATCCCAACGTTTTGCAGGCCTCGAGGTAGCCGCTGACGGCCTGCCCGCCCTGCGTGAGAACATATTCCATGAAACCGCCGGTCGAAACCTGGACGTCATGGTCATGGGCAGTATCGATCAGCTCCTTGACCTTTTCCGGGGGCATCAGGGCGAACGAACCGCCTGCAAACTTGAGCGAATCCACGTAGGGCCCCATGGTTTCCAGCACATCCTTCAGGTATCGATTGCCCATGACGGAATAGTACGGACCACGGATCTCGGTGATCCCCCTCGTTCGCGGCTTGGGCTGCCTTTCGTTTTTCTTCAAAAAATCAAACAGGTCTTTCTTGATCGCTGTCATCGTCCATATCCTCGCTTATTTATATTGATATCCGACTACAGTAATTGGATAAAATGATTCCAGGCGTATCCGGCAGGGTATCGGTCGTGGAATACTGAGAGGGTGGTAACCATCATGGCGGATATTGCAACGGACCGCGGTATCGATCCCGGGCATTCATCGCGTTCAACCCGGTTCCAAACGAAACAGGCTGTTGAGAGGTTGGCGTCACGAATCCGGTGTCAGCACCAAATCGAAATGGCCGGCGTCGGTCCCCTCTTCCGGATAGAACTGCGTCACCAGGGTTTGATGGCCCTCTGCGGTGATGCGCAGATGAATGTGGGGCGGCCGGAAACCGTATGTCGGAGGGAAATGACTCTGAAACCGGTACCCGCCCTCTCCATCGACAGACAGGGTCGCCCGATAGGCATCATCGTATCGGCCATCAGGCCCGGCCATCCAGGCTTCGATCCTGGCATCTGTGATCGACGAACAATCCTTGGCCGATTTGACCTTTCCGACGAGCACGAATCCGGATCCGACGGAATCGCGGACCGGCGCATCGGGTTCATAAAAAGGCCCTTTGGCATCCTGCCGGGTTGGCGTGCATTCGAATTCAGAGGCCAGGAGAGTGGAACCCATTGCGGACACCACCACGAATATCATTGCGGACCTTAAAGCCTTTGCAAGCATGTTTCCTCCTCGGTCTGCGGAATGAATGAAACAGACCATGTAGCCCCCGCCGCCTTTTTTAAGATCATACGTTGCCTTGGCCCGCGCGCAGGGACATCCGGATATTCCGATCGTCAATCGGCCACATGAATAATCATATGCACTTCTACACCGCATCGCGACCCGGAACATCGACGATGGCGGCGAGTCGATGGATGGAATTCGCTGGAAGAGCAAAATTATCATTGACATTTCCCGGATTGACACATAGGACACTTTCACAGGGGAAATCAGCCAATTAAGCGGAGCACTACCCTCATCATGATCAACCCCGAGACCTCTCATTGCCTTGCATTCAACCCCCGCCCTGCAGGTTGGCTTTCGTGCACTCCCCACAGCTTGATTCGAGCAATTCCGATGATACCAACGCGGCTCCATGAACCAGAATCGTCCACCGGCCAACCGAGCGGTTCTTTCGTGGTTTTGCGTCCTAGTTTATAAGTTATTGCCCATTACCCTCCTTAAAGTTAGTGGTTGTTGATGACAGACAGTTTCCCGGACGGAGGAATCAGTTCTCCTGCCCGCGCCGATGGCACCAGAGGTGCGTCATGATCGACCGGCAGCCGAATTGAGGCATCGCGAGGAATATCACTACCCGTTTGGCTATTGTCCCGCCTTACAGGCATTGTTTTCCATTGCCGTTGGCAAGTTCTCCATCTTTCCGGGCGCTGCGGTCCCGGTGCACTGGAATTCCCTTTGTGCCTTCGCAGCAGCAAGCCGAATCGAGATGTAGGACCCTTTCGGTTCGAAGATCGCCCGTGTCGGGCGTAACGCATTCCCAATGAAAGGAGGTTTTATGGGTTCCTTAGTCATCATGGTGCTGGCATTCGGCGGGTATATTCTCATGTACCAGCTGTATGGCAGGTTTATCGGACGCAGGATCTTCGCCTTGTCCGGAGAGTGCAAGACGCCTGCATGCGAATTCGAGGACGGGATCGACTATGTGCCGACCAAGAAAGAGATCATTTTCGGCCATCACTTCACGTCGATCGCAGGAACGGGCCCGATCGTCGGTCCTGCCCTGGCCGTGATCTGGGGCTGGATGCCGGCCATCATCTGGGTATTCGTCGGCAGCATCGTCATGGGAGCGGTACATGACTTCGGTTCCTTGATCATTTCCATGCGGAATCAGGGAAAATCAATCTCCGATTACACGGCAAAATATGTGAACAACCGCACCAAGTTCTTTTTCTTTCTGATCGTTTTTCTGGAGCTGTGGATCGTCATCGCCATCTTCGGGCTGGTGATCGCCGTGGTCTTCGCCATGTACCCGCAGTCCGTGATTCCCGTGTGGCTGGAGATTCCGATCGCGATCTACCTGGGGTATCTCGTCTACAAGAAAGGAGCCAATGTCACCTTCTGGTCGATCGTGGCAGTGATCGCGATGTACGTCACCGTGGCCATAGGTGCATTCGTGCCCCTCAAGATGCCGGCGATCGCCGGCATCCCGCCGACCGGCGTGTGGACGATCATCCTGCTGGTTTATGCCTTCATCGCGTCGGTCCTGCCGGTGACCACTCTTTTGCAGCCGAGGGATTTCATCAACTCGCACCAATTGCTGGTGGCCATGGCGCTGCTGATCCTGGGCGTCGTGTTCTCGGCCTTCAGCGGCAGGCTTGAAATCGTCGCTCCGGCCCTGCAGTTGACACCGGAAAAGTCACCTCCCATGTGGCCCTTCCTTTTCATCACGATCGCCTGCGGGGCGATTTCCGGGTTTCATTCGCTAGTGTCATCCGGAACCTCCGCCAAACAGGTCCGGAACGAGGAGGATTCGCTGTTTGTGGGCTACGGCTCCATGCTGATGGAGGGGGGGCTGGCGACCCTCGTCATTATCGCCGTGTCCGCCGGAATCGGGATGGGATATACGGCCAAGTCCGGTGAGACCCTGACCGGCATCGCCGCCTGGACGACCCATTACGCTTCCTGGGCTTCCGCTGACGGCATCGGCAATGCCGCCCGCGCCTTTATCGACGGCTCGGCCAACATGATCGGAACCCTGGGGCTTCCGAAGTCGTTCGGGATCGCGATCATGGGTGTTTTTCTGGCCTCATTCGCGGGAACCACCCTGGACACGGCCACCCGGATTCAGCGCTACGTCATCGCAGAGCTCTTCGGGGGCTTCAGGATCGACTTCCTGGCCAACCGCTATGCCGCCACCGGAGTCGCCGTCGGGACGGCGCTGCTCCTGGCATTCGCCTCCGGACCCGGCGGAAACGGCGCCCTGAAACTGTGGCCGCTCTTCGGTGCCGTGAACCAGACCCTCGCCGCCCTGGCCCTCATCATCATCGCACTCTACCTGAAGCGCCGCGGCGGTCTCAAATGGATGATCGCGGGCCTGCCGGCGATCTTCATGGCCGTGATGACCATCTGGGCGGTGGTCCTGAACCAGGTCAGCTTCGGCGCGGGTCACAATACCCTGCTGCAGGTGGTGAATCTCTGCATCCTGTTCCTTGCGTGCTGGATTACCATTGAAGGGGTGATCAAGTTCTTCCTCACCGAAGAGGAGCCCGAACCCACGATGGAAACCGCGTGATGACCCAGATGGAGGCATCGCTTGCGGGCGATGCCTCCATCTTCCCATGCACCTATAGCAGGAAATCCACCACCTGATCCGGGAACGCAGCCTTTCGATCGGTTGGATGCCGTTCATGACAACGGTTTCATGACAGCAAAACTGAAAAGGACCTACTTCATTCTGCTCTTGCCGGCCGCTTGCGGCTTCCTGCTGCTTTTTGCCGCCGAACGGGTCAAGGGCGAGCCTTTCGCGCCGCCTTCCTATCCCGATTACCTGGCGCCGCTGATTTTCATCTTATCCGTGCTTTCCGCCGTAGCCTTGCCGATATTTTTACGCAGCCTGTTTGCGAACAGGATGCGCGGGCGCCAAAACGCCAGCGAGGCAGAGTGGGCCAGATTCGAAAACACGATGCTGTGGACTGCCATGACAACGCCATACCTAGCGCTGGCTGCCCACGTCCTCCGGATTCCGAAATTCCACTACGCGGGAACCGCCATCATGGCTCTTTACGCCGTCTACTATTTCTATCCGTCCGACAGGCGGATAACGTTCGACAGAAGGATTTTTCGGGTGAAATGACCATGTTGTCCATAGTCAAACCCCTCAAGGGCAAAATTGCCGAATATTTCAAAACCGCCGACGCCGTCATGCGGCAAAAAGCGGTGGGCACGATCGAACATGAAGTCGAGGAATTGGACAATATTTTCGGGATCCTGGTGCTTGGCGCCTTTATCGGCATCCCCTCACCGCCGATTCACATCACCATGGAGCTCCTGCCGCTCATGGAAAAGGAGTTCGGTATCATGCTGGAGAAGGTGTCCACGGCCCATGACCCCCTGGGTGAGTTGTTTTCGGTCTTGGGAATTGAATGAGAATGAATCCGCAACTGCTATTTTTCATCGGCAAGGGAGGCGTCGGAAAATCGACGACGTCCGCCCTCACCTCCATCCACCTCGCCCGCAATTCCCGCGACACGCTGCTGGTATCGATGGATCCGGCCCATAACCAGCGGGATATTTTCGAGCGCGACTTTTCGGAAAAACCATGTAAGGTTGCGGAATTCCTGATGGTCAAGGAGGTCGACTCGGATTTCTGGATCGAGAAATATCTGAAGGACGCGCAGGCTCAGATAACCAGAACATACCGATATGAAAGCGCATTCAGCCTTCAAAATTATTTCAATGTCTTGCAGTTTTCCCCCGGCCTGGAGGAATACGCGCTGCTGCTGGCTTTCGAGGACATCATCCGGAGATTCCGGGATAAGGAATTCATCGTTTTCGACATGGCGCCGACGGCGCTCACGCTGCGTTTCTTTTCCCTGCCTTTTATCACCCAGGTCTGGCTCGAAGAGTTGTTGAAGCTTCGAACCCGGATTTATGAGAAAAAGGAAATCATTTCCAGGATCAAGTTTGGCAAGGGTGAAATCGAGCAGGACAAGGTCAAACGGAAACTGGGATCCCTGATTCACAATTACGAGCACCTGGCGCAGCATTTCCTATCGAGCGGCACTCGGATCAATCTGGTCATGAACCGTGACCGACTGTCCCTGTCCGAAGCCTTGCGAATCCGTGAGAAATTGGGCGCCATCGGAATTGAAATCGACAAGGTGATCGTCAACAAAGTGAGTCGGGACGACAGCACGGCCGACATCGAAAGGGAGTTCGGAACGCAAAAGATCTCCAGCCTCCCTTTGGCTCCGGGGAGCCTGGTCGGATATTCGACGCTGAAAGCCTATACGGCAGCCAATGCGGAAGGCTTTCAGGATTGACAATCCCTTATAGCAGCCGCGCCTTGGGACCGGGTGCGGATCCTCCACGATAAACGCCAAACGACCGGGAGAGCCTGATGGAGCCCCTGCGGCGGTTCAATGATGTTTGCGGCGACCCGGCGTCCTATGCCAGAAGCTGGAAGGCGAAGACCGGCGGGAAGGTCATCGGCACCCTTTGCTCCTATGCACCGGATGAGCTGATCCTGGCCGGCGGTGCCTTGCCGTTTCGCATTGCCGGGGGAAGCGGGAATATCTCCAAGGCGGACGCGCATCTTCAGACCTACGCTTGCAGCCTGATCCGGGGAGCCCTGGAGGATGCCCTGGACGGCCGGCTCGATTTCCTTGACGGCGCCGTCTTTCCGCATACCTGCGATGGCATGCAACGGCTGTCCGACATCTGGAGGATCAATACCGGTGTCGGCTTTCATCTGGATCTGGTGCTGCCGGTCAAATTGAATACCCCAAGCGCCAAAACCTATATGACCGCAGTCCTCCGGAGAGCCAGAATCCACTTGGAATCCCTGCTGGGAAGGGCCATCACCGATAACGATCTGAAGAAGGCCATCGACACGGTCAACGGCATCCGGTCTCTCATGCGAAGGCTCTACGACATCCGGCGGGACCGCCCCGGTGCGATTGCCGGCAGTGCCGTTCACACCGTGCTGCGGGCCGGCGCCGTCATGGACAGGACCGATTTTCTCGATCTTCTCTCCCAGGTGGTGAATGCCCTGGAAAGACCGATCGAATCGCGAGGCGGCTCCGGCAAGCGCATCTTTCTTTCCGGAGGCGTATGCAACCTGGGCGATATCTACCCGATCATCGAAACCGCGGGCGGCATCGTTGTCGGCGACGACCTGTGCACCGGCTACAGGAATTGGACCGGTCTCGTCGACTTCGGGGGAGATCCGCTCGCCGCCATTGCCGACCGCTACGTGCGGCGGGCCGCCTGCCCGGCGAAGCACGCGGGGGTCACCCGCCGGGGAGAGGACATGGTTCGCCTGGCAAGGGAAACCCGTGCCGAAGGCGTCATTTTTCTGCTGTTCAAATTCTGCGACCCGCACGCCTTCGACTACCCGTATCTCAAGTCCATTCTGGACGCCGAAGGCATCCCCAGCCTGCTGCTGGAAGTGGAGGAGCCCGCCTCACAGGGGCAGTTCGCCACACGGTGCGAAGCGTTCATGGAAATGCTTTGAGAAATGGAAAAGCCGATGGACCTCGACAGGGAAAAACGCAGGATCAAGTCGGTCAAGCGGATGAAGGAGATCATGACCGACTACTACATCGAGGCCAAATCCGCTGACCAGACCGGCAGGAAAGTGGCCTGGATTACCAGTGGAGGGCCGGTGGAGCCGCTCATCGCGATGGATGTGATCCCGGTATACCCCGAAAACCACGGCGCCATGATCGGTTCCGCCAGAATGGGGGTGGACCTTTGCGAGAAAGCCGAAGAAATGGGATACACCAGGGATCTGTGCTCCTACGCGAGGGTCGATATCGCCTGCGCCGCCGTCAACGGCGGACCCATCGGCGGACTTCCGCGTCCCGACATGCTGGTGTGCTGCAACAACATCTGCGGCACGGTGCTCAAATGGTACGAGGTTCAGGCACGCCATTTCGACGCGCCGCTTTTTATCCTGGACACCCCGATCATTCACACGGAATTCACCGTGGAAGCCCACGCCTATGTCCGGGCGCAGTTGGAGGAATATATCGCCTTTCTGGAAGCCCACTGCGGAAAACGTTTCGATCACGACCGGCTTGCCGAAGTGGGCCGGCTCTCCATAGAGGGCCAGCGGTTGTGGCAGCAGGTGCTCGATACGACCGTCCACCGGCCGGCGCCCATGAGCGCATTCGACGCGTTTTTCCACCTGAGCCTGATCGTGACCCTCCGCGGCACCCGGACCGTGGTGGACTACTACGCCCTGCTGCTCGACGAGATGCGAACCCGCGTGACCGAAGGAATAGCGGCCGTTCCCGGGGAAACCTTCCGGCTGCTGTGGGACAACCTGCCGGTGTGGTACCGCACGAGATGGCTTTCCGAGAAGTTTGCGGCTCACGGCGCCTGCCTGGTGGCGGACACCTATACCTCGTCGTGGTGCGGAAGCCTGAAATTCCTGGACGAGAATGACTTCTTCGGCTCCATGGCCGAAGGCTATTCCCGCGTCTACATCAACCTCGGCACGGATCAGATGGCCGGAATGGTGGTGGATATGGTCGACAAGTATGGCGCCGACGGCCTGGTCATTCATTCCAACCGGAGTTGCAAGCCCTACAGTTTAGGGCAGTATGATATCCAACGTTTCGTGCAGGAAAAGCGGGGCATTCCCTGCGTGGTGATCGAGGCGGATATGAACGATGCGCGAAGCTTTTCCGAAAGCCAGGTCGAAACCCGCATCGATGCCTTCATGGAGATGCTGAAATCAGGCCGGTAGCGCCGGGAGGCGGGGATTGTTGACCGTCGGGATCGATGTGGGATCCATCAGTACAAAGGCCGCTCTGATCAGGAACGGCCGGCTGGCCGGCTCGAATGTGATGCCGACCGGCTACAACGCCGGGAAAGCCGGGCGGGCGGTGTTGACCGCCCTGTTGAATGACCTGGGCATCCGGGCCGGAGCCGTCGATCGCATCGTGGCCACCGGGTACGGGCGCAACAGCGTGGCGTTTGCGCACAAGGCCGTCACTGAAATCACCTGCCACGCCGCCGGCGCCCATTTTCAGGATCCGGAGGTCCGTTGCGTCATCGACATCGGCGGGCAGGACAGCAAGGTCATTGTCCTGGACGCCAACGGCCGCGTCAAGGATTTTGCCATGAACGACAAATGCGCCGCCGGAACGGGCAGATTTCTCGAAGTGATGGCCCGGGCGCTGGAAGTCGACCTGGAGGACTTCGGGGAGATGTCCCTTACGGCGGACCGGCCGGCATCCATCACCAGCCTGTGTACGGTGTTCGCCGAATCCGAGGTAATCTCCCTCATCGCAAGGGGGGAGAGGCGGGAGAACATCATCGCCGGTATCCACGATTCCATCGGCTCGCGGGTGATCGCCATGGCGAACCGAATCGGCATACGGGAACCGCTGATGATGACCGGCGGGGTCGCCAGGAACATCGGCCTGGTTCGTGCGTTGGAGCAGAAGGCCGGAAGATCCATCCGCATTCCCCCGCATGCCCAGGCCAACGGCGCTATCGGGGCAGCCCTGATCGCCTATTCAAGGATTTGAATGATGCACCGCCGGCGCTGTTTGGCCGCGGCAGCGGCTAGAATGGTCCTTAGCGCGTCCACGTTGCGGCCGTGTTTTCCCAGTACCTTGCCCGTGTCGGTTTTGGCGACCTGGACTTCGAAGATGGTCACGGATTCACTTTTGATTTCATTCACCTTGACTTCAGCCGGGATGTCGACCAGCGCCTGAACGATCACACGAATCAACTCTTTCATCGCAGCCTGTCCTGTCATTGTTATCGGTTGTGCCGATTGAATCGATTTCCGCATCAACGGGAGCATCGGGTTCAAATCAACTAGCTGTGACCACACCACAGCATGGTGTCGGGCTTGCGGCCTGAAAAAGCCCGCTGACTGGATCTTCACTGAAAATAGACGTCCGGCATCGGTCGAAAATTTCGACAATGCCAAGGAAAAGAGGTTTTGAGTACGCCGGGAGGGACTGGATTACAAGCAACTTCTCAAAGAACTTTTATCAGAAACTGAGGGCGTGTCAATAGCTCGCAAACACGGAGCATCCTTGGAACGCTGGAGTGATGGTGAAAGTGGGAAGGGATCGAGTACGAGAAGGGTACCGTCCCTGCGGGACTGGGCACGAGTACGGGCGTAGTGATTTTACCAATCACCCACTAGGGATGGGATCAAGGGGATGGGGTAAAACGGATTGAGTTCGTTCGGATTATCCATGTGCTGAATCTTCGGGCCTTAGCAGATCTTGACGACGATCAGCGTCGCGTCATCCTGGCGGGGCTCGCCACTGGCGAATGACATGACCGCTTCGAAGACGGCCGACACGATTTCCGACGCCTTACCCTGGCAGTTGGTCCGGATGATCTCCTTGAGCCGCTTTTTTCCGAACATTTCGTTTTCAGAATCGGTCGCCTCCCAGATGCCGTCCGTGCCGAGGACGAAAAGGTCGCCGGACTCGAGATTTTCAGTAGACTTGGAGGTGTAGG
>JBMNCP010000041.1:0-8958 GCA_049366795.1 Desulfobacterales bacterium
AGAAGGCCATCAACACCGGAAACGCCTGGGATGCCCTGGACGGCTTCTACATCGCGGACTGGGGGATCACCAGCGGCACGGAAAAAGACGAATTGACCTTCGGCCTTGAGATCGGCCTGGAAGCCACGCTCTGGCTGCTGCTGATCGAGGCGGGCCTGGGAGGTGTGGTCGGGTTCGAGGCCGGGCTGGATCTGCAGGACATCAATGACGACGGCCGGATTCGTATCTCCGAACTGGCCACCATGTGGAATTACACGGGAAACGACGCCCCTGGCGGCCTTTTGAACATCATCAACCTGGACGGCCGGGTGTATTTCGAGGCTTACGTGTTTGTGGATGTCGGGATCTCCATTCCCATTGTAGGAAAGATCATGTCGCGCGTGGTGGACTGGACCATCTTCGATATCACCCTGGCGGAGTGGGAGTATAACGCACCCAAGGTTCAGCCGGTTCTGGCCCACGAAGAGGGCGACACCCTGGTCATCCACAGCGGCAAGCGGGCCGGGGACCGGGAGTACCTGGATACCAAGGACGGGGGCGAAAATTTTACCTTCACGGGCGACGCCTCGTCGATTACCGTCGCCTATGACGAGTGGTCATGGACCTATGAGGGAAGCTTCTCAAAAATTATCGCAGACGGCGGCGCCGGCAAGGACGTCTTCGATGCATCCGGCCTTACAGGGGTTGCCGTGGAGTTTGACGGCGGCGAAGGCGATGACCGCCTGACGGCGTCCGTGGGCGCAGCCGCCACGCTCACCGGCGGGGCGGGGAATGACACCCTGAGTGCAGCCCTGTCGACGGGTGCGGTGTCCATCGACGGCGGGGAAGGCGATGACCGCATCACCGGCGGAACCGCGGCTTCGGCGACCAACACGCTGATCGGCGGTGAAGGCGACGACCGGATCACCGGAGGGGCTGGGGATGACAGCCTCGACGGCGGCTCCGGGGTCGATACGCTCAACGGGATGGACGGGACGGATACCTACACCTTTGTGGAAGGTTTTGGCTCGGACCGCTTCTCCGACCGGGTGGGGGATACGATCGTTGATTTGAGCGGCGTGTCGAGCGACATGACCGTGAAGGTGACCAACACCGGGATTACGATCAATACCGCCGGAGAAGAGCTGCGCTTCGGGAACTCCGAGGTCACCCACCTGATTCTCGGAACCGGGGATGATACAATCTTGGTATCGAATCCCCCTGAGCGCACGATTGAGATCGAGGACGCGGGTGGGGCCGCCACGTACACCTTTGAGCTTGGAAAACAGAGCTCCACCAAGGCCGACGGCATTATCGAAATCAACGACAGCGACACGGATTTTGACGAGGTCATCTTTAAAAATATTCCCGGCATCGAACTGAACGACGCCAACCCGGATATCCTCATCTTCAATGATCACGAGATCCGAAACGGTCGGGAAGTGGTCCGTTTCACGGATGATGTGGAGAAATTCACCCTGGTGGTCGAGGAATCGGAGATTGCGGCCGACAGCACGACCACCTTTCACCCGGCGGATTTGACCATTATTTCCACCGACCCGGCCGGGGCCGACATGGGGGCGACCGACCTCTACATCCATGCGCGCAACCTGACCGTCAAACCCGAGACCGACGGCGGGTCCATGCATTTTGCCGGGCATAATATCGTCATCGAGGTGGTGGAGGATGTCATCCTCGATACGTCGGTTCATGCCACCGGCGACTTTGACATCACCGCGGACAGCATCGGTGCGCAGTATGGCTCCGCCCATCCGATCGTGATCGATGCGGCCGATGCCGTGGGCACGATCGAGCACGAGATCGACGCCCATGACATGGACTGGCACATCCGGGTGAGCAGCCTCGAGGTGAACGTTCAGATCAATGCCATCAATGACGGCAGGCTGGATGTCTACACGGCCAATGCCGCAGGCCAGGCCTATATCGACCTTCACGAAAACATCACGTCCGGCTCCGGGGACAACAGGGACAACCTGGGCGGGGGCACCATGAGATTTGTGGCCGAGGGGAATATCAACCTCTATGGCGGCATGCGTTTTCTGGGCGCCGGATCCCATCTCGTCCTTGCCGGGGACAATATTTATAACCATACCTATGGCGGCTCCAACAAAATCGAGACCACGGTGGGCGGATTGACGGTCCTGACGCGGGATGAAGGCGTCGAGGCTGGAAGCGAGATCGTGGTGGAGGAGACCGACAGCCTGGTCGTTTACGGGCTCACGGATCTTCCGGGCGCGCCGAATGCCGATCCGGTGGGGTTGTCGAGCGCACACGGCATCGTTGATATTACCCTGTTCGGCATGAACGCCTCGACCACCGCTGAAATCGCACGCCTGACGCTGGATTCCGGGAGCATCATCACCAGGGATCCGGCGAAGGACATTTCGCTTACCGCCGATGATTTCGATTTCCTGAGTGCCCCTGCAGAGCGCGATACCGATGCGGAAAGACCCGAGGGCGGCGTGATCGGGACCGGCAACCTGACGATTCTCACCTCCTACGCCACGGATTTTCTCCTGGGCACGGCCGCGGAGCATGAGCTGGGAACGGATTGGACCGACATCTACCAGACCCGTCCCACCTTCAAGAACTATCCCGATTATGTGGGCGGAAATTTCAGCGGACCGGAGGGCGAAGAAACCTACGATGATGACGACAGCGTGTTCATCAACACGGTTCATCTTTCCACGCGCGACCTCTCCGCTTTCAAGGACGGTTTCACCCTGATCACCATCGGGGACGGCACCACCGAAAAGATGATCTTCGGAGACGCCATGGACGCCGACATCATCAAGAAGGACGCCTCCCCGCGGGATCGTGATTCATCCTTCCGCGACGATGTGGTCTTCAATGCGGACAGGATCTACATCGAAGGCGAGGTGGAGGCCCAGGACAATGACCTTGTCACCGTCGAGATGAACACCGAACGGCTGCACGTGAAATCAAAGAACATCAACAATCCGCTGGGTGGCACCGATTCCGGGATCACCGGAGACATCCTGGATCTTTACGGCATCACCAACCGCATGATCGTGGACGGCTGGGTGAAGACCAATTACGGGGACATCATGGTCGACATCCAGGGAAACGGTGAATCCTACCTGTCCCCCATGATGGAAGAGGCGGGCTCTTCGAAGCGCATGAACAACTTCATCCAGGGCGTGGCCGGGATTCTGGAAACCAACAAGGACGGCGGCGTCATCGAGATCGTGACCAGGAACTCCGTGGTCATGGAAGGCCGAAGCTACGTACAGGGAGAGGGGGCCAGGATCAGCGTCCTGCCGGGTACCTTCTTCGAACTGGTGCAGATCGCGGGGGGCATGTACGCGCCGGGTGCCGAAAGCCTGATCGAGATATCGGCTCCGGAGGCGGTGTACATCAACGGTGAGATCCTGGCGGGCGTGGAATGGCAGGGAGGCGTCAAGGTGCCCGTTGCCGAAGGCGCCGACGTAGTGATCACCACGCCGCATGAACTGCGGATTTTCGGGGCGATTTCCACCACCGACATCATGGAACTCACCGCCGGAGACGACCAGGATTACAACGAACGGGACGCGGTGGATGCCAGCATCCACTTGACGGGCCAGCTCTCCTCCTATGCCGATGACAGTCTCCTGAGGCTGGAAGGGCCGGACGATGTGATCATCGAGGGGAGCATTTTCGTCCGGGGTGAGAATTCCGGGCTCCTCATCGATTCCGACCAGCGCGTCAAGTTCGCCACCTCCTTTGTCGAGGTGGAGGACAGCATCAACGTGTTCGGCCGCGGGCAGACCCAGGACCTTGAAACCGGGGAATACACGAGCGTGTTCGTGGATGCGACGGCGGTGATCACCTCGTTCCAGAATGGAAGCGACATCAACATCACGGGGACCTACGATGTGGACATCCTGGGCTCCATCGTCGCGGGCGGAAGCATCGGGCCCACCGGCGTGACCTGGTCCGGGACGGACTCAGAGGCGACTATTGTCGCCGGCGAACAGGTCTACCTGGATTCGGGTGTGCTTGCGAGCGATACGGTCTCCCTGATCGGAGGCGCCGCCGGGGAGGACGACGAAAGCCTGGACCCCGACAATACCACCAGGCTCAGCGTGGTGATCACCACGGCAGGCGGCTTGACCGCGGCGGGAAGAACCTCGGACGGCTCCCACGGCCTGGCTTACATCTTCGGCGAGAGCGGCGTGGAGATGATGGGCCACATTTACTCCGGGGCAAACAAATCGCTCCTGTTTGACGTGGAAGGCAATCTGATCAAGGAATCCATTGACTGGGACACCAGCGTAGGCGGCGATGTGATCATCGAATCCCCCGGCCAGGTTTTCATCGGCGGCTGGGCGGAAAATGAACGGAACCAGGTGGTGCTGACCGGAGACGTTGATCTGTATTTTGAGGACGACCTGGAAAATCCCCTTGGGATGGTGACGGTCGAGGCATCATCAACGGAAGGAAACGAGCGTCTGAGCGATCTCATCGCCGATATCCAGGACGCGCTGGATCCGGTGTTCAGCGGTTCCATCAACGTCCAGGCGGATGACGATCGGGTGGTTTTCACCGGAGACAACCCTTTCACGCTCACGTCCGATTCCATTTCCGTGGATCTTCTGGGCCTGGCAGGCGGAGACAACGCGGCCAATGAAGTCGTTCCCGACGCAGAATACACCGCCCCGGCGGTTTACAGTCCGCCGGCCGGCTCGGAAGACATCACGCTCGTGGTCAATGACGGCAACGGCGATTCCTGGGGGCAGATCTCCTTGACTGTAGAGGCAGGCATGGCCTTGCAGGACCTGGTCGACCTGCTCAACGCCGAACTCGACAAATCGGTTTTGAATGATTTCAGGGTGGGCACGGACGGAGATTCCCTGGTCTTTACCAACGCCTATGATTTTGAGATCGATGAAGCCTCGATCAACCTGGATGTCCTGGGGATGACCGATGTTTCTTCGGGCACGGTGGCCTCCACCCGGGCGGCGTCGACCTACGAGATCCGGGCCATCCAGTCCCTGTTCGGGGACGTGCTCGTCACCGGAGGCTATATCGCCGCGAAGGATGAGATCCATCTGCGCAATGTGGATACGGCGGAACATCCCTATATCGGCCCGGATATCGGTGTGCGCATCCAGGGATCGAGTGAAATCACCACCCACGAGGACTACAGCTCCATAACGATTGATTCCAGGTATGACGCCGAAATCGAGGGGCATGTCATCGCCGGGGGCGAGGTGGAGAATAAGCGTGACGCCGAGACCGGTGGTTACATCGGTTCGGTCTACAAGGATTTCGGGGTGGATGCGGCTCATACCGAGATTTTGATCAACGCTGAGCACCAGGTACGGGTCGGCACGACCCTCAAGGCAGGCGCCTTGATCCAGGTGACGGGCGGCGATGATCCCTTTGAAGGGGACCCCAACGACATCTTCAACTTTACCGACAGCAGCGTGCTGGTTTACGGGTCGGCCCTCATCGAGACCTGGGGTGAGAACAGCCGGATCATTCTCGACGGTCCCGACAAGATCAACGTGCTCACCCCGACCCACTTTCATGAAATCGAGCCTGATACGTGGGTCAAAGGCGACATGGCCCGACTTGTGGCGGAAGGTCAGTTCATGCAGCAGGGCTACCTGCCGGTCGACGTGGACCTGCACCTGTGGAAACGGGTGGGGACCGCGGAATATGAAGAAACCATCACCATTCCGGCCATTGATCTTGGAAATGATGCGGCCCTCGTAGCATTTATTCAGTCGATTTTTGACGGAAGCGATCACTTCGACGACATCGAGGTATCCTACGAGGGGCGGAATTTTATCCTCACGGGTTACGGATACGATTTTTCGATCCTTGAAGACTCTGAAAATATTGACATCCTGGGACTGGCCGCGACGCTTCGATCGGTTATTTACTACCCGGATGCCGAGCTTATCGCGGATGCGGCCCTTCCTTCCACCGGTCAGCTCGTTGCCGATGTGACGCTGGACCTGAGGATGGATGATCTCCTGGGCGGCGAAATCGAGGACTCGGTGGTCATTACGGCGGCATCCACCCTGGATAACACCACCCTCGAGGACCTTGCCGTCGATATCAACACCGCCCTCGATTCCGGTGATTTCGCTCCCATCGATGCCGCGGTGGTCGACGGGAATCTGGTTTTGAGCAGTTTGGGTTCCGAGTTCGAGCTCCTCGATACATCGGAGCATATCAACCTCCTTGGTTTCAGAGGGGAGTGGGAGACCGTCGAGTACAGGGAACTGTCTGAACTGACCGCAAGCGGTGCCGTGCCGACAACCGGGCAGCTGACCCGCGATGTCACGCTTGTCCTTCGCATCGAGGCGGGCGATCTCGAACCGGCTGTGGGAACCGACGATTTCGACACCCTGCTCGGGGCGGTGACCCTGTTCAAGACGGATACGGCGGACAACACCGGCATCGCCGACCTTGTTTCGGACCTCAACGATGCCTTGAGCACCACGTTGATTCCCCGTTACGACGGAAGCGATCCCGGAAACCCGTTCCGCCATTTCAGCGACTACATCACAGCGGAAGACAGGGACGGAACCCTGGTGCTGGTCGGGACGGACGCTTTCAAGGTCAAAACGGCGTCTGTGAACGAAACGCTGCTCGGGATGAACGCATCAGAGGACCTGGTTGCTTCGCCGGTCTTTTTCAACGCCTACATCAACGGGCAGGCGGATGTCCCCTCAGCCGTTCTCTCCAGTGGTGTAACCCTGGATATAGAGATCAACCGCGTGGGCGACGTAACCGAGGGTTCAGCTGTCATAGCCGTTGATGGAACGAATACGGATCTGGAGGATCTTGTTGCAGATGTCAACGCGGGTCTAGTGCTGGCGGGGTTCAGCGACATCACGGCGTCAGTGAACGGGGACAGGATCGTCTTTGAAAGCCTCTATGATTTCAGCATCCAGGGGAGCTCGGCAAATGCCAACCTGCTGGGCTTGACCACGGCTGTAAGCTCCTCCCGACAGGAGGCGCAGTATGAGGTTTCCGGGGAGAATGCCGTCCCGACGACCGGTGTCCTGGCCGAGGATGTGGTTCTTGACATCAACGCCACGGACAGCGATGACGTGACGGTGAGCGCTTCCGTGACGATCGCACGCACCGCCACCACGGACAACTTGAGCGTCGATGATCTTGCCTCGGATATCACCACAGCCCTGAGTGGTGCCGGGTTTGACATCACCGTAGGCAATGATTCAGGCAGCCTGGTATTTGCCAGCGACACCGTGGACATCGAGATCACCGGAGATTCGGAAGCTGCAGACCTGCTCGGGCTCTTTGATGTGGCTTCCGGCCTTTCCGAACAGTCCAGTCGCGATCCATCCCTGTTCGAACTTGTTTCCAATGATGATTTGAGCACGATCGGAATTCTCCCCGACAATATCGCCTTCAACGTGGTCATGTCCACGATCGATCCGAATGACGATCCGGGGAAACTGAGCCCCGACCTTGCCGCGGCGGATGCGGTGACAGGTGAGCGGGAGGACGTGGTCACCGGTACGGTGATCATTTACCGTGACGACACCCTGGACAACACCAACCTGGATGAGCTGGTCACGGATCTCAACGAGGCTTTCATCCGTGGCGGCTTCAGGGAGATCACCGCTTCTCTGAATGCTGAGGATAAAATTGTATTCTCCAGCCCGCGCGCGTTTGAAATCGATGTGGAACACTCGGTGATCACGGCTGAAAGCGAGGTGCCCTCTGAGATCCTGACCGACAATGTAACCCTGGATATCATGGTGGAAAGACCCGCAGGAAGTTACTCGGGCTCGGTCGACATCTTGATGGACGGCAGCAACACGGACCTTTCCGACCTCAACGAGGACATCAACCAGGCCCTTATCGATGACGGTTTTACGGATGTCAAGGTCCGGCTGCAAGGCGATTCCCTCGAGTTCTACAGCCGATACCCATTCAGCATCGAAGGGAGTTCGAGCCATGCCGACCTGCTCGGATTGACGACCGTCCACGGCGGGACGGATGTCGATTCGACCCGCCTCGAGCCTGCAGGCAATCCCTACTTGATAGGCTTTTCAGACGTGACGGACAGCGCTCAGCTCGCCGTCAGACCGCCTGAGACTTACCGGGTGACGCCTGTGGACAGCATGGTGAACGGCGTGCTCTCCGACAACCTGATCCTTGATTTTTCCATCAATGGCGGTGCCTATGCCGGGGAGGTGACGGTGGAAGCCTCGGCGACCGACGGAACGGACGCCGGCACAACCGCGAACGCCGGCATCGCGGATCTGGTGAGAGACATCCATAACGCCCTCGAAGCGGCCGAGATCCCGGGCCATCCCGGGATGTACTTCAGTGAGTTGATCTCCGCCCGGGATGAGGGGGGCGTGATTGTTTTCGTGAGCGATGACGCCTTTACCGTAACCAGTGATGCGAGCGACAACCTGGACCAGCTAGGATTCGGCACGGGGACCCTTTCCTCCAGCCTGTCCACGCCGGATTACGAGGTGGAGGCCGGGGTTGAGCTTCCCGCGAACGGTGTGCTCACAGGGGATGTGACGCTGGCCTTAGCCATCGATGACGGGGAAGGCGGCACCTGGGATGCCACCGTGGTGATCACGCAGCAGGAGACCGCCTCCAACACCGGCGCAAATGATTTGCCGGCCGATATTGAAAACGCCGTGATCGCAACGCCGGTCTTCGACAACGGAGATGCGACCGGCGCCCATGCCAGCCAGTTCATCAAAATTGAATCGCGCTCTGGGAAGCTGGTGCTTGCCGGTGCGCGGGAGTTTACGATCGACGGTGATTCGTCGATGAATCTGGGGGAGATAGGACTCGCCGAGGGGATCGATCTCTCTGCTGTTCAGCCGCCGGCCGTGCAGGAGCTGGCTCCTGTGGATGGCGGCACGGGAGAGCGCATCGCCCTGCCGGCGAGCAGGGGCCTGGTCCATGACGTGACCCTCGACATCCGCATTCTGGACGATGTTC
>JBMNCP010000041.1:8968-12317 GCA_049366795.1 Desulfobacterales bacterium
CCGATAACAATACCAGCATCGATGATCTGATCGCTGACATCAACAGCATCCTCGGGCCCCTGGCCTCCGATATATGGGCGTTGGAGGATGAGGGTTCCATCGTTTTTGAAAGCGGCTCGACGTTCTTCATCGAATATTCATCCATCCATGAGAGCCTGCTGGGTCTCACCGACATGCCGGCGGAGGAAATCGAGGCCAATCGTTCCTCCAACTCCGGGGTTCTCAGCGACGATGTCACTCTCGTGGTGTGGGTCAACCTGGGCACCCGGAAGATCGTGGGCGAGGTGACCGTTTCCGCAGCCGATACCGCGGACAACGACAGCAAGGGTGCGATCATGGACCTGGTATTAAACATCCAGGAGGCCCTCAACACGGCAAGCTACGTGAACCTGGACGGGGAAGCCTACACGGATGACTTCAGCAACGACCCGGTAACGGTGGGCGGCGTTGCCGACCCGATCGTGAAAGTCAAACTGAAAAACGGAAAGATCCTCTTTGCAAGCCAGTACCAGTTCAAGATCCTGCCCCAGTTCGCCGACCCTGCAGGCGGGCCGGACCTGGTCAGCAGCAATGCCGGGCTTCTCGGGCTCGACACGGTGGCGGACGGGATCGATGTGGATTCATCCAGGCCGTTCAACATCATCGCCGCCGCCGCCGGCTCGGAAGTCATTTTCGGGTCTCCGGAAAACCCGCTCGGAGAGCTTTACATGGCCGGCTCGGTGCTTTCCGATCACCAGATTACGCTCGTTGAAGGCCCGGACACCAACCTGGACCTCGATTGGTCGGCCCTCATGCAGACGATCGACGGCCCGATCATCCTCGACCTGGGGGAAAACGGGTTCTTGAAAGGGGACCTGATCGCCGGCGGCAGCGAAGGCGATGTGATTCTCACCGCCGAGGACACCCTGAATCTCAATGGAAAAATCCTGGCGGACCGGGATGTTTTGATCGAGGCGGGATTCGAGGCAGCCGGCCCGGCCGATGACAGCGTCACCGTCAGCCCCACCGCGTGGATTCGGACGAACGCACTTTCCCCCGATGAAAACAGCGTCCAGATCGACGGTTTCAACCATGTGACCATCAACGGGCCGATCGGCTCGCTTCAGACCGACGAGGCCCGAATGGGCGGGGACGTGTTTGTGACGTCGGAAAACGGAAACATCGTCGTTACGGAAGAATCAGGCTGGATTGAAACCGGCGGACGGATCCTGCTGACCGGGGACGGTATCGACATCGCGGGCGTCATCAAGAACGCCGGCGCCACGGCTCCCGAGCCTGCCGGCGATCCCACCGCTGAAAACTACGAGGTTGTCATTGATGCTTCCGGCACGGTAACCCTTGCCGGGGACGTGGATGCCCTGGGCTCGGTTCTCATTACGACACCAAACCCGTTTGTCTTGCAGGGTTCGATCGAGGCGGGCGGGGTGGAGACGTTCGAATTCATCACCGAAGCGAGGGCTTTTATCGATGGTGTCGATGAGCGCGTGAGGATCGAGTCTCCCAGCATCGTCGTGGGCGGTGGAACAGGCGTCGAGGGCCCCGATGGATCCGATGAGGATCTGCATCCCGGGTTGATTGAAGGCGGGACCTATCCCCTGGGCGCCCGGATCGTTGCCTCGGGTTTAATCGAACTTATGGCGCCGGATGGAATCGACATCCGCACGGCAAGCGAGCTGATCGTGCGGCATGATGACAGCCTGATCCATCTTGAAGCCGATTACGTGGACATCGTCGGAGCGCTTTACGCCGGGGCGGATCCCGGCCGTGTTTCCCTTGGCGATTTACCGGCCATGGTTTGGGTCGGCTCGGCTGCAGGGGTCACGATCCTTGCATCCGAGATGGTCACCCTCGGCGGAGAGGACCTTGCCACCGACCTGGATGTGCTGAACGGCGATGCCGATGCCGCCGGGGAGACCATCACCCGAGGCGGTTCCATCGAAGCCACCGGCCTCGTCCAGATCACCGTGAGCGGGGGTGCCGACCCGTTCTTCCACCTCAATGAAGAAAGCTTCATCAAGACGGACGCCCTGGCGGTGGAGGAGCCGTCCGAAGGTGCGGCCAGCGCGGTTCAGATCCAGAGTGACGACGGCATTCAGATCCTGGGTGTCATCCAGGCCCTGGATCCGGACTCCGATGTGACCCTTGTATCGGGCACCGGGCTTCTGGAAATCCAGGGTTTTGTGGAGGCCGGGGACCAGCTGACCCTCACCGGCGCGACAGCTGCTTCAGGTTCGGACATCGGCGTGCTGGTCGGCAAACTCCTTTACGAGACCAGGACAGAGCTCGCGTTGACCACCGATGATGAGGAGCGGCCATTCACGGTTGATAGAAACGGAGACCTGATCGACGACTACGGTTTCCTCCTTGCCCTTGACGAAACGGACAAGGTGATTGTGGATGAATACGGCGTCGCCCAGAGGAAAATCGGGGATGACGGGTATCCGGAACTGGGGGCGGGGGCGGTTTATATCACCTATGATGAAAGTGACAACCCGGTGACGGTGGATAAAGAGGGCTACCTCCTGGCTGAATATGAGGTGAGCCCCGGTGAGATGAGATATTTCCGCGTGGATGGGGATGATCGATTCCTGGACGACCAGGGATTTGTGATCGACGAACGTGGCATCAGGCTGGATGCGGACGGTGAATGGATCAACCAATTCGGGTATCTCATCGATGAATTTGGAAATTACATCAACGAGTTCGGGAATGCCATCGATGCCTATGGATACAGGGTCGACTCCTACGGGAACTTGATCGACATCGACAGTCATCTGATCAGCGCCGACGGCTACCGGATCAATGAACAAGGGTTGTTGATCAACGGGGTCGGGGATCCCCTCAACGGGGTGGGTGCAATCCGTACGGTGGTCGACCTAAATGGTGACATTTACCGCGCAGACGGCCTTGGCAACCTTGTGGATGACGAAGGAACCATCGTGTCTGTCGGCGATCTGGATACCCCCTCTCTGGCGGATCAATACGGAAACCTGGTCAGCGATCAGAATGAATTGATCCGTGAGATCGCCGGGACCTACTACCTGATTAATGAACGAGGCGAGCTGATCGATCTGGACGGCGTTCCGATTACGGCCCTGGACTACCCGGTCGAGGCCCAGGGAGCGCCGGTGGTTGTCTCCGACGCCGGGACGATCGAAGCTCCGGTGGCGGGTGCCGAGCGGTTGTCCGAAGGCAGCATTCAGCCCGGTGCCGGCCCCATGCCGACAACCGGTCCGGTGATGGTCGACCTGCCCGAGCGCAGGAGCGGCGGCGTGCTCAACACCACGGGGGATGCGGGAGCGATCACCATCACCACGGACAAGGTGGTTGAACTGCACGGCATGGTGGG
>JBMNCP010000042.1:0-39961 GCA_049366795.1 Desulfobacterales bacterium
GTACTCGTACTCGTTCTCGACACCTCAGAGGAATCCACAAAATCAACAGAAAACCTCCGAGTACGAGAACGAGTACGCGTACGAGTACGAAGACCTGAAAAACTCCTGCCCACCTTACATCGAAATCGGGATCGAAATCGGAGTCGGGGTCGGGCACATTCCGGCACCAGCAACGACAACGAATCCGTCACATGAGTTCCTGGATATGCCTCAACCGTGCCGCCATTTCCCGCAATCCCGTCTCCGCTCGCGAGAGAAAGGACTTGAGTGAACCGGTCTGCTTGGGGTGAAAATCGGTGGTGGCGCTCGCGAGCTTGACCACCACCGGGACGTCCCCGACCATGAGGGGCTCTCCGTGGAACTCGCCCACGATCCGCCGCCTGGCCATTCGGGTTTCGTTGGGTTGGATCATGGGAAGAATGACCATGATTTTCCCGCCTCCCATGGACCCAACGAAGTCGGTCGTGCGCACGATCTGGACCAGGCGATCGAGGGTGGCCTTCTGGATATCCCGCTGTCGGATGGTGCCGGACTCCACCTTCCGCACCGGCGTCGCGCGGATCACCGCGAGCATCACCGCCGAGAAGCTGGACCCGTATCGAAGGGCTCGATTCAGCTCCTTCTCCAGAAAATAAAGCATGCTCGTCCGATTCAGCACGCCGAGCGGAAGATCTTTTTTCTCCTGGCGTTTCTGCCAGGCGATCTTTCCCTTCAGCAGCTCGTCGTACACCGCATCGAAGTTGCCCTCGTTGATGCCGCGCTTTCTGAGGGACGCCCGTGCCTGATCGAGAATCTGCGGCAGGTCGGGATCGTCTGCCGCCCCTTTCTCCAGGATGCCGAGGATGCTGAATTTCCGAAGGTCTTCTGCGCGAACCGGAATTCCCTGGCCGGATCCCCATTCGGCCTTGAGGTTCGCCACCACCGATTCGAGGCGGCTTTTGAGGCGGTTTTCGACCGAGGCCAGAAGATCGGCGTCGATATTCTTGGTCCTGAGCCGGTCGATCATCTCGGCCTGGATGCGGCCCATGACGCGCTGGATGTGGCCCTCACCGGTATTTCCATCCTCGACTGCCATTTCCAGCGCGAGGCCCGTTCCCGCCCGTTCGACATACTCCACGAGAAGCTGGGAGAGGACTTCCTCGTCGCCGCTGCTCTTGCGGATTTCCGAAGCCAGGTAGATCATCTCCGCCGCCATCTGGGGGTGGGTCAGAATCTCCTTCACCACGGCATCACCGTCGACGCCGAAATCCTGCGCGCTCTTCTTCAATACCTTTACAAGCGCCTCGCTCTGCAACTCTTTCCTGAGTTCTTCACCCAGGGCCAGAAATTCTTCAGGCTGCATTCCCTCTTCGAGAAGAACCGCCTTCAGGCCGGGCATGAGGCGCTGGATTTCCGCCGGATCCGGGATCAGGCGCCGGATGATCTGGGCCAGACGTTTGACCGGCACCTCTCCCTTCCGATATTCTTCCTTGACCAGTCGGATGAACACCGAATCGGTCAGACTGTCGGCTTCCTCCCGTATGAGCGCCTCTTCGCTGAAGACCGTACCGCCGGCTTTTTGGATGTCGATCCCATTCAGAAGCTTTCGTTTGAGGTCGAACACCGCCTCGGCCAGATCCGCGAGACTTGCCCCTTCCATCTCGACCGCAGCGGCTTCGACTTCCTCCCGGATACGCCCCAGATGTCGGACGATGACCGGCCCCGACGGGTCGGAGCCCTCCGTCTCGCCGGCCTGCGCCGCCATTCCCGATTGAAGCAGCGCCCGTGACGCCGCCGAAGGATTCTCGATGATACCGCGTATGGAAAATGCCTTTTCCAGCTCTTCGAGAATGAGCCCGCCGGCCATGATATCCATGAAGTCGGCGTGATCGGGGCTCGACTTCTCGAGGTCGTCGTTTTCGGCGGCGTCCTTGAGGCGATCCCGCGACACCACGGCGTCGTCTTCGGTCATTTTCTGGTAGAAGACGTGGTTGAGCCGGATATGGTTGCAACCCGATCTCGACAGGGAAGCTTTCATCGCATCGACGTCCGTGTAACTGGCCGCATCGGTGAAAATTCTCACGAACTCCCGGAGTTCATCGATGGAAACGCCCTCCTGGAAGGACACCGACTGGACGCCGGTCTTCTCGAAGTGCGCCGCCAGCCGGCCCGTGTTCAGTCGGGAGTCGAAAGGCTCTTCTTCGATGTAGAACTGGTCTCGGTTGAGAATGATCACCAGGGGACTGTGAATCCTGAGCCCGCTGACCAGATGCCGGTGGAGATCCGCCGTGGACTGGACGGCGTATGGGTGATCGTGGCGGTACATGGTCGCCCGATTGAAGAGGAGGGCGAAATGACGGCCGATGCGTTCGACGGCATTTTTCTTGAGTTTGGTTTCGGCCATGGATCGACGCTATCCCAGGTATTGTTTTTGGTATGCCTCGAGAGCCCTCATAAACTCACGGCAGTTGGCGTAACGATCCTCCCGACGATAAGCGGTGGCCTTCAGGACGATGCTGTCCATTGCTTCGTTGACCTCGAGGTTGAGCTTAGAAGGCGGTTGAGTGAAGAATCCATCCTTGCGAATGGCTTTCAGTTTGAGCAGGGAGATCTTCGAGTCGAAATCGGGGAAAGGCAGGTCCGGAGACAGCATCTTGAAGAGCATGGTCCCGACCGCATAGATGTCGCTGCGCCCGTCGACCTCCCGGCCCAACACCTGCTCCGGAGGCATGTAGACCGGCGTTCCCTGGATCATGGGCTGGTCGTCATCTTCTCCTCGAAGGACCTTGGCCAGTCCGAAGTCGGTAATCAGAGGGCGGCCGGTATGCTTCTCCATCAGGATATTGTCCGGCTTGATGTCGCGGTGGACGATCTCCTGTTCATGGGCGTAGTTCAACGCATCGAGCACCTGGCAGGTGATCCGGATCGCCTCCTCGACGGGCAGGCGCCGGCGCGAGGGCAGAAGGTGCCGCCGGACCATTTCGATGCGGTGCCCCAGCGACTTTCCCTGCACGAGCTGCATCGTCAGAAACAGGAAATCGTCGGTTTCGCCGACCTCGTAGACCGGCAGGATGTTGGGATGGGACAGAATGGCGGCGGACTCGGCCTCTTGCTGGAAGCGTTCCGCCGTCCGTTGCGTCATGATGCTTTTCGGAAGGATTTTGAGGGCGATCTGCCGCTTGAGGGTTCTCTGGTAGGCCACGAAGACGATGGCCATCCCCCCCCGCGCCAGCTCTTTGAGGATCGTTGACGTTCCCACCTCCGCGCCGATGAGATGATCCACACTGAGATTCGCCGTAATGCTCATTCCATCTTCCGTAAGGGTCAGGGACTGGAAGATCCTTGGCTGGCCGCGGCTTCACCGTGCCGGAGGACGGTGGATGCCGCCGGATAGGTCGATCTTCTCGCAGGCCCGGCCCATGAGGTTCGAGACAGGAGTTCCGCTCGAGTCGAACGACCGGGCTCGCCATTGCACAGTGCACCATAGACTATCCGCATGAGCAGGTCAATAAAGTCCTGTCCTTTTGCGCCCTTATGGCCCACCACCGGCTGCCGCCGCCCGGAACCCGATCCCCTCCGGGCGACCGGCGGGTGCTTTGACTTTCCACCGGCGCGTATTAGTGTCCGTTCATCCTGCGTGAACGAACGCCGGCAAGTCGCAGCGGCTTTACCGGAAGCCTCTCGAAATCATGACCCACCCCGCGGGCAAGGCGGAGATTCGACAGCGATGCGCCCAATCGATACCCAACCGGCGGCCGCGGCACGGCCGATCAAGTTCTCCTTGCCTGCTCCCATGGCATGGCTGCTGTTGCTCTGGTGGGTCGAGGCCGCATTCTCGGGCGCGGTTTCAGGGTTCGAGGTATCCCACCGGCTGATGCTGGAACTCCACCCGGAGACACACCGCCTGGTCGCGCGGGATCAGATGCGGGCAACAGGCGATCTCCCATCGCGTTTCGTGTTTCTCCTCGACCCCTCCACGCGGATCACCCGGCTGGAAGTGAACGGCTCGCCCCGGTCCGCTGAGGATTTCAAGGGGCGCCCTGCCGTCGACCTTCGGGACGAAGAAGCGCAATCCGATGTCAGGATCGATCTCCGCTATGAGGCCCGATTTGCCGATCCGGCCCCGAGGCTTCCGGACAACACCGACAACCCCGGTTTTGGAGTGGATGCCACCATCCAGCCGGAGGGGACATTGCTTCTCGGAGGTTCGGGGTGGTACCCGGCGGTTTTCACAGCGGAAGAATCCTACCGCATTCTCGTTTCGGCTCCTGCCGGGACATTCGCGGTGACGTCCGGCAGGCAGTTGGACACCCGGACCGAGGGCGGACGTTCCATATCGGAGTGGGAAATCGTCCGTCCCGTCGAGGCCCTGGCCCTGGCGGCCGGTCCTTACCGGATCGAAACGCTGCAACACGGCCGGATCACGCTTTCAACCTATTTCTCCGAGCCCACCGCCGGCCTTTCCTCCGCCTATCTCGAGGCAAGCAGGAGATATGTGGATCTCTACGAGGAGCTGTTCGGCCCCTACCCCTTCGAGAAATTCGCCGTCGTGGAGAACTTCTTTCCCACGGGGTACGGATTTCCCTCCTATACCCTCATCGGCGGGCGGGTGCTCCGCCTGCCGTTCATCCTGGACACCAGTCTCGGCCACGAAATCGCCCACTGCTGGTGGGGAAACGGTGTTCTCGTGCAATTCGAATCCGGCAACTGGAGCGAAGGGCTCACCTCCTACGTGGCCGAACATTACTACCAGGAGCTGGCTTCGCCGAAGGCGGCCAGCGACCACCGGATGAATTATCTTCGAAACTATGCCACTCTCGTGAGCAAGGCCGAAGACTTTCCGTTGAACCGGTTTCGCGGCCGGGTCGACACCGTCACCCGAACGGTCGGCTATGACAAGGGCGCCATGGTGTTCCACATGCTGCGCCGCAGGATCGGCGAAGACGCCTTCTGGGGCGGCCTACAGGACGTCTATCGGGACCACCGGTTCGAGGCCGCCTCCTGGGAGCATTTCCGGAACGCATTCGAAGTACGCAGCGGAGAGGACCTGTCCCGGTTCTTCGACCAGTGGGTCCATCGCAGCGGCGCCGTGGAACTGGCGCTGGAAGGTGCGGTTCGAACCTCTCGGAACGAAAAATGGTTCGTCTCCGGCGCCATTCGGCAGCAACCTCCCTATTACGGATTGGACGTTCCCATACGCGTCCGGACCCCGGAGGGCCTCCTGGACCGGATGGTCCCGGTGAACGGAGCGCTGACCCGTTTCTCGGTGGAGGCGATCGGCAAGCCGGTCGCTATCGAACTCGACCCGGATGCGGACTTGTTTCGCCGGCTGTATCCAGAGGAAATTCCGCCCTCGGTAAACGGGTTCAAGGGTGAAGAAAATGTGCTCGTCGTACTGGGGGCCGACAGCGAGGCCCTGAGGCCTGCCGCGGAAATGCTGGTCCGTGCCATGCCGCTGCCAGGGGCTCGCATCGTACCGGAAGAAAGGGTGGAAGACGAATCGATGGATGACGGCCACCTGATTCAGATCGGACAGCCGAGCACACCCGCGATCCGCAAGCTGATCGGCGATCGAATCCGAATGACCGAAAAGGATCTGGCGTTCGAGGGCTCACCCGCGGTCAAGGGGGCCGATTCGGTTTTTTACGTTGTCGATCATGCGAAGCGGCCGGGGCGCCTGGTGGGAGTTCTGCTGACCACCAACCCGGCAGGGGCCGTAACGGTCGCCCGGAAAATACCTCACTACGGCCGGTACAGCTACCTGGCCTTTTCCGGAGAGAACAACCGGTCGAAAGGAACCTGGCCGGTCGAACGCTCTCCGCTGATCCACCGATGGGAGCCCGATGAATGATACGGCAATGGATCATCATATGGGGGATCACGGTGCTCGCCGCGGCCGCCCAGGCCGACGGAGAGACTCCCCGGCTCAATCTCTATGAAGTCGAATCCGGACAGGTGATGCCGCTGGAAGAGGCCGTCGAACGGATGGCCGATAGCCGGATCGTTCTCGTCGGCGAACACCACACCCGGGCGAGCCACCACGAAGCCCAGCTTCAGATCATCTCCGCGCTGGAAAAGTCCGGCCGATCGGTTGCCGTCGGGTTCGAAATGTTTCGCTCCGACGCCAACCCGGACCTCGAGTCCTGGGTGGATGGAACCCTCTCAGAGGAAGCCTTCGAAAGGATCTATCTCGACAACTGGAATTTCCCCTGGCCGCTCTATCGGATGCTCTTCGTCCATGCGAGGGAAGCGGGCCTGCCGTTGATCGGATTGAACGTTTCACGGGAAATCACCCGTCAGGTCGCCCGCCAAGGGTTCCAGTCCCTCAGCGAAGCCCAGAAAGGCAGCCTGCCGATCGTCACCTGCGATGTGGATGAAAACTACATGGCATTCATACGCGGTGCTCACGGCGCCCACGGCCACGGAGGTATGAATTTCACCCACTTCTGCGAGGCGCAGCTCGTCTGGGACAAATCCATGGCCGCCAATGCGGTACGTTACATCGATGCCAACCCCGGGAAGGCCCTTGTGGTGATCGCTGGAACCGGCCATGCCCGGAAAGGGGGCATTCCGGCCCAGATCCGTGAGATCAGCAAGGCGCCGTTCACGGTAATCCTCCCCGAGGTGCCGGGCAGCCTGGATAAAGGCTCGATGACGGTCGAAGACGCGGATTACCTCATCCTGAACCTTGCCCCCTGACCGGACGGGGCGGCGACATTCCCGGCGACCCTGAGGTTTCATCCGTCCGGTGTTTCGGGCTTGACACCGGATGGCGCCGTAACCTATTTTAAATTCACACCCTGTGAAAACCGAACCGCCGGCGGTTCCGGACCTGATTTCTCCATTTCGAAACCCTTCTCATCCACCTCACTGGACCCGGGTTCAGCGAACCCTTCACCTTCAATTTGACCCCTTTCGACCTCGGGCGGAAGATGTCGAAATCGACGATCACTGCGATTCCAGATGCGGAAACGCCGCCTGTAGGCAACAGCGGCGCCTCATAGGACGGCAAGACAGGAGCCGGGGAGTCCCGGTCCGGCCGCGGAACCCATCGTTCCGCGGAATGCGTCAAGCCTTCGGATTTCGGGAGACCATCTTCTGGGCTGTTTCGACTCCGGGGATTCCTCGCTCCTGTTTTCATCATCGTAGGCCAACCGCAAACCGAAAGGAGGTCACATGAAGAGAAAGCTGACCAACTATGACACGCTGCTCAAGATTACCCAGCGCATTGCCCAGTCCAGGGATTTCGAGGATGTCACCGTCCTCATCGTTTCCGGGCTTCGGGATGCCCTCGAGGCCAAAGGGTGCGCCCTGTTTCTGATCGACCCCAAGAGCCAGGAGCTCAAGCTGGTCAGCTCGGCGGGGTTGAGCGACCAATACCTCGACAAGGGCCCCCTGAGCGCCATGCGGTCCATCGCGGACGCCCTGAAGGAAGGCCCGGTGGCCATCTACAACGTTGCCGACGATCCGCGCATTCAGTACCCGGCCGAAGCCGTCAAGGAGGGCATCGCATCCATCCTGTCCGTTCCCATCATCGGCCACGACAAGCCCGTGGGAACGATTCGGGTCTACACGTCGGAGCCCTGGGAGTTCACGATGGACGATGTGAACTTCGTCCAGGCCGTCGCCCAGATCTCCGGGATGGCGCTTGAAAAGGCCAGGCTGTACAAGGGCCTCAAGACCAGCATCGAAATCCTGAAGGCCAACCGCGATCCCAAGCAATACCGTTCCGGTCGATGGACGCCCCACGAAGGCGTGCCGAAGAGCGTCCGAAAAGATGAAGCCACAAGCGCCTGATCACGAGCAGACGGCCTTGCGAACCCGCGTCCCCCGGGGGAATCTCCATGTTTGCGATGCATCCGGGCACGGGTGGATCCATGGGATGACCCGGCCCCGCCCCCCGGGCCCCTCGAGCGGAAACCTCCCCGGCCGCCGCGGCGATGCGCCATGCCGGGGATGCGACCGCAGTGTTCCCCCATGCGGCAAGCCTGAGCTGCCCGGCTCAGGCTTGGGTTCACTATCCGCATCCTGCCTTTCGTGACCGGACCCTGCCCGATCCTTACCGAAACCCGTTCCCAAGCCTTTTCATAGCATCGAAATTGGAATACATTTAAGCCTGAAGATCGCGCAGGGCTCGATGGTGCTGCGGAACCACTCCCGCAGCCACGACACATGCATGGAGGAAGGAGGCGATTTGGGGAAGCGCCAATGGGTTTTGATCATCGTATTCTTGAGTTTGACGGCCCTGGCGGCGGGCGGCTTTGTCATCTGGCGATCCGGGTCCGGGCCGCCTGAACCGATCCGGACTCCCGGGACCGGGGACTCGGACGACGGCTTTACCTTCTTCGATATCGACGCCAAGACGCCCCTGAGCGATCAGCTTCGCGACGCGTTGAAACGCCGTCTCGGGTCCGACGCGATCGCCTACCGGATGCCCTTCAATATCGAGTTCAACCGGCGTGCGTTTCTGAAAGAGCACTTCCCCAATCTTTTTGAGGTGAACAGTGAATTGAATGCGCCCTTCGGCGAACGGCGGGAGCACGACACGGTGAGTCTCACGTACCGGCGGGCGCAACGGATGCAGGTTCCGTTCAACTACGTCGAGCTGGTGTTTTCCAATGCGACCCGACTGCCGCTCTTCTTCAAAATCGAGCCGGCCGGGGTAGGGCCCCAACTCCTGGATACGCTGAAGGAAAAATACGGCGATCCACAAACGATCCGGCAGAACGAGGCGAATGCCTGGACGCATTGGTGGGAAGCCGATTCGGATTACCTGATCGTGACGGTCGAACCCGACCGGTTCGGAGATCCGCGCTATCGGTTTTTCATCATCTTCACCCGGAACATCGAGGAGCTGATCGCGTCGGAAAAGACAGCCGGCGAGCAAATCCGGTCCCAGCGCCGAAAAGCCGGGGAGAGTGCGTTCTGATGACTGCCTGAGCCATGGACGAGACGATTGCGGATGGGCGCTCCCTCCGGGAAGCCGTTGCCGTATGCTGCAATCGATCGGCAGATGCAACCTGAAACCCTTCGATGCAATGGACCCGACAATGCCCGGCGGCGTGCCGGCAGCCGGCACCATCTGCGGGTCCCGGACTCGAAACCTTGCGAGGTGCCCCATGAAAAAGAAAATCGTGGTCGCGGTCGACGGCTCGGCCCCATCGAACCAGGCCGTCCGGTATGCGGCGGACATCGGGAAGAAGATCGGGGACCTGGATTTCGTTCTGCTGCACGTTCTGCCCCAGATATCCCAGATTCTCATGGATGAAGCCCGAACGGACATGTCCGTCCGCCGGGAGATCGATCGGATCGTCGTCAAGAACCGGAAGGCCGCCGACTCGATCGTGGAAGATCAGAAATCGCGGATGATCGATCACGGCATCGATGGCTCACGGATCACCTCCAGCGTCATCGAACACCGGGAGGGGATCGCAAAGGACATCCTGGAGTTTGCCCAGTCGGGCCGATATGATGCGATCGTCATCGGAAGAAGGGGCGTATCCCGTCTGAAAACAGTTTTCATGGGCAGCGTAACGGCGAATCTCCTCGAAAACTCTAAGTTTCTACCGGTCTGGGTGGTCGACGGCTCGGTGTCGTTCGGATCGGTTCTGGTGGCGGTGGACGGATCGGAAAGCGCCTTGCGGGCGGTTTCCCACCTGGCGTTCATTCTCGGCGGAGATACGGACGTCCGCATCACGCTTTTCCATGCAACGCCGCGTTTTACGGCGGCCTGTCCCATCGACACCGGTGAGGTGGATTCCGCGCTCGAAGCCATCGGAGAGCGAGGCAACCAGCATTGCATCGACCGCTTTCAACATAAAGCCATGGAAACGTTCCAATCGGCGGGCATCCCGGAGGACCGGGTGAGCCTGAAAATTGCCAAGCGGGTTCTCAGCCCGGGCCGCGCCATCATCGAGCAGGCCGAGGCCGGCAGCCATGACACCGTCGTCATCGGCCGGCGGGGGTTGAGTCGATCCTTCTTCACCGGAAGCGTTTCACGGCACGTCATGGACCGGGCGGCCCACTGCGCCCTCTGGGTCGTCAGCTGACGGCGCCCGCGGGGGTTTCTTCCCCGATGGATCATTCAGGACCCGCGTGCCCGATTCGGCAATGAGGACTCCGGGTTCTGCTCAAGCGCGATGTCGAAAGTTGCGAAGCAATGGGAAAAGAAAGAATCCTGGTGGTGGATGATGAAGAAGACATCCTCGAACTCCTCCGGCACCATCTCGTCCGGGACGGGTACGAAGTCGTCTGCGCGGATTCAGGCGAGAAGGCATTGCAGCGGGCGAAAACCGATTCGGTCGACCTGATCGTTCTGGACCTCATGCTCCCCGGGATGGACGGGCTCGAGGTCACGCGGAGGCTGAAGAAGGACGCGAGAACCGCGCACATTCCGATCGTCATGCTCACCGCCAAGGGGGAGGAAGCCGATGTGGTGGCCGGGCTGGAACTGGGAGCGGACGACTACATCACCAAACCCTTCAGTCCCCGGATTGTCCTTGCACGCACCCGTGCGGTCTTTCGTCGTCAGCAGCGGGAGGTGCCTGACGAATACGCGGTGATCCGCACCCACAACCTCGAAATCCATCCAGGCCGTCGATCCGTCCTCGTCGACAAAAAACCCCTCGATCTGACCTACACCGAATTCCAGGTGCTCAGCATCCTGGCCAAGCGCCCCGGGTGGGTCTTCACCCGCTCGCAGATCGTCGACCTCGTCAGGGGCGACGATTACCCGGTAACCGACCGTTCCGTCGACGTCCAGATCGTAGGACTTCGCAGGAAGCTGGGAGACTACGGCCGTTTCATAGAAACGGTCAGGGGAGTTGGCTATCGGTTCAGTGAAAATCCATGAAATCGAGCGGACTGCCGCTTTCAGACAGCGTCCGAAGCCCGGCGGATGAACTTGACGCCGATCCCATCGGGGGCCACGCGAACGATCTCCCCCCGAACGCGGATGGGTTCCGTCTGCCGGCCCGGGGTGAAATTCAGCAGGATTTCCTGGCCCACGATGAAGGGCTCACGGGTTTCGATGAAAACTCCGGTGGGGCTGATGTTGAGGATCACGTCGCGAAAGGCGCGATCCTGGGTGGCGTAATAGACGGTCAATTGGGTATTCCGCCTGACGTGGCGGCGTTTGTTTCGAGACTGCCGCTTTTCAAGTTCTTGGAGGAGCTTCAGCTGATCCTCTTCAGGCATGTCGGTAATCAACTCGAACAGGCGGAATGTCACGTCGGACTTGTTCAACATTTTCTCAGCTTCAGCCATCGAAGGATCCCTTCTGAGCGGATGGGCCGTCTGGTGGACGGAGGCGTGCCCGCAGGGCGGTTGTCGGAAGCGCGACACACCCGCGGGTCGCATGAACGGCAGATAATATAGGAAATTTTGTTTTTTGATGTCAAAGAAAAAAAGACCCCTCCCCCGGCATTCCACATCTCCCGCGGCGCCATCGATCCGGAACCCTGCGAATCTTGGGGATCGGACCGGAAAGGCTACCGGTCTAACCGGATTCTAACAGTCCGGGACAATGATGAGATCTTGACGCACGGACGACCTTTGGCAAAACCAACGGGAGATCTCCAATGGCAAGACACTTTCACAAGGAACTCGACAAGATCAAGAAGATGATCCTCTCCCTCGGAACGGTCGTGGAAGAGCGGGTGCGCTGGGCCGGACAAGCGATAGAGGCCAGGGATTCGGAGATCGCGGAGCGCATCATCAAGTCCGACTGCGAGATCGACGACATGGAAGTGGAAATCGAGGAGGAATGCCTCAAGGTCATGGCGCTCCATCAGCCGGTGGCCATCGATCTGCGGTTTCTCATCGCCGTCATCAAGATCAACAACGATCTCGAGCGGATCGCCGACGAAGCGGTCAATATCGCCGAAAGGGTGAGCACGCTCGCGAAGCGGCGCGCCGATCAGTACTTCTTCGATTACACCCTCATGGCGGACAAGGTCGAATCGATGCTGAAAACCAGCCTCGACGCTCTCGTCAACATGGATGAAGACCGCGCGTTCAGGGTCCTTGTCCTCGACGACGAAGTCGACGAAATCCACCGGCAGGCCTATCGCCACATCCGGGAGCGTATGAAAACGGATACGGCTCACATCGCCTACCTGCTCAATCTTTACCTGATATCGCGCCACCTGGAGCGTATCGCGGACCACGCCACGAACATCGCAGAGGAAGTGATCTACCTCATCGAAGGGGAGATCGTCCGCCACGCCAGTTACGAGTAGCATCCGGCAAGGCGGATACCTTTTGACAAATCTTCTTCTTTCGCCTACCTTTCCGGCTCGGCGGACCGGCGCAGAAGGAATTCTTTCCGCCGTTCCGGCCTCATCAGCCCGATGCCGCCGGCATCCGTCCGGAACCGGATGCGGCGTGTCTCCTCCGAAGTTCCACAACCCGACACCAAGGAGTCCATGATGAAGGAAATCGTCATCGTTTCCGCGTGCCGCACTGCGATCGGCGCGTTCGGCGGCAGCCTGAGGGATGTAACGGGTGCCGCCATCGCCGCCACCACCATGAAAGAGGCGGTCCGCCGGGCGGGCATCGATCCGGCCGCTATCGACGATGTCCGGTACGGGTGCTGCCTGGAGCCCACCGACACGCTGAACGTTGCGCGGGTCGGCGCCCTGCTGGCCGGCATCCCGGAGACGATTCCGGCCGTCACCATCAACCGTGTCTGCATCTCCGGAATGGAGGCCGCCCTGTCGGGAATGGCCATGATTCAGGCCGGCATGTCGGAAGTGGTCCTGGCCGGCGGCGTGGAGCACATGTCCGGGGCGCCCTACACGGTCGAAAACGCGAGATGGGGCTGCCGGATCCAGGATTCGGTGTTCGTGGATTCCATGATCCACGCCCTCCATTGCGGCTCCCATGTGATCCCGCATCCCGAAGACGGCCCGGTCGACGCCGAGGAGCCGCCCCTCAGCCTTTTCAAGGGAAAGCCGTACATCATGGGGCATACGGCGGAATTCGTGGCTCAACACTACGGGATCGGCCGGGAGGAAATGGACGAGGTGGCCCTTCGCAGCCATCACAACGTCGAAAGGGCGACCCGGGAGGGCGATTTCACCGACGAGATCGTGGCACTGGCGGTCCCCCAGCGGAAAAAGCCGGCGTTGACCTTCGAGAAGGACGAACACTTCCGAGCCGGACTCACGATCGAAGATCTTCGAAAACTGCCGCCGGCCTTTATCCCGAAGACCGGCAAGGTCACGGCCGGAAACAGCAGCGGCGTCAATGACGGCTCTGCCGGTCTCGTTCTCATGTCCCTGGAAAAGGCAAGGGAAATGGGCATCGCTCCGATGGCCCGGATCCGGGCGATGGGCAAGGGCGGCTGCCATCCGTCCGTCATGGGACTTTCGCCCGTTCCCGCGGTGCGGGATCTCGAACGGAGAAGCGGATTGAAGGTGTCCGACTTCGAACTGGTCGAACTCAACGAAGCCTTCGCGGCCCAGTATATCGCCTGCGAACGCGATCTCGGGCTGAACCGGGAAATCACCAACGTGAACGGGTCCGGCATCGGCATCGGTCATCCTGTCGGCGCCACCGGGGCCCGCATCGTGGTCACCCTGATCCACGCCCTCCGCCGGAGAGGAAAGACGCTGGGACTGGCCACTCTCTGCGGCGGCGGCGGGGTGTCGATGGCATGCGCCATTGAAATCGTTGCCTAGCAGCCCATCCAGAGACGCAGTACCGACTTGCTCGTACCGGAACCGGATTCCCGACGATGCTTTTGGACGACCCCAACATCTGGGCTGAAATCGATCTGCGGGCGGTGGCCGCCAATGTGAGGGCCCTTCGCGGAATTACCCGCCCCGAAGCCATGATCATGGCCGTGGTCAAGGCCGACGGCTACGGGCACGGCGCCGTGGAAGTGGCCAGGACCGCCCTGGACAACGGGGCGGAGCGCCTGGCTGTCGCCCGCACCCATGAGGGCGTTGAACTGAGGGAGGCGGGCATCGAGGCCCCTGTGCTCGTCTTCGGCCACACGGGGCCGGCCGATGCACCGCTGCTGTGGCGATACGGACTCGCCCAGAGCGTATCCTCCGCCGATACCGCATCCCGGCTGGCCGAGGCGGCGCGGCGCGAGGGAGCGACCTTGCCCATCCACATCAAGATCGACACCGGAATGGGCCGGATGGGGATTCTTCCGGACTGCGGCCGCCCCGGCGGCGTGCACACCCCCGTGGAGGAAGTGCTCGCCGTCGACCGAATGAAAGGCCTGGAAACAGAGGGCATCTTCACCCACTTCGCCGCCGCCGACAGCGCCGACAAGACCTACGCGCGACTCCAGTTCGATCTTTTCCTTGATTTTATCGATCAGCTCCGGCGGACAGGCCTCGAACCCCCGATCAGGCATGCCGCCAACAGCGCCGCCCTCATCGATCTTCCCGAAACCCACCTCGACGCCGTCCGGCCCGGCATCGCCCTCTATGGCCTGTATCCTTCCCGGGAGGTGAATACCGCCCGCGTCCCGCTCCGGCCGGCGATGACGCTCAAATCCCGCATCATCCAACTCAAGGAGGTTCCGGCCGGATTCAAGGTCAGCTACGGGATGACCTACGAAACCCGTCGACAGACCCGGATCGCCACCGTGCCCGTCGGCTACGCCGATGGGATTCAGAGGCGGCTGTCCAACATCGGATGGATGCTGGTCAGGGGAAAGCGGGCGCCGATCGCGGGCCGGGTGTGCATGGATCTCACCATGCTCGATGTGGGCGAGATCGACGGCGTTGCCGTGGGAGAGGAAGTGGTCATCATGGGCCGCCAGGGCGGGGAAACCATGACGGCGGACGAGATGGCCGAAATTCTCGGCACCATCAACTACGAGGTGGTTTTCACCAATGCCGGGCGGGTCCCGAGGATTTACCTGAGATAGCGCCCTTCCATACGGGCCGCCGTCGGCTGGAAGCTTCGCCGCGCCGGAGGAGGTCAGTCCCGTCCCGGAAAGATCATTTTCCCGGCTCGTTCGATGTCGTAACCCGCAAAGGAAGCGGCCGCGTCCCGGAAGACCGGCTCGTGGAGAAACCCCAGAAACCGTTGGATACCGGGGTCGAAAAATCGCTCCTTGACGATCAGCAGATCGTATCGTTCCCAGCGAAGGGGGATGAAATCCAGCCCGAGAAGATCGGCGACGGCCCGTATCCCCGGTCCCACATCGGCTCGGCCGGACAGCACTTCGATACCGACATCCATGTGGCGGCTCACCTCGTGTTCATAGCCCGCAATGGAGGCGGTGTTCACACCCGCGCTCTTCAGTTCGCGATCCAGAAGGAGCCGCGTGCCGGTGCCGACAGGCCGGTTGACCAGTCGAAAACCGCCTTTTGCCAGATCCTTCGGCCCCGAAACCGCCTTCGGATTGCCCGCCGCCACGATCAGGCCTTGTTCCCGAAGGCAGAAATTGACGACGGCCGGCTGCTTCTCGAGTTCCCGGGCCGCATAGTCGAAATTGTACTCGCCGGCGTCCGTGTCCTGCATGAGATGGCTCGTGGCAACGTGGCAGAGGTTCCGGCGAAGGGCACGCAGTCCCCCGAGGCTCCCCAGGTTGCCGAACACCGCCAGGTAGTCGGACTGGTGCGTGTTGAAAAGCTGTATGGTCCGCTCGATCAGCGGGTCGTTGCTGCCCGCGATCACCACCAGGCTCGATGCGGCCGATGCGGCGGGAAAATCCGGGAAATTGATGGTGTTCGCTTCGATCCACTGATCCACCAGATGTTTCGGAAACAACCATTTTCCGGTGATCTTGGTGGCCGGAAGCCGCTTCTCGGCGACGAGGGTGTAAACCATCTTTTCATTGACGCAAAGATACTTGGCCACTTCCTTGGTGGATAGAAAAGGCGTCATTGGGTTACCTGTCCTGATGCGTTGTCCATCAGGGACCCCACCGGTCATTCGGGCCGGATCCGGTGGATGTCCTTGATTCTGAGGTTGGTCGGCGACCGCTCCAGCGTTTCACGAAAGCTCTCGAGCACCTTGACGAATCCCTGATGTTCACCCGCCTCGTCCATGGGGATGTAGTTGACGCCCCGGCGCTCCAATGCCTGAATGACCGCATACACCGTCAGTTGATGGGTGTCGCGGCCCGGAACATAGGCCTCGCCCTGGCGGCTCTCCGAAGGCACCGTCTGCGTCAGGATGCCGCTTTCGAGAAGCTCGCCTATGACCATTCGGGCTAGCCGGAGGGGCAGTTTCAGTTGCTCGCTGATGTCTTCGGCGGAAAGGGGCGGCCCCCCCTTGGCGAAGTTCCGTATCACCAGATGAGCGATCCGGAGGGCGACCAGCTTCCGGAATTCCGGGCTGGCATTGGCGCTGTCCGGACCGTATTCGTAGGTATCGACGTTCTGGGCCGAAAAGGAGATTTCAGCGCCAAGAAGAACGATGAACCAGCTGATCTGAAGCCAGACCAGGAACAAGGGCAAGGCGGCAAAGCTGCCGTAGACGGCGTTGTAGCGTGAAGCGCCGACCTGGAAGGTGATGTAGCCCCACTGGGCGACCTGATATCCGGTTCCGGCAATGATACCGGCCAGCAGCGCGGGACCAAAACGCACACGGGTATTGGGCATCACCACGTAGAGGATGGTCAGTACGAGCCAGATCAGAATGTAGGGGATGAGCTTGAGCGCCACGAATATCATCGGACTCGCCCAACTGAGAAGCGCAAACTGCTGGGAGATCTCGGTGATTCGGGTGGTGAGCACGACGGTCAGGCTGCTCGAAAGAACGACCAGGACGGGGCTGATCAGCATGATGGCGAGGTAGTCGCTGAACTTCCGCCCGAAGGTCCGCGGCGTCTGGACCTGCCAGATTTCATTGAAGGCACTTTCGATGTTTCCCAGCACCTTGATGACGGTCCAGAGCAGAACCGCAAAGCCGATCCCGGCAATCACACCGCCTTCGACGGTCTCGAGAAAACTCCTCGCAAATGTAAGAATCCGTTCGGCGACCTCCTCCTGACCCGCCAGCCACCCGTAGACCTGGCCCTCCAGGCCCTTTTCGAATCCAAAGCCCTTGGCGATCCCGAAGGCCATGGCGGCCACGGGAACGATCGACAGCAGGGTGTAAAAAGTCAGGGCTGACGCCCTCAGCGGGCATCGATCTTCGTTGAAGCCGCGCCAGGCCAGAAGCGCCATCCGCAGCGTTCGGATGCCGAAAGCGGAGAGCCCGGACCGCTCCCGCAGTCGAATGCGCCATATGTCCGCCGTAAAATAGCGGACCGCCCTGTCCATCAGCACTTTCAAGGTATTCCTTTCGCGGAGGGCGTCCGGGCGGATTTTTGCCACCCGTCCATCACGTTCTGGAATCCGGCAGGGACGCCCGTCGGCGATTCCACGGGGTCTGAGAGCCGTTGGATCCAATGGAATGTCTCTACCAAGCCGGATATGTCTTGTAAAGGACCGGGAAGCCGCGAAGCCGCGGGGATCTGGCGATCCATACGCCGCAGGCAGCCGCTCCCGCAACGCTAACCCGCCCGTTTCATTGACATCTCCCCGCGATTTGGATAGGGTCGGTTCAGCGGCACCTTCCCCTGGATTGTCTTCGGCCGTAAAGAGCCGCACCGTATCTCACCCTTTCCGAATCGGGTTCCCGTCATGATAATCGGTCTGGATGTCGGCGGCACTCACACGGATGTGGTCCTGCTCGGCAACGAGGGCGTCCTCAACGAAGTCAAGGTTCCCACCGATCAGGACAATCTTTTCCAGACGCTGTTGAGCGGATTGGACACCATCACCCGGGGCGTGCCCCTGGATAAGATCATCCGCGTGGTGATGAGCACCACCCTCACCACGAACGCCATCATTCAGAAACAGCTGCCTCCCGTCGGCATGATCGTCTCCAGCGGTCCCGGGATCGACCCCGAAGCCTTCAGGACCCATCCCTATTATTTCCCGGTTTCCGGCTCCATCGACCATCGAGGCAGGGAAGTGAAACCCATTCAGAAATCGGAGATCCAATCCGTCAGGGACCGGCTGGTCAGTGAAGGCATCCGCCATGTCGGAGTCGTCACCAAGTTCTCCGTGCGCAATCCGGCGCAGGAATTGGAGATCGCCAAAATCCTGTCCGACAGCTTCGACAAGATTTTCATGGGGCACCGCATCTCCGGCAATCTGAGCTTTCCGCGGCGGATCGCCACCACGTACCTGAACGCCGCCGTGTACCCCCTGCACAGGAATTTTTTCGAATCGGTCCAGAAATCCCTGGCGCAGAACGGGCTGAAGGTGCCCTTCCGGCTCCTCAAGGCCGACGGCGGCAACATGAACTTCGCCGCCTCCATCGACTATCCTGCGCAAACCATCCTCTCCGGTCCGGCAGCGAGCGTCATGGGATCCATCGCATTCGCTCCCGAGGAGGAGGAAACGCTGGTCATGGATATCGGGGGGACCACCACGGACATGGCGGTCCTGGTCAACCAGGTGCCGCTTCTCGACCCCATGGGCGTCGAACTCGGGGGCTTCAAGACCTTGATCCGTGCACTGAAAACCCATTCCATCGGGATCGCTGGCGACAGCGTCGTCCGTGTACACGGCGACCGAATCTCCGTCGGCCCGGATCGGATCGGCCGGGCGATGGCCCACGGCGGCCCGGCGCCCACCCCTACCGATGCCCTGGTCCTCATGGGCAAGGTCAAGGGGATTTCCAGCGAACGCTCCCGGGAAGGTTTTACTCCCATCGCCGGTCAACTCGGCCTGCCGGTCGAGGAGGCGGCCGCACGGGTTTTCGACGCCACGTGCGAGGAAATTCTGAAAGCGGCGAAGGAAATGGTCGATCGGATCAACAGCCAACCGGTCTACACTGTTCATGAAATGTGGGAAGGCCACAAGCTCGAGCCCAAGACGATCCTGGTACTCGGGGGCCCGGCACCGTTGTTCGCCGAGCACCTGGAGCGCCTGTCCGACTATCGTGTCGGCGTCGTCCCCCGGTGGCAGGTGGCCAACGCCATCGGAGCAGCGCTCGCCAGAACCACTTGTGAAGTGATCCTCTACGCCGACACCCAACAGCAGATCGCCTTTGCTCCCGAAGAAGATTTCACATCCAGGATCGATGCCGGATTCAACCAGGAGAAGGCCGTCAAGATGGCCATGAAACTCCTCCGCGAAAAGGCGATCGCCCGTGGAGCCAACCCCAAGCACCTCGAAATGGAAGTCATCGAAAATCTCCAGTTCAACATGGTGCGCGGCTTCAGCACCACCGGGCGGAATCTGCGAATCCGCGCCCAGGTCAAGCCCGGACTGATCCACGGCTATGACCCTGTGGCCGGCCGGTTGATCTGAGCGCCGCCGAAAGGGCTGCCAAGAGGCATAACCATGCTGAAAGCCAACGAACGAATAGGCCTTGTTTTTTTCCCCGCCTATGACTGGGCCATCGACCCGACCCATCCGGAGCGCGAGGAACGCCTGCTCTATACCCAGGACCAGGTCATCGAAGAGGGGCTGCTGGACATTGAAGACGTGATCGAGCTCAAGCCGGATCTCGTCAATGTCCAGGATGTCCAGCGGGTTCACTTCTGCGTTCCGGATGTCTGGGGAGTGATGACCGAATCCCATTTCATCAGCGCCGGCGGTGCCAAGACCATCGGCCGTGCGGTCATGGAAAAGGAGATCGCCAGGGGATTTGCACTGGTCAGGCCCCCCGGCCACCATGCCATGCGGGTGGTCCACGGTGCGAGGGGATTCTGCAACATCAACGTCGAAGCGATCATGATCGAGCACCTGAGAGCGGCGTACGGGGTGGGAAAGGTCGCCATCGTCGACACGGACTGCCACCACGGGGACGGCACCCAGGACATCTACTGGCACGATCCCGACACGCTCTTCATCTCGATTCACCAGGACGGAAGAACCCTTTACCCCGGGACGGGTTTTCCGAACGAAATGGGAGGCCCCAACGCCATCGGCGGCACCATCAACATTCCGCTGCCGCCCAATACCGGTGAGGAGGGCTTTCTGTACGTGATCGAGAACATCGTGATGCCCATCCTGAAGGATTTCCAGCCGGAGCTGATCGTCAACTCGGCCGGCCAGGACAACCACTTCTCGGACCCGATCACCAACATGAACTTTACAGCCCAGGGCTATGCGGAACTGACTCGGATCCTCAAGCCGGACATCGCCGTCCTGGAAGGAGGCTATGCCATCGAAGGGGCGCTCCCCTATGTGAACCTGGGCATTATCCTGGCCATGGCCGGCATCGACTTCAGCAAGGTCAAGGAGCCGACCTTCGACCCCGAACGAATACGGCAGTCGGCCAACACGACCGAGGTCATCCGAAAAGTCGGGAACCTCGTCCTCTCCTATTGGGACCAGCGCAAACGGATCGCCGAAGAAATCCGAAGCCGCCCCGACTGCGGCCGAAGGACGCGGAACATCTTTTACGATACCGACGGGATCTTCGAATCCCAGAGCGAAGAAATCGTCGTCTGCGACAGCTGCGCCGGCGCCCTCCGGATCGATTCCAAATCAGACCGCGGCAAACGCCTCCTTGCCGTCCATCTGCCGCGGAATGCATGCAGTTCCTGCCGGGACAAGGCGCACGAATGGTACCAGAAGGCGGAATCCGCGGTCTTCGATATGATCTGCCTTCAGGACCGCACGATGGATAGCTACACCCTCCGCAAGTAGATCGAATGACATTCCGGAGCCACAGAAGTCCGTATTTCCGCGAGGCGCCTGGGTGAGCCTCTTCCGCCAATCACGCATCCGAAAGAGCCTGGAGCTGCGTGCCCGGGTGATCCGGACGATCCGCCGGTTCTTCGAAACCGAGGGATACCTGGAAGTCGAAACCCCGATACGGCTTCCGGCGCCGGCTCCCGAAGCCCACATCGATGCCATTGCCTCTGACGGCGCATGGCTTCACACCTCGCCCGAGCTCTGCATGAAGCGGCTGCTCGCCGCGGGCTATCCCCGCATCTATCAAATATGCCGATGCTTCCGGCGCGGCGAAAGGGGAGGTCGGCATCTGCCGGAATTCACCCTTCTGGAGTGGTATACGGAAGGACACGACTACCGGGACATGATGACCCAGACGGAAGCCCTGATCCGGTTTGTGGCGGAGGAACTGGGGCGGGGCGGGGAGATCGCCTACCAGGGGGAAAGGATTTCATTGGCCGGACCCTTTCCCCGTATCACCGTGGCCGAGGCCTTCGTCCGGTATGCGCCGGGGCCGGTCGAGGCCGCCTTGTCCACCGGGCGGTTCGACGAGTGGATGGGGCTCGAAGTCGAGCCGCGGCTCCCCGGGGAACGGCCGATATTCCTGGTGGACTACCCGGCGGCCAGCGGCGCTCTGGCCCGCCGGCGCCCGGATCGCCCCTCCGTTGTCGAACGGTTCGAACTCTACCTGGGCGGCCTCGAAATCGCCAACGGCTTCAGCGAACTGACCGATCCCGTGGAGCAGCGGGCCCGCTTCGAAGCCGAGCTATCGGCCAGGGCCACCGCCGGCAAACCCGCCTACCCCCTTCCGGAACCATTCCTGAACGCGCTGGAATCGATGCCGTCCGCCGCCGGTAACGCCCTGGGCATCGACCGGCTGGTGATGCTCTTCGCCGACACCCGCACCGTGGACGACGTCACCGCCTTCGTGCCGGAGGAATTGTGAGGGGGAAAGAAGGGGGCCTATATTTCCAGGAGTCCAGGATCGAGGGGCCGTCCATCACGACGAGCAGAGAACGAGTCCGCCATAACAAAATAAAAACCCTGCAAGGCAGACCGATTCACGATCCACGAGCCACACCTCACGGTTCACGACCCACGGTTCACGGCTCACGGCCCACGGCCCAATCAGAAGAGGCTCCACAGCATTCGCGTAGCCACCACTATCAACAGTAAAGCGAACACCCGCTTGAGCCGGTCCACGGGGAGGCTGTGGGCCAATCGTACCCCTATCGGGGCGGTCAGAACACTCGCCCCGATGATCCCGGCAAGGGCCGGCAGGTAGACATAGCCCACCGAGAGGCTGGGAAGGTTTTCCGCCGCAAGGCCGTTGGCGATGTAGCCAATGGTGCCGGCCACCGCGATCGGGAAACCGATGGCGGCCGAGGTGCCGATCGCCTGGTGCAGTGGAATATTGCACCACACCATGAAGGGAACCGAAAGGGTACCGCCCCCGATGCCCACCAGGCTGGACACGACCCCGATCACGTTGCCCACTCCGAACATCCCGGCGGAACCGGGAAGCTGGCGGGTGGGCTTCGGCTTTCGCCCCGTGAGCATCTGTACGGCCACGTAGTAGAGGAAGACGACGAAGAATCCCTTGAGAAAGCTCGTGGAGAGCAGGGCCGCGATAAAGGTGCCGAAAAACGTGCCCACGAGAATACCGGCCACGACGCGCCGCACGACCTCCCATCTGACCGCGCCCCTGCGGTGATGAGACATGAAGCTCGAGACCGCCGTGAACATGATGCTGGCCATGGAGGTCCCCAGTGCCAGGTGCATGATCATCTGGTTCGATATTCCCTGGCGCGTCAGGCAGAACACCAGCATCGGCACGATCACGAGTCCGCCGCCGATGCCCAGAAGACCGGCCAGAACACCGGCAACACAGCCGACCGCGGCATACATCGTCAGGATTGAAAGCATTCAGCCATCCTTTACTGCCAAAGAAACCGTTCGTCCTCTTCTCTAGAAGGAAAAGGGCGACAGGTTCACCGTGCCGGGGCGCCGATCGGGGTACGCATTCATCCGAGGATCGGCCGGCGCAGCACGGTGTCCTTGAGCCAGCGTTCATCGTTGCGCATCGGGTATTGAAGATTGTAGTGAAGCCCCCGGCTTTCCTTGCGGTGGGATGCACTCCGGATGATGAGCTCGGCAACCACTGCGATGTTCCGCAGCTCGACCAGGTCGGCCGTGACCTTGAAGTTCCAGTAGTATTCCTGGATCTCTCCTTGGATCATCTCGATGCGGCGCTGGGCTCTTTCGAGCCGCTTGTCCGACCGGACGATGCCGACGAAATTCCACATGAACCGGCGGACCTCGTCCCAATTCTGCGTGACCATGATGTGTTCGTCACTGTCGGTCGTGCCCGCTTCGTCCCATGAAGGCGGCACCGGGATTTCCCGCGGAACTTCGGCCTTGAGTTCCTCAATGGTCTGCCGTGCGGCGCGGTTGGCATACACCAGGGCCTCGAGGAGGCTGTTGCTGGCCAGTCGATTGGCTCCGTGCAGGCCTGTGCAGGCGGTTTCGCCCACCGCATAGAGCCGGTGGATGTCCGTCCGACCGTCCATGTCCGTGGCGACGCCGCCGCACATGTAATGGGCCGCCGGCACGACCGGAATGGGGTCCCGCGTCATGTCGATGCCGAAATCCATGCAGCGGGCGCACAGGTTGGGAAACCGCCCGCGGATCAGATCGGGATCCTTGTGGCTGATATCCAGATAGACCGAATCGTCCCCGCTGCGCTTGAGTTCCGTGTCGATAGCCCGCGCGACGACATCCCGGCAGGCCAGCTCCTTTCGGGGGTCGTAGCGTTCCATGAACCGCTCTCCGGCGCGGTTGCGCAGAAATGCGCCTTCGCCCCGGACCGCCTCCGAGATCAGAAAGTTCTTTGCTTCGGGGTGGTAGAGGCAAGTCGGATGGAACTGGACGAACTCCATGTTCGCGATCGTGGCGCCGGCTCTGTAGGCCATTGCGATGCCGTCTCCGGTCGCGATGTCCGGGTTGCTGGTGTAAAGGTAGACCTTCCCCGCGCCGCCGGTAGCCAACAGTACGACCCGGGCGGAAAAGGTATCGACCCGGTTCGTTTCCCGGTCGAGCACATAGGCTCCACAGCAATAGGCTTCGTGGGTGGTCGTGATGACCCCCCGCTTCATACGGGTCGAATACGTGATGAGGTCGATCGCGATATGGTTTTCAAAAAGCTGCACCCCTTCGTGCCGGCGGACCCGGTCGAGCAGAACGGCCTCCACCTCGCGTCCGGTCATGTCGTGGGTATGCACGATCCGGTTGCGGGAATGGCCTCCCTCCCTTCCGAGGTGAAAGGAGCTGCCCTCCGTCGATGCACCGGAAGATTCCCCGGCGTTGAAATGCACTCCCAGGTTCACCAGTTCACGGATCCGATCGGGACCGTCACGCACGACCATTTCGACGACTTCCCGGTTGCAGAGGCCGTCGCCGGACGCAAGGGTGTCCTGAATGTGCAGATCAAAACTGTCGAGTCGATCGAAGACGGAGGCGATCCCCCCCTGGGCCAGGTTGGTGTTGCTGTCCATGGCCGCCTTCTTCGTCACCATGGCCACCGAAGCGTGGGGGGCGACCTTGAGGGCAAAGTAAAGCCCCGCAATGCCGCTCCCAATGATCAAGACATCGGTTTTGACGTCCATCGCCGGTTTGACCTTTTGGCTTGATGAATCAACAGCCGTCGCTAGAGCAGCGAAGATTTGCGGCGGGATTTCTTGCTGAAGAAACCGAGCAGAATCCCGAAAAACAGAATCCCGGCGCCGCTCAGGAGGAGGATGACGATTTTCCGGATTTCCTCCCGGTTGGCGTCCGAACTCTTGAGAAGTTTTTCGTGTTCGGATCGGATTCGCGTCAGTTCGGTTTCCAGGGACTGCACCTGCTGGCTCAGGGTCTGATTCTCGGACTTGAGGCGCTGGTTCTCCTCCATGCGCCCCCCGGCCTCCGCTGCCAGGGAGCTGTGCTGGTTCTGAAGTTCTTCCAGGATCAACCGGTGAGGCTTCACATCGGTCAAGTAGCGGGTCAGCACCCAGCCCTGGGCGCCTTCCGGCAATCTGACGAGCGACCACTCCTCCCCTTCGTCCATCATCTCGACCCTGTCGCCGGATTCGATGATCTTCAGAATTTTGCGATCCAGACCCGGCCCGGAACGGACCGTCAGCTTGACTTCATCCGTCACGTATAGGTCCGCCGCATAAACCGGCGTCCATAGGCTCGCGGCTGGAACGCACAGGAGAATTCCAACCACGATCCCAAACCACGGTCCACCCCATCTGAAAAACTGCATCATTCCTGATCTCTCCTTGGTGCTCCTCTACTTGCCGGAAATGGCAAGAGCACGACGCACGAAAACCCCTGCGCATCGACGCCGTCAATCCGGCAGGCAGTCCCTGGCGGGCGTCATCGGTTGACGCCGCTTGATTTTGGCAGCCTTCACCGGCTGCATCGTCTTGTCAGTGACAAACCGCGTCCATAATGATTGGAAACCGGCGGAATTGTCAATCCCAACTTTGATTTTAAGATAGGATATGCTAATATTGACAAATAATTAGAAGGTTCTCACGTCCATTCACGGAGTCGCCATGATCGCCTATGATCTTTGTTGCGAGAACGGGCATACCTTCGAGGGCTGGTTCGAAAATGCGGAAGCTTTTCGACGCCAGCGCCAAGAGGGACTTGTGGCATGCCCGATCTGCAACGATAGCAGCATCAACCGCCTCCCGTCCACATTCGGGATCAAATCCAGGCCTCCGGCCGCCGGAGCGCCGACCTCCCAGGCCTCGCTCGACGCTCTCGGAAAACGGATCGCGGATTTCGTCGAAAATCACTTCGAAAACGTGGGTGCTGACTTCGCCAAGGAAGCCCTCAAGATTCACTACGGTGCGTCCGAACCGCGCAACATCCGCGGAGTGAGCTCGGAGGAGGAAGAAAAAACCCTGCGCCAGGAGGGAGTACAGTTCATCAAGGTTCCGTTGCCTTTGGACAAGGAAGGGGGTGGATGAGAGCGCAACCGCATAGGAACAGACCGCTCCGTCTCTCCAGGCCGTTGGATTCGCCCGCCTTCATCCGCCAATGACACCGATCGGGGCCTATCAATCCACCCCGGGAATACCCCGTCCGCTCAGCCTTCGGACCAGTCCGGTCCGGCGGTGCTGGGGGCTGTCGTTTCCCAGCGCGATCTCGACGGCTCTTTTCGTTCCGACGACCACCACCAACCGACGCGCCCGGGTGATCGCAGTATAGAGCAGGTTCCGCTGGAGAAGCGGGTAGTGCTGGGTCGTCATGGGGATCACCACCGCCGGGTATTCGGATCCCTGGGATTTGTGGATCGATATCGCATAGGCGAGGGTGAGTTCATCCAGCTCCCCCAGGTCATAGAGGACTTCGCGGCGGTCGTACTCGACCGCCAGGCATTCCCTCCCGGGATCCACCGAAACGATCTTCCCGATGTCGCCGTTGAAGACTTCCTTCATGTAGTTGTTGCGCAGGTGCATGACCTTGTCTCCGACACGAAATCCGTGCCAGGCCGCCCCGGGTCCGGTCCCAGGGTTCAGCACGCGCTGAAGGATCGGGTTGAGATGGAGCGTGCCGGCTTCGCCCCGGTGCATGGGCGTCAGCACCTGGAGGTCCCGGACCGGATCCAGTCGCCAGCCCGCGGGAACAATCCGGCCGCAGAGGTCCACGATGACCTTCACGACATCGGCCGGACGTCCTGCTTCGACCATGACGAACTGCCCGCTGCCGTCGAGGGCTTCCATGGCTTCGAACTCGAGAGGGCGCCCCTCCCGGATTCGGTGGGCATTGAGGACGATGGGGCTTTCCCCGGCCTGACGGAAGATCTCCTCGAGCCAGAATACCGGAACGCGCCCGGACTGAATCAAGTCCGACAACACCGCCCCCGGTCCCACCGACGGCAGCTGGAAAGCGTCCCCCACCAGCACCAGGGCGGCTCCAAGACGAATGGCCGAAATCAATGCGTGGAAGAGCGGAACATCCACCATGCTGGCCTCGTCGACGATCACCACGTCGGCGTCCAGCGGATCGTCCCTCCCCCTGGCGAAGCGTCCTTCCGACGGGTTGAATCCCAGCAGCTTGTGAAGGGTCGACGCCTCCTCGCGGGTCATTTCGGACAGTCGCCTGGCGGCTCGTCCGGTGGGGGCGGCAAGGCAGACCCGGCAGCCACGATGGCGAAAAGCCGCGGAAATGGAGCGGATAACGGTGGTCTTGCCGGTTCCCGGCCCACCGCTCACCACCGCCACGCGGCTGGCGGCCGCACCGGCAGCCGCCCTCAGCTGCTCGTCGGACAGATGGATCCCCAACTGCCGCATCACGGTGTCCTTGATCCCCGAGGGCGGAAGGTCGGGCAGATCGGAAGGAATTTCCATCATCGCCCTCAGGCGGTTTGCGATATTCTCCTCGGCCTCATGGAGTCGGGCCGGAAATATTTCCCGTTCGTCACCATCCCAACCAGGTTCCGAAATCAGGACGCGATCGCCTGTCATTTCGGCCAGGGCGCTGCCGGCCGGGATTTCGGACACATCGAAGTCGTCCCTGAGGCGTTCCATCAGGCGGGACTCGGGCATGCAGGTGTGGCCTTCGGAAACGGCCTGCTCCATCAAATAGGCCAGGCAGACGCGAATCCGCCTGGGATCATCCTTGTCGAGGCCTTGATGCCGGGCGAGTCGGTCCGCGACGAGAAAGCCGATACCCGGTATGTCCTCGGCGACCCGGAAGGGGTTTTCGGTCAGGATGGAAACCGCTTCTTCTCCGTAAGCCTGCATCAATTTGGCCGCATAGGCGGCTGGAATGCCGTTATCGCTCAGAAACCCCATGAGCAGACGGCCGGAATGATGCACGCGCCATGCCTCGGTGATCCGGGCGGCCAGCTTGGGGCCGATGCCCTTGACTTCCTGGAGCCGCTCGGGGGTGCTTTCGATAACGGCCAGGGTTTCAGGCCCGAAGTGCCGGATCAACCGCTCCACCACCCGGCGACCGAGTCGCGAAACCACACCGGACGCCAGATAGCCTCGAATGCCGTCGACCGATTCCGGAAGCAGTGTTTCACAGGTTTCCGCCCGAAGCTGAAGGCCGAACCGGGGGTGGCGCTCCCACCGGCCCGTCACCCGAAGGGATTCACCCACTCTTGGCTGGGGCATATGGGCCAGGACGGGGACCGAAGGGCCGCCGGTATCCGGCCGAATCCTCGCGATGGTGAAAAAATTATCGGCATTGCGGAAGGCGATCCGCTCCAGGGTGCCGCAAATCGTTGCGTCCCCATCCGACGGCGCACCGCGGGAGGCGGTCCGGTTGGAATCGTTCGGCATTTCAGTGGATGTCATGGGCGAGAAGCCAATCGACGGCATCCGACAGATCGTCGGTCGTATGATCGGGGCGGACGCCCTGGCGGGCTGCCTCCGCCTCGGAATCGGAAATTCCCGAGCGGACCAGGACGGCCAATCCGCAGCCGGCATTGCGTGCGCAGAGGATATCCCGCACGTTGTCCCCCACCATGGCCGTGGAGGACGGTCGGACCCCGTATCGCCGGCATGCCGCCTCGATCATGCCCGGTTTCGGCTTTCGGCATCGACATCCGTCGTCCGGGTGGTGGGGGCAGTAAAAGACGTCGAGCAACCTGCCTCCCTTCTTCTCGATGGACGTTCGCATATACCGATGCATTTCCTGGAGATCCGCCTCGGTGATCCAGCCACGACCCACCGCGGACTGATTCGTGATCACGACGACGGATCGCCCCGCTTCGGTCAGCCGGCGGATGGCCTCCAGGCTTCCCGGCAGAAAGTCCATTTCGACGATCGATTTGACATACAAATCGGAATCCCGGTTGATCACCCCATCCCGGTCCAGAAAGACGATCCGTTTGGAGCCGTCCGGGGACATCCCTACTCCGCCACGATGAAGACGTCGAAACCCTGCCCGATGAGCTGGGATTCGAACCGCTCCGCTTCTGTCAGACTCCTGGCAAGGCCGACCCGAACGCGGTGGTAGAGTCCGTCTCCCCGGTCGAAGGAGGCAATATGGACGTTGGGGTATCGGGAGGAAAGTTTTCGCTGCAACCGAAGTGCATTCGCCTGCTCGCGGAAGGCGCCGACCTGAAAGGTGAAATTGCCCGTATAAAGGTCTACCGGCGCGAATCTCGCCTGTCCGCCCGCCGCCGCGACCGCCTGGGCGGGCGCCGCAATGGCGGCAATTTCCACCGGGGCGGTCCCCGGACCCACCACGCCGAGCTTCCGGGCGGCGCCGTAGGAAAGATCGATGACGCGGCCATGGACGAACGGCCCCCTGTCGTTGATTCTGACGTCGAGGTTTTGCCCGTTCTGGAGATTCCGCACCCGGACCATGGTGCCCATGGGAAGCGTCTTGTGGGCGGCGGTCAGGCCATACATGTCGTAGATTTCACCGCTGGAGGTGCGGCGGCCGTGGAACGGCTCCCCGTACCAGGAAGCCGTACCCCGCTGTTGAAAGCCCGAGGCGTCCGGGATCGGCTGGTACCATTGCCCGTCCACGCGGTAGGGCTTGGGTTGGGTGGCGGTCGGGACTGCTTCCGGAGCGGGCGGGACGCCGGTTTCACGCTGAACCGCCGGGGCGCAGCCAGCCGCCAGGACCAAAACGACGGAGGCGGCAGCAGCCAGGCGCTTCAGCCTCGCACAGGGACGATCAATTCGAGAAATCATGGGATCCTTGTTGTTGGATGGAGCGGGCGATCACAGGCGGTCCGGAAAAGGCGGGCCTCCGGCATGCCGGAAACCCGCCGAACCGGTCAGATATCCAGCGCAATCTTGAGGACATCCCTCATTTTCCCAACGAAATGAAATTCCATGGTGTCGCGGACGTTCTGCGGCACATCCACCATGTCCTTCTCGTTCCAGGCCGGGAGGATGACAATCTTGATCCCGGCGCGATGAGCCCCGAGGATCTTCTCCTTGATGCCGCCCACCGGAAGCACCTGCCCTCTCAGGGTGATCTCCCCCGTCATGGCGAGATCCTTCTTGATCGGTTTCTGTGTCAGCAGGGAAACCAGCGCCGTCAGCATGGTGACCCCCGCGGAGGGCCCGTCCTTGGGAATGGCGCCTGCGGGGACATGGATGTGGATGTCGTGGTCGTCGAAAAAATTCTCGTCGACCTTGAGCACCTTGGCGTTGGAGCGGATGTAGCTGAGCGCCGCAGTGGCGGACTCCTTCATCACTTCGCCCAGCTGGCCGGTCAGGGTGAGCCCCTTCTTGCCCTTCATTGCCGTGGCTTCGATAAAAAGCAATTCCCCCCCCGTCGGCGTCCAGGCGAGACCCATGGCCACTCCCGGCGTCGTGACGCGGGCTTTCATCTCCGAGGTGAAACGGATGGGGCCGAGATACTCCGGGATGTCGTCCATCGTGATGGAAACCGATTCGACTTCCTCCATGGCGATTTTGCTCGCCACGCCCCTGCAAATACTCGCAATTTCCCGTTCCAGGTTGCGGAGCCCGGCCTCCCGGGTATAGCCGGTGATGATCTTCCGGACCGCGCCCGCGGTGATCCTGATCTGGTTGGCCTTGAGGCCGTGGGCGTCCCGCTGCCGGGGAATCAGGTAGCGCGCCGCGATCTTCACCTTCTCGTCTTCGGTGTATCCCAGGAGCTGGAGCACTTCCATTCGATCCCGCAGCGGCGGGGGAATGGTGTCCAGCACGTTGGCCGTGGTAATGAACATCACCTTCGACAAATCGAAGGGGACGTCCAGGTAGTGGTCGGTATAGGAAAAATTCTGTTCGGGATCCAGCACTTCCAGCAGCGCCGACGATGGATCGCCCCTAAAATCGCTGCCCAGCTTGTCGATTTCGTCCAGCATGAAAACCGGATTGTTGGATTCGCACCGGCGAATGGCCTGGATGATGCGCCCGGGCATGGCGCCGACATAGGTTCGGCGGTGGCCGCGAATCTCCGCCTCGTCCCGCACGCCGCCCAGGGAGATGCGCTGAAACCTGCGCCCCATGGACCGGGCCACGGATCGCCCCAGGGACGTCTTTCCCGTTCCCGGAGGCCCGACGAAGCACAAGATCGGTCCCTTCGACTCCGGCTTGAGCTTGCGGACCGACAGGTGCTCGATGATTCGCTTCTTGGGCTTTTCGAGGCCGAAATGGTCTTCGTCGAGTATCTTCCGGGCCTCCCTGATGTCGAGGTTGTCTTCCGTGCTTTCGTTCCAGGGAAGCGAGGTCAGCCAGTCGAGGTAGGTGGTGGCCACCGAGTACTCGGCTGACGACGGATGCATGCGGGCCAACCGGTCCAGCTCCCGCTCGGCCTCCTTCCGCGCCTCCTCGGGCAGCCCCTTGGCTTCGACCTTCTTCCGGTATTCCTCGACCTCCACCCGGGGTTCGTCGGTTTCCCCCAGCTCCTCCCGAATCGCCTTGAGCTGCTGCCGCAGGTAGTACTCCTTCTGGCTCTTCTCCATGTCGCCCTTGACCTGGGACTGGATCCGGTTGCCGAGCTCGAGGATTTCGAGTTGGCGATTGACCAGCCGGGACACCGCATGAAGCCGCTTCTTGACGTCGTCGATTTCGAGAATCTGCTGTTTGTCCTGCCAGTTCACGTTGATGGTGGACGTCACCATGTTGGCCAGGGTCCCCGGCTCGGTAATGGACTTGGCCATCTGGACCATCTCGTCGGGCAGCGCCGGGGAGAGCTCCACCACCCGGCTGAACAGGTTGAGCAGATTGGAGACGAGCGCCTCGGTCTCCTTGTCCCGGACATCCCGTTCCTTCAGGTACTCGACCTTCGCGGTCAGATAGGGTTTGACCTGTTCGAAGGACTTGACCCGGAATCGGGTGAGACCCTGAACCAGGAGTTGGGCCTGATTGTCCTGGGTCTTGGCCATTTTGAGGATCAGGGCGACGGTGCCGACCTTCGCCAGTTCCTTGTCCGGGTCAGGTGCCGGTTCCCCGGAGGCCTTCGCTCCGGCCTCGGCAGGCGACGACTCTCCCTCGGAATCGGCTTGTGGCTTCAGGGACACCACCAGTCCGACAAGCCGGTTCTTGGACATCGCCTCGTCCACCAGCTTGACCGATTCTCCCTGCATGACCACCAGGGGCAGCACCATTTTGGGGAAAAGGGCGGTTTCATGGAGCGGCATGATCGGAAGGATCTCGGGCAGGTTCTCGGAGTTCACTTCCACAGCCGGCTGTTGCTCTGTCATTCTCACCTCCACGTAATCAGCTACAATGCGTGGCGGCGGGTCGTCTGGAACCGCCCGCCTGCGGATTGTTCAATGTCGCAGCCTCACGCCGTCATCCGTCGGCGATGGGAATTTTCCGGGGCTGGTCCACCGGGATCTTTGCCAGGCGAATCTGCAGGAAACCGTTGGCATAACTGGCCGAAACCACTTCCGGGTCCACGGGTGACGGCAGGAATAGTATTCGCTCGAAGGGACCGTACTGAATTTCCGCCAGGCGATAGCTGGCATTTTCGAGCCTGAACTTCTGGTTCCGGCGGCCGGAGATCTTCACGGCCTTGCTGTTGATCTCGACGTCCAGTTCGTCCTTTGGGACGCCGGCGATCTCCGCCAGAATGGCGATCTCTTCGGGGCTTTCATAGATATCCATCTGGGGTTTCCAGACATGCTCGCAATCGGCAAACATCGGATTTACGGACCGGAACAGGCTGTCCAGCGTCTTTTCGAATCTGGACCCGAGATTGCCAAAGTCATCGCCCAGTCGTATTTTGATGTAATCCATGGTCGGCTCCTGCGAATGCGGTTGACGACAAAATAACCCCTTGATAAATTTCGCGGATAACGTAGCATCGATCCGATGCGTTGTAAAGAATGGCATCGGGGGCTGGAGCCCGCCGCCCGCTGCCCGAGTCCGCATTCAATGGTCAGCGATCCCGCACTCCGGGAGACCTCCCAGCCAGTCGAAAGGAGCCACGATGGGCCCGGCACCAAAACACCGAACGCCGATGGCCGGCCGGACGCCGATCTTCGATCCGCCGACCGACATCGTCGCCTATCGCGACCGGGTGGAGATCGTCATGGACCTGCCGGGCGCTTCACGGGAAGACATCGCCATCGAAGCCGACGGGAGGATCATAACCGTGACCGGGAAACGCTCGGCCTCCCCCAACGTCGCGGAGCACAGGCCCGTACGCAAGGAGGGTAGTCATGGCGTATTCTTAAAGACCTTTCGCATGGAAGCCACCGTCGATCCGGTGTCCATCCATGCCCGCATGACCCGGGGCGTTCTCATCATCACCATCCCTCTCCCCGGTCTGGACCCCATGATCCGGATCCGGGTCGACTGATATGCCGAGCGCGTGGGCCCTTGGCGCCCAATACTTCGCCTACTTCGGCGTCCTCGGGATCTACCTGCCCTTCTTCAACCTCTACTGCTACCATCTGGAGTTCAGCGGAGCCCAGATCGGCCTTCTGTCCGGCGTCCGTTCCATCATGCTGGTGGTCTTCCCCCTTGTCTGGGGAGCGATGGCGGACCGCTTCCACCGCCGCCGTTCGATCTACATTCTGTGCAACATCGCCAGCGTCCTGACGTGGTCCCTGTTTCTGTTCACCCGCGACTTCACCCTGATGCTGGTCATTTCCGCCCTCTACGGCGTGTTCTACGCGCCGATCATTTCCTTTCTGGAAGCTTTTACCATGGATACCCTGGGCAGCCGGAAACGCCGGTACGGGACATTCCGCGCCTGGGGGTCCATGGCGTTCATCCTGGTGGTTTTGATTCTGGGCCGGCTGCTGGACCGCTTTTCCGTGGAAATCGTGATCCCGCTCATTCTGGGGGGATCCGCCGTCCATATGCTGTTGGCGTTCAAGGTCCCCCACGGCGCAACCGGCACCGGAAAAATGTCGGCGGCAGGCGCGAGAGACCTTTTCACGCGCCGATCCCTGATATTCCTCACTGCCGGGGTCCTCATGCTCTTCAGCCACGGCACCTACTATGGATTCTTTTCGATCCACCTCGAGGAACTGGGGCTGGAGCGGTGGTTCATCGGGATGTCCTGGGCCGTGGCCGTGACCGCCGAAATCCTGGTGATGGTCAGCTCGCAGCGCCTGTTCGACCGGTTCTCGCTGGAATCGGTCATCACGGCATCCTTCCTTTTCGCCGCGCTTCGGTGGGCGATCCTGGGGCTGACCGCGAACCCCCTCCTGATCCTGGCCTCCCAGATGCTGCATGCCGCATCCTACGCCGCCTTCCACATGGCCAGCATCCTCTACATGGACCGCCTGTCGCCCGGCTCGACCAAAACCCTGGCCCAGGCCGTCAACAATGCGCTGAGCTATGGCTTCGGCCTCATGCTGGGGTTTCTGATCAACGGCGCCCTATACGAGGGCTGGAACCCATTCTGGCTTTTCCGGATGAGTGCAGCCGCCGCGCTGACCGGAGCGGTCGTCTTCGGCATCTTCGGCAAACCCGCAGCGGAAAGCCCGTAACCTGTCGGCAACGGGTAGACGACAGGATACCAGCCAGCACCAGGCGGGCCGAATCCTCAGTCAGCCTGTCAACAAGCCGGCCTCGGGAGAAAGGCGCATGTCTCGGTGGGGCTTGTCGACGAAGCCCGAAGGCGCGGCCCGATGCGAAAGGCGCGGCAACCCCGGGAGTCGTGGGCCATGTCGCCAGGACTGGAGCTCCGCATGTCGACCCGAGGCGCCAATGATGCCGAGTCTGTCAGTCGTCCCGACGCGGCTTCACGAGACAGCGCAGCCAGTGGGACCAGGTGTTGTCCTTCAGCAATTCCCGGTCCCAGATCCGGAAATCCCGGGACAGCTTCCCCGGATCGGCATACCAGTCCTGCCGGGTCTTCATCGGCTCCGACGGGTCCAGGCTCTTGATCCGGCTGGCCGGATTGCCGGCCGCCACCGTGTTCGGGGGAATGTCCCGAACCACGACGGACCCTGCCCCCACGACGCTGTTCTCTCCGATCGTGACACCCTTGCAGACCATGACACCATCGCCGAGCCAGACATTGTCGGCGATTACCACCGGCGCCGTCCGTCCCAGGCTCACCCGATCGTAGAGCCCATGCCAGTCCGCGTCGGTGATGTAGACGCCGCTGGCCAGCATGCAGCTCGATCCGATTCGAATCTCCACAGCGGAGCTCACGCGGACCCCCGGGCAGACCAGGCAGAAGTCTCCGATCCGGATGCTTCCCCTTCCGGGACCTTCCGGCCAGACGGAAAAACGGACCCGGGCATCGGGCGTGGCGATGACCGTGGCGAAATCTCCCACGGCGATGGGCTCACCGAACAGTTCCACGTACCACGGCCGCATGAACCGGAATCCGTTGCCGAGATGCTCGAACTGGGGTCGCAGGAAGTGGTTGACGAAGAATTTCTCGAATTTCAGGCAGGCCCGCTTGACGGCATAAGGACGATGATCCCTGCGCACCGGCTTCTCCTTTTCGATAGCGGAGGGCCATGGCCCGGCCTGTGAATGAAGGCCAAACCTTCAGATCAGCCCGGACTGCGCCCAGAACCCGTGATTGAAGAGGCGTCCGGCCGGCGTCAGCCGGTAAAGGCGGTCGGCGGCCATGAGCACGGCCGCATTGGTCCAGGCCAGCCGGTCTTCGGGCCAGATCACCATTTCCGGGAAGGTGTAGCCGCACCAGAAGGACCCGTCGTCGTACCGCTTGTCGGAGATCCAACCGAAAACCAAGTGCGCTGCGTCCTCGCTGCCCATCGCTGCCAGCGCCAGCACGAGCTCACAGGTTTCGGCCACCGTGACCCAAGGTTCATCGAATACGCACCGGACCCCCTGCCCCTCGATGACGAACTTCCGCCAGTACTTTTCCAGGCGCTTTCTGGCATCGGTGCCCGTGAGCGCACCGGATAACACCGGATAGAACCAGTCCATCGAGAAACGCGACTTGGTCATGTTGAAGAGGTGGCGCTTGTGGCGGATGGCGGCGGCCAACCGCAGCGCAGAGGCCTTCCATCCCGTTGCCGGCCGGCCGAGAATGGAGGCCACGGCCAGGGCGCACTTGAGGCTCATGAAAATGGAGCTGGATCCCGTCAGAAGCGACATCGGATCCACCCGTCCCTCCGGGCTCACCGCCCAGTTGACAGGCCCCTCGGGCGTCTGAAGGCCGACGGCGAAGTCGATGGCCCTTCTCATGACATCCCACATTTCCTCCAGCAAGACCCGGTCCCCGGTGGCCAGGTGATAATGGTAGAGTCCGACGGCAACGTAGGAGGTCATGTTGGCGTCCAGCGTCCGATCCTCCGGGATACCGTTCCGGTAGGCGGCGTACCAGCTCCCGTCCGCATTCTGCCGATTCTTCAGCCATTCGAAGGCTCGCCGGGCCTCCACCAGGCGTCCGCCGACGGCAAGCCCCATTGCGGCCTCGACGTGGTCCCACGGATCGGTCTTCAGGCCGTCACACCAGGGGATTTCGCCATCAGGCCGCTGGGCTTCCGCAATGCGGGCAGCCACCGCGTCCACGTCGATCCTCCGGCCCGGTTTTTTTCGCGCCCCCGGTGTGATCATGCATCGCCTCTTCCTGAGTGTTTATTAAAAACGGTTCATAACCGCTCCAGGGGCCATTTGCAAGAGTCAATGCGACGGCCTGCCCGCTCCAGGTTCCCCAATGCCGATGAGGAGGTCCGGCCGGCGGACGCCAACCGGTCCGCAAGCCCATTTGCATCTCCCGGCCCGTGCCGCCGACCGGGAGGGGCCGGGTTGCAACGTCGGCAATGGAATCCTATAAAGGGACGGCGACTTGGCAAAGGGCATTCCAGCAGCCTGCGGATCGACCAGCGCCGGGTCGAAAGGCAAGGCGCGGCCCGAGGGGAAAAGCACAGCAGCCACAAGGTGTTGTGAGTATTTTTACGAGGAGCTGAAGCGCCGCACTTCGAGCCGATGCGCTGTTCAGGCGGCTAACGTACCGAAACGGCCCCAGCGAAGGGCCCGGGGAGGGAATGATCGATGCAGCACCTGGAAGCCGAGGAACGAAGAGTCGAGGAATGGATAAGGGCGGGGCGGAAGCAGGATGCGGTGAAGCTGCTCTTCGAGATCGTCGTCGAGCATGCCAGGGCCAAACGTTTCGAACAGGCCGAGGCCGTTCGAGAGCGCCTGATGGCGGTGGACGACATGGCCCTCGATGAAATCATCCGATCGGCCGAGATCATCGAGGCCGAGCGGGAGGCGGCGCTCGACGAAGGGCATCTGAAAACCTGGAGCCACCTCTATGATTCGCTCTCCCCGGAGGACACCAACGCATTGTTCTTCTCCATGGAGGAGCGCCATTGTGAGGCCGGGGCCATGGTCGTCCGCCAGGGCGACCCGGCGGATCGGGTGGTGCTGCTGGACAACGGCCAGCTCAAGCTTTGTTTCCGCCAGGGAGAGGATATCCGCCTGATTCAGACCATCGAACCCGGTATGATCTCCTGCCAGGAAAGCCTGTTGGCGAGAACGGTTTTCACCGCCTCCCTGGCGGCCCAGACCCCCTCCACGCTCCGGGTCCTGCCCGCGGACAAGATCCGAAAATGGAAGATCGACCGGCCGACGCTTCACTCGCGGCTGACCGACTTCTGCGAAAAGACTCACCGGGTCGCCGAAATTCTGTCGCGGAACCGGCTCGACCGACGCGCCTCCCCTCGAGCCGCAATGTCGGGACCGGTGCAGGTCCAGGTGCTCGACGACCAGGGGGAGCCGATCGCCAAGCCCTTCAGGGGAGAGCTGGACAACCTGTCCTCCGGCGGCCTGGCCTATTTCATCAAGGCCACCGCCAAGGCCGCTGAAGTGCTTCTGCACCGGAATCAGCGGGTCGTATTCGGGCTCCCGACCGAAAAAGGAAAGGTCCAGGTGAAAGGGACAGCCCATGTGGTGGCGGTGAAGGATCGACATTTCGGCGACTACTCCGTGCACTGCCGCCTGCTCACGCCCATACCCGATCGGTTTATCGCGTACCTGAAGGCAAAAGCCGACGCCGGCGGCTGACTCCGGCCGCGCATGCGAAAAGGACCTCCATCGGCCTGTGGATCGATACTTTGCGCTTCATGTCGACGTCTCAGGGACTTCGCTCGTCTTACCTGGCAAATGGGTGCAATAGGAGGACGAAAAATGAGAAAATCGACCATGCTGACGGCGATGATTCCGACGCTGATCCTGGCGACGGCAACCTGGGCGTTTGCCGGGCCCAACGATCGGATGGCCCGCCAGCAACGCCGGATCGAAAAGGGCGTCGAAACCGGCCGCCTGACCCGCAGCGAAGCCAATTCCCTGAAATGGGAGCAGGAGCGGGTCGAACGGCTCAAGTCGGCCTTTCTCAACGACGGACGATTGAGCAGGACCGAACGGCGGAGTCTCGAACACCGGCTGGATCGGGCGGACCGGAATATCTTCCGTTACCAGCACAATGAGCGAACGCGGTTCGATCGGAGGCATGACGATCGATTCCGTAAGGGGAATCCGCATCGGGACCACCGATTCGATCGCCACGGGCGTCGGGAACGGTTCGACTCCCCGTACCGATGGCCGAACCCCAGACAGCCCGGAATGAGTGACTTTTATCGCTTCCGGTACCACGACTGACAGCCGATGCAGGGTGTATGGACAGCCTACGGTGAATTGCCTAAGATAGGGCCATGCCTGAAACGCATCATCCGACACCCGCATCGCCAACGCCGGATACGGCGACGGAAAACACCGAACTGGCGGCTGCCGCCAAGAACGGAAATCGTTACGCCTTCACCCGGCTGGCCGACCGTTACCATGAACGGATCTTCAAAATGGTCTTTTACCGTACTCGGTCCCGTCCGGATGCCGAAGATATTACGCAGGACATATTTCTGCAGGCTTTCCGGAGCATTCACCGGCTCAAGGAACCGGAGCGTTTCGAAGGCTGGCTGTACCGGATCGCCATGAATCGCGTTACCGATCATCACCGGAAGAAAAAGTTCCGATCTCTCTTCAGTCCGTTGATGGAAAACGACAGGGAAGACATCGAGAACGCCGAAAGGCCGCATGAGGCGGCCGAGGCGGTCGACCGGGTGGTTCAGGCGCAGTTCTGGGAGCAGATCCAAGCCCTTCTGGGACAGCTTCCACGGATGGAGAAGGAGGTCTTTATGTTGAGATTTTTCGACGATCTCGGTATAAAGGAAATCTCGCAGGTTCTCGGCAAAAGCGAGAGCACGATCAAGACCCATCTCTATCGGGCGCTTGCGAAGTTCAAGGAAGCGTCTTCCCTGAGAGAGTTTCTGGGGGAGAACTTGCCATGAAGTCCGCAGCCGATATGCATCTGACGGATCGCCGGATCTTTGAATTTCTTTCCGAACGGGACCGCCTGCCGCCGACGTCCGAGCACGATCATCTGGAGAACTGCAACCATTGCCGTGGGCGTGTCGATGCGCTCGACGATGATCTCCGCCGATTGAAACAGGGCGCCGAACGATTCGCGCCGGCTCCGGACCGCACCCTTCGGCTTCCCGAAGGCCTGCCCGGAAAAAGCCGGCGATCGGGCCGTTTTCAGGCCTGGAAAGCGGGTCTGGGAATCGCCGCCACCTTTGGCATTCTGCTCCTGGCTCTGATCGGTATTCGGCCGGACCGGACGCCATCCATGGGGGTAGCCCCGCCGCCCCAGGCTGCCGTGGACGATCTCGAGGACCCGGAAATGGCGGAGGTGCACCTGCTCGCCCGGAATGCGCTGCCGACATCCTATTTGGCCATCACCGAAAGCATCGAGCAGGATCCGGATGAAGAGGAGGGGTTCATCGATTTTCTCATTCCGCCCCTCGAAGACAATTCGATTTCCTGATGCCTGAAGGAAAAGGACGACGGCTCATGGTCAAAAGGTTAATCGGAGGGGGAATGGTGGCGTGGGCGCTCGTCGCGGCGTTTTGGAGCGGCACCGTTTCCGCGGCGGAGTTTCCGCGCGGTAAATGGTGGAAAGACGCCGGGATCGCCCGGGAGCTGAACCTGACCTCCGGGGAAGTGCAGCAGCTCGACAACCTCTACGCCAACAGGCGGCACCGGTTGATCGAGTTGAAGCACACGGTCGAGAAGGAGCAGTCCGAGTATCAGAACCTGATCGAGAAGAAGAACCTCGATGAAGCCGCCGTCCGGAGTCAGTTTCAGAAGCTGGAGCAGGCGCGGACCCGACTGTCCGAGGAACGTTCCCGCTTCATCATGGAGATTCGCAAGATTCTGGGTCACGAGCGCTTCCAGGCCCTCAAGGAGATCTACCGCAGGTACCAATAGCCTCCTTCCCCCTGTCGGTCCTCGGGAAGAGACGAAATCCTGCGTCATGCGTCCGTTCGCGGCAGCTTTCCCAGCAGTTCTGGCTGAATGGCATTCATCACGGTTAGGGTGGCATTCTTGGCG
>JBMNCP010000043.1:0-163838 GCA_049366795.1 Desulfobacterales bacterium
CGTGGGCGTCGTCGCCGACGTCCTCGAATTCCTGCCGGAGCTGACGGAAAGGATCAAATCGGGCTGAGCGCACTGCCGGGGGCGGGCCGATGCAGCCGCTTCCGGTGGAATCGCCTCATCCACCGCGCTCTCGCATCTCTTCGAACGCCAGAGAGTCTTTGTCGAAATTTGACGCCGGGGCCTTTGGAAGACTCCGGCGTCCGTTCATTTGATGCGCGGCGAAAGCGACCAGACAATGGACCAGAGGTCCGATTCCGGCCGCCGCTCGAGGCACACGATTCCCCCGTTTTGAAATCTAAAAACCGTCAAATCGGGGTTTCCGGCGGTGAGCCAGCCCGTCAATCGCTCCATGAAAGGAAGGTGGCCCACCAGCATCAATCCGGGTCGACTGGCAGCCAGTCCTCCCATGGCGGTGACATCATCCATGGGTTTCAACCCCCGCTTCTCGTGCACACCTTCGGGCGGCGAGAGATGACGAGCGAAGATTTCCGCGGTTTCCCGTGCGCGCCGTTTGCCGCTGTGGAGAATCGCCGATACCCCCACAGCGTACCCTTTGGCCGTTTCGGCGATTCTCGAGACCTCGGCTGCGCCGGCCTCCGTGAGACCGGGATCCGGATCCGTCTCCTTTGAAAGGCTTTGGCCGTGTTGTACCAGGTAGAGCGCCATTGCCCTCGTCCTCCATTTCGATTAGACTGTTTGTTCTGTTTCCGACCCCTGACAGACGATAGGCAAGAGGCCAGGTCATTGCAACACTGAACCTGCAAAGTGCAGGATCGCATCATGCGTTCTTGCGGCCCTGCCGCCCCAGGAGGCAGCACTTTGAGGTCGGCAGGCATCCACCCTCCCCATACCGGAGTCGCGCACCATGCGGATCGTAACCAGACCCGATTTTGACGGCCTCGTCTGTGCGGCGCTTCTGATGGAATCGGAAGCTGTCGACGAGCCCATTCTCTGGGTGGAACCCAGCCAGATGCAGAAGGGGGAAGTAGCCGTCCGTTCCAGTGACATCGTCGCCAATCTGCCCCACCATCCGAACTGCCTGCTGTGGTTCGACCACCACTATTCCAACCGGACGGATCGACCTTTTCAAGGCTTGTTCGAACTGGCACCCTCGGCGGCCGGACTCGTATATCGCCACTATCGGGACGTGCTGTCAGGACGATACGACGAACTTGTCCGCCAGGCAGACAAAATCGACGCGGCAGAGCTGACAGAAGACGAGGTGCTGCACCCGGAACGGTATCCCTATATTCTCCTTTCCATGACGCTTTCAGGTGGCGACCGGGAGGACGAGGCCTACTGGAACCGTCTGGTGGATCTGCTTCGGCGCCAACCCATCGATCGGATTCTGTCGGATCCCGAGGTGCAAGCGCGATGCCGGCAGGTGGAAGCCGATAATCGGAGATACAAGGACCTGCTGGCAAAGAACACGATCCTTCATGGACATGTGGCGGTGACCGATTTCCGTCCGCTGGGCTGCTCGCCCCGTGGCAATCGGTTTCTGGTGTATTCCATGTTTCCGCAAAGCGTGGTCCAGGTGAAGATCCGGTACGACGACGAGGACCGCCATAGGGTTGCGGTCAGCATCGGGCACAGTATATTCAACCGAAACTGCAAAGTGAACGTCGGACTGCTGTTGACGCGCTTCGAAGGCGGAGGACATCCTGGCGCGGGGTCCTGCCGATTTGATGCCGACAAGGCGGATCGGTACATTCCCGCCATCCTGGAGATCCTGAAGGCGAACCGGCCGATCGAGCCGGATGTCCCCCCGGGGAAGCCGGATGCTTCCTGACGTCACGGTTTCGGATGGCAGACAGGAGAAACCTTCCGATCCAGACAAAGCGGCCCTGGGTCCTCGGACCCCGAAGGGGCTTCCATTGACCGATTCGAAAAATACAACCGCCCCGTCCCGTGCCGTTATCCCGGATGCCGACCGCATTTTACCGGCGACGTATGTCAAGCTGGTACTCACGGCGGTTTTCTGGGGGGGAACGTTTATCGCGGGGAAGATCACCACCCGGCACATGGGGCCCTACTCGGCGGCATTTCTGCGATTTGCAATCGCCTCGATCTTCCTTTGGGCGGCCGTCATCCGCATCGAAGGAAAGATGCCCCGGCTCGCCGCGCGCCAGATGCTTCCGTGCCTGCTGCTCGGTTTGACGGGCGTCTTCAGCTACAACGTCTGCTTCTTCAAGGGCCTCAGGCTTATCGAGGCCGGTCGAGCAGCGATTATCATCGCCAACAATCCGATCGCCATCGCCCTTTTCTCCGCCCTGCTGTTCCGTGAATCCCTGACGCCTCGGCGGCTTCTGGGAATCTCCATTTCCGTGTTCGGAGCCGTGACGGTCATCAGCCGCGGCGACTACCTGCACCTGCTGGGCGGGGGCGTCGGCTGGGGCGAGCTGTTCATTCTGGGGTGCGTGGCCAGTTGGGTGGCCTTTACCCTTCTCGGCAAGGTGTTCATCAAAGAAATGACGCCCCTGTCCTCGATCTTCCTGGCGTCGGCCGTGGGCGCGCTCTGCCTGCTGCCGGCCGCACTCGCCGAAGGTCTGGCCGCGCAGGCTGCCTCGATCGGAATGCCCGGCTGGGCAAGCCTTTTCTACCTGGGTTTCTTTGGCACCGTTCTGGGATTTGTGTGGTATTATGAAGGTATTCAAGCCATCGGTCCCATGAAAGCGGGCGTCTTTATCAATTTCGTTCCGGTCAGCGCCATCCTGTTGGGGTTTCTGATCCTGGGGGAGGCGATAACGCCCTCTCTGCTGCTGGGCGCGGCACTGGTCCTCGCCGGCGTGTGGCTCACCAACACGACATCCGGATTCAGGAAGGCAGGGCGCCCGGCTCATTGAGGACATCGGAGGTGGAATGGACGATTTCGGATCGATCCGCCGGGAGCTTAAAAAACTGCTGACGGAACAGGGCCTCGGGGTCCTGTCGACCCACGGGGAGGGCCAGCCGTACGCCAGCCTGGTCGCTTTCGCCGCTGCCTCCGATCTTGGCGAACTCCTGTTCGCCACGCCCGCCGCTACCCGCAAATATGCGAATCTCGTCGCCGACGGCCGGGTCGCCCTGCTGATCAACAACTGCGTCAATTCCGTGGAGGACTTTCATGGCGCCACCGCCGTGACGGCGCTGGGAGACGCCTCGGTCCTGGCTGGAGACACCCGACGCGCTCATCTGGAACTCTATCTTTCCCGCCATCCCTACCTTCGGGAGTTCGCCCTGTCATCCACGACCGCCCTGATCCGGATCACGGTGAATCGATACATTCTGGTCAAGGAATTCCAGAAAGTGGTCGAGGTCAATCCCCCGTTCACCCTCGAGCAGATACCCTGATCGGGCGGATGGCCACGGCCGGCCGCTTTACCGAAAAAAGCTGTTTTCCCTGAAAACATACCGCTTGGTATCAGGGAACTCCACGGCGCGCCCCGCGGTCGGAATGCATAGATGGACCGGCAGCAGGTTCGACCGCAGGAGGAAGTCCCAACTATCGAACTCCGACGGAGGAAACATGGAAACCAAGATCAGGATCGGCATCAGCAGTTGCCTGCTGGGGAACCCGGTCCGCTGGGACGGCGGACACAAGAGGGATCGATATCTCACGGACACACTGGGGCAATACGTCGAGTGGGTGCCGGTCTGCCCGGAAGTGGAGGTCGGATTCGGCACCCCGCGGGAAACCCTGCGCCTGGTGGGGGATCCGGACGCTCCCAGGCTGGTCACCACCAAAACCGGAATCGACCATACGGACCGGATGACCTCATGGGCCGCGGGGCGCCTCAAGGAGCTGGAGGCGGAAGGTCTCTGCGGCTTCATTTTCAAAAGCGACTCCCCCAGCAGCGGTATGATTCGCGTCAAGGTCTACGGCAAGGGAGGCGTACCCCAGAAAAAGGGGGTTGGGGTTTTTGCGCGGGCCTTCATGGAACACTGTCCCCTGATACCGGTCGAGGACGACGGCAGGCTGAACGACCCGGGGATCCGGGAGAACTTCATCGACCAGGTCTTCACGCTCAAGCGATGGCGCGAATCCCGAAGCCGGAAGTCCTGCGTGGGGAACGTGGTGGACTTCCACAGCCGAAACAAGCTGCTTTTCATGGCCCACAGCCCGGAGTTGCTCCGTCGGATGGGAAAGATCGCGGCAGCCGGCAAGCAAATGGACTGCGGCGCTCTCTACCGTGAATACGAACAGCTGATGATCAAGGCGCTTCAACTCAAACCCACCGTAAAGAAGCATACCAACGCGCTGCAGCACATGATGGGCTATTTCAAGACGGATCTGACCGGCGACGAGAAGCGTGAACTGCTGGAGGTCATCACGGCTTATCGAAAGGAATTGACGCCGCTGATCGTGCCGGTCACCCTGATCAACCACTATGTCCGCAAGTACGATCAACCCTATTTGAAATCCCAGACCTACCTGAATCCGCACCCGTTGGAGCTCAAGCTCAGGAACCACGTCTGATGCCGAATCAAACCCGGGGAGGTGAATCGTGACCCAACGCCCCATCCTGGTGACCGGGGCCGGAGGCTATGTCGGCGGGCGCCTCGTGCCGCTACTGCTTGCCTCCGGATACCGGGTGCGGGCGGCGGCCCGAAAGCCCGAATCCCTTTTCCGCCGGCCGTGGAGCCGGCACCCCGATGTGGAGATTACGGCCATGGACGCGACGGATGCGGCTTCCGTCCAAAGGGCTGTCACCGGGTGCGGGGTGGTCTACTATCTCATCCACTCCATGATTGCGAGCCGCGAGACCTTTGCGGAAAGCGACCGCCGGGGGGCGATGAACGTGTCGGCGGCCGCCGCCGATGCTCGCGTCGAAAGGATCATCTACCTGGGCGGTCTCGGGGATGCCGACGATCCGAAGCTCAGCAAGCATCTCCGCTCCCGGCATGAAGTGGAGGCGATCTTCCGGTCGGGGCCGGTTCCGGCCACCTGTCTGCGGGCGGCCATGATCATGGGATCGGGCAGCGCCTCCTTCGAAATGCTGCGTTACCTGGTGGAGCGGCTGCCCGTCATGGTCACCCCCCGATGGGTTCATACCCCCTGCCAGCCCATATCGATCGCCAATGTTCTGGGCTACCTGGTCGGATGCCTCGAGAGTGCGGAGACAAAGGGCCGCACTTTCGATATCGGAGGACCGGAGGTGGTCAGCTACCGGGAACTCATCGTTATCTTCGCCGAGGAAGCCCATTTGCCGCGGCGGATCATCGTTCCGGTGCCGGTTCTGAGCCCGAAGCTGAGTTCGATGTGGATCCACCTGGTGACGCCGGTGCCGGCCGTGATCGCGCGCCCCCTGGCGGAAGGACTCAGCATTCCCGTGGTTTGCAGGGAAAACGACATCCGCTCGCTGGTGCCCTTGAGGCTTCAGGGATGCCGGGAAACGATCCGGAAGGCGCTCGACCGCGCCGCCGGGGCGGCGGCAGATGCCTGCGAGCTTCCCGAAGGACACCTTCTCCCGCCCGAATGGGTCTATTGCGGCGATGCGGACTATGCTGGCGGGACGACGCTCGAAGTTTCCCATCGCATCGTGCTGTCCGCCGCCCCCGAAGCCGCCTGGCGGGCCGTCGAGGCCATCGGCGGTGCCGGCGGATATTACCATGCGGGTCTGCTGTGGACGCTCCGGGGCGCTGTCGACCGGCTTGCCGGCGGACCGGGTCTGAAAAACGCCCGGAAAGATCCCCACCGGCTGCACGAGGGCGAGGCATTTCAATTCTGGCGGGTCGCGTCGATCGACCGGCCTGGACGGCTTGTGCTGGAATCCCGGATGAAGGCGCCGGGCGAGGCTTTCATGGAGTTTGAAGTGAAGGCGAGCGGGGAGGGTTCGGCGGTTGTGCTCCGGTCCGTATTCTTTCCCCGGGGGCTTGCGGGCCTGTTTTACTGGTTCGTCCTCCACCCGGTCCATCGATACGTCTTCCGGGGAATGCTTGCAGGGATCGCCGATAGATGCGGGGCTTGCGTGATCCGGGGACCCGAACGCTGGTTTTCCCGATCGGAAACGCTCGATCGATAAGCCTCGGGACGGCCGGGCCGGGAGCCGTGTCGATGCAGGGTTGTTGAAAATATACGCGGCTTCCCTTATGATCATTCTCTCAAACCCTTGCGGCAGCACTGTTGCCGGTTGACTCTCCGTTCGCGTTTCGAGGCCGTTTTCGACTTCCGGCAGCCGTTGCCGGCCGCCCTCTCGCAAAACCGCTCGAAGGAAGGAGCTTCCCTCAATGATCCGCCTCCTGCTCTTTGCCTGTTGTCTGATGGGAATCCTGGCGGCCGGGCCCGTCAGCCTGCTGGCCCAGGCCACATTGAGCGATGCCAGCCAGGACTGCCTGGACTGCCACGCTTCTTTTCATCCCGGAATCGTTGGGGATTGGCAGCGAAGCCGCCATGCCGCGGTGACGCCCCGCGAAGCCGCCGCGGCAGAGGAACTCGCCCGAAAGGTGTCCAGTCCCGAGATTCCCGAGAACCTGGGAGGGGTTGCCGTCGGCTGTGCGGAGTGCCACCTGTTGCGCCCCGATGCCCACGCCGACACCTTCGAGCACAACGGCTACCAGGTGCACGTGGTGGTCACCCCGGACGACTGCAAGACCTGCCACGCCGTGGAGGTGGAGCAGTACGGCCGCAACATCATGTCCCACGCCTACCGGAATCTGGCGAACAACCCGATCTACAACCAGCTCGAGCGCAGCATCCTTGGAACGCCGACGGTGTCCTCGGGGAAAGTGGTCATCGATACGGAAAACGCGGATACCCGGGCGGAGGCCTGCTACTACTGCCACGGGACCGTGCTCGAGGTCAAAGGGACCGAAATCCGCGACACGGATGCGGGCGAGTTGGAGTTTCCCGTAATCGAGGGGTGGCCCAACCAGGGCGTCGGGCGGGTCAATCTTGACGGCAGCCTTGGCTCCTGCGCCGCCTGCCATGCCCGGCACGCTTTTTCGATCGAGATGGCCCGCAAGCCGCACACTTGCAGCGAATGCCATGTGGGCCCCGACGTCCCTGTCTACAAGGTCTATGCCGCCAGCAAGCACGGCAATCTGTACTCCACCCACGAAAGCGCCTGGGATTTCAAGCCGGTCCCCTGGACCGTCGGCAGGGATTTTATCGCGCCGACCTGCGCCGCGTGCCATGTGAGCCTCCTGGTGGACGAGGACGGCGCGATCGTAGCCGACCGCACCCACGAGATGAAAAACCGCCTCGCCTGGCGAATCTTCGGACTGGTGTACGCCCATCCCCAGCCCAAGTCCCCGGACACGACGCTGATTCGCAATGCGGCCGGCCAACCGCTGCCCACCGGACTTGACGGCAGTTTCGCCGGGGACTTCCTCATATCCCCGGAAACTCAGGCGGAGCGGACGGCCGAGATGCAGGGAATCTGCCTCGAATGCCACGACACCTCCTGGGTGCAGGGCCACTGGCGCCGGTATCGGAACACCATCGACGCCTCCAACCGGTCGGTCCGGGCGGCCACCGTGCTGATGCAGGATGCGTGGCGATCGGGTCTCGCCAAAGGGTTCGACCAGGGGGAGAACCCGTTCGACGAGTCCCTGGAACGGCTCTGGAGCGACACCTGGCTGTTCTACGGAAACACGGTCCGTTTTGCGTCGGCCATGGGGGGCGGCGGCGATTACGGCGTGTTTGCCGATGGCCGCTACCAGCTGTCGGGTTCGGTGATCGAACTGCAGCACCGGGTGGAAGCGGGGAAGCGACTCCCCCCGGCCAGGTGAAACCCGTTGTGGATGGAGACGGCCATGGCCATCGAGCCGGAGCGCATCATGACGCTCAACGACCGCCCGGTCCGGGACGGGGACCGGGTGCTCTACTGGATGCAGCAGTCCCAGAGGGCCGACGACAACCCTTCACTTGAAACGGCGATACTGGAGGCCAATTCCCTGAATCTCCCGGTTTTGGTCTGTTTCGGATTGACCGGCGATTATCCGGAAGCCAACCGGCGCCACTACCGGTTCATGCTCGAAGGTCTTGTCGAGACCCGGGATACGCTTTCGCGCCGGGGAGTCCAGATGATCATCCGAAAGGGAAATCCGCCGGAGGTCGCCCTCGACCTGGCCCGACGGTCGGCCACGATCGTCTGCGACGTTGGCTACACCCGCCTTCAGAGACAGTGGCGGGGAATACTGGCCGAGAAAGCCCCGTGCCGGGTGCTGGCGGTGGAAGGTGACGTGGTCGTCCCCACGGAGGTCGCCTCGGATAAGGCGGAGTATGCGGCCCGCACCATCCGGCCGAAGCTCGGGCGGCACCGCGACGACTATCTCAAGGCGTGCCCGCGGCATCGTGTCAAAAGGAAATTCCCGGTAACGGACTCTGATCGACTCGACCTCTTGGACATCGACGGGCTGCTCGACGACCTGAAGGTCGACAGCACCGTCCAACCGGTGACGGCCTTTTTCAAAGGAGGGGCGAAAGAAGCCAAACTGCATCTTCGCCGCTTCATCCGAAACCGCCTGGAAAATTACGAGACCCATCGCAATCAACCCCAGACCGACGACATCTCCCACATGAGCCCGTACCTCCACTTCGGCCAGATCTCCCCCGTCTTTCTGGCCATGGCCGTCCGTGATGCCGGACACGGATCGGGGATGGACCGAGCCGCCTATCTGGAGGAGCTGGTCGTCCGAAGGGAACTGGCGGTCAATTTCGTCACCCACACACCCGACTATGACCGGTATACCTGCCTTCCGCGTTGGGCACGTGAGACGCTGGCCGCCCACACCCCGGATGTGCGGGCACACCGCTACGACCGGCGGACGCTCGAGGCGGCCGAGACCCACGATCCATATTGGAATGCGGCCATGGTCGAAATGCGGGAGACCGGCTTCATGCACAATTACATGCGGATGTACTGGGGCAAGAAGATCCTGGAATGGTCCGGGTCGCCAGAGGCGGCCTTCGAGACGGCCCTGGCCCTCAACAACAAGTACTTCCTCGACGGGCGGGATCCCAATTCCTACGCCGGCGTGGGCTGGATCTTCGGTCTCCACGACCGCCCCTGGCCGGAACGCGCCGTCTACGGCAAGGTTCGCAGCATGGCCGCCTCCGGGCTCGAGCGGAAGTGTGACATCCGGGGATATGTGAAAAAGGTCGACGCCCTTTCGCGGAAAGGTGCCGCATGATGCCAGGGATTCAGGGCAGATTGATGAACGACGGCTGCCTCGCCGCCGCCGACTTTACCCTGAAATGGCGGCGGAACGGCGTGCGGTTCGAAGAGGTTTTTCACGCCCCGAGGGTCAACCTGTGGCGGGACCTCCTTCCGGGACCGATATGCCGCGGATTCGATGGGGCCGGCGAGGGAGACCGGATCGAGGCCGAATTCAAGGCCGGCGACCTTCTGCCCGTCCGCGACGAACGGTGCATTTACCGGGTTCTCCGCCGGGAAACCGAGCCCGGTTTCGCCGGAGGTCTTCGGTTTTCTCCACGTCTGGGACGATTTTATCCCTGCGGCGTGTTGCGCGGCATTCCCGGCATATTCCGGGAAAACATCTCCCCGTTTCGCTGCATCGGGCTCGACGGCGAAGGGCTCGTCGCTGACCTCAATCATCCGCTCGCCGGGATCGATCTCGCTTTTTCCGCCCGAATCCTGGAGATCCGGGACAAGTTCGAAGAGCACGGCGGCACCTGTATCGACTGGTTCGAAACCATTGCCGGGGGGCCCGGCATGCAGGCCCCTTGCGCGGCCGGCCCCACCGATTTCTTCGACCGGTCCGGGTTCGAGCGGGACGATGCGTCTCCGGACCCCCGGTTCTATCATCGTCCTCGAATGGTTCAGCACATCGACGACACCGCCGTTGGTGTGATCAGGGCGCTGTATGGGAAGCTGCTGCCTCCGGGGGGGCGGGTCCTCGACCTGATGTCCAGCTGGACGTCCCACCTGCCGGACGATCTGCCTCTCGACCGGCTGTCCGGACTGGGGATGAACCGGGACGAACTGGCCGCAAATCCAAGGCTCACGGACGTTTGGGTGCATGACCTCAACGCCGACCCTCGGCTCCCATACGCTGACGGCGAGATGGATGCGGTCGTATGCAGCCTGTCCGTCGAATATCTCACCCGTCCGTTCGATGTGTTCGCCGAGGTTCGGCGGGTGTTGAAGCGGGGCGGTCTGTTCGCGGTGACCTTCTCCGACCGCTGGTTTCCTCCCAAGGCGATTCGCCTGTGGGCCGAGCTTCACCCCTTCGAACGGATGGGCTTCGTGCTCGAGCTTTTTTCCGGAACCTGCGGTTTTCAGCGGTTGGAAGCGTTCTCCGCGCGCGGGTACCCGCGTCCGGCCCACGACAAGTATGCGCGTCAACGGGCGGATTCGGATCCCGTCTTCGCCGTCTGGGGCAGAAAGGCATGAAGAGGAGCCCGGGATGAGCCACGCCGCTTCCATTATTCATGCCCAAGGACTCGAACGGATTTACATCCTTGGGGATGCGCGCGTCGTTGGTCTCGGCGGCATCGACCTCGACGTGGCGACGGGCGCGCTGGTCGTGGTCAAGGGCGTCAGCGGGTCCGGTAAAAGCACGCTGCTATCCCTTCTGGCGGGTCTGGACCGCCCTAGCGCGGGCGAGCTCACCGTCGCCGGCCGTCGGCTGAGCCGTTTCTCGGAGAGCGAACTGACCCGGTACCGGCGGGAAACCGTCGGCATGGTTTTTCAGACCTTCAACCTGCTGCCCACGTTGAGCGTTATCGAAAACGTCTGTCTGCCGGCCCTGCTGGCGGAACGATCTTCCCCCGAGGCCGAAAAGAGGGCGGCGGATCTCCTCGACCGGCTCGGCATGACCCACCGGCTGCACCATCGGCCGCATCAGCTGTCCGGGGGCGAGATGCAGCGGACGGCGATCGCCCGGGCGCTCATCAACGACCCCACCATCGTCCTGGCCGACGAACCGACCGGAAACCTCGACAGCGTCAACGGCGAGGCCGTCATCGCCCTGCTGGCGTCCCTCAACCGCGAGGAGGGGCGGACGGTCGTCATCGCCACCCACAGCGACCAGGCGGATCCCCTCGGCACCTGCTTCCTCCACCTCAAGGACGGAGTGCTTCTATCCGGACCATGCGCCGTTTAATCCGCTTCCTTTGGCTTTTCCACAGGTTCTCGATCCGGCAGGCGGCACGGCACCGGATGCGGGCGATCGCCGTACTGGTCGGTATCGCCATGGGGGCGGCGGTATTCACCAGCGTCCGGCTTTCGGTCAGGGCGTCTCTGGACGCCTTTTCCCGGAGCGTCAACCTTCTGGCGGGGACGTCGGACCTGGTGGCCAGCACTCCCGGGGGAAGGGTACCCGAAACCCTGGTGGCCGATTTGATCGGCCAGTCATCGGTTGCGGCCGTGTCGCCGTTTTCCAGCATCTACGTCCGGCAGAATGCGAAGGATGCCAAGGCCTTTCTCCTGGTCGGGATCGACCCCGTCCTGGACCGGGAGTTTCGCGAGTGGCAGGCCGCAGCCGATGCCGGGGGGGGCGGCGCCGCGTGGGTGGATCTGATGACGCAGCCCTTCACGATTCTGGCGGGGAGCGAACTGGCCGAGGAGAACGGCTGGCGGACGGGCGATCTTGTTTCCCTGGTGCACGCGCGGCAAGAGGCGGTTTTCAGAATCATCGGCATCCTCGAGACCCATGGGCTCGGCCTGGCCGACGGCGGGCGCATCGCCATTGCAGACATGGCCACGTTTCAGGAATTCACGGGAACGGTCGGCGTCCTGGACCGGGTGGACATACGTGTCCTCCCGGCAACGGGAGACGATGCCGCCGATGCGATCGAAGAATCCCTGCCGGGCGGTATTCGCGTGTCGACCGCCTCCACCGCACGGGAAAGCGGCCGGAGCATGATCCGCGCCTATCAGCTCAACCTGTCGGTCTTGAGTTTCGTTTCGCTCTTCGTCGGAATGTTTCTGGTGTACAGTCTGGTGGCGCTGAACGCGGCCTCGCGCCGGCGCGAGATCGCCGTTCTGCGCTCGGTGGGCGCCTCTTCGCGAACCGTCTTTCTCCTTTTTCTGTCCGAAGGAGGGCTCTACGGCCTGGCAGGCTGGTGTCTTGCCATTCCCCTGGGCGGCGTCCTGGTGCCCTACCTCCTGAACGCGGTCGGCCGAACCATCAGCAGCCTGTTCGTGCGGGTGACGGTGGCAGGAGGCGACCTGAACGGGTGGGAGATCGCGCTGTCCTTCCTCGTCACCACGGGGGTCTCCCTGCTGGCTGCCTTCCAGCCGGCGCGGGAAGCCATGGCTGTGACGCCGCGCGAGGCCATGGGGTCCCTGCCGGCCGAGAGGATCCGGGCTTCGACCCCCGGACGCCTGGCCGTTGCCGGAGCACTCTGCATCGTTCTGGTCTGGCCCCTCTCGGAGCTGCCCGGACCTTCCGGGGTCCCTCTGCCCGGCTATTTCGCCACCCTGCTGCTCTTCGGGGGATTTTCGCTCCTCGCCCCCTGGGGGCTCCGCGAGGCCGGAAACCTGCTCGGGCCGGTCATCGGCCGCGTCGGCGGCATTCCCGCATTTTTGGCCGGACGCTATCTGCGCGACACCGGTACGAGAACCGCCATTTCGGTGGGAGCGCTGATTACCGCCGTCGCGCTCTACACCGCGCTGGTCATCATGATCCACAGTTTTCGGGGCACGGTCGAGCTGTGGGTCGGCCAGACCGTGAGCGGGGATTTGTTTCTCACGACCCGGAACGCAGAGATCAACCAGCAGTGGGAGCCGTTTGACGCCTACGAGATGGACGGGCTCTCCGACATCGCGGGGTCGGCGGGCGCGGACCTGGTGGCGGACCGACGAATTTCCCTCGACCAGGGCAGCATGTCCTTCATGATGGATTTTCTGGACCTGGAGGCGTTCAGCCGTCATGGGGGATTCATGTGGATCGAGGGCGATCCGGAGACAGCGCTTCCGGCCGTGATCCAAGGGAAAGGGGTGATCGTCTCCGAGGTGTTCGCCAACCGATCGGGCCGATCGGTCGGCCAATCGTTCGAGGCACAGATCGCCGGTGTCCGGATCGATCTTCCGATCCTTGGAATCGTGCGGGACTACAGGACGCGGGGTGGCGTGGTCTTCGGAGATCTTCATGCCCTCGGCGAGGCCTTTGGCGGGCTTCGGTGGGGCGGCGCCCGGTTTTTCCTGCGGGAGCCGGCGTCGGATCCATCGAGGGCCGCCGCGGAGCTGCGGACCCGCATCGCGGACCGTTTCGGAGGCCGGTTCGACATGATGAGCGGACAGTCACTGAGAGGTGCGGTCCTGCGTATCTTCGACGAAACCTTCGCCGTGACCGGGGTGCTGCTGATGATCGCCCTGGCGGTGGCGGCGCTCGGGATCACCACCACCATGACGGTGCTCGTGCTCGAGAGGACCCGCGAGCTCAACACTCTGCTCGCGGTGGGTGGAAGCCGCGGGCAGGTGCGGCGGATGATCCTGTGGGAAACCGTTCTTATGGTCACGGCAGGACAGATCGGTGGGCTGCTGTGCGGCTTCGTGCTCTCCTACCTCCTGGTTTTCGTGATCAACCGCCAGTCTTTTGGCTGGACCTTTCTTTACGCTGTGGACTGGGGTGCGATCGCACTTTCCGCTCCCCTCATCCTCGCCGCGGCCCTGGCGGCGGCAATGCCGGCGGTGGGCATCGCCTACCGCCAATCGCCGGCCCTGCTGCTGAGGGAATGAACCCATGTCCTTCCTGAACCGATGCGTCCTCGCCTGTGTTCTGTGCTTTGCCGTCGCCCTGGCCGTCGCGACCTCTGCGCCGGGAGAATCGGATGATTTTCTCCAGGTCACCGGTCCATGCCGTCTGGAATTTCCCCGCGACCACGGCGGGCATCCAGGATACCGGACCGAGTGGTGGTACTACACGGGAAACGTGGAGACCGACGACGGCAGGCGCTACGGATTCCAGTTCACCATTTTCAGGCGGCAGCTTCGGGCCGCGGAATCGCCCTCCCCGCGAAACCCCGGGGAACGCTCGGCATGGCGCACGAACCAGATCTACATCGGGCATGCCGCCGTGTCGGATATCGGCGCGAAACGGCACCACCATGCGGAAACCATGTCCCGGGGGATCGAAATGCTGGCCGGTATAAGGCGATCGGACGATACGTTCCGAATCCATCTCAAAGCCTGGGAGGCGGTCATCTCGCCGGAGCGACATCGGCTAAAGGTCGACGGGCCGGATTTTGGCTACGAATTGGAGCTGGCTCCGGAAAAACCGCCCGTCCTCCATGGCGAGAGCGGTTACAGCCGCAAGGGGGCCGCGCCGGACCGGGCGAGCTGCTACTATTCCCTGACCCGTCTGCGCGCGACGGGCACCCTCCGGATCGGTGCGGAATCCGTGGTGGTGCGCGGGCTGGCCTGGATGGACCACGAGTATTCGAGCGCCTACCTGGAACCGGGGCTTGCGGGTTGGGACTGGTTCAGTTTGCAGCTCTCCGATGAAACCGAACTCATGGTCTTTCTGATGCGGCGGAATGACGGCGCTCGAAGTCCGTTTTCCAGCGGCACTTTCGTGGGAAAGGACGGCGGGATGGTCCGACTGGACAGAGAATCCTTCGATGTTACCCCCGGCGGCGAATGGCGGAGCGCGCGCAGCGGGGCCGTTTATCCCCTGAAATGGCGAATCGACGTGCCCAGGGCGGGTTTGACCCTGGCGGTCGAAGCGGCGTTTCCCGATCAGGAGATGGAAACTCCCCGGACCACCGGCGTGACCTACTGGGAAGGCAGCGTGTCGGCGACCGGTTCCCGAGCCGGACGCCCGGTGACCGGCCGGGGATACGTCGAAATGACGGGGCGAACCGGAAAGGGATTCGAAGCACCCCTTTAGCGGGGGCGCGGCCGCAGCGTCGCCTTTCGGGCCGCTTTACGGTCTATCGGCATCCCGTTGGACACCCCCCACCCTTCTCCGGCCGTGCGCTGCTATCCTCCCATCCGCCCGTCCGTCATCGTTTCGCGGGAAAGAAGCGCCGCCCCCAGGGCAATCCAGGAACAGACCCACAACACCATGAAGGCAGACTGATAGGCGGAAGGACTGAAGATGTCGCCCGTTCTGCCGTGGCGTTCCAGCAGGAAACCGACGAGCGGCTGGAAGACGGCTCCCCCGACGAATGGAAACAGGTTGACCAGCCCCGTGGCCGTTCCCGCCATGGCGACCGGAAACATCTCCTTGTTCATGGTAAAGGCGACCGCCCCTACGGCGTTTCCGCAAACGGTGAGCATAAAAAAGAGGACATACAGGCCCCAGCCGGGAATGGCGGTGGTAAAGGTCATCAGGGCGGTTATCAGCATCATGCCGACCGACGTCAGCAGGAGCACCGGCTTCCTGCGCCTGAACACCCGATCCGACAGCCAGCACAAAAGCGGGCTCCCCACCACCAGACCGAGCGCCATCATGGACAGGATATGACCGGTTTCCGCCTTGCTGAGATGATGGACGTGCATGAGGTAGGGGCCGCCCCAAAGTCCCCCCAGGGAAAAGAAGATCGCAAAATCGAAGAAGAACCATACGGCGACCGGCCAGAAGTGGCGGCAGGAGAGCACGTGCCGGACCGCCTGTCCCAATCCCACGGCGGTCGAACGGCTTTCGGCGGGAGCGGTCAAGGGCTGCCACCCCTTGTCCGAGGGCCGGTTGCGGACAAACAATCCCACCAGCACCGCCAGGCACAAGGTGATCCATCCAATGAAGACGAACGAGCTCCGCCATCCGATCCAGTTGCTGAGCCAGACCAGAGGGGTGGCGGCGATCAAGGACCCGATGCCGCCCATGGCCAGCAACAGGCCGGTCATGGAGGCGAATTCCCGGGGAGTGAACCATTCCGCGAGAATTTTCAAAGTGGGTACGAACAGCATGGCGATACCGATGCCCGCAATAGTGCGTCCGACGATCGCCCATGCCGCGGTCGGCGCCAATCCGAGGATAACGGACCCGATGGAGGCGACGACGAAGAAAAGGGTAATGGTCTTTCGCGGCCCCCACGAGTCGGACAGCAGTCCCGCCGGAAGCTGCATCACCGCATAAGAATAAAAATAAGCCGCGCCCAGCACCCCGATCAGCGATCCGCCGGCGTTCAAGTCGTTCATCAGGTCCACGGCCAGAACCGATACGCAGAGTCGATGAAAATACACCAGAATGTAGCTTGTGGAGAGCAGGGCGAAAATCAACCAGCGGTAGCCCTGCACCTCACGACTCACACCAGCGGGCATGGCCTGTCCTGTCGGTGTCTGGAAGTTTCAGGAAAGGGTTCACCGGGGTTCGAACCGGATGGTTTGGCACGGATGCCTTCCTCATAGCACAGTATGGTTTGTCCGTCGAAAGGGTGACTTTCAATTGCAGGAAAAATACGGACAGAAGATTTCCCGATTGACTCAGGTCAATGCCGCGAGTCCAACTTCCCGCTATGGAGTACGCAGGATGCCTCACCGCCGTCCCGGCATCCGGGAGCGGTTCGGTGCGGATCCCGTTGGGAAGGAAGGATGGCCATGGTTTCGAGTCCTCATCGAAGGCTTTCCAGCCGCCGCCGGCCGAATTGCTGGGAATTCATGCGTTGCGGCCGCGAGCCGGGAGGCGTCAATGTCGCCGAGCGGGGCGTGTGCCCCGCCGCCACCGACCGTTCTTTTGATGGCATCAATTCAGGGACTTGCGCAGGGCGAATCTGCTGGGCGGTGGCTGGGACCTTCTGTGACGGCCGTGTCCAGGGATCCTTCGCCGAAAAGAGATCTTCCTGCTTGAGCTGCCCCTTTTACCGTACGGTCTGGGAGGAGAAGGGCATCGGTCGGGAGAAGACCGGATTCCTCCACTTCCTCGAAAGGGAAGATCGCAGCCCCTTCTTCGACCGTCTCACCCTTCTGCGGGTAAAGGCGGGGGAACGCTTCGTGATCCAGGGCGCGGTCGAGGACAAGGCCTTCATCATCGAACGGGGCGTCTGCCTCGCCGTCGTGGAGAAGGACGGCGTGTGCCACCCGGTGGACCATTACGGACGGGGAGATATCGTGGGCGGGCTGGGAATTTTGACGGGAGAGCCCCGCCGGGCGCACGTGGAAGCCGAAACCGACATGGATCTCTGGGTCATGACGCGGGAACAGTTCGATGAAATGACGGAAAAAGACCCGGACCTGCTGGCCTTCGTCACCGAACTGATGGCCGACCGGTTCGACAGCCGACGTCCCACGGCCTACCGAACCATCGGCAAATACGTTACCACGGATATCATCGGCCGCGGGGGCTTCAGCATCGTCTACAAGGGATTTCATGGCGTCCTGAAAACGCCGGTCGTGATCAAGATGATGCGTCACCACATGGCATTGTACCCGGATTTCTTCGAGAATTTTTCCAACGAGGCAAAGACCATCGCCTCCCTGGACCACAAAAACATCGTCAGGGTCTATGACTTCGATGAACGGTACCGCACCCTGTTCATCATCATGGAATACGTGAAAGGGGATCTGCTGAGGGAACTCATCGATCATCTCGGCGCGATTCCGCCTCGACTGGCGGCACATTTTCTGGTTCAACTTTGCGAGGCGCTCGGATATGCGCACGACCGCGGCATCGTGCACCGGGACGTCCATCCGTCGAACGTGGTGGTCCAGTCTGACAATACCCTCAAAATCCTTGATTTCGGGCTTGCCTGCCCGCCCGGAACGGAGGACGTCACGGGCATGGGTACGCCATATTACATGGCGCCGGAGCAGATCGAGGGCGCTCCGCTGGATGCACGGACCGACGTCTACGCCTTGGGGGTTACGGCGTTTGAAATGCTCACCGGAAAGCGCCCGTTTCCGGAGGAAAGCCTCGAACAACTGCTCAAACTGCACCGGACGCGGGACATCGCCGATCCGAAAAGGGTCGATCCGCATATTCCGGAGGCGCTCCGGCGGTTCATCCTCACCTGCGGCCGCCGTGACCCGGATCGGCGATATCCCAGCATGGCGCATGCGCTGGCCGATCTTGCAGCCTTTTCGTCCTCCGGGGGGTTGCACCGGCGGGACGACGAGTGTGAAAGTCCACAAACCACCACACTGCTGCTGACCACACCGGACTCGAACCCGGCAGCGCTCGAATCGATCGTGGAAGCCCTCAGAGGGACGGCGAGGAAATTGGGGGCCGATATCGCCATGCCGTATCCTGGAGAGTCATGAACGGTGTCTGGACGAATGGGATTCCTTTGACGTGCGGCGTGTAAATCAGGCCGGGACGGGTGCCGGTCACTGGATATCGTCCAACCCCAAAAGTTTTCTGACCCGGCGCACGCCCTTGCGGTTTGCTTCCGCTATGAAAGGATCATTGCCCCGGTCCCTTTCAGCGTCCCTGAGGAGAGCTTCCACCGCTTCTCTCCCGTCAGCGGCGCTGACCGCCTCGCTGGGCGTTTTGCCTCGAAGGGCCGGTATCGGTTGATAGGCCCAGCCCTCCCAATGCTTGCGAAGGAATTCCTCCAGGTGTTCCCTGACCTCCGGAAGCTGCATCAGCTCTTCGTGCTCCGCGGAATGCCCACCGTCGGGGTCTTCGACATCCGAGCCTTCGATCATGGGAGCCGGATCCTTGATTTCGTCCAGTCTGAAACGAGCCTTCTCCCCCATTCGGTTCTGGATTTCAGAGCGCAGATCGTTGGCCCTTCGGGCAGAGTTGACCTCGGCGCTGAGTCGATTTCCGTCGATGACGATGCGCCCCAAAATCGTGTTGGGGAACCCGGCGCCGGCTTCGTGGCCCAGGCGGTCCCACGTGAATTCAATCCGCGTGATCTCCCCGGCTGCATCCCGTTTTGCATCACCCAAAAGCGCCTCGGCATCCGAAGTGACGCAGAGTCCACCGAGATGTTCAAAAGCCTCCTGGGCGGAAGGCACTTCGTAGACCAGCCGATGAAATTCGATCGGATCGCCGTCCGTGTTGCACAGTTGGGGCCGGGAATACAGGGACCGGTCTATTTGAAAATACAATTCACGGATTTCCAGGCGCCAGTTGTCCAAATCGTTTTCGTCAAGGGCGGAGCGGGAGCCGCGCAGTTTGGTCCGCAGTTGTATGATATCCGGCTTGTGGCCGGGGGGGATGATGGTGGGGGCAAGACCCGTGAGCATTCCGACGCCGTCCACGACGGCAGCTCGGCCGAAAAGAAGGTCCCCCGGCTGCACATGGCCGGAACCGGATCGTTCCTGAACTTCGACGCGTGAACCCGTTAGCACGTCCATGAGCCGGATCGACCTTCCGCTCTCCGCGTACAGCACTTCCCAGAAACGATAGGGGATACGGTTGCTTCCTTCGATCAGCTTGCGTTCGAGGGAGTCGAGACGGGAGCCCCGCTCATCGGCGAAGAGCTCTGCCATGGTTCGGCCCATCGGCATCTGAAGCTCGACTTCGGCCTCCGCCGGATCGTATTCCCAGTTGAACACAAACCAGGGCAGAAACAGGGGATCCATCCGATCGAGGGCCTCATCGTCGATTTCGCTTTCAGGGTCGGGCCACAAGAGAAATTCGTTCATGGCCAGACCGAGGGCGTCCTCTCCGAAAGCCTTTATTGCAAAGGGAATCAGACGGTTCATCAGGCGGTCATACGCCTCCGACAATCGTCGGTAATAAAGTGAATGGGCAGTGGTTGACTGTTTGCCCAGACAACATTTCTTGTACTTTTTCCCGCTGCCGCAGGGGCAGGGATCGTTGCGGCCGATTTTCATGGCAATCCTACCTCTTGATGATCTGCTTTTGCGAATGTCTTCTTGAGGAGCACCCCGATCATCGCCCGGGGATGGCTGAATTATCGATGCTTCCGATAGGTGCCCACCAGTTCGGCGCTGGCCAGGACGTGCCCCTTCATTGCGGCTTCCACCTGGGATTTGGATGGGCGCTTCAGCCCTTCCAGAACGGTGTCCAGGGCATAGAGCTTGTGGAAGTAGCGGTGCCGTCCGATGGGCGGGCACGGGCCGCCGTAGCCGGTGCGTTTCCAGTCGTTGACGCCTTCTCCGGTCCCTGAGGGCAGGTGGCCCGGCGTCACCCCCTCGGGCAGGCCGTCGGTGTCCGAAGGGATATTGAACAGCACCCAGTGGACCCAGGTCATCTTGGGGGCTTTGGGGTCCGGCGCGTCCGGATCGTCCACGATCAGCACGAGGCTTCGGGCCTCCGGCGGGACGCCCGACCACGTCAGCGGAGGGGAGATGTCCTCACCCTCGCAAGTGTACTTTCCGGATATTTCCCCTCCGTTGGTAAAAGCGGTGGATGTGAGTTGCATGGCATTGCCTCCTTCCGCGTTCAAGGTTGTCGACTTGATCATTCAGGTATACCGAATCCTGGGATTGAGGTAGGCGTAGAGGATGTCAGCCACCAGGTTGGAAAGGCTGAAGATGAAAACCAGCAGCATGGTGATGGCCTGGATGAGGGGCAGGTCCTGGCGCTGGATGGCGAAGAGGAGAAGCCGGCCGAGCCCGGGAAAGCTGAACAGGGATTCCGTGACGATGAGACCGCCGATGAGCCAGCCGATGCTGATGGCCGCCACCGTGACCGTCGGAAGCAGCGCGTTTCGGAGCACGTGGCCGAACAGCACCTTCCGGGGGCGCAGGCCCTTGAGATAGGCGGTGCGGACGTAGTCGGTCTGCAGCACGTCCACCGTGCTCGAACGCGTCATCCGGGTGATGTAGGCCAGGGAGACCAGGGCGACGGTGGTACCTGGCAGGATGAGCCGCGGGAGGGCTTGCAGAAAACCGGCGTCCGGGACGATCGACGAGCTGGCCGGCAGCCATTTCAACTTGATGGCGAAGATGGAGATCAGGATGACGCCGGTGACGAATTCGGGCAGCCCGATGAAGGAAAGCGATCCCACGGAGATCACCTGGTCGGTGGCGGTGTTGCGGCGAAGCGCCGCCCACAGCCCCAAAAGAATGCCGAACGGAACGTAGATGGCGAAGGCAACGGCGGCGAGCATCGCGGAGTTGTACAGGCGGGAAAACACGAGTTGCATCACAGGGTTGCCGGTGCTCAGGGACGTTCCCCAGTCTCCCCGGACAAAGTCAAACAGCCAGGAGGCATACTGGACCACCGCCGGACGGTTCAGGCCCAGCTGCTCGCGGAGATTGTTCAGCGCCTCTTCGGTGGCAAAGCGGCCCAGAATCATTCGGGCCACATCTCCGGGAAGCACCTGGGTGGCGATGAATATGAGGGCGGACGATACGAGAATCGTCATCAGCACAAAGCCCAGCCGACGCGCGATGAAGCGGATCATGCCGTCTCCCCGTTTTTTTCACCGTAGGTGATGGTTCCGGCCTGAAGGCGGCGCAGCTCGTCGAGCGGAATGTGGCAGTTGATGCGGCTGCTGTTTTCGTCCTCCCGCCACGGCGGTGCCGCGGTCTCGCAGATGGCCCCGACCTTGCGGGGGCACCGCGTGTGAAATGGACATCCCGGGGGGATGTCCACCGCGCTGGGAACGCTGCCGACCAGACGGATGGCTTCCTGCTCGATCGACGGATCCGCCACCGGTATGGCGGAGAGCAGGGATTCGGTATAGGGGTGGTAGGGCGAGGTGAAGACATCGTCCGCGTCCCCGTTCTCGACGATCCGGCCCAGGTACATCACCGCGACGGCGTCTGAAATGTGGTGCACCGCCGCGAGGTCGTGGGAGATGAACAGGTAGGTGGCCCGGTTTTCCGCCTGGAGATCGAAAAGCAGGTTGATGAGAGATGCCTGGACGGAGACATCCAGCGCAGAGAGCGGCTCGTCCAGGAGCACCAGTTCGGGATCGGCCGCGAATGCCCGTGCGATGGCCGCCCGCTGCTTTTCCCCTCCGCTGAGCTCGGCGGGATAACGGTCGTAGTAGTGGGGCGGCAGATTCACAGCCTGCAACAGCTCGCGCGTGCGCTGTTCGATTTCCTTCCGGCCGAGTCCCTTGAGGAGCACCAGAGGGCGCTGGATGGCCTGCGCGATCGTCTGGCGGGGATTGAGGGACGCGTCCGGGTTCTGAAAGACCATCTGAATCTTTCTCAACACCGTTCGAGGGCGCCGGGATGTGAGACCGGCAAGCTTCTCGTCGTCCAGCACCACGTCGCCGGAGGTCGGCTCCAGCAGCCCGATGATGGTTCGCATGAGCGTCGTCTTGCCGCAGCCGCTTTCGCCCACGATTCCCATGGTGAAGCCCTTGGAAAGCTGGATGGAGACGTCGTTGAGCGCCTTGATTTTCTTCTTCCGACGGTTTCCCCCGAAAAATGTTTCCAGCGCGTCGTAGTGCTTTTCCAGCCGGACCGTCTCGAGAAGCGCGGCGGCCTCCGGTGGATGTTGGTATTTCACCTGCCCCGCCACATCCTCGACTTTGCGGGGCAGTTCGTCCCAGAAAAAACAGGAGCTCCAGCGGTCCGGAGCCACCTCGATGAAAGGCGGGTGCTCTTTCCGGCATCTGTCCTTCGCAAAAAAGCATCGCGGGGAGAAGATGCAGCCCTCCGGGAGGCGGTTCAGCCTGGGAATCCGGCCCGGGATGCTGACCAGCGAGTGCTTCCGGCTCTCGGGCTCGAAGTGCGGGATGCACCCCAGAAGGCTGAGTGTGTAAGGGTGGAGGGCACGGCGGAAGATCTGCCGCTTGGGGCCGGTTTCCACCAGTTCACCGGCATACATGACGCCGATCCGGTCGCAGATTTTGGCCACCACGGCCAGATCGTGGGTGATGTAGAGAATGGACGAGTCGAAGTCGCGCTTCAAATCGGCGACCAGGTCCAGGACGACCGCCTGGGTGGTGACATCGAGCGCGGTCGTGGGTTCGTCCATGATCAGCAGTTCAGGATTGTTGATGAGCCCCATCGCAATGATGCAGCGCTGGAGCATTCCCCCGGACAACTGGTGGGGGTAGAGGCCGAGCACGGTCTCCGGGTTCGGCATGGCCACCTTGGCCAGCATCTCCGTGGCCTTGGCCATGGCTGATTTGCCGGAGATTTCCTGGTGGATCATTGCCGATTCAGCGATCTGCCGGCCGATGGTGAGCGACGGATTCATGGCGGATCCGGGGTTCTGATAGACCATGCCGATCTTTTTTCCCCAGATGTTGAACAGGCTGTGGAAGGGAGCGTCGGTGATGGACTGACCGCGAAGGCGGACTTTTCCGTCTAAAATCCTGCCGTTTTCCGCCAGGTAGCGGATAGCGCCGAGGGCGAGGGTCGTCTTTCCGGAGCCCGATTCGCCCACCAGCCCGAAGCTCTCCCGGCGCCGGATTTCCAGGGAGGCCCCCCGCACGGCCTTCAACGGGCCGGATTCGGTATCGTAGACGATCGTGAGATCCTCGATCTCGATCGTGGGGAGGGTGTTGTCGGGCATGACTACCGCTTTCCGGTGCTCGGGTGCAGGATCTGCCGGAGCCCGTCGCTCATCAGATTGGTGGCCACCACCAGAAGGGAAATGGCGGCGGCGGGGAACAGAAGCATCCAGGGGGCCGTCGAGAAGTAGGCCCGGGCCTCGTTGATCTGAAGACCCCAGTCCGGGGAGGGAGGCTGCACGCCCAGCCCCAGAAACCCCAGGGAGGCCACCAGGAAGATGGCGTACGAAAACCGCATGGACATTTCGACGAACAGCGGCGCCAGGGCATTGGGCAGGATTTCACGAAAGAGAATGTAGAACTGGCCTTCACCGCGGGTTTTGGCGGCCTCCACGAACTCTTTGGTCTTGAGGTCGAGCACCATGCTGCGCACGACCCTGGCGAGCATGGGAACATAGAGGATGGTGACCACGGCCACGAGGTTGACCAGGGAGGAGCCCACCGTTGCCAGCAGCACCAGCGCCAGAAGCAGCGGCGGGAAAGACAGCAGAATGTCGAGGAGCCGCATGATGATCTCGTCGATCAGTCCGCCGTAGTAGCCGGAAAACAACCCGATCGTCGTGCCGATCAGCGCGGCCAGAAGCGTTCCGGTGCCTCCGAGGAGAAAAATGCCCCTGGAGCCCACCAGGATCCGGCTGAAGATGTCGCGGCCGTACTGGTCCGTCCCGAAGAGGTGGCCGGGGCCGGGAGGGCGAAGGCGCTCCGAAATATTCTGGTCCTGGTGGCCGTAGGGCGCCACCCAGGGCCCCACGGCCGCCATCAGCACAAAAAAGGTGAAGACGGCGATGCCGACGAGGGCGAAGGCGTTCCGTCTCAGTCGTCTCCAGAGCAGCCCGAATCCCTTGGTGCGAGGTGCGGCGTTCTCCTTTCCCATTTCCTGTCGACCCTTTGTTTGTCGATTGAAAATCCGGGCCGGCCACGGTTGCCGCCGGCCCGGGGTTCATATGTCTCTGCTATTGGCTGAAGCGGGCGGTCCAGAATCGGGTCCTCGCCCAGTCCGAGGCGAGTTCGACGCCTTCCAGCCGGGAGCTGACGCCCGCCACCGCCATCTCGAAATAGGCGGAGATGACCGGACCGCGATCGATCAGGATCTGCTGGATCTGCTGGTAGAGAACCACGCGTTTGTCGTGGTCCATCTCGCTGTCCACTTTCCGGACCAGATCGTCGAACTCCTTGTCGGACCAGTGGCTGCCGTTCCACGGACCGTTGGTGGTATATGCCAGGTTGAAGTAGGTCACCGGCGTCGCGCGGGTGCCCCAGTCGGTGATGCCGAAGCCGCATTTGAGCCAGCTGTTTTCGCCGTCGCCGTAGTAGATGTCCGACGGAATCACCTGAATGTTGACCTTGACCCCGATCCGGGCCAGTTGTTCCTTCCAGACCGTGGCGATGGGCACCACGTCGAGCTGGTTCTGCGCCACGAGCTCGATTTCCATGCCGTCGGCATACCCCGCATCCGCCAACAGTTTCTTTGCCTTTTCGATGTCCGGCTTCGGCGGAACGTCGAGGTAATAGTCGCCGTAGGCGGGGCCGACCGGCGTGAATCCATTGCCGGGAATGGCCAATCCCGGCCGGACCGCGGCGATGATGGCCTCGTGGTCCGTGGCGAGCTTGAAAGCCTGCCGGACCCGGTTGTCCGACGCCACATGTCCCTCATCGGACCTCATGTGGATGATCCAGTGCATGTTGGAGTCGTTTTTGAGCACCTTCGTGTTCGGGTCGCTTTCGATCGTTTCAGCGAATTCGGTCGTGAGCCCGCCGACGAAGTCGAGCTCGCCGCCTCTCAGGGCTTCCACCTGGCCGCCCATGTCCGGCGAGAAAATCAGGTGAACCTCGTCCATGTAGGGAAGGGCGTTGCCCTGGTCGTCCTTGCCGGAAAAATGCGGATTCTTCTTCAGGACGACGCGATCTTCCGGAAAGTAGGAGGCCACCATGAAGGGGCCGCTACCGACCCTTTCGGTGGCCGGATCCTTGGAATCGGCGGGTATGACCCCCGAATGATAGTCGCCGGCATCGGCGGCGAACTCAGGGTTGGACTCTTTGAGTGTGAAGCGAACGGTGTAGGGGTCCACCGCCTCGATCGACTCCACGTTCTGGTAGAGGTTCACTGTCGGAGCCCCCACACCGGGATCCCTCAGGCGGTTGTAGCTGAAGACCACGTCCTCGGCGGTGACCTCCTTGCCGTTGCTGAACCGGATCCCCTTTTTGAGATAGAAGGTCCATACCTTGCCGTCCGGGGATTCCCACCTCTCGGCCAGGTCGGGCACCGCCTGGTTGCGCGAGTCGATAAAGGTGAGATGATGATAAACCTGTTCGAGAACGAGGATATCCGAAATGGAGGCCGAAAAATGGGGATCCAGGTTGTTGACGGGCTGGCAGCCGATCTTGATGATGCCGCCGCCGGCGGCCAGGGCGCCCAGGGGCAGCGCCAGCGTCGCCAGGATGACCACGAGCACAGCCAAACGCTTTTTCATGATTGATCTCCTCCTTGTCGTTTTCTGCCAGAGCCGGGGTTCATACGCCGGAGTCCGCCGTCATGTCATCCGATTCGCCCTCTATAGCGCGGGCGGCTTCGATTACCGGACCGTCAGCCGGTGAACCGGCGCACCCGCTGATCGACTTCCCGGGCTTTCTGGGGATCGATGGCGGGAGGGTGGTGGGTTTCCAGTATGCGCTTCAATTGGTCGGCGGCCTTTTGGACCAGGTCCTTCGATCCGGTCTGGGTCCATTTTTCATAGCCCATGCGGTTCATGAGCTTCGGCCGCCACTGAACCGAGCGCAGATGCTTCAGGCTGTGGGGGTGGGTGAGAAAATGCCCGATCCGGCCCGCCTCGGCGATCACCGGCAGGGCCATGGTCTCCTCATTGACCGGAATTCCCTTCTGGAGACGGCGTATCTGGCCGATGATCTCATCCATGATGACGACCCACTCCAGGGACCCGGACAGCCCAAAATCGAGATAGCCGACGTCATGGTTCAGGTTCGATCCGCTCAGGGCCGACATAAAGGTGAGGAGCCCGCCCTCGAATCCGGCCTGGGTGTCGGGAATCTGCGCGTCGCTGGTGCCTGCGTACCCCCAGTTGGGGAGGTCGTAGTGCTTGCTCATCTCCACCATGGCCATTAGCGAAAGCAGGTATTCCGGGGCGTTGTAGGAGCACTGGCCCGTGACCATATCCAGAACGGCCGGCCCCATGCCCATCAGAAACGGGGCCCCCTCGGCCGTCGATTGATGGATGACAAGCCCGAAAAAGCATTCGGCCAGCCCCTGGACAACGTGGCCGGCGACGGTCATGGGGGCCGTGGAGCCGGCGATGGGGGCGGGAGAGTAGATCACGGGCATGCCCGTCTCGGCGCAGAAGACGAGCTTCTCCACGCTCCCAAAAGGATGCTTGAGCGGGCTGATGGGCTCGTCGTACTGAATCCAGTACGGCTTTTCCCGGAGGGATTGCTCGCCTCCACGGATGATTTTTCCCACGTCCCACATGGCTTCAAGGTCTTTGCGCCCCTCCGCCGTATTGACGATGGGCTTTGTCGAATTTTCCGCCATGGCCCTGAAGCTCTCGAGATAGGCCCGATGCGGGTCTTCCTCTTGGGGATGGGCGAAGGACATGATGAAATCGATGTTGGGCAGGGCATCGCAGACCCGGGCGGATTTCCGGATGTCCTCCAGGGTGGTGCGGTGCCGCCGGCCGCTGACGGGGTCGACGTGCGACATCAGGTCCGAGCCTGTTCCGTAGTAGGAACGCCTTCCACCCAGATCCATCGCGAGCCGGCCTTCACGATCATAGACCGGAATACTGGAGGGCGCCGTCTTAAGCGCCTTCTCAACCAGTTCGTGCGGAATTTTTACGATGTGGTCTTCCTCGACCACGCAGCCCGCTGCTTTCAGCCGCTTCATGGCGCCGTCGTGAAGAAGGGTCATACCCGTATTTTCCAGAAGCTCCAGCACGGCCTGGTGGATCCGCCGCTTGTCCGCGTCGGAAAGAAACGTCAGCATCGGGCTGAAACCGATGTCGTCCGAGGTCATAAGTCGTCCTCCTTTTTGGATAAACGCTTGCTGAGTCCGATTGACTGACACAGTTGAGCGGTGAATGCAATCGGAAACTCGCCGATAATTCCGCCGGAGCCCCGTGGATCCTGGGTTTCGGCGCCGTTCCCGAGCTAGCTCAACGGTCCGATGCTTGCCTCGACGGCCTCGATCAGGCGGCCGGTTTTGACGAGCGCCCTGACCGCGGCGATATCCCTCGCCAGAATGCGGTCCTCTTCCAGGTGGGACACGACGTTCCGGATCGTTTGATAGGCACTGAAGGTGCCTTCTCCCGGTTTCATGTTCGTGAAGAGGTCCAGCGCCTGGGCCGCGCACATCAATTCGATGGCCAGGACGTCTTCGGCGTTCCGGACGATCTCCCTGGCCTTGCGGGCTGCGATGGTGCCCATGGAGACGTGGTCCTCCTTGTTGGCCGAGGTGGGGATGGAGTCCACCGATGCGGGGTGGGCCAGGACCTTGTTTTCGGATACCAGCGCCGCCGCGGTGTACTGGGCGATCATGAAGCCGGAATTGAGGCCCCCCTCGTTGACCAGAAACGCGGGAAGTCCGCTCAGCATGGGATTGACCAGCCGCTCGATCCGGCGCTCCGAGATGTTGGCGAGCTCGGCCACGGCAATTCCCAGAAAATCCAGAGCCAAACCGACCGGCTGCCCGTGGAAGTTGCCGCCCAGGAGAAAATCCGCCTCCTCGTGAAAGAAGAGGGGGTTGTTGGTGGAGGCGTTCATCTCTGTTTCGACGACCTTCCGGGCATACCGGATGGCATCGTGGCTGGCGCCGTGGACCTGGGGGGAGCATCGCAGGGTGTAGGCGTCCTGGACCCTTCCGCAGTCCTTGTGGGAGGAGATGATCTCGCTGTTCTGGGTCATCCTGAGCATGTTGTCGGCCGAGACCGACTGGCCGGGGTGCGCGCGGACCCTCTGGATGCGGGGGTTGAATTCCGTGCGGCTGCCCATCAGGACTTCCAGGCTCATGGCCGCCGCGATGTCCGTCACCTTGCAGAGCCGTTCGGCGTCGTGTACCGCCAGGCCGCCGATGCCGGTCATGGCCTGGGTCCCGTTGATCAGCGCAAGACCCTCCGCGGATTCGAGCTGAACCCGCTCGATGCCGGCGGCGGCCATCGCCTCCCGGCCGCCCATCCGCCGGCCTCGGAAAAAGGCTTCGCCCTCCCCGATGAGCACCAGGGACAGATGGGCCAGGGGGACCAGATCTCCGCTCGCGCCGACCGAACCCTTCTCAGGTATGACGGGAACGATCCCGGAGTTGAGCAGCCGGATGAGGGTACGGAAGGTTTCGATCCGGATGCCGGAATGCCCCCGTGCCATGTCTTTGATGCGCAGCGCCAGGATCGCGCGCGCGGCATCCTCGTCGAGCACCTTACCCACGCCGGCCGAGTGGCTCATGAGAATGTTGTGCTGAAGTCGCCGCGTGTCCTCCCCGGAGATGTTGACGTTGCTGAGGGCTCCGAAGCCCGTGGTGACGCCGTAGATCGTCCTGCCTTCACGGACCCAGTCGTCGATCAGCCGGCGCGTGGCGATGATTCGTTGTTCGGCTTTTTCATCGGCGCGGACCTGTGCGCCTTCCCGGGCAATCGCCACGAGATCTTCGAGCGTCATGCCGTCTATGCCGAGGGTGATGGTTCTCACGGCCAGTGTTTCCTTTCCGTATAGGTTATACGTCGTCGCGGGATCAGTTTTGAACCCGCACCGCCGGCTCCAGGGGTCTGAACCGTCCGCCGATGCGATACCGGGAGCCCGGATAGATAAAACGGCTTTGGGTTACCAGTTGGCCGCCGATCCAGGTCTTGCGTTTCAGCACCAGGCAGGGCTCGTTTGGGCCGATATTCAGCCACTTCTGCGTCCGGCGATCCGGCAGAACGGCCTCCACGACGTGTTCGGCCTCCGTGAAGGGGCTCACGCTGCAAAGGTAGCTGGAAGGCGTCCGGCTCGTGAAGTCCTGTCGGAGGTAATCGGGTGCGATCGATGGGTTGACGTATCTGTCTTCCAACTGGATGGGAACGCCGCGATCCATGTGGACGATGATGGAGCGATACAGGGTTGCGCCGGGGGGCAGGCGCATTCCGGCCGCAATGGCGGGCGGCGGCTCTTCTTCCCTAAGAATCAGGACGTTGCAGGAATGCATCCCCCCGCACTCGCGGATCTCGTCCGAAATGCTGCGGATCTCCACCAGGGCGCCCTGGGGGGTCTCCTTGGCCACGAAGGTTCCCACGCCCTGGACCCTCACCAGGTATCCCTCGGCGGTCAGCTCGCGCAGGGCACGGTTGGCGGTCATTCTGGAGACGTTGAGCGTCCTGACGAGTTCACTCTCCGAAGGGATCTGCCCGCCCGGCGCCCACTCCCCCGAGCGGATGCGCGAGACGATGAGGTTCTTGATCTGACGGTAAAGAGGAAGCGCGGAGCGCTCGATGGATCGGGGTCGGGTGCCGGAGGTCTTGATCATGATGTCACCTTGTCCCTGGAGACCCGCAGATCGACCGAGATGGAGAGACGGCGGATGCCGGATCGACGAATCCGCGAGCAGGAGGTATCTTGACATGAATCGTGGACAAATATATACACTTATATACAACCTGTGTCAAGAATATCGCCTGAAACGATCAACTCCCAAGGCCGGGCGGACACCCGCTCACGAAAATTTCGAATCCGCTTCCAATCCGCACGACCTTCCTCCAGGAGTCATCGATGATCAAGATTCCCGACGCCGCCCCGCGCTTCCGCCTCCTGACCGACGAGCAGTGTGACTTCGTCCATCGCGCCTCCCTGGAACTGCTTCGCCGCACCGGGGTCCGGCTCCACCATCCGGAGGCGGTCTCGCTGCTTCGGGAGACCGATTCGGTGATCCAGGACGACGGCCTTGCGCTCCTTCCCGCCAATCTGGTCGAGTGGGCGCTGAAGCAGGCGCCCTCCCGAATCACCCTGTGCCGGCGAGGCACCTCGGCGCCTGCCGTCCGGCTCGAAGGCCGCGAGGTTCATTTCGGCACCGGCTCGGATTGCGCCAACTATCTGGACCCAAGGACAGGCGTCCACCGCCCTTTCACGACCCGTGAGATCGCCGACTGCGTCCGGCTCGTGGACGCCCTTCCCGGCATCGATTTCTGCATGTCCATGGGGACCCCGTCGGATGTCGAGGAACACGCCCGGTTCCGTACCCAGTTCGCGTTGATGATGACCCATACGGCCAAACCCATCGTATTCGTCGCCGACAACCGGGCCGATTGCGAGGCCATTCACGCCATGGCGGCGGCCGCCGCCGGCGGTGAATCGGACCTGCGTCTGAACCCGACGCTGCTGAGCTACAGCCAAATGACCACGCCGCTGGTCCAACCCGGCGACTCGCTCGAAAAGCTTCTCTTCACGGCGGAGAAGGCCATCCCGGTCGTGCACCAGCCGGCTCCCATGATGGGCGGAACAGCGCCGGTGACCATGGCCGGCACCCTGGTCCTGGGCAATGCCGAGGTGCTTTCCAGCATCGTGATCCACCAGCTCAAGCGGCCGGGCGCCCCCTTTGTATACGGGTCCGGGCAGCACCCCATGGACATGCGGACGTCCATCAGCGTCTACAATGCGCCGGAATGGCTGCTGGCGAGGGCCGCGGTGGCGGACATGGCCAGGCATTACGGCCTTCCACACTTCGGCTACGCCGGCCACACCGACAGCATCATCATGGACGAGCAGGCGGCCTCCGACGCCACCTCCACCATCATGCTGGCATTCATGACCGGTGAGCACCTGGCCCATGACGTGGGGTACATGGAATCCGGCCTGACGACCTCACCGGAGCTGATCGTCTTCTCCGACGAGGTCATCGGGATGATGCGCTCGTTCAACGACGGGTTCTCGTTCGACCCCGAGTCCCTGGCGCTGGACCTGATCCACCAGCTCGGACCCGGCGGAAATTTCATGACCACGGACCACACCTACCGGCACTTTCGAAAACTCTGGCTGCCCACCCTTTTCAACCGGGATCGCAAGAACCGGTGGCTCGCCAAGGGAGGAACTACGATGGGGCGACGTCTGAAGGACAAGACGGTCGCCATCATGGAGTCGCACCGGCCGGAGCCGCTGTCGGAGTCCGTGAGGGCAGAGGTGGAGTACATATTGAATTCCCGGTAGCCCGCCTGCCGCGTCCGATGGCGGGTTGATGGAGGGCGGTTCCTCCGTGCAGCGGTAGTCTCACGGGATGCCGAACGGTTGTGAAACCGACGCCTTTCATATAGAATTCCGCTGGTATATGGCGAAGTGCGCATTCGCGCCAATGGATCCCGCCCTTCAATGAGAAACTGCTCCGACCGTCCTCCCGGCCCGTTGCCGGATGCGGGATCGGCCGGCAGCCGGAAGGCGAAACCGTGGGCACTGTCAAGCCTTTCAGGGTTTTGTCCGTCGACAGCGACGCCGCGACCCTCGAGCTTATTCGAGAGCGCCTGGGCCAGGCCGGATTGGAGGTGACCACTGCCCTGTCGGGTGCGGAGGCCATCCGCGTACTGGAATTTCGCAAGCTGGATCTGGTGATCGTCGATATCCACATCCCGGATATCGAAGGTCTCTCGCTTCTGCGTTTCATCCGGGAGCATTTCAAGGACCTCGAGGTCATCATGACCGCCCAGTCCCCCACGGTTCCCGAAGCCGTCGAGGCGATCAAGGGGGGCGCTGAGAATTTCCTGGTCAAGCCCTTGCGGGAGGAAGAACTGCAGTCGGCGGTCGACCGGCTCATCGATAAGCGCAATCGACGGCAGGAGGCGGCCACAAGCAGCCCGCCGGCCCAGGCTTATGGCTTTGCCGGCGAGTCCGAAGGGATCCGGAAAGTGATCGAGCGGATCGACCGGGCCGCCTCCACAAGCGCCAACGTGCTGATCCACGGTGAAAGCGGCACCGGAAAGGAACTCGTCGCCCGGGCGATCCACTATCGCGGCGACCGGGCGGCCGCCCGCTTCGTTCCCATCAACTGCACCGCCATTCCCGATACGCTTCTGGAAAGTGAACTCTTCGGCCACGTCAAGGGGGCGTTCACCGGGGCCAGGGATTCCCGCGCCGGTTTTTTCCAGATCGCCGATGGGGGCACCATATTCCTGGACGAGATCGGCGACGCCAGCATCAACATGCAGGGCAAGCTGCTGCGGGTGCTCCAGAACAAGGAAATCCACATCGTCGGGTCCAGCCATGTCCGGAAGGTCGACACCCGCATCATCGCCGCCACCCACAAGGACCTTCAGTCCATGGTCAAAAAGGGGCTCTTCCGGGAAGACCTCTACTACCGGCTGGTCGTCATCGACATCCACATCCCTCCGCTTCGCGAACGGCCGGACGACATTCTACCCCTGGTCAGCCTTTTTCTGACCCGGTTCTCCCGGGAGATGAACAGAACGCCGCCGGCTTTCACCGATCGTGCGCTGGAGACCCTGAAAGGATTTGATTGGCCCGGAAACGTTCGGGAACTCGAGAACCTGATCCAGCGGCTGCTGGTGAATACCGACGGGGATACCCTGGAAGTCGCGGATCTGCCCGATGCCATGCGTGCCGCCCGCTATTGCCCTGTCGACGACCTGCGGCCGCTTGCCGCCGTCGAATCCGAACACATTTCCAGGGTCCTGACGGCCGTGAACGACAACAAGACCCGCGCCGCAGAGATCCTGGGCATCGATCGCAAGACGCTCCGGGAAAAGCTCAAGCGAATCTCACCCAACCCTTGAGCCGGGGTGTTTTTCCCCGCCGGGGCAAAACGCCCCGGCTCATCTGCCTTTTTTCAGTGGTGATCGGAAGGAAATCGTGCCTCTGATCCAGCCCCCGACAGATCGTCCATCCGGGCCCTTCATTTGTAATATTTGAATTGTCAGTATGTTAGAGTTTAGTGAACCCCTCTTTCACCCTCCTGCCATCGAATTGGCCCGGCCTTTGCTCTGTATCCAAGCGGGGTAACCGACCTCCACTGAAAAGGACATCGTAATGAAACCCCAGGACTTTCAGAGGGACGAGTTCTACCGGTCGCTCAGGCGGAAAATCCGCTTCATCGTGATTCTCGTCTCGTTCATCCCTCTCATCATCGTCAGCAGCGGCATTCTGTTTCAGTTTCATACCTCCTACCGGGAGAAGGTGAGAGCGCATCTCGAAACCCTGGTCAAAAAACACAAGCAGAATATCGACCACTTCCTGAGCGAACGTCAGAACAACATCTCCTTTCTCGCCACCACCTATAGCTATAACGAGCTGAGCGACAACGCTTTCCTTTCCATCCAGCTTCAGAAGCTGCAGGCGACTTACGGAAACGTGTTTTCGGACATCGGCGTTGTCCGGGAGGACGGCACCCAGATCTCCTATGCCGGCCCCTATGCACTGGCCAAGGCCCAGTACGCCGATGCCGAATGGTTTCAAAAGGCCATCCATGCCGACACCTTCACCAGCGACGTGTTTCTGGGTCTCAGGGGATTCCCCCATTTCATCGTGACCGTTCGAAGATACTCCAATGGTAGCCCGTGGATCCTGAGGGCCACGGTGGATTTTGTCGCCTTCAACGATCTGGTGGAGAACATTCACATCGGTCAAACCGGATTCGCGTACATCATCAACCGGAATGGTGAGTTTCAGACCCGCACAGGGGGGCGTTCGGTGCCGGACAACAGATCCTTCCTGTCTCTGTTCGAGCAGGGGGAAGGGAAAACGGGGGACCAGATCCTGGTGGGCACCCGGTACGACGACGACGGGCCGTTGATCTATGTCGCGGGCCTGCTCAAGGACAGCCAGTGGGCGCTCATTTTCCAGCAGAACGAGGAAGATGCCTACCGGGATCTCAACCAGGCCCGGAATGCCGCCATCATCGTTTTCATCCTCGGCGGGATCGCCATCGTCACCATGGCGTTCGTGGTGTCGAAGCGGATGGTGGAGCGGATCGCCGAGTCCGACCAGGAAAAGGAAATGATGAACCAGCAGGTCATCGAAAGCGGCCATCTGGCCTCCCTGGGTGAACTGGCGGCCGGCATCGCCCATGAAATCAACAATCCGGTGGCGATCATGGTCGAGGAGGCGGGGTGGATCGAGGACCTCCTGGAGGAGGAGGAATTTCGCGAAACCGAAAACCTGGGGGAGTACAAGCGGGCGCTGGCCCAGATCCGAAAACAGGGCATCCGGGCGAGAGACATCACCCACAAGCTTCTCAGCTTTGCCCGGCGCTCGGACAGCCGCATCGGGCGCGTGGACGTCAACGACCTCATCCAGGAGGTGGTCGGCCTGTCGGCCCAGCAGGCGAAATACACCAATGTGATCTTCGATACGGAGCTCTCCGCCGAGCTGCCCGACGTACAGGTTTCCCAGACCGAACTGCAGCAGGTCCTGTTCAACCTGATCAACAACGCCATCGATGCGATGGGCAAGCAGGGCGGTACGATCGAGATTCACACCTGGCAGAAGGACGGCATGGTGCATCTGGATGTCAGGGACGACGGTCCCGGCATTCCCGAGGCCTATCTCAACCGGATTTTCGAGCCTTTTTTCACTACCAAGCCGGTCGGAAAAGGGACCGGTCTGGGGCTCTCGATCTGCTATGGAATCGTCAAGAGGATGGGCGGGGAGATCAGGGTGGAAAGCAGGGTCGGAAAAGGGACCCGATTCGAAATCAGCATTCCCGTCGACGGCAAGGAAGCCGGTGCAAGGACCGCTGCCGCATCCGCCGGGGCCTTTGCCACCAATCCACAAGGAGAACAACGATGACGGTAGCCAAATTGCTTCTGGTCGATGATGAAACCGCTTTTCTGGAAGCCATGACCCGTCGCCTGAAAAAGCGGAACTTCGAGGTTTTCACGGCGACATCGGGCATGGAGGCGCTGGAAGTGCTGAGCGAAAATGGAGAGAGGGTCGAGGTGGTCATCCTGGACGTGAAGATGCCGGGCATGGACGGCATCGAAACGCTTTCGGAGATCAAACGCAAGTTTCCCCTCATCGAGGTGGTCATGTTGACCGGGCATGCCACGGTCGCCTCCGCCATCGACGGGATGAAACAGGGGGCCTACGATTACCTGATGAAGCCCTGCGATGTGAATGTGCTGGTGGGTAAGGTCAACGAGGCCGCCGACAAGAAGCGCAGGCACGAGGAAAAGATCATCGAAGCCCGGATGAAGGAAATTACGACCCGGCGCCCATAGGTGTGATCATGTCTCAAGCCAGTGAACCAACCATCCGCCTTCTGTTGGTGGACGACGAGGAAGCCTTTGTCAGCGTGCTGAGCAAGCGGTTTGCCAGACGCAACGTCATCGTCACCCCTGCCCTGAACGGCACCGAAGCGCTCCAGCGCCTGCGCCATGCCGATTTCGACGTGGCGGTGCTCGATCTCAAGATGGAGGGAATGGATGGGATAGAGGTGCTCAAGGTTTTTCGAAAAATGGCCCCCGAACTACCGGTCATCATGCTGACCGGCCACGGCAGCCAGGTCGCCGCCCAGGAAGGATTGGCCCACGGCGCTTTTGACTACCTCTCGAAGCCATACGATTTCGAACATCTACTGCTCAAGATCCGAGAAGCCCATCTGAGCGGGAGGAAGCAACCATGACCGATTTTACCGTGCTGATCGTCGACGACGAGGAGGATTTTCTCCACACGCTGGCCAAGCGCCTGGAAAAGCGCAAGCTGAAGGTCCTCAAGGCCGAAAGCGGTGAGGCGGCGCTGGAAGTGATCCGTCGAGAGTCCGTCGATGTCGTCGCCCTCGATGTCCGGATGCAGGGCATGGACGGCATCGATGTGCTCCGCGCCATCAAGGCGCTCGACCCGGAAATCGAGGTGGTGATGCTGACGGGGCATGCCAGCGTCGAAGTGGCGGTCGAGGGTATGGAGGAAGGCGCGTTCGACTACCTGATGAAGCCCGTCAGCATCGACGAGCTGCTGTTCAAACTCCAGGATGCTTACAAGGCCAGAACCATCCGGCTGAGAAGACAGGAATGGGGGAGCCCCCCCTCGGAAAACGGAATGCCAACACCAAGCGGAAGGAGCTGAACCAAAATGAATTTCTTCAAACAGTGGGCGCAATTCATGCTCGCCGGGGCGCACGCGCACGCCCGGTGGGAAAAGGAGATGTCGGACAACATTATGGGAAGCCGGACGCGGCTGCTCATCCTGGGCCTGCTCATGCTTCCGGTGGCCATCGGCGGCATTGCCTTCGCCGATCAGCTTGCCGAAGGCCTTCCCCACGTACTGGGAGGGAAAAAAGCCTACAGCCCTGCTTTCTTTACAGGCGGCATCTTCCTGGCGTCGATCCTGATCGGGCTCGGGGCCGGCCTGATCACCGGCTGCATCGGGGCCGGTGGGGGCTTCATTATCGCCCCGGCGCTCATGAGCGCGGGGATCAAGGGCATTCTGGCGGTCGGCACCGATCTCTTCCACATCTTCGCCAAGGCCATCATGGGGAGTGTCATCCACCGGAAGCTAGGCAATATTTCAGTGGCCCTGGCCCTGATCTTTCTGATCGGCGCGATTATCGGAGCCACGTGCGGAGGGGTGATCAACCGCGTGCTCTATGAGATAAACCCGGTTCTGAGCGACCTTTTCATCACGACCATCTATGTGCTGATGCTCGGACTGCTGGGCGCCTATGCGCTGACGGATTTTCTGAAGGCCCGAAAGAAAGGCGGGGATGCGGGCGCCCACGGCCACGGCGGCGAAAAGTCCGAGGGTGCCGATCTCGGGACGCTTCCCCAAAAGCTCCAGGCCATGCGGATTCCGCCCATGGTGACCTTCGACAGAGGCGTGGTTCCGGGCGGCCGCCAGATTTCATCGGTCTTTCTCGTACTGAGCGGCGCCCTGGTGGGATTCGCGGCCGCCATCATGGGGGTGGGTGGCGGTTTTCTCACCTTTCCCATCTTTGTCTACGTGCTGGGCGTCTCCTCGATGACGACGGTGGGCACCGACATCTTCCAGATCGTTTTCACGGCGGGGTACGCCGCCATCAGCCAGTACGCCATCTATGGCTTCATCTTCTACACCCTGGCCATGGGAATGCTGCTGGGCTCCCTGATCGGCATTCAGATCGGCGCCATGGTGACCAAGGTCGTCAAGGGGATCACCATCCGCGGTTTTTACGCGATGGCCGTCCTGGCCGGCTTCGTCAACCGGTTCTTCGCCCTGCCCGGCAAGCTGGCGGCAATGGATGTGATTTCCCTTTCGCCCGCCACGGTCAAGGTGCTCGACATGATCGGGATCTGGGCCTTTTTCATCGTGATCGGCGGGTTCGGGATCTGGGTGATCGGCACTTTCCTGGGCAATATCAAACATCTCAAGAAAGCGGAGGTGGCGGCATGATCGCGGACAAGAAGATCTTTTTCACGGGCGCCGTCCTGCTGGCAGGGTTTCTGGCCGTCCTGTTCACCATGTTCATGCCCATTTTTGGTGGTGGACATAATGCTTTGAATTATTTGGACAATCTATATAATTCCATCTCCAAGGGTTCCGCATACTACATCCAGGGCCTGCAAACCGATAACAAAGCCTATTTCGGACGGGAGGTGGACGTGTCTTTCAAGGCTGCCTCGGGGGCACAGGCTGAGAATACGGCCAAGCTCTTCTGGAAAGCCGGGGCCGCCGCCGAAGTCAACGGCGACGAACTCTCCGTCAGGGGCGATTTAGGACGGATTCTATCGGCAAGCCTGGAGGACGCCGACCTGATGTTCTACAATCAGGGAGAGGCGGTGCGGGCCAAGTACGACTATGATGCCCGCCAGGCGATTTACAACTGGTGGACCGCCCTCAAGGGGATGGACAGGGAATTGACCAAGCAGAAGCGGTTCGAAGACGCCAAGTTCGTCGCTTCTGTTCAGGCCAGGGCGGTGGAGTGCGCCTACAATTATTTCGGCATCGAACCCCAGAAGATCGGCGACAAGATGTGGATCGTCGTCCTGTCCCTGGGCTTCTATGTGATCTATACATTGTGGTTCGGGTACTCCATCATGTTCATGTTCCAAGGGTGGGGAATGGATCTCGAACACTGAACGACGACGCCCCCCGGCAACCGGAATGCGGCGCCGGGGGCGCCATTTCAACGGCCGGCCCCGGGCCGGAACGGGTACCATGGGACGTATTCGGGATTTATTGACCCGCTGGGTTTCGACGACCAAGCCGTCGCTTTCCCCGGACGCTGCCGAGCAACTGCGGATAGCGTTCAAGGAACGCTATCATCATTTCAAGCTCCTTTTGAGCGCCAATCTCCGGGCGCTCGAGCGCATGGCGGACATCGAGGCGGCACTCGCCGGATCCGAACCGTTCGGTATGACGTTCATCCGGTCCGCCTCCACCGAGATCACGGTGAACGTCCTCCGGATGATCCAGAGCATGGAGAAGCTTGCGCCCGGGAAATACCCGGAGCTGCGCCCGCGCTTCCGTGAGATCCGGAAGGCGATTCAGGATCTCGTGGAGTGGCACCCCCGAAGTCGATCCGGAATCCCCCTGGTGGTGCCTATCGGCCGTCTCGACCGGGCATGGAGCGACCAGGCCGGCGGGAAAATGGCCAATCTCGGGGAAATCCGCAACCGAGTCCGCCTCGAAATCCCCGACGGATTCGTGGCCACCACGGCTGCGTACGACCTGTTTCTCGAACATTCCGGTCTCCAGGAGGAAATCAACCGTCTCATCCAGTCCGCCGACAAGGAAGACACCACCAGCCTGTTTGTCTTGAGCTCCCGCATCCAGCAGTCCATTCTCAGGGCTCCGATACCGTCGGACCTGGAAGCGGCCATCACCTCGGCATGGGAGGATCTGGCCGCCCTCCATGGCAAGGACATCACGGTCGCGCTGCGAAGCAGCAGCCTTTTCGAGGACACCGAGGCCAGTTCGTTCGCCGGGCAGTTCCGGACCGAACTCAACGTTTCCCGTGACCATCTCCTCGAAGCCTATCGCGAGGTGGTGGCCAGCAAATACAGCCTGCAGGCCCTGACCTACCGCCTCAACAGGGGATACAGGGACGAGGACATCACCGTTGCCGTGGGCTGCATGGTCATGGTGGACGCTGTGGCCGGGGGGGTGGCCTATTCCACGAGCCCGGTGAACCCCGTCAATCGATCGGTCCACATCGACGGTACGTGGGGCCTTCCCAAGACCGTGGTGGATGGATCGTCCGGATTCGACAGTTTCATCGTAGCCCGGGCACCGGAGCTCCGCATCGTTGAGAGTGTCATCGGGCACAAGGACAGCCGGCTGGTCTGCTACCCGGAAGAAGGCGTCTGTCGGCTCGATACCACCGGGGACATCGCCGACAAACCCTGCCTGACGCCTTCCCAGATTCTCGACATTTCCCGGATTGCCCTGGAAATCGAGGCCTATTACGGTCTGCCGCAGGATATCGAGTGGGCCGTGGGACCTGATGGAAGAATCGTCGTGCTTCAGTGCCGTCCGCTTCGGTACCCCTCGACCGGTTCGTCCGGGGAGCCGGATGAAGCGGATCTCCAACCCGATGCGGAATTGCTGCTGGATGGGGGTGTCACAGCCAGCCCTGGCACCTGTTCAGGCCCGGTATTCCGGGCTCACAAAAGCGCCGATGCGCTCCGGTTTCCGAGCGGAGCGGTACTGGTGGTTCGACAGGCGGCTCCCCATTGGGCGACCCTGATCAGCCGGTCCGCCGGTGTGGTGTCCGAGCAGGGAGGAGTGGCGGGTCACCTTGCCAATGTGGCCCGGGAATTCGGGGTGCCGGCCATTTTCGGCTGCGCGGGGGCGATGGAGCGGTTGGCCCCGGGCCGGGAGGTCACACTCGATGCGGACCGAAGGCGGATCTATGCGGGACGGATCGAGTCTCTTCTCAGCCGCCCCAAAAACCTGCCGAACCCCATGGCGGGCTCCCCCGTCTATCAACTGCTCGCAGCGGTCAGCCGCCTCATCGTGCCGTTGAATCTGCTGGATCCGACCTCCAGGGAGTTTCACCCGGAAAACTGTCGAACGCTTCATGACATCACCCGGTTCCTCCACGAGAAATCCGTCAATGAAATGTTCGGTTTCGGCCGGGAGCATCAATTTCCCGAGCGCTCCAGCAAGCAGCTGTTCTTCGATGTGCCGATGCAATGGTGGGTGCTCAATCTGGACGACGGTTTCCTGGAGGAGGTCGCCGGCAAATACGTGCATCTGGACAACATCGCGTGCGAACCGATGCTCGCTTTCTGGGAAGGCTTCACCGCCGTCCGGTGGGAGGGGCCGCCGCCTCTCGATCACAAGGGCTTCGCCTCGGTGCTGTTTCAATCCACCGCCAACACCGCCCTCACCCCCGGGAGGCAAAGCCGGTTCGCGGAAAAGAATTATTTCATGATTTCCCGGAACTACTGCAACCTGAGTTCACGCCTGGGCTATCACTTCGCCACCATGGAGGCCCTCGTCAGCGACCGCGCCACCGAAAACTACGTAACCTTCCAATTCAAAGGCGGTGCGGCCGATCTCCACCGCCGGCTGAAACGGGTTCAATTTATCGGGGACATCCTGGAGCATTACGGCTTCCGAGTCGAGATCCGGGAAGATCACCTGGCCGCCCGAATCGAAAACTACGATCGGCACACCATGCGCAGCCGCCTGAAGATATTGGGGTACCTCTCGCTGCACACTCGCCAGCTCGACATGATCATGGAGAGCCCCACCCGCGTCCGCTTCTTCCGGGATAAAATTCATTTGGATCTGACAAAATTTGTCAGTCCGGGTGACGAAATTCGTCAGGCTGCTCCGGTCCATAAGATTGTCTGAAAACCTAACTAACCGAAATTACGAGTAAACAGTTTTTGGTCTGCCATGGCATGAATCTTGGTTGTCGTACTTCCCGAGCTGACGGCCCGGCCTGAATCCGTTTTCCATCCTTCATCATCGATGCGGAAGCGAAACCGGCAGGTTATCAAGCTCCTGCATCCGATGAATTCGGTACCGGAAGGTGTGACGCCTCGACCTGCGCACCTGCTCGATTGGAACCTCGACCTGCGCTGCTGCTGTGTATTTAGCTGACCTGTGTTGACCCTGAATCTCCTGCTCCCGCCGACCTCGATCTCGAGCGGAATCTCACGCTGCTCCCGTTGAACCTGATAACCTCCCGGTACCGTATTCATTCCAGGTCCTCAGGCCGGCCGACAGCCGATCCCCAGATGCGCGTCCTCCGGAATTTGTCGTTTGACAATGCATTGCCTCGCGTTTTAGAAGCAAACCGGTCTTTCGGATGGCTGCGACGGCTGACTTCGCGGCTCAAGCTTCGAAATATTCTCAATGCAGGTCCGGGAGGAGGGGATGCTTCATCATATCGTTTTCTTCAAGTTCAAACCTGACACCGACGAGAACTGGATCAAAGCGCTGGAAGGGATGTTGGACAATCTTCCCAACGTCATCCTTGAAATCCAGACTTTCGAATTCGGCCGTGACGTCGTGCGATCAGACCGCTCCTATGATTTTGCCCTGGTATCCGGATTTGCGAACCTCGATGCCATGAAGCGTTATCAGGTCCATCCGGAGCATCAGAAAGTCCTGGCGCTCGTTCGTGCCATTTGCGAAGATGTCAAGGCTGTGGATTTCGAGAGCGAGTACACCAGCGTCGAGGGCCAGGATCCCGCTGATGCCCCGAAAGGTTTCTCGAGCCCCCCGCGGTGACCCTTCGCTGTCGGGGGCGAGTCCGAGCCGGGAATGTTCCTGACACCCGCGCATTTCCCCTCGTCCGGTTGCCCGATGGAAACCCGCCGTCTGCGGATCGCCGCAAGCGATTTCGCTGGAATTGAAGATGAATGCTTCCAAGATCGTTTCGCTGACGTTGATGGGACTCCTGCTGCTCCTCGGGTCCTGCGCCCGGGGGCCTTCGCCGGCGCCTGCCCCGGCGGACCGGGAAGTCTCCGATCGTCAGCTTCTTCAGTTTGCCCAATCCGCCTATGATGACCATCAGTTCGAGGTCGCCGAAGACATCTGCCTGGATATTCTCGCGCGTCATCCGGACAGCCCCGTCGTTCCGAGCGCCTTGTTGACATTGGGTCTTTCCCGCAGCTCCCTCGGCAACATGACCGGAGCCGAATCCGCTCTCCTTCGCCTCGCGGAGGAACACGGAGATCATCCGGCGGCTATCGAGGGGCAGATCGCCTTGCTGGATATCTATTTTCAAAGCGAGCGGTTTCAGCCGGTCATCGAGGCGGCGCCCTTATTGCTCGAACGCACCGTCGACGCCTTGCAACGATTCCGCATCTACCGGGTGCAGGGGGATGCGCTGACCGCCGTCGGATCGGCGTTCGAGGCCTTCGGTGCCTATCTCGAAGCCATCGAGACGGCGCCGCCGGAAGCCCGGGATCCGATGAGAGAGCGCGTGCGCGCCGTAACGACGCTCCTCGACGGCGACGAAATCGAAAACCTTCTGGAAACCTCTCCCGATGAATGGATCCGGGGGCTGCTGACGTTTCAGCTCGGCATCGTTCGGGCCGGGGAAGGGAAATACGACGAAGCCGTCTGGTATTTCAGCCGCTTCACCGAGGATTATCCGTACCACGACAACGTGAATGTGGCGTATCAGCTCATCGACCAGCTTGCTGACACCGTCGCTTTCGACTCGAATGCCATCGGGTGTCTGCTTCCTCTGAGCGGACCGTATCGGGTTTTCGGCCAGCGGGCACTGGATGGTATCGAATTGGCTTTTGCCGAACTCGGCCGGGTTGAGACCGATCTGCCCCTGCGACTGATCGTCCGGGACAGCGGTTCGGACCCAAATCGGGCCACGGCCGCCATGGCGGATTTCATTGAACTGAAGACAGCGGCGGTCATAGGCCCCATCGCGACGGCGGAGGCGGCGGCGGGAGCCGCCCAGGAGGCGGGCATTCCCATTCTGACGCTCACTCAGAAAGAGGATATCACCCGTTTCGGCCGCTATGTTTTCCGAAATTTCATCACCCCCCCGATGCAGGCCGACGCGATCGTCGATTACGCCGTCCATCACGCCGGAATGAAACGCTTCGCGATCCTCTACCCGGACGAAGCCTATGGCCGCGCATTCATGGCCGCCTTTTGGGAATCCGTCATCCGGCAGGGGGGAGTGGTCGTCGGGGCCGAGTCCTACGCGCCGGATCAGGCGGATTTCGAGGTGCCGATCCAAAAGCTAGTGGGACTACACTACCCGGTACCGAGGGACCTCCAACGGCGGGACCAGCCCGTAACCCTATTGGGGAACAGGGGGATTCAGGTGCTGAAAACGCGGGCCTCCGAGGGATCCGATGAAGAGGCGGGGGGCGGCCGCAGCCGGTCGCTCCAGCGGTTGAGAACGCCGCTTTTCGGCCCGGGCAGGGAATCCGATCAGCCCATCGTGGACTTCGAGGCGCTCTTCATTCCCGATGCGCCGCAGAAGGTTGGGCTGATCGTACCTCACTTGAACTACCACGACGTGACGGGCATGACGCTTTTCGGGACCAATCTCTGGCACTCCGACAAGCTGCTGGAAATGGCGGGAGAGTATCTGAAGGGTTCCGTGTTCCCGATAGGGTTCAATGCCGACAGCCGCAAGGCCAACGTTGCCGGTTTTGTCCAGCGGTTCGAGGCGGTCTACGGACGGCGGCCTGAATTCATCGAGGCGATTGCCTATGACTCCGCCCGAATACTGCTAGCCGCGGTGCTTTCTCCGGACGCCTGGCTTCGAACCGGTATCCGCCACCGGTTGACGACCATGGACGGATTCGACGGCGTAACGGGGTTTACCCGATTCAACATCAACGGAGAGGCTGAAAAAACGCCGGTCCTGATGCAGGTGCAAGAGGGGCGGTTCGCTGAAATCGATGTGGCGTCCCCGGCCTTGATTCGGTCCGATGCCGACTTTCCACCCCCACCCCCGCCGCTTCTTCAATGACGCACTCCGAATGCCGGGCGGGTTGCCGGGTGGCCCATTCGCGGCAGGGGGCTTACTGCGCCGGGTGCTCGTTTCGCATCGTCCCCTGGCCCGTCGCCTCCAGCACCGTCATCCAAAGTTTGCCGTGCGGATTGACCTTCTTGCGTTTCTCGGTGGTGAGCGCCATGGGCACATGGACGAAATGGTTGTTCCAGTGACCCACGATCATCTTGGTCCTGCCCGTCATCCCCGCATGCACTGCATCCCTTCCGAGAAAGCCGCAGAACACGGCGTCGTTGGCGTTGGCCGGCAGGCTCCGGATCATGTAGCTGGGATCGATGTACTTCAGGTTGATATCCATTTTCTGCTTCTGGAAGTATTCGCTGATTTTTGCCTTCAGAAAAAGACCGATATCCTGCAGCTTTACATTTCCGGATGCGTCCCGCTCCATCGCCTCGCCATCGAAGAATTCCTGCCCGGCACCCTCGGCCACCACGATAACGGCGTGTCCCCTCAGCATGAGGCGTTCTTCAAGCTTGGTCAGAAAACCGTTGGGCCCATGAAGATCGACCTGGATTTCCGGAATCAGTACGAAGTTGACATCCTGCTGGGCCATGGTGGCGGTCGCTGCGATGAAGCCGGAGTGGCGGCCCATCAGCTTGATAAGGCCGATTCCGTTCGGATACGCCGTCGCCTCGTTGTGTGCGCCCTTGATGGCCTGGGTGGCCACATCCACCGCCGTATCGAATCCGAAGGAGCGGGAGACCATGTAAATATCGTTGTCGATGGTCTTGGGAATCCCGATCACACTGATCCGGAGGTTTTTTTCCAGGATGGCATCCGCGATCCGACAGGCGGCCCGCTGGGTACCGTCGCCGCCCACCATGAACAGGGTGCCGAGGTTGAGGCGGTCCAGGGTGTCGACGATTTCATCGATGGATTGGGGACCGCGGGAGGACCCCAGGATCGAACCGCCCATATCGAGAATGTTGGCCACCGTTTCCGGCTTGAGATCGATGATGTCGTGTCCGTATTTGGGAATGAATCCCTGCAGACCGTATTTGATACCGTAGATGTGCCGGACGCCGTAGCCGTGGTAAAGCTCGAGAACGATGGAGCGAATGATGTCGTTCAGACCCGGGCAGAGCCCGCCGCAGGTCACCAGTGCGCAACGGAGCTTGCTCGGATCGAAATAAATCCGGCTCCTGGGGCCCGCCATTTCGAAGGACGGGATCGGGGCGCCGGATCGAATTCGATCTTCGAGCGCGGAAGGACTTACATCCACCACCACCCGCTGGTCGTCATCGATGAAATAACCGTTCTTTCCGCTCTGCCAGCGTTTGATCGGAGACGGGATCTTGGCTTCCCCGAGCGATGGAATTGCGGTATCGATAGGCGTTGTCATGGTTAACTTCCGTTAAATTTGAAGGCGCCCTTGCCGAGAATGTCGTGAAGATGGAGGATCCCGGCAACCCGGCCGTCCTTGTCCGTGATGGGCAACACGGTGATCTGATAGCGCTCCATCAGGTTCAGGGCATCATAGGCCGGTGAATCCGGCTGGACCGACTTCGGCGACCGGGTCATGACATCCTCGACGCACAGGGCGTCGAGGCTGCGGCCCGCAGCCAGGGCACGACGGAGGTCGCCGTCGGTGATGATGCCGGAAAGCACCTCGTTCGAGCCGAGGATCAGCAGCGCCCCGAGACCTCCCCCATCCAACTGGCGGACTGCGGTCGGAAGCGGGGTGCCCTCGGCCGCTGCCGGCAGGAAATCTCCGGTGAGCATGATATCGGCCACGTCCTGAGAGAGCCTGCGTCCCAGCGCACCGCCGGGGTGAAACTTCTTGAAATCCGATGAATTGAACCGCTTCTCTTCCATGAGAACCACGGCCAGCGCGTCACCGACGGCCAGAAGCGCCGTTGTGCTGGTGGTCGGCGCGAGCCCCATTGGGCAGGCTTCGTGTTCAACCCCGACATTGATGACGATGTCGCTGTGCTTGGCCAGTGTGGAATGCGGATTGCCGGTCAGGGCGATGACGGGGCAGCCGATGGCGCGGATGCTCGGGAGCAGCAGATTGAGTTCCTCGGTTTCCCCGCTGTTGGACAGCGCTGTGAAGACATCCTCCGAGGTGACCATGCCCAGGTCCCCGTGCACGGCCTCCACCGGATGCAAAAACAGGGACCGCGTGCCGGTGCTGTTCAAGGTGGCGACGATTTTGCGGCCGATCAGGCCGGATTTGCCGATCCCGCTGACGATCAGACGCCCCTTGGAACGGGTGATGAGGGAGACGGCCTCCTCGAATCGATCGTCCAGTCGTTCCGATACGCACAGAATGCCTTCCGCTTCGGTCTTCAGGACCGTTTTAGCCTTTTCGATGATCATTCTTTCCTTTACTTGCCTTCCATGAAGACGGCATCCGGTCTACGGCCCGCCTGATTCGAAAACGAGTTGTAACTGTTGAGCGCGATCCGTAATTGTCAATATTTTCATCAAAAATCAAGGGGCATGGCGTCCCTGGGCTTTTCCTCCCGCATGGAAACTCGCGGTCCGGTCGGCGATCCCGCCGATTTTTATTGACAAGACTTCCTCCTTCTAATATCAGACTCAGGTTTTTTGTGCGGAGCCGATCGGCTCTCGAAATGACGATAAGGAGGTGGTACCCTTGATTTGTACAACGGTTCGAAAAGGGCAGGATTGCCCTTTCATGGCGGCGGCGGGATGCTCTTACAACGGCGGTATCTGTCGTGAAATCGTGGAAAATTGCGACGGATGCGGCCGAAAGGTTGAATTCTCCTCGGCCTGGTACTGCACGGCATGCCCGGATCCTTCGGCTCGATGGAAATTCGGCACCTGCAATATGGCGACTCACGCGAGCGTGACCGCCGCCGAACAAAAAGCCAAAATCAATCCGATCAAAGCGTCCAAGCGCGCGAAACGCTGAACGCAGATTTCCCATCGACGGCTGACCCCGTGTTCCCCCTTTCCGAGGGACACGGGGTTTCCATTTTCTTCCGTCGTGCCGATCAGCAGCCGCGTTCTATCGCGGCGATCTGAATGCTGACGGCCAGCACTTCCATCGCCGTCCGAATGTCGTCCAAGGGAGGAAACGTGGGAGCAATGCGGATGTTTCGATCCTTCGGGTCCTGCTTTAGCGGAAAGGTGGATCCTGCCGGCGTCAGCTTGACGCCGACATCGCCGGCCAGCTGAATCACACGCTTCGCACAACCATCCAGCGTGTCGAGACTCGCGAAATAGCCGCCTTGAGGCCGACTCCAGGTCGCAATGTCCAGGCCGCCAAGCTCCCGATCGAGCACCTCCTGGACCGCTTCGAATCGCGGTCGCAGAATTTTCGCATGCCGCCGCATGTGGGCTTCGATGCCCGCCATGTCACCGAAGAAACGGACATGGCGTAGTTGGTTGAGCTTGTCATGCCCGATGGTCTGAAAGAACATGTGACTGCGGATCCAGTCCATGTTCCTTCGGCTTCCGGCCATGAAGGCCACGCCGGACCCTGGAAAGGTGATCTTCGAGGTGGACCCGAACAGGAGGACACGATCCGGGTTGCCGGCCTTCTTGCAGGCATTGAGCAGATTCGCGAGACGCGGCGGATCGTCATACAGATCATGCACCCAGTACGCGTTGTCCCAGAAGATCCGGAAGTCCGTGGCCTTGACCGGCATGGAGGCCAGCCGCTCCACCACTTCATCCGAGTACACCACTCCGGTGGGATTGCTGTATTTGGGAACGCACCAGATGCCCTTGATGGCGTCGTCGCCGGCTGCAAGGCGCTCGACGGCCTCCATGTCGGGGCCGTCCTCTTTCATCTCCACCGGCACCATCTCGATGCCGAGGTGCTCGCAGATGGCAAAATGGCGATCATATCCCGGGCTCGGGCACAGGAACCGCACGAGCGGCAGCTGGCTCCATGGCGGGTGGCCGGGCTCCAGGCCGTGGATCATGGCCCGAACGAAGGTGTCGTACATCAGGTTCAGGCTGGAGTTGCCGCCCACGATCAGCTCCTCGGGCGCCACCTCCATGTAATCCGCGAACATCCGCTTCGCTTCCGGGATCCCGTCCAGGCCCCCGTAGTTGCGGCAGTCTGTTCCATCTTCGGCCCTGAAGGTTTCCGGGCCCACGCTGTCGAACAACCCCTGGCTGAGATCGAGCTGTTCCGGGCTCGGTTTGCCCCGGGTCAAATCGAGGGTGAGGCCCTGCTGGCCGAAGCCGTCGTAACGCCGGCGCAACTTCTGCTCCCTGAGGTTTAAGGTCTCAGGATTCCATGCATTGAATGCGGTCATCGAGGCGGTTCCTCCTGGCTGAGATCATTCCTGCGGTGCGTCGATCTATAGCACCGGCTTCGCCACTCATCAACAGCAGCCTGTTGAAACATGAAATTCCCCTCGACTGCCTGTTGCTGGACCTTCGGACCGGGCCGGGGCGCGTGTTTGCCCGATGCGGATCACTCCGCGGGCCGATAGGGGTTGAATTCGCGGGCTTGACCATCTAATAATAGCCAATTTCCATTTCTTCCACATCTTCTGGAATGCGCGAACCCATGGATCCGTCTGCCCATCGCCCCCTTGCCTGGCTCGCCTCAGCCGGCGGAAGAAAGATTCCCGACAAGCTCAGCCGCGCCGGGAAATGGTCCTTCTATTTCCTCGTCATCGGCATCATCGCGGGGTTGGGATCCATACTATTTCATTACCTCACCCAGTTGGGCGTCCATTACTTCATGGATTTCATGGCCGGCTACCGGCCGCCCGCGCCTGCCGGGGAGCACCACCTGCTGCCCCCGACGGACCGTTCCTTCAACCGCTGGATCCTGCTCCTGCTGCCCGCCCTGGGGGGGCTGGTCAGCGGATGGATCGTCTATACCTTCGCCCCGGAGGCGGAGGGACACGGAACGGATGCCGCCATCGATGCCTACCATCGCAAGGGCGGATTCATCCGCGGGCGGGTCCCGATCATCAAGACGATCACCTCCGCCATCACCCTGACCACCGGTGGCTCCGGAGGAAGAGAGGGGCCGATCGCCCAGATCGGAGCCGGCTTCGGATCGTTCCTCGCTACGCTCCTCAACCTTTCGGAACGGCAGCGGCGGATCATGATGGCGGCCGGCATCGCCGCCGGCGTGGGAAGCATCTTCAGGGCGCCGCTGGCCGGCGCGCTTTTTGCCGCGGAAGTCCTCTACCGGGACCCGGAGTTTGAATCGGAGGTGATCATACCGGCTGGAATCTCCTCGGTAGTCGCCTACTGCCTGTTCTGCCTGGTTTTCGGATGGGGCAGCCTTTTTGAATCGCCGCCGTTCAAATTCCAGAATCCCCTCGAACTCGGACCCTACCTGGTGCTCGCCTTCGTGCTCGTACTGACCGGCATCCTTTACGTCAAATCCTTCTACGGCGTCACCTCCTTTTTCCGGAAGCTGCGGGTTCCGAATCACATCAAGCCTGCCATCGGCGGGCTTTGTACCGGCGCGATCGGCTTCTGGATGCCGTGGACGCTCGCCTTCGGATACGGATATGCGCAGGAGGCCATATTCAGCCAGCGAGGCATATGGTTCCTGCTTTCGCTCGCGATCGGGAAGGTGCTGACCACGTCGTTCACGATCGGTTCAGGCGGCAGTGGAGGCGTATTCGGTCCGTCGGTGGTCATCGGCGGGGCCATGGGGGGCGTCGTCGGGCTGCTTTTCAACCACTGGTTCCCGGGCGTGGTGACGGAACCCGGCGCCTTCGTGGTGGTGGGCATGGCGGGATTCTTCACGGCGGTCTCGAACACACCCATTTCCACCATCATTTTCGTGAGCGAGATGACCAATTCGTACCACCTGCTGCTGCCGAGCCTTCTGGTCTGCTCGGTGGCGTATCTGGCCTCCCAACGATGGACGATATACGAAAAACAGGCGAAGAATCGTTTCAGCTCCCCTGCCCATGCCGGTGAGTTTTTCGTGGACGTGCTTCAGCAAATCCGGGTCAAGGACCTGATGCATCTCGTCAAGAAGGTCAATCTCATCCCCGAGGACATGCCGTTTCTGGATTTCAAGCGGTTTTTCTCCCGGACCAAGCAGCATTATTTTCCGGTCATGGACCAGAGCGGGCGCCTCACGGGAATTTTCTCCAGCACCGATATCCGGGGCGTTCTCTTCTCCGCGGAGATCGAGCACCTGGTGGTGATGAAGGATATCTGCACCTCCGACATCATCGTCACGCATGGGGGCGAGGACCTGAACACGGTTCTCCAGAAATTCACCACCAAGAATATCGACAGCCTGCCGGTGGTACAGGAAGACGATCACGGCGTCCTGCTGGGGATGCTCAACCGGAGAGAAGTGATCTCATTCTACAACGAGCGGATCCAGGAAATGAAAGGGCGGTTGCAGGTCCAGTGACCTGAGCCGCCTGCCGCGGAAAGGGCAGCATCCGATCCTTGCCCCCGCGGGCAGGTCCTGGGCGGTCGGACCTTTGGCTTACTCGTACTGGACTTCGACCAGGAACAACCCGTGGGGCGGTGCCGTGGCGCCCGCCTGTCTTCGGTCTCCGGAGAAGAGTATCCGACCGACCTCGTCGGGTTCCAGCTTCCCCAATCCCACCTCGACCAGCGTTCCCGTGAGATTCCGGACCATGAATCTCAAAAACCCGTTCGCGTTGACTTCGAAAACAACCCTGCCGTTTTCCCCGGTCTCGAGGTCCGCGCGGTTGACGGTCCGGATCGTGTGGGACCGGGGGCTGCCCGAGCCTTCGAACGCCTTGAAATCGTGGGTGCCGCGGATGTGAGGCAGCGCCGCTGCCATGGCGGCCAAATCGAGCGGCTTGCGGATGTGCCATGCGTAACCGCGGCCGATCGCCGGACGCGTGGACCGGTTGTCGATCCGGTAGCGGTAGGTTTTCGCCCGGGCGTCGAACCGGGCGTGGAAGGTTTTCGGGGCCTCCGCGCAGTCCCGGATGACGATATCCTTCGGCAGAAGTGCGTTGAGCGCTTTCTGAAGCACGGCGGCGTCGAGCCGGGTCGCGCACTCGAAATGGGCCGTCTGCCCGAGTGCATGAACCCCGGCATCGGTTCGTCCCGAACCGTGGACCGTGACCCGCTGTCTGGAAATTCGATGAACCGCCTTCTCGATTGCGCCCTGGATGGTGGGGTCCGACTTCTGGCGTTGCCAGCCGGCGTAGGCTGTTCCGTCATACTCCACGATGAGCTTGAAGTTTTTCATGTCTGAATTCGATCCGGAAGCTTGCGGCCATTTGGTCTATAACGTGGTGAGCACGATGGTCAGTGAAACGGCCGAGAGCAGCGTCGAAAGGACGATGGCGGCCGACGCGAGTTGGGTGTCGCTGTTGAGCTGTGCGGAAAGCACATAGATGGCCGTGGAGGCCGGCAGGGCAAAAAAAACGAGGCAGACCTTGAATGGGAGGGCTTCGACGCTGAATAGCCTCAGGAAACCCCAGCCGGCCAAGGGGAGAACCACGAGCTTGAACAAGGCCGCAGCCGTCGAGAGGCCTAAATTCCCCTTGGCGCCGCTCAGGGTCAGGGATCCCCCGATCGAGAGCAGGGCGAGCGGCAGGGTGATCGATGCGCTCAATCGAAAGAAGTTCTCGATATAGACGGGAAATTCCCCGATCAGGCCGGCATAGGCAAGCCCGGCCGCGCAGGCGATGATCAAGGGGTTCGACACGAGCGCGCGCGCGGTCATCCGGAATCGCTGCCGGGCCGAGTAGGCGTTTCCGGAGAACCAGATCAGTGTCGATACGGCCAGCACGTTGATCAGCGGGATCAGAAATCCGATCAGGATCCCGAAATACCGGACTCCCGGTTCACCAAAGGCGCCGAGAACGACCGCCATTCCGATATAGGTGTTGAACCGGTAGCAGCTTTGGGAAAAACTGCCGGCCTGAAAAGGCGGAACCCGCCACAGGATGAAAAGCGTGGACAGTAGATGGACGCTCAGTACGGCGCATGCCGCCGCCAGCAGGTAGCCGCCGTGATCGGCCATCGAAGCGCTGCCGGCGCCGATTTTCCAGAACAGAAGGGCGGGAAAGAAGATAAAATAGACCAGCCGGTCGGAGGTGGCGAGAAAAGACGGTGTGGTCAGCCCATAGTGCTTGAGGGCGGCGCCCAACGTCAGCAGTGCGAAAACCGGGAAAAGGCTTTCAACCACCATTTCGGATCATACCCGGTCGCATCTGACGCTGCCCAATACCTCCTCGAAGGATTCGTCCAGCGCATCCAGGTATTCTTCGAGGCGGAAGTCGCGGCTGCAGAACTTGCAGCGGAAGGTGACCCGCCTTCAGGTGCGGTGAAGATGAAGTTCGTTGCCACAGATTCGGCAGCGCGGCGTCGTCGACATGGAGGTAACCCTTTCCGGAGAGATGGGCGTAGTTCGTTGAGCCGTCCCGGCGGACAATGCCCTATTATGCCGTCGCCCCTGTCTTGTCAAGGTCGTGCGCCACGGCCTCGTAGCCCGAATTCTCCCGGGTTCGACGTCCACTCCGGGTGAAGATCACCTCCAGGGAACGAGAGGAGACGTCGATTGACACGCAAAGGGGATTCTGTCAAAGGGGGGGCACCCGAACCCGTTAGCGATCGTCAGAAAGGAACCCACACCATGACTCCCGCAGGTTGCCCCGGATTTCTGGCCGGGGGCGTCGCCGTCGGTCTGAAAAAGAACAACGCTCTCGACCTGGCTCTTCTGGTTTCCGAATCCACCGCCACGGTGGCGGGTGTTTTTACACGGAACCGCGTGCAGGCCGCGCCGGTGAAACTGTCACGTCGACGTGCGGCTTCCGGCCGGGGCCGCGCGGTCATCGTCAACAGCGGAAACGCCAATTGCTGCACCGGCCCCCGGGGGCTGATGGATGCCTCGGCCATGGCGCGGTCGGCGGCGGAGGCGCTCGGAATCCCCGAGGACGTCGTGTTCACGGCCTCCACCGGTGTGATCGGCAAACCGATGGACCTGCCCAGGGTCCAAGCGGGCATCCCGGAGTTGATCTCCCGGTTGAGGCCGGATGGATTCGAGGATCTCGCCAGGGCGATCATGACCACCGATACCGAACCCAAGGTGCGCGTCGTAAAGCGCCCCGTGCACGACCGGACCGTCACCCTGTGCGGCGTGGCCAAGGGGGCGGGCATGATCCGGCCGGACATGGCCACCATGCTCTGCTTCGTGGCGACCGACGCCGGGGCGGAACCTGAGGTGCTCCAGGGACTGCTGGAAAACTCGGTGAACCGGTCCTTCAACCGGATCACGATCGACGGGGACACCAGCACCAACGACACCGTACTGCTGCTGGCCAACGGGCAATCCGGCGTCGGGCTGACCGACTCCGAAGCCCGGGAGGCCTTCGCCTCTGGGCTGGACGAACTGCTGACGGACCTGGCCCGGTGGATCGTCCGGGACGGTGAAGGCGTTACCAAGGTCGTGGATGTCCGGGTCGTGGGCGCCGCGAGCCGGTCGGACGCCGAGCGGCTCGTAGAAACCATCGCCCATTCGCCCCTGGTCAAGACGGCCATTCACGGGGAAGATGCCAACTGGGGCCGGATTCTGGCGGCCGCCGGCCGCGCCGGAGTCGATCTGGATCCGGAGGCCATGGATCTTTATTTCGGAGATGTGCTCATGGTCAAGTCGGGGGTGGGGTGCGGGGCGGCCGCGGAGACCGAAGCCACCCGGGTGATGAGGACGGCCGAATATGGCATCACCCTCGATCTCAATGCCGGCAGCCACGCCGCGGTATTGATTACCTGCGACTTTTCGGTGGATTACGTAAAGATCAACGCCGATTACCGGTCCTGATGCAGGAAAGCTCCGGTTATGGCGGCCATTCGGATTCAGAAGTATCTTTCCGAGGCAGGGGTCTGCTCCCGCCGCCGGGGCGAGCGGCTGATCCGTGAAGGTCGGGTAGCCGTCAACGGGCGTGTCGTCACCGAACTCGGCAGCCGGATCGATCCGGAGGCCGATCGCATCGAAGTAGACGGCCGACCCGTCCAGCCCCGTTCGCGGCTGGTCTACATCGCCCTCAACAAGCCCGAGGGGGTGGTGACCTCCTGCGCACAGCCCGGCGTTCCCGTCGTGGTGGATCTCGTGGATGTTCCGGAGCGGCTCTTCCCGGTAGGCCGCCTGGACAAGGATTCGACCGGGCTGGTGATTCTGACCAATGACGGCCGGATCCATCACCGTCTGCTGCATCCCTCCTTCGACCACGAAAAGGAGTACGAGGTGACGGTTTCCGATCGGATCTCGGATAGCGCCCTTCACCGGATTGCCCGCGGGATGCCCATTCTGGGGAGCCGGACCCGCCCGGCCACGGTGCGGCGATTGTCCGGAGACCGGTTCCGGATCGTTCTAAAGGAAGGCAGGAACCGGCAGATCCGCAGGATGGTCCGTAAGGTGGGCGGACAAGTCAACGCGCTCGTCCGGATTCGGATTGCCAACGTCCGGTTGGGCAAGCTTCCCCTCGGCCGCTGGCGTCATCTCAGCGCCCGGGAGGTCGATACCCTGCTGCGCCAAACCCTGGAAGTAGGCGGAAACGGCGAGGAGTGAGCTCGGCGGTTCATCGTCACCCGGTGGGAAGGGGCGACTGCCGAACGTCGCGGAGGATCCTGCCCAGGTTCCCTCGGTTGGATTCCGATCCCGAATTTCTGCTTGATCTTTAGGGCTCGGAACGCATAATTCTTCAATTTTGGCCAAGTTTCTATACTTGTCACTCGTCTCGGGCCTCGAGGGCCCGATCCACAATCCGGAGACGCTGCATGATCAGATTCGAGGATCTGTCGGCCAGAACCGAGAAGATCGCCGTTGTCGGGCTGGGATATGTCGGACTCCCGCTCGCCGTGCACCTGGCCCGTCACTTCGACGTGGTGGGTTACGACCTCAAATCCGGCCGCATCGAAGAGTTGCGGGCCGGAAGGGACCGGACACGGGAGGTTCCGGATGCGGAGCTTCAGTCCGTTTCCATGACGCTGACGGACGACCCGAAATCCCTGGCAGCATGCCGCCTCGTGATCGTCGCCGTGCCGACGCCCATCGATCTTCACCGGAATCCGGACCTGTCCCCGCTGGAGGGTGCTTCCACCACCGTGGGAAGACACCTCCGAAAGGGCAGCTGCGTCGTGTTCGAATCCACCGTCTATCCCGGCGCCACCGAGGAGGTGTGCGTCCCGATCATCGAGCGGGAATCCGGATTGACCTTTGGCCAGGACTTCTCCGTGGGCTATTCTCCCGAACGCATCAATCCCGGGGACCGGGTTCACACGCTCGAGCACATCGTCAAGGTCGTTTCCGGCTCGGACGCGGAATCCCTCCGCCTGCTGGCCTCGGTCTATGGAACGGTGGTCAGGGCCGGCATCCATGAGGCCCCTTCCATCAAGGTGGCGGAGGCGGCAAAGGTGATCGAAAACACCCAGCGGGATCTCAACATCGCACTGATGAACGAACTGTCGATGATCTTCGACCGCATGGGAATCGACACGCGGGACGTTCTCGAGGCGGCGGGAACGAAATGGAATTTTCTGAATTTTCAACCCGGCCTCGTCGGCGGCCACTGCATCGGCGTGGATCCCTACTACCTGACGTTCAAGGCCCAGGCGATCGGCTACCATCCGGAGATGATCCTTGCCGGGCGTCGGATCAACGACGGCATGGGAAAGTATGTTTCCGAGAAGGTGGTGAAATTTCTCATTCGCAGCGGCCGAAAAGTGCAGGGGGCCCGGGTCGCCATTCTGGGACTGACCTTCAAGGAGGACGTCCCGGATCTCCGGAATACGCGGGTGGTGGATATCGTCCGTGAACTGGAAGACTATGGGGTGGAGGTGCTCGTCCACGATCCCCTGGCCGAGCCGGCGGAGGCTTCGGCTTACTACGGCATCGGCCTGCATCCCTTGGAGGCGATTCACCGGATGGACGCCGTCGTGGTCGCGGTCGCCCATCAGGCATACCGGCAGGCCGGGCTGAAATTCGTGGCGGCGCTCTGCGGCGAAGCCGGCGCGATCGTCCTCGATCTCAAGGCCGCCTTCGATCCCCGCGAAGCGGAAGCCGCGGGAATCGTCTACTGGAGGCTGTGATGAGGGCCTCCGCATCCCGGGCCGCCGGCGAGGAGGGTGATGTGAAACCGTTAGTCCGCGGTCTCTACAAGGTATACGCGTTCCTGGTCTTCGCCCCCTTGCTGGGGCTTTCGACTCTGTTTTTCGGGACATTGACCGTGGTGCTGCTGTTCTTCCTCCCGCCCTCAACCGTTTCCCGCATCTGCGGAAAAACCTGGGCGCGCTTCAACAGCCGCATCACGCCGATCTGGGTCCGGGTTTACGGGCGTGAGCACATGGTGCCCGGCCAATCCTACGTCATCGTTTCCAACCACCAGAGCCACTACGACATCTTTGTTCTCTACGGATGGCTCGACGTGGATTTCAGATGGGTCATGAAACAGGAGCTTCGTAAAGTGCCGTTCATCGGCATCGCCTGTCACCGCCTGGGGCACATTTTCATCGACCGCGGCAACCGCACGGCGGCCATGGCGTCCATCGAGGCGGCCAAGCAGCGGATCACCGGCGGGACCTCCGTCCTTTTCTTCCCGGAAGGTACCCGCAGCCGGAGCGGGCGGCTGCGGCCATTCAAGAAAGGGGCCTTCATGATGGCTCTGGATCTTCAGGTGCCCATCCTGCCCGTCAGCATCGCCGGAACCCGCTCCATCCTTCCCGCCGATACGATCGACCTGTTTCCGGGAAAGGTCGACATGCGAATCCATCCCCCCATCCCGACTGCGGGCTTCGGAGTCGATTCCATTCAGGAGCTGATGGAACGCACCCGCCGTGCGATCGACTCCGGATTGTAGCGGATCCGGGCATTCGCCCCGAACGGGAATGCGGTGTGTCAGAACCGATACCGGATTTCGAGCATGTGGAGATCCACCCCCGGGTTGTCGGCGTAAATCTCGGCGTTCGAGATGTGCTGGAAGAGATATCCCGCCGACAGGCTCCTACCCAGATTCACCCGGATGCCGATGTCTTCGGCGAACGTGAACCATCCGCCGATATCCATTCGGCCGTATTCGTCTTCGCTCAGAGCGCCGGCTCGGACGCTGCCGGAGAGGGTGAGCCAGTCTCCCGGAAAGTTGAGCTCGAGCCGCGGGCCGGCAGTGACGATGAATCCGTCCTCTCCCCCCGCATGCAGTACCCCTGGATTGACCGAAAACCCGGGATCCAAGGACCAGCCGTTCCCCCACTGCCAGTAGCGCTCGTACTCCATGCCCACCGACAGACCGTAGTAATGGAAATATTCCTCATGGGCAGTTGCATCAAAACCATACTGCGCCGCCACGTCCCAGGCCGGCTGGGCATGCACCAACGGCGCGGCCGCAAATAGCGACACGGTCAACACTAATGCCAACTGGAGGTGTCTCCTCATGAGCTGATTCCTTTCGCAGATACAGGGTCAGTTCAAGATGTCGTCAGGGTCCATGTCGACGGGGATGGACCGGTCCGGGCGGACGGCTATGACAACCACCGGCTGGTGGGCCGGTACACAAGATATGTTTCACGCCGATGTCGTTTAGATAATCAGCCTCGGGCGGCCTTCAAGTCACACCAGTTCCTGACGGTGCTCCGGTTCCGCCCGGGGCGGTTCTGCCCGCTCCTGGCGGGAGCCCTCCTTCAGGGCCGCATGGGCGGCCGCCAGTCGGGCGACCGGCACCCGGAAGGGGGAGCAGGAGACGTAATCCAGCCCCAGCCGATGGCAGAACGCGATGGACTTGGGATCTCCACCGTGTTCGCCGCAGATGCCGCATTCCAGACCGGGGTTGACCTGCCTGCCCTTCCGGACGGCGATGGCCATCAGTTCGCCGACACCGTCCGTGTCGATGGTCGCGAAAGGATTGTTCGGAAGGACTCCGGTTTCCATGTAGTCCACCAGGAAACCCGTCTCCGCGTCGTCCCGGGAGATGCCGAAGGTGGTCTGGGTGAGGTCGTTGGTGCCGAAGGAGAAGAATTCGGCATGCGCCGCGATCTCGTCGGCGGTCAGCGCCGCCCGGGGGATTTCGATCATGGTGCCGAATTTGTAGTCCACCTCGGTCCGCTGCTCCATCATCACGCGCCTGGCTTCCTCCTCCAGGAGCCGGCGCTGGGCCTTTAGCTCGTTGACGTGCGCCGTGAGGGGGATCATGACTTCCGGATGGACCGATACCCCCTCCCTGGCCACCTGGCAGGCCGCCTCGAAAATGGCCCTGACCTGCATGGTGACGATCTCGGGCACCATCATGGCCAGGCGGACGCCTCGCATGCCGAGCATGGGGTTCTGCTCGTGGAGTGCCTCCACGCGCTTGAGAATCCGCCGTTTCAGGCGATACTGTTCGAGCAGGTCGTCGATGGCCTCCATGTGGCCGGCGTGCTGGAGCCTGATCTTGATGTCCGCCAGCTCCCGCAGGAGTTCGAAGTGGTTGGGAAGAAACTCGTGAAGCGGCGGATCCAGCAACCGGATGATGACCGGCAGCCCGTCCATCACCCGGAAGAGACCCGCGAAGTCCTCCCGCTGAAAGGGCAGGACGGCGTCCAGCGCCTCCCGCCGCTCCACGGGAAGATCGGTCATGATCATCTTCTGGACGTGGGGAAGCCGCTCGGATTCGAAGAACATGTGTTCCGACCGGCACAATCCGATGCCTTCCGCCCCATAGTCCCGGGCCCGCCGGGCATCCTCCGGATAGTCGGCATTGGTCCACACGCCCAGCCGCCGGAATCCGTCGGCCCATGACAGGAGCTTGATCAGCCAGGGATCGTTGATGTCCGGTGGCGTCGTGGTGAGCTGGCCGGCGAAGACGTCTCCAGCGGTCCCGTCGAGGGAAATCCAGTCGCCTTCATGGATCACCTGTTCGCCGATGGTCATGCGGCGCTTGCCCATGTCGATCTTGAGCTCTCCAACGCCCACGACCGCGGGTTTTCCGAACTGCCGGGCCACGAGCGCCGCATGGCTCGTGCGGCCGCCCCGGCTGGTGAGGATGCCTCTGGCCGCCAGCATTCCGTGCACGTCGTCCGGCTTGGTTTCGGGGCGGACCATGATCACCGGACGCCCTTCCTTCTTGCCCCAGGTCTCGGCGAGGTCGGCATCGAGCGCCACGACGCCGACCGCGGCCCCCGGCGACACGTTCAAGCCCCGGGCGAGAAACTGCCCCATTTCCTTGGCGACCTGGATGGACTCGATGCTGAACTGGGGATGGAGAAAGAAGTCCACCTGTTCCGGCGTCACCCGAAGCACTGCCTTCTCCCTTGTGATGAGACCTTCCTCGGCCATATCGGCCGCGATCCGGACGGCGGCCTGGGCCGTTCGTTTTCCGTCGCGGGTCTGAAGCATCCACAGTTTGCCGCGCTCGATCGTAAACTCGATGTCCTGCATCTCCCGGTAATGGGCTTCCAGCTTTTCGGCGATCCGGACCAGCTCCGCATACGCGTCCGGGATTTCATCCCGAAGCTGCGAAATGTCGCGGGTCATGCGAATCCCGGCCACCACGTCTTCCCCCTGCGCATTGGTCAGGTAGTCGCCCTCGAGCATCTTCTCCCCGGTCGATCCGTTCCGCGTCATCGCCACGCCGGTGGCGCTGTTTTCCCCCATGTTGCCGAAAACCATCGCCACGATGTTGACGGCCGTTCCCAGATTGTGGGCGATGCCGGCGGCGTTGCGGTAATCCACCGCCCGTTTTCCGTTCCAGCTCTTGAAGACGGCCTCGATGGCCAGCTGCAGCTGCCGCCGGGGATCCTGCGGAAAGTCCATGCGGGTGTGCAGCCGGAAAAGGGTCTGGAAGGACTGCGTCACCGCCTGCCAATCGTCTGCGCCGAGAGCGCTGTCGTTGTCGACCCCGGCCTGGTTCCGGGCGGTTTCGAGGACCGTTTCGAAGACGTCGTCGGGAACCCCCATGACCACCGCGCCGAACATCTGAATGAGCCGGCGGTAGGCATCGAACACGAACCGGGGGTCGCCGGTGAGTTCGGTCATGCCCTTCGCGGTCTCATCGTTCAGCCCGATGTTGAGCACGGTGTCCATCATGCCGGGCATCGAGAACTTGGCCCCGCTTCGGCAGGAAACGAGCAGGGGCCGGGAAGGGTCTCCGAGCCGCTTGCCGGTGACGTCTTCCATCCCGGCGATGGCGGCTTCGACCTGATCCCAGAGGCCTTGCGGAAACGTATTTCCTGTTTCCAGATAAGTGTTGCAGGCCTCCGTGGTGATCGTGAACCCAGGCGGGACCGGCAGGCCGATGCGGGTCATCTCGGCCAGGTTGGCCCCTTTCCCGCCGAGAAGCCCTCGAACGCGGTCCCAGCTTCCGTCCACCGAGACTTCGAGCGCATCCACCTCGTCGAAACGGTAAACCCATTTTCGGCTCATGAATATCTCCTGTTTGTGGTTCCGGGATGAACCGGCAGCGGAAATGCGTTGGAGAAGTCGTCGGAGCGTAACGGGGGGAAGTGAGTGTTCAGCGTCAAGCCGAGCCGCCGGCTTTCGATGGATTGAATTTTATAGATAGGCGGCGTTCCGGTGTCAATCGGAAAGACGAATCGCATTAAACCGGATTCACAATCCTGGTTTTTGCGGTGGCCTGCCTGCTGATCTTCCGATTTTTCGAGCGGAACGGAATTTAGCATCGCGGGCAGCCGACAGCTTCGTCAACGCGGTTTTCCACGGAACAGTGATTCCGGGCGTTGTTCCAGCCCCTCGGCCAGCCCCTGAACGGACCGGGCCGCTTCGGATATCGCCCTGAGCGTTTCCGTCAGTTCATACCGCAAGGGGGATCGGTCCCCCGCGAGTGAATCCACGGAATCGAATGCCTTGCGGGCTTCCGACAGCAGGGTTTCGGCGGCATCTGCGGTGCGCATGAGCCGTTGGGATATGAGCGGTATTTCGCGGTCGGCAGTCCCGAAAGCGACGCCGGCCTGCCCGATCGCCGCGCGCATCTCACCGGTCATCGGATCGATCCGGTCATTGACGCGGGAAAATACGGTCCGGGCCTCGGCCAGGGTGGCTTTCAGCTCGTCGACGACCGGCCCGGCCGTTTCCAGGATTCCCACCAGCCGCTCGAGGCCCTCGTCCGTCGACCGGACGATCCGGGAGGCGGTCTCGGAGTTGACCAGCCGGCTCACGCTCTGGACGGCCGTGGAAACCTCCGTGAGAATTTCACCGACCGGCAACTCCTCGAAGGTACGGGCCAACTCCCTCGCCCTGGAGGGAATGGTCGGCATTTCCGGCAGATCGATCCCGCGTCCCCGGAACACCATCGGGCGGTCCGGAAAGAAATCCAATTCCACCATCAGCTGACCCGTCACGACGCTTTGAAGCTGGCACTGGGCCTTCAGTCCCTTCTGAATGAGTTTCCGTATGAAATCCTCACCGTTACGGCCATCCGCGTCCCCGTTGACAAAGACGAACTGGTCGGGCTCGAAGCGCAGGTCGACGGGGATCAGGATGCGGCCCGTTTCCTGATCCGCCGTAATGCGCATGTCCGATACGGCCCCGACACGGACGCCGCGAAAGGTGATGGGGGCGCCGACGCGCAGCCCTTTGACGGAACCGTCGAAATAGGCGACAAAATCTAATTCCTCCCGGAACAGGGCGCCTGATCCGAAGGCGATCAGCACGACCGCCAGCAGGGCGATGGCGCCGATGACGAAACTGCCGATCAGCAAAGCTTGTCGTTTTCGAACCATGGTGGTCGTCCATGCCTCCTGTGAAGAGCCGGCGGGTTGGCTCTCACGAGGCGTTGGCGGTGCGGGCCGGATCGGTCCCGCACCGGTTGAGAAAAAGGGCCACCCGCGGATCGGACGTCGTCTCCCGCAGCCGGCGGGGGGACCCGGCGGCGATGGCGGTCCGGCTTTCGGCGTCCAGGAGGATCGAATTGGTCCCCACCGCAAAAATGCTGGCCAAATCGTGCGTGACCATGACCACGGTCGTGCCGAGGTGGTTCCGAAGGTCCAGAATGAGCTGATCGAGCCGGCAGGAATTGATCGGGTCGAGTCCGGCTGACGGTTCGTCGCAGAACAGAATGTCCGGGTCCAGGGCGAGCGCCCGCGCAAGCGCCGCCCTTTTCTGCATTCCGCCGCTCAACTCGGCGGGGAAGCGGGATTCGAACCCGGAAAGCCCGACCAGGGCGAGCTTCAGGCGAACGGCCTCCAAGACGCCGGACGCGGTGAGACCGGTGTGGAGGCTCAGGGGCAGGGCCACGTTCTCGGCAAGCGTCATGGAACTCCAGAGAGCGCCTCCCTGGTAGAGCACCCCGAATCGTCGCCTGATCCGCGCCTGGTCCGACGGCTCCATCTTCCAGAAATCCACCCCGCCGTAAAAGATCGACCCTCCCGCCGGCTTCATCAGGCCGATCAGGTGACGGAGCAGCGTGCTCTTGCCGCAGCCGCTGCCTCCCATGATCACGAAGACGTCTCCGGGGTCGACCTCGAAGGAAAGCCCCTCCTGGATGACGGTTTCGTCATGGGCTATCGTCAGGTTTTCAACTCTCAACAGGGGCTGCGGCCTTCCGGCCCCGGATTCATGCACCGATGGCATCGCAAATCACCGTGATGACCGCATCGAAAATGATGATATAGAGGATCGAGGACACCACCGCCGCAGTGGCCGCCTCGCCGACCGCCGATGCGCTCCGGCCGGAGTACAGCCCGCGGAAGCAGCCGCAGAGGGCCACAACGAGGGCGAAAACCAGGCTCTTGACGAGCCCGACGGCAAAATCGTTCAGTCCGACGGCGGCGCGGGTCTGCGCCACGTATTCGGCCACGGTCAGATCAAGATCGGCCACGCCCATGGAGAGTCCACCCAGGATTCCCATGAGGTCCGCGTAGAGGCAAAGCAGCGGCATCATCAGTACGAGCGCGATCACTCTCGGCAACACCAGGAATTCGATGGGGGAAACTCCGAGCGTCTCCAAGGCGTCGATCTCATCGTTGACCCGCATGGTTCCCAATTGGGCGGCAAAGGCAGCGCCGGTCCGCCCGGCCATGATCACTCCGGTCATCATCGGCCCCATTTCCCGGGCCATCGCCAGACCGACCAGGTTGGCCACATAGATCTGGGCGCCGAACATCCGCAGTTGAACGGCTCCGACAAAGGCCATGATCAGCCCCACCAGGAGGCTGATCAGGCTGACGATCGGCAGCGCGCGCGCACCGACGTCGAAGACCTGACGGAAGAGATCGGAAGACCTGAAGCGTGTTGTGCCCAAAGGAAAACGGATCGCTGCCAGGGTGGTCTCCCCGATGAATCCCATGCCCTCCTGGAACTGTCGCCAAAATTGGATTGCGGAGGCTCCGGTGCGTTCAATCCATGACGCCTCCACTGCGCTGTCCGGCGCGGGCAGTCCGGCGCTTCCGGAGGAGGCCAGGTCCATCAGACGCTCGACGCCTTCCGGAAACCCAGACCGGGTGAGCTGAATGGAGAGGGCTTCACAGCGCCGGGAGAGGGTGAGGAGAAAAGCCAGAAGACCGCTGTCCCAATCCGACAGCCCGCCGCCTATCAGTTCCAATTTCCGCGGGCGGTTTCCGGCCGGATCCGCAGACAACAGCGTCTCGACATCCGGCATGTCCGGGCTCATGATCCACCGGCCATGAAAGTGGACGATTCGCCGGTCCGGCGGCCTGTCGGAGAGGGTCAACCCATGGGTTGTGGCGGATTCGGTGCTCATGGATCGGCACTCTTTAGCACACGGAATAGCGTTAAGAAAGTTCCGACGGTCTGCGCAGTCACGATAGGGTTGTTCCTTCAGGAATGTCTTTCCGCCCTGCCCGGCGCCCTGCGCGTAAATCGCGCGCCGACTGCGATTCCGGTTCCGATCGCCGAAGCGTGCCGCGTTTGACGGGAAACGGAAAATTCAATAGGTTGTCGGCGCCTTTGAATACGGCTAACACGCTCCTTCGGGCAGCCCTCGAGAGGGGCTGTCGCACCTTTTACGTCCGGGATGCTTCGATTGACTGCTGACAACGCCTTTTCCATCATCCGTTATGCGAGTTACGAGGAACTCGAGGCTGCTTTCCGCCTGCGGACGGGCCACGTCGCATTCCGGCAATTCGGCGGAATCCGCAGCTTCTGGGAGGATTTCCGCGAATTCTACGGCTCGGGATGGGCTGGAATCGAGAAGGAGAACGGTGAGCGGCGGCCGGGATGGATCACCGCCAATCCACGGGATTGCCTCGCGTTCGGAACCACCGAACAGGTCCTGCGGGCGGCGGCCCTCGCGGGGGGGGTGGATTTCAGCGCGGTCGAATCGGTTGTCGCGGACCTCACCGGCCGATACGACCTGGCGGGTCAGCGGCATCAAAGCCTGAGAACCCTGTCCGGGGGCGAGATTGTGCGCCTGGCACTGGCCAAGATGGACGGCCTTTCCCCAGGACTTTCCCGCCTGACGATCGCCAGTCCTTTCAGTTGGCTTTCGACCGAGGGCCGGCGGCACTTCCGGAATCTTCTCGACCGCTTGTCCCGCCACGGGGTTGCGGTCGAACTGCTTTCCCTTGAAGGCGAGGGATCGATGGAGTCCGCGCCGCCTTCGGCGGCCTGGTCGTCGGGTCCGGCTTTTCCCCTGGTCTTCAGCGGCGTCCGGTTTTCCCTGGGCACCCCATTGGAACGGCTTTTCGGCCGGACGGGCGAGGCCGTCATCGCCGAAGCGGCGCTCTCCCTCCGTTCGCCCTGCCTGCTCATGGGCGGCAACGGCGAAGGCAAAAGCCTGGTGGCCAAGGTCCTGTCCGGTGCCGTCGGGCGCGAAGGCACTGTCCGAGTCGGCATCGGCGCACCCGCCCGGCTCCTGTTCCAGGATGCTTTCAACCAGACGTTGATGCGGCCGCCGCACCGGTTGCTGCCCCGCGCCGACCAACCGCGCCGGCACCGCGCCCTGGATCTTTACGGCGAAATCCGGTCTTTTCTTCCAGCGGCGGATCTCCGCCGGACCCCCTCCGATCCGGGACTCATGTCACGAGGGAACGGCACGGGCGAGCCGACGGGAGTTCTGGTCGTCAAAATGCTTCTGGCCGCCGTCCGGCTCATGGATCCCGGCGGAGCGATTCTTCTCGACGAACCGGACTGGGGCTTGAACCGGGAGGCGGCTGTGGGATTCGTGGATGGAGTCGTCGCCGCCGCCCATCGGAGGCGCATTCCCGTCATCCTGATATCCCATCAACCCTGGTGGCTGAAGACGCCGGGTTCGAAGATAGCGGTTCGGAAAAAGACGACGGACAGTGCAACGGGCTGTCCCGGCCTCCGCCTGGAACTCCGGATGGTCGAGGAGGGGTGAATGGACTGGAAAACGCGATGGCTCCTCCTTGTCCTGTCCGGCATCCCGGCTTTTACCGGCCTTCCCGAGCTTCCGTGGCAATGGACCGGGCTGCCCGGGATCGATCCGTTGCAGGTGTTGTACACTGCCGGCCTCTACGGTCTGATCGCCGTCTTATGCGGTCCGGGATTCCTGGCAGGCCTGGTGTCGGCCGCATCCATGATCGTGATCCCGTTGGTTTTCGCAGGCGCGGGAGTCTCGTACCTCCTGCACCTGTCGGGCCTGGCCTATCCTGAAGGACCTTTTGCCTACAGCCCCCACTATGTTTCCCTGGCGCTGAACGTCTTGTGCGTCATTCCGCTCGCGCTCAGCCTCGTTCTCAACATCCCCTTCTCGCGAATCGAGCTCGGACTGCTGTGCCGGTCCAACGGCGTTTCCCGGCGGGAAAAGGAGCTTTTGATGGTGCTCCGTGTCTTCAACCATATCGCCTTTTCTGTTATACCGGCGGCACTCGAGGTGGTCCGAGAGGAAAGATGGGGCGTCCGGGCGGGGGTTGAGGACCGGCGTCGGCCTCCCGAAGTCGGCGATGCAGGGCATACGGGGGCTGTGCCGGGGGTTCGGGCAGTGGTGAGCGACCTGGTCCACCTTGCCTCGACCTGCATCTGCTCGGCGCTGCGATACATCCCGCTGTGGGCGATGGAGATTGCCCGGCTTCCCGAGCGATCGAGAGCGAAGCGAAAAGGAAACACGTCATGACCGATTCGAATCAGGTTCGCCGGCTCGTGCGGGTCGGCATCGTTGCCGCCTTTGCGACGCTGGCTTTCATCGGCACGCTCGTCATCCGCATCCCGATACCCGCGACCGGTGGATATTTCAACCTGGGGGACACTTTCGTGATGGCGGCCGCGCTTTTATACGGGCCATGGGTGGGAGCCCTGGTGGGTGCCGTAGGCCCGGCCATGGCCGATGCCGTGGGCTTTCCGCAGTTCATCCTGGCGACAGCGGTGGTGAAGGGGCTCGAAGGTCTGCTCATCGGCCTGCTCGGCCCGGGATCGACGGCGGTTCCGGCCAGGGGGAGGGCCGTTCTGGCGCTGATTTCGGGCGTCGGCGTTCTCGTGGCGGGGTATTACGTTTTCGAGGCGGCGATCTACCCGGCCCTGGCCCGGACCATCCCCTTCTTTGGCGTCACCGATGCCGCGGCCGCGCTGGCCGAAATCCTTCCCAATCTGGCTCAGGGCTTGATCAGCGCGGTGATCGCTTTCGGCGTCTGGAATCTTTTCAGGGGCCGATCGTCCTGACGCCGACGCCTGCACCGGTTCAGGCCATGCGCTCCAGTTCGGACAACCGGTCGTCGAACCGGCGCTGAAGCTCTTCCATCTGCTCGGTGAGCGCCTCCAGTTCGCCGAACAGCGCATCGACGGCTTCCTGACAGTCGTGGATGGCCTTGGCCAGCTCCGTGATTTTCGAGGCATCCTGCCGTTCCGATGCCGCCTGCATTTCATCCTGAAGCTTTCCGAGCCGCCGCTCCTCCGTCTCGAAGCGGCGCTCGGTCGCAGCGATCCGGTCGTTGATCGGCTTCAGGGCGCGACCGCGTTCGGCCACCACGGCGGAACGCCGACGTTTCAGGTCCTTTCGCGATCGTTTCGCCTCGGGAGTGGAGGGGACCGCCGCCAGAGGGCCTTCGTCGACCCAGCCGCGGGTTTCCAGAAAACGCTGATAGCCGCCTTCGAACCATTCCGCCCGGTTCTCCTGAAATACCACCAGCTTGTCGGCTACGGCATGGAGGAAGAGCTCGTTGTGGGTCACCATGATCACGGCACCCTCGAATTCCTCCAGGGCGGCCAGCAGGGCGTCACAGGCGTCCATGTCCAGATGGTTGGTCGGCTCGTCGAGCAGCAGGACGTTGAGCCGGGTGGCCAGGAGCTTTCCCAGCATGACGCGGGCTTTTTCACCGCCGGACAGCACGTTGATCTTCTTCAGGGCCTCATCACCCGAGAACATCATCGCTCCACAGATATTGCGGGCCTTCTGGCGGTCCAGATCGCTGTCGGACAGGAGAATCTCCTCCTCGACGGTCCGTTCGGGCTGCAGGCTCTCTACATTGGTTTGCTCGAAGTAGCCGATCCGGGCGTTCGGACTCCAGTTCAAGCTGCCCGTCGCGGGCTCCATAACCCCGGCGAGGAGCCTGAGAAGGGTCGTCTTCCCCTGTCCGTTGCGGCCGATGACGCCGATGCGGTGCCCGGGTTCCACCCCGAAGGTCAGACCCGAAAACAGGGGCTTTCCGCCTGGATAGGCGTACGACATGTCCCGGACGGTGAGCAGGTGCCGCCCCTTGAAGGGCAGCGACCGGAAGGAGAAATCGAGGGACTGGATCGCGTCGAGCTTGTCTTTTTTCCCCATCTTGTCCAGGGTCTTGATGCGGGACTGCACCAGGTTGGCCAGGCGCGCCTTGGCCCTGAACCGCGAGATGAAAAGCTCGATCTCCTTCCGGCGCCGCTCGTCGTTCTGGCGCGTCTTTTCGTAGACCTCCTCGTCCTGGGCGATCTGGCCGTAATACTTCGAGGTGTCGCCTTCCACCTTGCGAATCTTTTTCCGGTGTATGCCGGCGACATGGGTCACCACCTGGTCCATGAACCCCCGGTCGTGGGTGATGAGGATGACCTCCCGGGGCCATGACCTCAGAAACCCGATGATCCAGCGGATGGAGGTGATGTCGAGATAGTTGGTGGGCTCGTCGAGCAGCAGAAGGTCCGGATCGGATACGAGCACTTTGGCCAGATTCAAACGGACCTGGTAGCCTCCGGAGAAAGCCTCGGGCGGCCGTGCAAAATCGTTATCGGAAAAGCCGAGACCCGCCAGCACCTTTTCGACCTTCCAGGAGTGGTCCCGCTCATGGGGCGGCAGACCCGTCATGCCTTCCTCGAGGACCGTCGGTCTCGAAAAGCTCAGATGCTGGCGGACGAACCCGATGCGATAATTTTTCGGAATCGTGATGGTCCCTTCGTCCGCCGACTCCTCGCCTGCAATCATCCGGACGAGTGTGGTTTTCCCATCTCCGTTTCGGCCGACGAGCCCGACGCGTTCCTTGGTGTTGATCCGAAGCTGGACCCCGTCGAGCAACACCCGGGGCCCGAAGTTTTTGGTGACGTTTTCGATGGCGATCATACTGGCTCCGTTGCGGCCGGCAGGCCGCGGATTTCAAGCAGTCTGCCGATAGTACAATCGGCTCAAGATTTCAAGAGAAGGGGCGAGGTATAGACTGAGAGCACGGTGAATTTCCGGCCGCCCGATATCCGTTTACAAAAACGCGGGTAAGATGATAGGGTGCTCGTCTGCTCAAAACGCCGAATCTACCAAATTCCCTTTTCATCGAGCCCGATTGGAGACCGACAGGATACCACTGCCATGGCAGGCAATACGACAACTGACGCCATCCGGGAAAGGGTCGGCCGTCTTCCTCTGATCGATGTGGGGGCCTTCGAGGTCATCGAGTTGTTGAACAGCCCCAACAGCACATACGACCAGGTCGTCGAGAGGCTCACTCCGGATATCACGGCCCGTTTTCTGAATCTGGCCAACTCCGCCTATTACGGAATGGAGGTGCGGTCCATCGGCCATGCCGTCAAGCTGCTCGGCTACAACGCGATGCGCCAGAACCTCATTACCTCCTTTCTGATCGAGCATTTCACCCGGCACCTGGATTTCGATCTATTCGATTTCGAAGGTTTTCAATCCCGCTCCCAGCTGGCTGCCCTTGCCGCCAGGACGCTGGGTGACATCATGGACTACCGCCAGCCCGGAGACCTCTATACGGCAGCCGTGCTGCACGAGCTGGGAGAGCTCGTTCTGGCCGTCTATTTCCGGGATGTCTACCGTCGCATCCTGGAATCCGCCGGCGGCCCCGCGGATCGAAGGCAAAGCGAGGCAATGCATCTCGGGTGCAGCCGGTTCGAGCTCTGTGCCATGGTCCTCGAGCGCTTCAATATCCCACGGGTCATCTGTGACGGGGTTCGGCACATCGACGCCGTCGGCCGGTCGATGGCGGATGCGGTCGATTTCGAACTCGAGTTCATATTGAGGGAATCCGTGCAGTTGGCTGCCCGGTTTCCGACCGCCTCCGCGGAGACTCTGAACGCGGTGGGAGACCGCCTTAAACAAACCGTTTCAGTCGGACGGGCGGTTTATCGGGATGCGGTATCGGCCCAGCTCCAGAAGGGCCGCTACCAGGAAGGCTTCAAGAGCGTTCTGGCGGTCGTTTCCAAGCTGGCAGCCTCGGCCATTCGAGAACTGCTGCCGGAGACGGCGGTCGTCGAGACATCGGGGCGGAAGGCTGCCGTGGGTATGAGATCGCATCGGCTCGGTGGGAGGTAGCCGCAGTGGCAAGTCAGCAGGGGAAAACGACAATGGATGCCGCCTGGCAGGCGGTAGGCAGCACATCAGCCGGAAGCGGTGCCGTAGCCGGGGAACTGGAGCGATTCGATGCCCTGTCCTTGGATGGCATTCGGGATGAGCTGTATCGTCTGGAGGCTGCCGCGCTCGGCAGCGGCGATCCTCTGATGGTGCTGAGAAGAGCCTTGGCCGACCTGGTCGATCGAAAGCTCAGCTCCGAGAGGCTTCATCACCTCAGCATGGCTTCGACCGATGCCGATCCGGATCCTGCGGCGGAAAGCCTTTCCCTTCTCATTGCCGACTGTGAGATACAGATCGCCGTCTTGCGGTGTTACTGCCGTCAGCAATTCGGAGACGGCCATGAACGGGACTGGTTTTTGGCCTATCAGGCGCTTTCAGCTTTATTCCAGGGTAGGATAGGGGGAGGTTCTCCCGATCGATCCGCGGAGGACGTCTTCCGTTTCGATGGGGAAACCTGGAGGATGAACCGCGAATCCTTTCGGGGCTGCCGGGATCGTTGCCTGGGCGCACCGGTCGGAAAGCAGTTTGCAGCCTTGGAGACATCGGCATGAGCCGGTTCGGCGGCATGACTTTTCCCCTGGAGCTCCTCGGGCGGAAATCCCTGGCCTGGACGCGGCGCCTGGGCGAGATCGCCCTGTTTTTCCTCCAGGGGCTGTTGCACATTTTTTCCCTTCCCTTTCAGGTGGCCAAGATCGTCCAGCAGACCTATTTCATCGGCATGAAGTCCATTTCGGTCATCTGCCTGACGGCGGCCTTCACCGGGATGGTCCTGGGGCTGCAGGGATACTACACGCTGGTCAAGTTCGGCTCTGAAGGAATGCTGGGCGCGGCGGTGGCCCTGACCCTGGTCCGGGAAATGGGGCCGGTCCTGACGGCCATCATGGTGATCGGGAGGGCCGGCTCCTCCATGGCGGCGGAAATCGGTATCATGCGGATTTCCGAACAGATCGACGCCCTGGACACCATGGATATCAATCCTATCCGGTTCCTTGTCAGCCCGCGCATCGGCGCCGCCCTGGTGAGCTTTCCGCTGCTGACCGCCGTCTTCGACGTCGTCGGCATTTTCGGAGGATACGTCAGCGGATGTCTTCTACTTGGAATCAATCCGGGTGTGTATTTCAGCAGGGTCGAGTCCAGCGTGAGCATGAACGACATCACCGGCGGGTTCATCAAGGCGATCGTGTTCGCGGCCGTCGTCACCACCATTTGCTGCTACCAGGGATATTTTACCCACCGCCGGGCCGAATTCGGAGCCAAGGGGGTGAGCCTGTCCACCACCTCGGCGGTGGTGATTTCGAGCGTCCTGGTGCTCATCACCGATTATGTCCTGACTTCCTTCCTGCTGTGAGGTCCCCTTCGAAACCATGACCCAGCCGATGATCCAGTTCGAAGACGTGCGAAAAGCCTTTGGCGAGAACGAGGTGCTCAGAGGAGTGAATCTGGACATCTACCAGGGCCAGATCACCACCATCATTGGCAAGAGCGGCGGGGGGAAGAGCGTTCTGCTCAAGCATGTTATCGGCCTCCTGACGCCCGACAGCGGCCGGATTCTGATCCAGGGCAAGGACCTGCTGCGTCTCAAGAAGAAGCAGCGACGGCGGATCAAGCGGACGTTCAGCTACATGTTCCAGGGCAACGCTCTTTTCGACTTCATGAACGTGTTCGACAACATCGCACTGCCCCTCAGGGAGTGGGGGGAACTGGAGCCGGAGGAGATTCGCTCGAGGATCATGAAGAAGCTCGAACAACTGGATCTGTCTCCGGGCATCACAGAAGAGTATCCCTCCCAACTCTCGGGCGGAATGCGGAAACGGGTGGCCCTTGCCCGGGCGCTGATCACGGAGCCCGAAATCGTGCTGTTCGATGAGCCGACGACCGGGCTCGATCCGATCCGGAAGAACGCGGTCCACAATATGATTGCGGATTATCAGAAGCGCTTCGGTTTCACCGGCATCGTCATCAGCCATGAGATTCCGGACGTCTTCTACTTTTCCCAGCGAATAGCGATGCTGGACGAGGGGCGGATTCTTTTTTCCGGCATTCCCGAGGAACTCAACAAGGTTTCGGACCCGGTCGTGCATCAGTTCATCCGGGGATTCGAATCCGGAGTCGATGCCGAGGAGGAGCGGACCCCGACGACATTCTGGGAGCAGAAATTCAAGGAGGAGATGGCACGGCTCCAGCGGCACCGGGTCGCATTCTCCCTGCTCATTCTGACGGTGGAAAACTTCGATGAAATAACGGTAAAGGGGGGACCTGTGGCCGGGCAGGAGGTGATCATGAATCTCGCCGCCCAGGTTCAGCGCAGGCTTCGCATTACCGATACCTGCGCCCGTCACGGTTTGAATTCCCTGTTGCTGGTTTTGCCCTACACGAATCAGGAGCAGGCCGGGATGGTATGCGCCAAGCTCTCCCGTGAGCTCAAGAGCTCGGAAATCGTGCCGTTCCAGCCCTATCCGGGCTTCCGTTTTACCGTCAGCATCGGACGCGCCGAAGCCGCTGCCGGCCAGACACCGGAGCAGGTGCTGTCCGAGGCGCTTTCTTCCCAGCGAAGGTTTATCGATATCAGCATCAGCTGATTTTTTTGGAGGCCATATGAAGAAGGGTGCAGTCGAAACCGCCGTTGGCGTCTTCGTGCTCATCGGGATTGTCTGTATCGGATATCTGACCGTCCGATTGGGAAGAATGGATATTTTCGGTGGCGGGCATTATGTTCTGGAGGCACGGTTTCAATCCATTACCGGGTTGAAGAAAGGATCCACCGTTGAAATGGCGGGGGTCCCCATCGGGAAGGTGGAAGACATCGGGCTGGATCCGGATCGGCTGATTGCCCGGGTTCGCTTGAGGATCAGGGAGGACATCCGCCTCTCCGACGATACCATCGCCTCGGTCAAGACGGCGGGTTTGATCGGCGATAAATTCATCAAGATCACGCCCGGCGGTTCGGATATCATGCTGGAGGACGGCGAGATGATAACCGAGACCGAATCCGCCCTCGACATCGAGGAATTGATCAGTAAATACGTTTTCGGCGACGTCTGAAAATCGTCGGATCCGCCATGGCGACTGGAGGTAACCGCAATGTCTGCTGCAAGACGCATCCTATCGATCGCACTGCTGGTGCTGATGACCGCTGCCGGTGCGGCACTGGCCGAGGAACCCCTGGAAACCATCAAGGGTCCCCTGGAAGAGAGCCTGTCGCTTCTGAAGGATCCCGCCTATCAGGACCCGTCACGGAAACAGGAGCAGCGGGACCTGATGTGGAAGCTGATCGAGTCGGTTTTCGACTTCGAAGAGGTTTCCAGGCGGGCGCTGGCCCGGAATTGGAACCAGTTCGATGACGGTCAGAAGTCGGAATTCGTATCCCTGTTCACCAGGCTGTTGGGCAACACCTACCTCAATCAGGTACAGGAGGCATACAAGGACGAGACGGTCGCCTACGACAGCCAGGAAATTCATGAATCCAAGCCGCTGGCCCGGGTCCAGACCCGTATTCTCAGCCAGAAGGGTGACATTCCGGTGGACTACAGCCTGAAAAAGGTAGACGGCAGGTGGCGGATCTATGATGTCAAGGTGGAAGGCGTCAGCCTTGTCAAGAATTACCGAACGCAGTTCGAGGAAATCCTGATGAAGGAATCCCCAGGGCAGCTGATCGAACGCTTGAAGGCCAAGGTCGTCGAACAGGAGTCCTCCCCGGCCGGGGCTTGAGTTCATGCCGGTGGACGGCGGAAAAATCTCCGGAAACCAGATCAGAGGAGTATGAGCGATCGTGTCCAGCACGTGGAAACACTTGAGTCTGATCGCTGTTTTGACCGTCCTGCTGTCGCTGCACACGGTGGTTTGCTGCTGGACGGGCGCCTGGGCTTCGGCGGCCGAAACAGCTTCGACGGATGAAATGGACGAGTGGGCTGATGAGGAAGACGAGTGGGGGGATGAGGATGCCGAACCCGTCCCATCGGTCGCGGATCCCATCAAACCCTGGAACCAGGCCATGTTTCACATTAATGACAAGCTGTATTTCTGGTTGTTGAAACCGGTGGCCCGCGGTTATCGATATGTCGTCCCCATGCCGGTTCGCCGGGGTGTGAATCATTTTTTCGGCAATCTGACCGCGCCGGTCCGGGTGGTCAACAGCGTTCTCCAGGGAAAACCCAACCGGGCCTCGATCGAGGTCGGTCGTTTCTTCATCAACGTCATCGAAGGCGGTTTCGGGTTCATCGATGCCGCGAGCCATTATACGGAACTCGATTCCAGCCCCGAGGATTTCGGACAAACCTTGGGACATTACGGCATCGGAAATGCCTTCTACATCGTGTGGCCGTTGCTGGGGCCGTCCACCTTGCGGGACACCGTCGGTTACGCGGGTGATTTTTTCTTGGATCCCCTCAGATATCTGGATCCGCTGGAAGCACGGCTGGGGGTGCGGGCCTTTGAGCGCGTCAATGCCGTATCCCTTCGCATCGGCGATTACGAAGCGTTGAAGGAGGCGGCACTGTCCCCTTACGAGGCCTTGAAGGACGCTTACATCCAGAACCGGCACCAGCTGGTCCGGAAATAAAGCTCCCTTCCGCCTCGCTGCGGACCCCGAGCATCTCGACCGGACAACTCCTCCCGGGATGCGGGAGCCCTCAGGCACCTGCAATCCAATCGGGAACATACCATCATTCTGCGGAAGCGAAGCCTCTATCCGCGGGCCTAAGTTCCTTCCACACCCAGATCGCTCATTCGTTCGAGGGCCAGCATGAGGGCCTGGGTGCCGGAACGCCCATGCCCGATCGCCGTTACCGACAGATAGAGCTGCTGGACCAGGGCAAGCCCCGGAAGGCACAAGCCCATCCGACGGGCTTCCTCCAGTGCGATCCCCATATCCTTGACGAAGTGCTCCACGATGAAGCCCGGCGAGAAATCCCGCTTCAACACACGGGGCGCTAGGTTGTCGAGCGACCAGCAGGCCGCCGCCCCTCCCGAAATACCGGACAGCATGATACCCAGGTCCAGGCCCGCCCGGTAGCCGTAGATCAGGGACTCACAGACACCGATCATGGTACCGGCAATGACGATCTGGTTGCACATCTTGGTGTGCTGACCGGATCCCGCCGGCCCCTGGTAGACGATTTTGCTGCCCATGATGCGCAGAAGCGGTAAAATGCGATCGACCACTTCGGATTCCCCTCCGGCCATGATGGACAATTGGGCCGTCCGGGCGCCGACATCCCCTCCCGACACGGGGGCGTCGACGGTCTGCACGCCCTTTTCTTCCGCGGCCTTGCTGATACGAACGGCAATTGAAGGCTTGGTGGTCGTCATGTCCACCAGGATCTGCCCCTCGCGAGCGGCGGCAATCAGACCGCCGGTTGCGAAGTAGACGGCCTCGACGTCTTCCGGAAATCCTATCATGGTAAACACCACATCGGCCTGATCCGCGACGGCGCCGGGCGTATCCGCCCAACTGGCGCCGGCAGCGATGAGTTCCTTCGCTTTTTCGGGGGTCCGGTTGTGGACCGTCACGGCGTATCCACCGTTCATCAGGTGACTGCACATCCAACGGCCCATGACGCCGGTTCCGATCCAGCCCAGCCGCCATTTCTGGTTTTCAACCATTTCTGTTCTCCCTTGCCTGGTCATCGGTTGTCGACAAAGCCGGAGCCTCTCCGCGGGAACGCCGTGTCGGAATTCCCCGCGAGCAACACGGCTTCTTCCAGGGCATATCGAATAATTGCTGTTGAATCCACCCTAAAAATTCATTAGGATTCGCGGGTTTTCGAAACCGTTGGACACTGTCAAGACAAGGGAGCGTGTCGATGAAAGTGCTGGTGAGCGATAATCTGGGGGACGTCGGCATCCGGATGTTCGAGTCGGAACCCGGGGTCGAAGTCGACGTCAAAACAGGCCTGCCACCCGAGGACCTCAAGGCGGTGATCCCGCACTATGATGCCTTGGTCATTCGAAGTGCCACGAGGGTGTCCGAGGATCTGCTGGCGGCGGCCGCGAAGCTGAAGGTGATCGGCAGGGCGGGAATCGGGCTGGACAATGTGGACGTTGCCGCCGCTACCAGAAGAGGGGTGGTGGTCATGAACACTCCTTTGGGGAACGTGGTGACGACGGCCGAGCATGCGATCGCCATGATGATGGCGTTGTCCCGCAACATACCGGCGGGAACCAACTCCCTGCGACAGGGGCGATGGGAGAAAAAACAGCTCCAGGGAAGGGAGATTTACGGAAAGACGCTGGGGGTGCTCGGGTTCGGAAAGATCGGGTCCATCGTCGCGGATCGGGCGCGCGGCCTCAACATGTCGGTGATCGTCTACGATCCCTTCGTGTCTCCCGAACGAATCGAGCAAGCCGGCTTCGAGGGCGTCTCCCTGCAGGAGCTCTACCGGCGGTCGGACTATATCAGCCTGCATGTGCCCAGAGTCAAGGAAACCCTCGATCTGATCGACCGGCAGGCCTTCGAGCAGATGAAAGACGGCGTCATGATCGTCAACTGCTCCCGTGGCGGGGTCATCAACGAGGCCGATCTCCACGCAGCGATGAAGTCCGGAAAGGTCGGCGGCGCGGCCCTCGACGTCTTTGAAACGGAACCTCCCGGCAATTCACCCCTTTTCGAATTCGACCGCTTCATCTGCACGCCCCACCTGGGCGCTTCGACGGCCGAAGCCCAGGTGAACGTGGCAGCCGCCATCGCTACACAGATCATCGACTTCCTGAAGAACGGCACCATCGTCAATGCCGTCAACGCCCCTTCGGTGACTGGTGACCTCCTCAGGCGCATGGCGCCTTATCTGAAGCTGGGCGATCATCTGGGATGTCTTCAGTCCCAGTTGGTCTGCGGTCCCATCCGGGAGGTGGCGATCGAGTATCTCGGCGATTTCAAGGGGTTTGATCTCTCTCCGGTCACCATTTCGATTCTGAAGGGTTTCCTGGCTCCAATGGCGGGCGATGATGTCAACTTCGTCAATTCCCTGACGATCGCCAGGGAAATGGGGATCCGCGTCACCGAGACCGCCAGCCCCGATGCCGAGGAGTTCATCAACCTCATACGGGTCAAGGTGGTGACCACTCACATGGAGCAGACGGTTGCCGGGACCATCTACGGCAAAAAAGACCCCCGGATCGTCCAGATCAACCGGTTCCGGCTCGAACTGATTCCCGTCGGGCACCTCGTTTTGATCCACAATATCGACAAGCCCGGCGCGATCGGAAGCATTGGATCCACTTTGGGAAAACACCAGATCAACATCGGCCGCATGCAGGTCGGACAGGAGGAGGAGGGCAACCGGAACGTCATTTTCATCTGCACGGACACCCAGATTCCGGAGCCCGTGCTGGAAGAATTACGGGGATTGCCCCTGGTCAAAATGGTATTGCCTCTTGAATTTTGACCGGAAACACCGATACTCTGCGCTGGGCCGGGCTCCAAGACCCGGGAAAGCGTGTTTCAGAAGGCAATGCCTTTCGGACAATCAAGAACTTCCGCAGTCGATCGCCTGAGGGATGTCACCGATCGGCGGAAGGCCTTGGCAGACAGGAGAGTACGGCATGGCGGAAGAAAGGAATGACCCGAACGGCGGAAAGCCCCAGGGAGATGGGAAGACCGGAGAGCCCGAAAGCCGGAAGGCAAAGGGTGAAGGCATGGCCGGAAGCGTCCATGAAACCCGGATGCCCAAAATCGACTTTTCAACCTTTGTCTTTTCGCTGAACTCATCGGTTCTCGTCCAGCTTGGGCTGCTGGAAGACCCGGGCACGGGGAAGAAGGACAAGAATCTTCCCCTGGCCAAGCAGACCATCGACATCCTCGCTATGCTGGAGGAGAAAACCAGGGGAAACCTGAATCGAGACGAGGAAAATTTGCTGAAGGGGATTCTGTATGACCTGCGAATCCTTTACGTGAAGGAAAAGGAATAGCCGGTGGAATCCGGCAGGCGCCTGAATGGCGGCCATCGGTAGATGTGAAAGCCAGGAGGGAAAGGCAGCCATGCCTGAAAGGCGAGAGGTTTTCATTCAGTCCCCTGCCAAGGTCAATCTGTTTCTTTCCGTTACCGGCCGAAGATCCGACGGTTATCACGATATCGTCTCTCTGATGTGCGGTGTGGCGTTGTACGATCGGATCAGGATCCGTTTCGGAGGCAGTGGGCTTCGCGTTACCTGCGACCAGCCAGGGGTTCCGTCCGACGAAACCAATCTTGCGGCCCGGGCAGCGCGCGCCTTTCTCGATGCTGCGGCCATCGACCGGTTTTCCCTTTGGCCGGGTATCGAAATCCACATCGAGAAGCGCATTCCCGTCGGCGCGGGTTTGGGCGGGGGCAGCAGCAACGCCGCAACGGTGCTCAAAGCCCTCAACCGGGAGGCGGGAAATCCACTGACGCAACAGCATCTTCATCGCCTATGCGTGGGAATCGGGGCGGATGTGCCCTTCTTCATCGAGTGTCGCCCGGCGATTGCGTCCGGGGTGGGTGAGCGCCTCGAACCGATCGACCGCATTCCCGCCATGGAAGCCCTTGTCGTTTACCCTGGCTTTGCCGTATCGACCGCGGATGTCTACCGGCGCCTGAATTTGACGTTGACAAAATGTCAAAATAAAATTAAGAAATTCCTTTTAAAAAATGAGCGCTTCAGCGCCCGAGCCCACCTTTGCAACGATCTCGAAACAGTGGCCATAGGAGATCATCCAGCCATTGGCACCGTGAAAACGGCACTGATATCGGCGGGGGCGGAAGGCGCATTGATGTCCGGGAGCGGCTCGGCTGCTTTCGGTCTTTTCCGCACCGCCGATAGCGCCCGAAAAGCGCGGTCGCGGCTTGCCGGCCATCACACGGAGTGGGAGATATTCCAGGCGCCCCTGATCGTTGCCTAGCATCGTCATCAGGGGAGTGGGACTGCATTATCGTTTTCAAAGTCGCTGATCCTGGGGCGTCGTCAAGCGGTAAGACACAGGGTTTTGGTCCCTGCATTCGGAGGTTCGAATCCTCCCGCCCCAGCCAAACTCCATCGATCGCGGGACCGGTCGTCCAATCGGCCCTGCAACAGAACGTGAATATGCAATCGGTCGTAACTCCGATTGTGCAGCAAGGATTGGAAAACGGAATCGCTGATGAAGAATCTGGCAATCTTCTCCGGTAACTCGAACCCGGCGCTGACCCATAGCATCTGTGAATACCTTGGACTCTCCTTGGGCGGTGCCAAGGTCAAGACGTTCAGCGACGGGGAAATCCAGATCGAGATCAATGAGAATGTGCGTTCGAAGGATGTATTCGTAGTACAGTCGACCTGCTGTCCGGTCAACGACAATCTCGTGGAACTGCTGCTGATGATCGATGGCTTCAAACGATCGTCGGTCAAGCGCGTGACCGCGGTAATCCCCTACTACGGATACGCCAGGCAGGACAAGAAGGTGGAGCCCCGGGTTCCCATCAGCGCCAAGCTCGTGGCGGATATGCTGACCGTCGCCGGCGCCAAACGGGTGATCACCATGGATCTGCATGCAGGCCAGATTCAAGGGTTCTTCGACATCCCGGTGGACAACCTGTTCGCCGCTCCGGTGATCATCGACTACATCCGAGGACACTTCAACGATCGGCTGGTCGTGGTATCCCCGGACACCGGTGGGGTCGTCAGGGCCAGGGCATTCGCCAAGCGTCTGGGAGCCGACCTGGCCATTATCGACAAGCGCCGCACCAAGCCAAATGAAGCGAAGGCCATGGCCGTCATCGGAGATGTCAAGGACAAGGTGGCGGTAATACTGGACGATATGGTGGATACGGCCGGAACGCTTACGGAGGCGGCCACGGCCGTCTTGAACAAGGGGGCCTTGGAGGTCCACGCCTGCTGTTCGCATCCAGTACTTTCCGGGCCAGCGGTCGATCGGGTTTCTCAATCCAGCTTGAAGAGCCTGGTCGTCACCGATACCATTCCGCTCAGCGAAAGAGCCAGCGCCTGTGAAAAGATAAAAGTGCTTTCAATCGCCCCCTTGGTGGGCGAGGCGATCATTCGAAGCCACCGGGGTGATTCGGTCACATCGCTTTTTGTATAGACTATTTCGTTTCGCAGATGAAGTTTTGAGGAGGAAATCCAATTGAAACTGCTCGATCTTAATGCCGAACCTAGAACCGCCACCGGTAACGGCCCGGCGCGCGTGCTGAGACGAAACGGGAAGATTCCCGCCATCATTTACGGACCTGGCGCCGAGCCTGCCAGCATGGCCGTCGCGGTCAAGGACCTGGAAACCATCATCAAGCAGAGCCCTTCCGGCCAGGTATTTGCCAACGTGTCGGTGGGCGGCGGCGAGACGCGGCCGGCCATGCTGAAGGAGCTCCAACGCCATCCCGTCACCGGAAGCTTCATTCATGCCGATTTCTACCAGATCGACCTGGATCGGAAAGTACGCGTCATGGTGCCGGTCATTGCCAAAGGCAAGGCGATCGGCGTGGAGATGGGCGGCATGCTTCAGATCATACGGCGAAACCTGGAAGTCAGCTGCCTTCCCGACAGGATACCCGAGCAAATTGAAATTGACATTACCGACCTTCAGATGGGAGAATCCGTCCACGTCGAAGATATCGATCTGGGGGAGGACATCGAACTTCCCCATGAAGTGAATTTCACGGTTCTTACGATCCTCAGCGGCCGCAGGGCGGCCGAAGAGGGCGAGGAAGAGGTCGAGGTCGAGGAAGGCGGCGAGGAAGCCGAGGCGGAATAGTTCTCCCAGGGGCGGCGACCGGTCGTGCCTTCCATGCACAGTCGACTTGAATCCCGCCGCCTGGACGCCACAGTCTGTGCAGTTTTGTGAAACACACCACCGTCAATCTGAGTTCACTCTGGTCGTCGGACTTGGCAACCCGGGTCCGACCTACCGGTTTACCCGGCATAATATCGGATTCCGGGTGGTAGAGCATCTGGCCGAAATCAAAGGAATCCGCTGGATTCAGAGCCCATTCGAAGCGCAGTGTGCAAAAGGCTGCATTGAAGGCCACACCGTGGTCCTGGCCAAGCCGATGGCCTTCATGAACCGAAGCGGACCCCCGGTTCGCTCCCTCATTACCCATCTTGGGATCACCGCCAGTGAAATGATAGTCGTCCACGACGATATCGACTTGGCGTTTGGAATCTTAAAAATCAAAGCGAAAGGAGGGCATGGAGGTCACAACGGTTTGAGATCCATTACCGATGCCATTGGGGACGATGCTTATACCCGTGTCCGCATCGGCATCGGGCGGCCCGAACCCGGGCAGGAAGTGACGGGTCACGTGCTCGGCCCATTCAGGGAATCGGAAACCGAGCGGCTTGACGAGATCCTTGACCGGGCCGCGGACGCAGTGATCGCCGTCATACGTCAGGGGACGATGGCGGGCATGAATCAGTTCAACCGGAATGCGAAGTAGGTTGCCAACGACTCTTTCAAGATGGAGGAAGGAATGGACGCAGCATTGAACAATCTGCCGCTGGTATGCACATTGGTAGGAGTCGCCGGGGTCTTGTTTTCCATCATAGTGGCTGGGATCGTCAAAGGCGCGCCTGCAGGGGACGAAAAGATGCAGGAAATCGCCGGTGCCATCAAGGAAGGCGCCATCGCCTATCTCAACCGCCAGATGAAAAGCATGGGGATCACCGGTATCATCATTTTCGGCGTGATTTTCGCGACCATGGGTGCCAAGACGGCCATCGGATTTCTGATCGGCGCCATTGCCTCGTTTCTCGCAGGCTACATCGGCATGAGGGTATCCGTCATCGCCAATGTGAGAACCGCCGAGGCCGCAAAAAAGGGTCTTGCCGCGGGCCTCAACATGGCCTTCAAAGGCGGGTCCGTCACCGGAATGATCGTCGCCGGACTGGCCCTGACTTCCGTTGCCGGGTACTACACGGTCACCCGTGACGTCATCGCGCTGGTTGCCCTGGGCTTCGGTGGCAGCCTGATCTCGATCTTCGCACGGCTTGGCGGCGGCATCTTCACCAAGGGCGCCGACGTGGGCGCCGACCTGGTGGGCAAAGTCGAAGCCGGTATTCCTGAAGACGATCCGCGCAACCCGGCCGTCATCGCAGACAACGTCGGTGACAACGTCGGTGACTGCGCCGGTATGGCCGCCGACCTTTTCGAGACCTACGCGGTGACCGCGGTGGCCGCGATGCTGATCGGCCATCTGCTTTATCCCAAAGTCACCATGGCCACTGAGTTTCCGCTGGTGCTGGGCGCCATTTCCATCATCGCCTCCATCATCGGCATCTTCTTCGTGCGGCTCGGAAAGAGCGAGTACATCATGGGCGCGCTTTACAAGGGCATGTTCGGCGCGGCCATCCTCGCCGCCATCGCCTTCTACTTCGCATGCATGAGATTCATGGGCGGGCTTGCCGACATTTCCGCCATGAACATTTACTATTGCACGCTGATCGGTCTGGTGCTGACCGTCCTGATCGTCATCATCACCGAGTACTATACGGGTAAATACGCTCCGGTCAAAAGCATCGCCGAGGCGTCGACCACCGGCCACGGAACCAACATCATCGCCGGTCTCGCAGTCTCGATGCAGGCCACCGCGGCGCCCGTGCTGACCATCTGCGCCGCCATCTTTCTGGCCTACAATTTCGGCGGGCTTTACGGAATCGCCATGGCCGCCATCTCCATGCTGTCGATGACCGGAATGGTCATTGCCATTGACGCCTACGGGCCCATCACCGACAACGCCGGCGGCATCGCTGAAATGGCTAACATGGACGAGAGCGTTCGCGCTGTCACCGATCCGCTCGATGCCGTAGGAAACACCACGAAGGCCGTCACCAAGGGTTATGCCATCGGCTCCGCCGGTCTGGCCGCCCTGGTACTTTTCGCGGCCTATGTCATGGAGTTCCAGATGCAGGGCAATGGGAAGGAATCCATGTCCTTCGATCTGTCCGACGTGAACGTCATCATCGGTCTTTTCATCGGTGGACTTCTGCCTTACCTGTTCGCATCCATCGCCATGAAAGCCGTCGGTAACGCAGGCGGCGCTGTTGTGGACGAAGTACGCCGTCAATTCCGTGAGATCCCGGGCATCATGGAAGGCACTGCCAAACCCAACTACGGCGCATGCGTTGACATCGTCACCAAGTTCGCCCTCAAAGAGATGCTGATTCCGGCTCTGCTGCCCGTTGTGGCTCCGCTGCTGGTCGGCTTCTTCCTCGGCAAGATCGCCCTCGGCGGTCTGCTGATCGGCTCCATCGTCACCGGTGTGTTCGTCGCCATCTCCATGACGACCGGCGGGGCGGCATGGGACAATGCCAAGAAATACATTGAAGACGGTCATCTGGGCGGCAAGGGCAGCGATGCCCACAAGGCCGCAGTTACCGGCGACACCGTCGGCGATCCCTACAAGGATACTGCGGGTCCGGCGATCAACCCGATGATCAAGATCCTCAACGTGGTCGCGCTGCTCATGGTGCCGTTCCTGTTGTAGTCGTTTCACGTGCCTTAGCGGGCACAATGATATACCTGGGCGGGCTGGCGGCCTTGACGGCTGTCAGCCCGTTTTTATTGATTGATTGCGAATCCCAGCTATGGTAATATATTTCAATGCAATAATTAGAAAAATTCCCTTCGAAGAGGGAATTGACCATAGGAATGGGTGTCTGAAATGACGGAAAAAAAAGTCCATACCACTCAGCAAAGCAAAAAGGTTCGCCAGTTCGAGGTGGGCGATCTTGCGGTTTATCCGGCCCACGGCGTGGGTCAGATCACCGCCATCGAAAGCCGTGTCGTCAATGGGGAGAAGCACGACTTCTATATTCTCAAGGTACTGGAAAACGGCATGGTGATCATGATCCCGACCTGGAACGTGGATTCGGTCGGGCTCCGGGACATTATCGACGAAAAGGATATCCCCAAGATATTCGCGGTCATGAAAAATCGTCCCGATGGCGCGGGAGACAATCAGACCTGGAACCGCCGGTATCGTGAATACATGGATAAGATCAAAACCGGCAGCCTGTTCGATGTGGCCGAGGTGTATCGCGATCTCTTCCTGCTCAAATTGACCAAGGATCTGTCGTTTGGCGAGCGGAAGCTCTACGATACCGCCCAGATTCTTCTGGTCAAGGAATTGTCGACCGCACTCAAGACCGACGAGAACACCATGATCAGCAAAATAGAGTCCTTTTTTGGAGACACCCGAGCCACCGGTACCTCATAACCGCACCGGCCTGCCTGCTGCATGTCAACTCATGGCGCTTTTGCTTTCACCGCCTCTGAATCGGACGCCGGCGCCCGCCTGGATGTTTTCTTATCGGTTCATCTCGAGAGTTGTTCCCGTTCTCATGCCGCGCGTCTGATTCAGAAAGGCAACGTACTGGTGGATGATCGTCCACGCAAGCCGGCCTACCGGCTGGAAGCGGGGGATTGCGTCCACGGAGTGCTGCCCGAACCCGAATCGTCCGGCCATCTGCCGGAGCCCATGAACCTATGCATCCTGTTCGAAGACGACGACATTCTAGTGCTCAACAAGCCCGCCGGAAGGGTGGTGCATCCCGCACCGGGGCATGCTTCCGGGACCCTGGTCAATGGGATCCTGCACCACTGCCCTGAAATCGAAGGCACCGGCGGCATTCGCCGGCCCGGCATCGTGCACCGGCTCGACCGAGACACATCGGGGTTGATGGTGGTGGCCAAAACTCCCACGGCGCACCACGACTTGTCGAGGCAGTTCAAGGAGAGGCGAGTCCGCAAAACCTATCTGGCAATTGTCAGCGGGCAAAAAGTTGAGGATAAAGGAACCATTTCCTTGTCGGTCAGCCGCCATCCCACAGAACGGAAACGCATGACGACGAACAACCCCAACGGACGCGACGCCGTGACGTGCTGGACCGTTCGTGAGCGGACGCTGGTGGCAACGCTGCTGGAACTGGACCTGAAAACCGGGCGGACGCACCAGATTCGTGTGCATTGCGCGGCAGAGGGACACCCCGTGGTCGGGGATGCGGTATACGGTGGTCGTCGGCTGGCTGCCTGGAGGCGAGAGTCGGAACGGCAATTTTCTGCACTGCGGGGAAGGTTGGATCCGAGGCAGATGCTGCATGCCTGGAAGCTGGAATTTCATCATCCGAAATCCGGTCGCTGGATGACGTTTTCGTCCAGCCTTCCGGACGACATGATAGAGTTGCTGGAGGTCCTCCGCGCCCTGGAACACTAGAAAAAAGTGGTGATCCAAAAAAAAGCGGGACTGCCTCGACGGCAGCCCCGCTTCAATGCTTAACCCACCGGGGTCATCCGGCGCACGCAACCGCCTCGACGCTCCCGGTCTCCTTGTTGTAGCAAATCCTGCAGCAGTCGAGGCAGCGCCCGGATTCCCGCCTGGCATCCTCCTCTTGGATGCAGAGATCCGCTTCGGCGAAAGAGCATATGCGTTCCTCGACCGGCAGTTCGGGCATCGGAGTCCTCCGGATCGGCGTAATGCCGGGGACCGAATCAAAGATGGATTCGGGAATGTGCCGTTTCCGCAGAGATTTCGGCACGGGCGCGATTTCCTGCCCGGTCAGGTAGAGATGAATGGCACGGGCGGCACGCCGGCCTCCTCCGATGGCTTCGACCACGAGGGATGCTCCGGTTTGCGCGTCTCCGGCCGCAAACACATAGGGGATATTGGTTTTTAGCGTTTCCGGATCGGCTTCGATCGTGCTCCAGCGGGTGATCCCCAGCTCTTTGATTTCAGGATCCTTTTCGACAAAATCCACGTTCGGGCCCTGACCGATGGCCGTGACCACCATGTCCGCCTCGATGAAGGTTTCGGAACCCTCGATGGGGACCGGCCGGCGGCGACCGCTGGCATCCGGTTCTCCCAGCTGCATCTTGAGATACTCCATCCCCTTGACCTTGCCCGATTCGTCTCCGATCACACGGGTGGGCGCCGCCAAAAAATGGAACTGGACGCCTTCGTGCTCGGCGGCCTCGATCTCCACCAGGTTGGCAGGCATTTCCTTGCGGGTCCTTCGATATACGATCGATACTTCATCTGCACCAAGTCTTACGAGGGTCCGCACGCAGTCGATAGCGGTGTTCCCTCCGCCGATGACAATGCACTTCTTGCCGGTCGGAACGCTCTTCTCGCTGGTGCCCTGCTGATAATCCGCGAACCGGGTGAGAAAATCGATTCCGGTGTAGCAGCCGTCGAGGTTCTCCCCTTCGACGCCCAGCTTGTAGTCCCGCCATGCCCCGATACCCAGAAACACGGCGTCGAAGCCGTCGGCCTTCAGGGATTCGACGGTGATGTCCGTTCCGAACCGGACATTCGGACGATAGTCGATGCCCAGGTTCAGAATGCCGTCGACCTCCCACTGCAGCACCTCCTTGGGAAGTCGATACTCGGGAATTCCATAGCGAATCATGCCTCCCAGCTTGGACATCATGTCGAAAATGGTGACCGAGTGGCCCAATCGCCGGAGAAAATAAGCGGCGCTGAGGCCGGCCGGGCCTCCGCCGATGACGGCGACATTCTTGCCCGTGTCCGGGGCCCGGGAAATATGAAGGCGTTTGCCGGACTTCATTTCATAGTCGGCGACGAAGCGTTTGAGCTGGTTGATGGAGACCGGCTCGTCCTCGACGCCGCGTCGGCACATGTTCTCACAGGGGTGGGGGCAGACGCGGCCGCAGGCGAGAAGGAGAGGATTGCGCTCCCGGATGGTGTGCACCGCCCCCTCATAGTCGCCTTCCTTGATCTGCCGAATGTACCGCGGAATATCGATTTCGGCCGGGCAGGTCTGGGCACAGGGAGCCAAGGCATCGTCTTCCTGGTTGAAGTGCAGGAGCCGCTCGCTCATCGTCCGGACCTGGAGGATGTTTTTCGGGCATGCCCGTTCACAGGCACCGCAGCCGACGCACTTGGCCTCGTCGACGACCGGAAAGCCCTTCGGGCCCATGTGAATGGCATCGAAAGCGCAGGCCATGACGCAGTCTCCCATCCCCAGACAGCCGATGGAGCAGACGCGTTTGCCGCCATAGAAGGTTGCCAGGGCCCTGCAGCTTTTGATGCCGTCGTAATAGAACTGGTTCTCGGCCCTCAGCCCTCCGGTGCACACGTTCTTGGAAACCGGGGGCTCAGCGCTTCCTGGATCCACCCCCATGACGGCCGCCACGTTCACCGCGGACTCGGCGCCGGCAACGATGCAGACACTGGGCTTGGCCTGGCCGTTCACCACGGCGACAGCCGCGGCGGAGCAGCCGGCGTAGCCGCAGCCGCCGCAGTTGGCCCCGGCCAGGAAATACTCGACCTCGGCGATGCGGGGATCTTCCCAGACATAGAAAACCTTGGAAGCCACGCTGAGAATGGCTCCGCACGTGGCCCCGATACCCATCAGGGCAAGTATGGCTTCAACCACACCAACCTCCTTCGGGATCCGGTGGAAAAAGGCTGGGACAGCACGGCCCGGATCTCCGTATTCCGCATAGTATTATACCATTCCCTTGAAGGCAAAGAACGCCAGCGAGAGGATTCCAGCTGTGACCAGCGCGATGGAAGTGTCTTCGAGCGGCTTCGGAACTCTGGCGAGCAGGATTCTCTCCCGAATTCCCGCAAAAAGAATCAGCGCCACGCCGAACCCGACGGCGTAGGAGAAGGAGGCGACCAGGGCTTGCATAAAATTGTATTCCTGATCGATGTTGATCACGCAGGCACCCAACACCGCGCAGTTCGTCGTAATCAGGGGGAGAAATATGCCAAGACCCGCATAGAGCGCTGGAATACTCTTCTTGAGAAACATTTCCACAAACTGGACCAGTGATGCGATGACCAGGATGAAGGCGATGGTCCTCAGATAGATGAGGTTCAAAGGAACCAGCAGGAAGTGAAAGACCAGCCAGGTGATCACGCCGGCCATGACCAGAACAAACACGACGGCCATCGCCATTCCCACCGCGGTTTCCATTTTCTTGGAGGTGCCGAAGAAAGGACAATTTCCAAGAAATTGGGCCAGCAGGATGTTGTTGACGAAAATGCAGCTGATGATCAAGACGATATAGTCGCCCATGTCCGTCTCCTATTTTTTGCCGACCATATTCATGCCGCAGAGCATCAGCCCAAGACAAACGAACGCCCCGGGTGCCTGGACCATGAATTTGAAGGGTTGAAACCCCGGGAACACCGCAGCGACATTGAAGAGAGGATCCCCCCAAACGGTCAAAGTGCCGCTGCCAAGAATTTCCCTGAGCGCGCCGAGGGCAGCGAGGGACAGGGTGAATCCGAGGCCGATGCCGAGACCGTCGGCGGCCGAATAAACGACGTTGTTCTTGGACGCAAATGCCTCGGCCCGCCCGAGAACGATGCAGTTCACGACGATCAGCGGGATAAACATGCCTAGCTGGAGAAAGAGTCCATAGGCGTATGCCTGCATCAGAAGCTCGACCAGAGTGACGAACGTGGCGATGACGATGATAAAACAGGCGATGCGGACCTTGGAGGGGATCACGTTCCGCAGCAGTGACACCAGGACGTTGGAGCATAAGAGCACGAAGGTGGTGGCGAGCCCCATCCCGATGCCGAACTGCATTTTGGTGGTCACTCCCAGCACCGGGCAGAGACCCAATACCAGGCGAAATGGCGGGATTTCCTGCCATAGGCCTTTTACGAATTCATGCGTCAGCGATTTAGCCATCGTTGGTTCCCCTAAGTTAATTGAAGCCTTTGAGTTGCTCTTCGATCTGTGGCTTTAGCTTCTGATAGACTTCCACACCTTGAGTTGCCGCAGATGCCACGGCCCGGGAGGTAATGGTGGCGCCGGACAGGGCGCTGATCTGGCCACCATCGGCGCTCACCTGAATCGGCGCCTTGACGGGAAGACCTTTGAATTGGGCCGCGAACTTGGGGTCGTCTTTCGCCCTCGACCCAAGCCCTGCTGTCTCGCTGTGCGTTGTTACCTCGACGCCGTAAAGCTTGTCGTCGGCGACGTCCATGGCCACCATCAGGCCAACGTCTCCTCCATAGCCTTTCCCAAATGTTTCAAAGGCCACCGCCTTGGGCGCTCCGCCAATTTTGGCCACAAAGAAATCGATCTTTTGATCGCCTTCCGCGATGGAGAAACGATCCGCAACCGGATCGTTGGAAGCTTCCTGGAAGATGGCCCGGATTGCCGGTCCCTTGACGAGCTGGAGAACCTGGTTTTCGATCTGCTCCTTGGTCGAGTCCTTCACATAGGCCAGCAGCCCCCCGGAGAGGCAGCTCAAAACGGTCAGGACCACCACCATCTTGATCATCTCTTTCATCGGATCATCCTACCTTTCCCAGGGCCTTGGGTCGTATTTTGTCCAGAAGCGGACTGACCAGGTTCATGATCAGCACCGCCAGGAGAACGCCATCGGCAAACGCGCCGATGTTCCGGATCAGGATCGTCATGATGCCTCCTCCGGCACCATAAAGCAGCATGGGGATGGTGTTGACGGGTGAGGATGAGTCTTCCGGCATTAGGAAGAAGGCCCCGATCAGGGTGTAGCCGGTCAGCAGATGAAACAGGGGGCCGCCGTAGGCGGCGGGATCGGCGATGTTGAAGCACAGGGCGGTCACGAAAATCCCTGCCAGAAAGGAAACGGCGATCTCCCATCGAATGTAGCGCTTCCATATGAGGTAACCGCCACCGACGATGAGGCCGAGTCCGAAGGTCGAACCGAGGCCTCCGATCTGCCGTCCCATCAGGAGATCGGCGGTGCTGAAATCGGCGACCGCGGCAGGGCCGAAGGCCTTGAGCTGCGCCAGAGGATAGGCCGACCGAAATGTGAAGTCATAATCGACCAGGGCGGCATCGAAGTTGAAAAGTCCGGCCCACGAAACGGAGAGGATCATGAGGGAGACCACCGCGGGGTGGAAGGGATTGGCCCCGATGCCGCCGAAGATCTGCTTTCCGATGACCACCGCGATCAAGGTCCCCACCAGTACGGCCCACCAGGGGGTGGTGGCGGGGATGAGCATGGCGAGAATCAGGCCGATCAACGCGGCGTTGCCGTCGGCGATGGTGATGGGCCGCTTCATGAGCCGGTTCAGAACCCACTCCCAGAAGACGGCGGTCGACACCGAAAAGCAGAGGACGGCGATCGCGGGCAGGCCGTACTGGATCACTCCCAGGGCAACGGCCGGCAACGCCGCCAAAATCATCCCGTAATGCCGGTCGGCAACGCGCGCGCCGATGTGCCAGAACGGTGCATGGGATACAACAAACATCTTTCCGTTAGTCATACGATGCCTCCGCTGCATTCATCCTGGCCAGTTCGAACTTGCCCAACCGGATGTACTGGAAGATGGGAATCCGGGCGACGCACACGAAACTGCAGAGCCCGCAGTCGATACAGGAATGCAGGTCATATTCATCCGCCGCGTTTTCGTATTTTCCGGCCTCGAGAAAACGCACCAGCATGTTGACCTGTATCCGGGCCGGACAGGCCCTGACGCACTCACCGCAGTTGATGCAGGGGTAATCCGAAAACAGCGACAGGCCTTCGTGGTCCTGGACCATGATGGCGTCGGTGTCGGCGAGCACGGGGTGGGATTCGGAGTAAATGGCCGAGCCCCGCATCGGTCCTCCGACGATCAGCCGGTCGCGGTCCTCGGTTGCCACCTTGCCGATCTTGAGCACTTCGCGAATGGGGGTTCCGATCCGGGCGGTCACCATCGTCTTGCGGCCCGCCTTGTCGACGAGGGTCAGCGTCTTGAAAACCGGCAGACGCCCAGATTCGAAGGCCTTGCCGATGGATGCCACGGCCTCGGCGCTGAAGAAGGCATACCCGAGATCCTCCGGCGAGCGGTCGACGGGAACTTCGATCCCGAAAATGCGATGGAGAATGAGCCGGGGGTGGGCGGCCGGATAATCGTTGTCCACGGCCACCAGGCGTGAGGCTCCGGTGTGGCCGAACCCCTGAACCAGATCCCGGGGGACCGCGATGACCACGTTTTCGATTTCCGTCGCGGATTTCAGGATTTCGATCCCTTTTTCCACCGCGTGGGATTCGGTTTTGATCACGTACTGGTTGGTGGCGACCAGCAGGTCGACATCGAGTCCACAGATCACGATGGTGTGGATGTCTTTTCCGGACTCGAAAAAAATGTCGAAGGACGGATTTCCCGGTGCTCCGTTCAGAAAGCTCCGAAGGTTTTCCAGGGTCGGTTCGGCGCCGGCGAAAGCGGTGTCCGGGACATCGGACGGATCCACCTGGATCGTGATGGCGGTCGCCGCCTTGCCGAAATCCCCGCTCTGGGGAGCGATGCTCTGGACGGTGCCGGCGACGCTGGAGATGGCGTAGGCGCCGCTGCCCTTGATGGGCAGGATCTTTTGCCCGGTCGACACGGTGTCTCCCACCGCGATGGCCAATTCGTCGGTTCGTTCGAAGGTACCGTCGACCCAGAGGGTGACCTGGTGGGGGGAGGTGATTCGCTGGGGACCTGCCGGGGTCTGATGGAGGAGTTCGTAGTAGAGGGGCAGTGTCGTCAAACCCGCTGATGATCCTTTCATCTTTGTTTTCCTTTGCCGGTAATGAAATCAGATGAGCCGATCGGAGGGCCGGGTGGGCCTATAGCGCGTGGCAGCCGGCGCAGTCACCGGAGGCCGGTCCCTGGTCGATGCTTTCATGGCAGGCGCCGCATTGGCCATGGAAGGCGTCGGTCTTCGTCAGCATTTCAGTATCCGTGATTTCCGCATCGTCGTCGGCATGGCAATCGAGGCAGAGCTGCGGAGGCGTTCCGTCCGGGTTGGCCGCCTGAAGATGGCATTCACCGCAGGCGACGATCACTCCATCGTCTCCCGAAGGATGGTGATGGCAGTCTCCGCAGGCCGCTCCGTAGTTTTCCATGTGGCGGTCGTGATGGAAAAGGACCTGTTTGGCGTTGGTGCCGGAATAGACGACGCGAAGCGGTTCCTCCGGCGCTTTGGCGGGGAAGGCTGCGTAGCAGAAGACGCCCACAACGAAGAGAATTACCGCAACCAGATAGACGTTTTTCAAGCCTTTCTCTGCTGCCATCGTCGTTCCGTTCCTTTGATATTTTTTGGGGTCACCGAGGTGGATAAATCAAAGAATCTGGGTAGCATAATGGCTGCGATGGTTCAAGTGTTTTTTTTTATAGGGAAAATTTAGTTTTACCGAAAGAGTTATGGGCATGAAAAGGCTGAATCGATTCCACTCGGGACGATCAGCTGAACGGAGCCGAATCGGCGCGCGCCGGCCGCCGAGGTGTCGTCGGTCCGCAACTGCATCAACCGCAGACGCCGCAGATCCTGCACGCGTGCATGGGACAGGGGGCGGTCGTCTTTGCCGTCAATGCGCGTTGGTACTCCTTCCAGAGAAAGGCCTTCGAGACGCCGATGTCGATCAGGTCCCATGGCAGGATCTCAGCCGGTTCCCGTCGACGCTGCGTAATGAGAGCGGAACCCAGGGCGGATCGTTTGAGGTAGCGGGACCAGGATTCGCCCGATGACGCCTGCAGGGCGATCGACTCCGCCAGTCGACGGTCCCCCCTGGACAGGAGCGCCTGAACGACGGACTCGCGGACGGCCTCGCTCTGAAACCTCACATTGGGCATTCTGGCGAGACGCTGACGGAGCCCGGCCAGTTTCCGACGGAGTTGCGCTTCCGGTTCCATCGGCGCCCACTGAAATGGAGTGAACGGCTTGGGGATAAAGGGCGTTACGCTGACGGTGAGGGTCCCGATCCGCTTCCGTGGGCGGCTGGCCTCCAGGAAGCCTGCTCGAACCCGCGCCACGAGGTCGACGACAGCATCCACATCGTCGTCGGTTTCCGTCGGCAGTCCGACGATGAAATACAGTTTGAGGTTGGGGATGCCGCCTTCCACCAGATGAACGGCGGCATTCATCACATCCTCTTCCGTCACCCCCTTGTTGATGACGCGACGCATGCGTTCGGACCCGGCCTCGGGTGCGATCGTGGCGGTTTTCGTGCGGTTTTGCCGGAGCGCATGGATCAACTCGGGTGTCAGCGCATCCGCGCGCAAGGAACTGAAGGAGATGCGCACCCCGTCTCCTTCCAGCCTTGCGCAAAGGCCGCCGACGCCGGGCAGGTCGGATATGGCCGCCCCGACCAGACCGATGCGGTCGGTCCGGGTCAGCTCATCCCGGATTTCGGCCTCGAGTCGTTCGACGGGGCGAAAACGCGGCGGGCGATAGACAAATCCCGCGCTGCAGAATCGGCAGCCATGGGGGCAGCCCCGGCTTACCTCGATAAGGGCGGTGCCTGAAAAGGAGGTCTGTTCGGTCAGGACAACGGTCCGGGTGGAAACCTCGTCGAGGCTGCCGACCCGGGCGCGGCGCACCCGCTCGGGAACGCCGCCGTCCGGCGTGATGGACGCCAGGGTGCCGTCCGATGCGTAGGCGATCCGGTAGAAGGAAGGGACGTAGACGCCTTCCACTTCCCGGGCCAGAGCCCTCAGAAGCGTCCTTCGGTCCTCCCGGGGATCATAACGGTCCAGGAACCCGGGAAGAACGGCCTCGGCTTCACCGATCAGCACGCAATCCAGAAACGGGGCGATGGGTTCGGGGTTGAGGAAACAGGCGACCCCCCCTGCCATGACGAGAGGATGGGGGGAACCTCGCTCTTCGGCCGGCAGGGGGAGGCCTGCTTCCTTGAGGAGCCGGACCAGGTGCACGTAGTCATTTTCGAAACTGACCGAAAAGGCCACGATGTCGAAGTCGGAGATGGGACGCCCGCTTTCGACGGTTCGAACCGGGGAGCCCGGAGCCGGCAGGAAGAACCTCTCGCAAACGACTTCCTCCCGCGCGTTCAGAAGGCCGTAGACGGCCTGGAAGCCCAGACTCGACATGCCGACGGCATATCGGTTGGGATAGCCCAGGGCAACCCGAAGCCGGTTCCGCCATGATTTCCGAATCGCTCCGGATTCATCGGCATATTCGTCTTGGCGCCGTCTTCGCGTCATCGTCTCAGCACCCGCGTGCCGGCGGCGTCGATCGGAGCCAGCGCCGGCCGAGAATGCGCTCCAGACTCTCCGGCCTCCGACGGGCCAGGGTCCTTGTCCGTAAAGCCCGACCGGCTTCAGTCCGCCTTGCGCCGGAGGAAGGTCGGCACATCCAGGTCGCTGTCATCGAACGCAGCCCCATTGAAGGAACGGCGGCTTCCGCCCGGAAGATCGCCCACCGCCCTCTGGCGCCGGATATAGGTGGGTTCGTCATAGTCGACGCCCTTTTTCAGGTCCTCGACGGTCACCGGCCGCAGCTTGCCCCCGAAGGTGTCGTCCGCCGGTTTTGCCTGCGCTTTGGCTTTCTCCTTTTCACCGATCCCGGTCGCGATGACCGTCACCCGCATCTCATCGCCGAGTGAATCGTCCACCACCGTGCCCCAGATGATGTCCGCCTCTTCGCCCACTTCATGATAGATCCGGTCGGAGGCTTCGGTCATCTCCTCCATGGTCAGGTCGCTCGAGCTCGTGATGTTCATCAGCACGCCCCTGGCGCCCGCAATGGAAATGTCCTCGAGCAGAGGATGGGAGATGGCGCGCTCGGCGGCTTCGAGGGCGCGGTTTTCACCGCTGGCTGAGCCGATGCCCATGATGGCCATGCCGGCTTTGCACATGGTGGCCTTCACGTCCGCGAAATCCAGATTCACGAGACCCGGCATCATGATGAGGTCGGTGATGCCCTTGACGGAATGGAGAAGCACCTCGTCGGCCCTGCGGAACATCTCGATCATGGTGGCGTTTTTGGAGGCAAGCCCCCTGAGACGGTCATTGTTGATGGTAATGGCCGTGTCGGCCATTTCCTTGAGTTGATCTAGGCCGTCCTCCGCCTGCCGGGACCTGCGCTTTCCCTCGAAAGAGAACGGCTTGGAGACCACGGCGACGGTGAGAATGCCCAGGTCCTTGCAGATGCCGGCAATGACCGGCGCGGCCCCGGTGCCCGTCCCCCCGCCAAGCCCGGCGGTGATGAACACCATGTGGCTGCCTTCGAGCGCGCCCCGGATCGCCTCGCTGGCTTCCAGCGCAGCGTCCCTGCCGACCTGGGGATTGGCTCCGGCGCCGAGCCCTTCGGTGAGCTGCTCCCCCAGCTGAATCTTCAGCGGCGCCTTGGAGATTTCCAGCGCCTGGGAATCGGTGTTGGCGGCAATGAATTTCACCCCCTGTAGATTGGAGGTGATCATGTTGTTGATGGCGTTCCCGCCCGCGCCACCGACTCCGATCACTTTGATTTTTGCAGAATTTTCCGCATCCACATACGTAAACATGGTTCCCCCCTGTTCTGGCTGGTCACTGGGACCGCCTGGTTTTAAAGCCCCGAAGCCGCAAACCGGTTCCACTGCGAATTCGGGGCGACCGTTCGACAAAACGAAAGGCAACTGCCGCTGTTGTGAATCGATGCCTCCGCTCGAGGCCGTCGATCCGATACGTTCGATCCCGGGTCGATGTCGTCCCATGGGATCAGACCACCTCCATAAACCACCGTTTCATTCGTCCGATGATGCGGTTGAAAATGTTGGCATCCCGGATTCTGAACTTCTTGTCCGCCTGATAGCGTGCGCCGTAGAGAACGAGCCCGACACCGGTGGCGTACATGGGATTGTTCACCACGTCGACCAGGCCGGTAATGCCCGAAGGCTTCCCCAGGCGGGTCTGCAGGTTGAAGACCGACTCGGCCACCTCGGTGGCGCCGTCCAGCATGGAGGTGCCGCCGGTCAGGACCAGGCCTGACGGGATGGCGTTTTCGAGCCCTGCCTTGAGGATCTCACGCTGCACCAGGGTGAAGATTTCCTCCATCCGGGGCTCTAGAATCTCGGCGAGAATCTGTCGGGACAGCTTGCGGGGGTCACGCCCGCCCACGCCTTGGACCTCGATCATCTCCTCCGGCCGGATGGCGGATGAAATGCAGGTGCCGTAGCGGGTCTTGATTTTCTCCGATTCGTGATGGGGCGCCCTGAGCCCGATGGCAACATCGTTGGTCAGATTGTTGCCGCCCAGCGCGAGGACGAACGTGTGTTTGATGTTGTTCTCGGAGAAGACCGCCAGATCCGTCGTCCCGCCCCCCATGTCGATGAGGGCGCAGCCGAGCTCCTTTTCCTCCTTCGCGAGCACCGCCTCCCCGGAGGCAAGGGATTCCAGAACGATGTCGCACACGTCGAGGCCGGAGCGGTTGGCGCATTTGACGATGTTGTGGGCGCTGGTGACCGCCCCGGTGACAATGTGGATCTTGGCTTCCAGCCGGACGCCGGCCATGCCGACCGGGTTCTGAATGCCCGCCTGGTCGTCGACGATATACTCCTGGGGCAGCACGTGAATCACTTCGCGGTCCATCGGGATGGCAACGGCCCGGGCCGCGTCGATGACGCGATCCACATCCGCCGGGGTGATTTCAGAACCCTTGATCGCCACGATGCCGCGGCTGTTGAAGCCGGTGATATGGCCTCCGGCAATACCGGCATACACGGACGAGATTTCGCAGCCCGCCATCAGTTCGGCTTCTTCGACCGCCTTCTTGATGGACTCCACCGTGGACTCGATGTTGACCACCACTCCCTTGCGAAGCCCGATCGAAGGATGCGTGCCGATGCCGATGATGTTGACGTCGGCGCCCCGGACTTCGCCGACGACGCAGCAGATCTTCGTGGTTCCGATGTCCAGGCCTACAACGATGTTTTCCCGTCCCTGCATTCAAACCTCCATTGACGGGCCTCAGGACATGCCGTCCTCGGCCGGTTGGACGATGGTTCGACTACCGTTGTCCAGGTTCACCATTCGATACACGGTCGCCGCTCCCAGGGCTTCGAGACGGGCCGGCAGGGCGCCGAGGGCATCGAGCTTTTCCCGGAATTCGCCGTACCCCAGGAAGACCTCCTGAAACCGCGGGATGCCGTTGCCGGGCCTCAGGTAAAGCGTCAGCCCTCTATCGCGGTCCGCTTGAATTTCGAGAATCCGGCGATTGTCGATTCCCGCACGGCCGGACCTCCCCAGGGCCAGCACATTAAGGATCGCCTGGTAGACCAGGCTGCCCGGCCCGTCCCCGAGATCGAGATCCGTGTATTCGAGGCCCCTGATCAACGGCAGATCGCTGAAGCCATCCCCGTAAGACTCCGCGAAGACCGCACCGTCCCCGTCGATCAGAAACCGCCTGCCCAGATCGACGACCGCCAGGCAGTCCCGCTCCCGCACGCGGATCCGGATTCGATCGGGGATCTCCCTGGCAATTTCGGCCTCGGCGATCCAGGGGTGGGCCAGAAGGCGTTTTCGGGCCTGCGCCAGATTGACCGCCATCAGGTTCGCCCCGTTTTCCACGCCGGCTTGATGCCGGATCGTTTCGGTGGAAATCCGCCGGTTGCCTTCGACCGCCACGACGCGGGCGGTGAACAGGTTCCATGAGGTCGCGGCGTTGTAACAAAACAGAAAGCCTGCATTGAGTCCGGCGAGCACCAGGACGAAGCCGATGGCGTAGAAACCGGTTTTCAGCCATGTCAGCGCCTGACCGCGGCGGCGGTTTTTGCGCCGGATCGTCGTCCGGCGGACCGGGCTGCTGTTTGGCAACCGTAGGCGCGGTGTTCGGCTGGTCCTCTGCATCGGGAGTTCAGGCCTCCAGCATTTTGATGAGCGATTCTCCGACCTGCCAGACATTTCCGGCGCCGAGAGTGATCACGACGTCCCCATCCTGAACCTCTGACCTCACCCGCCCGGCCGCCTCGTCAAAGCGGTCGACACAGATGACGTGCTTGTGCCCGTGGGCCCGGACGCCCTCGCACAGCGACGCGTGCGTCACTCCCGTTATGACGGGTTCCCCCGCAGCATAAATCGGCAGCACCAGCAGCACGTCGGACTGGTAGAACGCCCGCGTGAACTCGTCGAAGAGCGCCCGGGTCCGCGTATACCGGTGCGGTTGGAAGACGACCACTTTCCGGCGGCCCCGCCAGCTTTCCCTGGCGGCCTCGAGCGTGCTCTTGATTTCCGTGGGGTGATGGGCATAGTCGTCCACCACGGTGACGCCGCCCATCTCTCCCTTGATTTCCATCCGACGCCGAACGCCTTCGAGTCCGGCCAGCGCCTTGCGGATCTCCTCCCACCCGATTCCCAACTCAAGCCCGACACCGATGCTGGCCAGTGCGTTGTACACATTGTGGATGCCCGGAAGGTTCAGGGTGGCCTCGCCGAGGGGTTCCCCGTTCCGGTAGACGGAGAAGCGGCATTTCTGCCCTTCGCAGCGGATATCCCTGGCCTGGATGTCCGCCTGGCTGCTCATCCCATAGGTGACGAACCGCTTCCGGATCCGTGGGATCAGCGCCTGGACCGGTTCGTTGTCGAGGCAGACCACGGCGAGCCCATAAAAGGGGATCCGATCGATGAAGCGGGCGAAGGCATCCACGATGGCATCCAGATCGCTGTAATAATCCAGGTGCTCACGGTCGATATTGGTGACAACGGCGATGGAAGGGGCCATCCGCAGAAAAGAGCCGTCGCTTTCGTCGGCCTCGGCGACAATGAAGCTGCCGGAACCGAGCACGGCGTTGGTGTCCAGACTGCGCAGTTTGCCGCCGATGACCACCGTTGGATCCAGGCCGCCCCCGGCCAGAACGGCGGCCACGATCGAAGTGGTCGTGGTCTTGCCGTGGGCGCCGGCAACGGCGACGCTGTACTTCAGCCGCATGAGTTCCGCCAGCATTTCGGCCCTCGGGATGACGGGTATCGACGCGGATCTGGCCGCCTCGATTTCCGGGTTGTCCTCCGACACCGCGGTCGATTTGACAACAACGTCGGCGCCCTGGATCTGTTCGGCCCGGTGACCTTCATGGATCGTTCCGCCCAGCTGACTGAGTCTCCGGGTAATGTCCGAGGCCTTGAGGTCGGAGCCTGAGACGCGGTAGCCCAGATTGAGCAGGAGTTCCGCGATGCCGCTCATCCCGATGCCGCCGATTCCGACGAAGTGAATGTGATAGGTCTTCTGGTACATGCGAATGCTTCCTGTTTCAGTCCAGGGACGTCGAGGAAGGAAGTCCTTCCGAATCCGCGGGCGGGTCGACTCCCCATATCAGCCGGAGACAATCGGTGACGATGACGTTCGCGGCATCGGGCCTGCCCAAAGCGCCCGCTTTCCCCGCCATCGCGTTCAGTTTTTCCGGGTGTTTGCGGTAGTCCCGGATCCGCTCGGCCAGGAGGCCCGGGGAGAGGTCGGACTCCCGAATCATCTCGGCGGCTCCCGCCCGAACCAGGCCTAGAGCGTTCTTTTCCTGGTGGTTGTCCGCGGCGAAGGGGTAGGGGATGAAAATCGCCGGCTTCCCCAGGCATGTCAGCTCGGCCACCGTCGTGGCTCCGGCCCGGCAGATGACCAGGTCCGACCGCCGGTATTTTTGTCCCATGTCCGTAAAAAAAGCCCCGGTCACGGCCTGAATTCCGGCATCCCGGTAGGCTTCCCGCACTTCCGCCTCGTCCGCGAGTCCCGTCTGGTGAAGGAACCGGACCCGATTCGGCCAATCCAGCAGGGGAAGCAGGTCGACGACGGCCCGGTTGATGGCCTTGGCGCCCTGACTTCCGCCGGCCACCAGGATGGTGAAGACCCGTTCCTCCGCCGTGTCCACGCCCGTTGCCCGCAGCAGCTCCGGCCGAACGGGATTTCCGGTGATCAGAACCTTGTCCGGCGGAAAACCCTGCGCCGATTCCGGCAGGCTCACGTAGATCCGCCGGGCGATCCGCGACAGGGTCCGATTGGTAAGCCCGGGGACGGCGTTCTGCTCGTGAAGGACCACCGGGATGCCTTGCATCCATGCCGCGGCTGCCACCGGGCCGGCGGAATATCCCCCGACGCCGACGACCAGATCCGGCGCGAAGGATTTCAGTATTTCCCATGCGGAGGCGATCCCCCGGGGGACCGTCATGAGGGCGGAAAGTTTTCCGAAAAGCCCCATCCCCTTGAAGCCGCGGGCTGAAATGACCCGGTGTTCGAATCCTTCCCGGGCCAGCACCTCGGTTTCGATGGCCTTGCCGGTTCCCACGAAAAGAATCCGTGATTCCGGGTCTCTCGCCAGGAATTCCCGCGCCACCGCAATGCCGGGGAACAGGTGGCCGCCGGTGCCGCCACCGGTGATCAGAATGTGTGGGGTCCGCACGCGGTTTGGATCCATTGCTATCGCCTTGCCGTCGCGCCGATGTTCATGAGGATGCCCACGGCCGCCATATTGAGAAGGAGGGACGATCCCCCGTAGCTCAGGAACGGCAGCGTCAGCCCTTTGGTGGGCAGCAGGCCGAGCGCCACCCCCATGTTGATGCAGACCTGAAAATAGAGACCGGCGGTCAGCCCAATGGCCATCAGAGATCCGAAAGGGTCGGTCGTGCGGCGTGCAATGCCGCAGCTCCTCCACAAGATGACGCCGTAAAGGACGATGACGATCCCGACGCCGATGAGCCCCAGCTCCTCGCCGATCACTGAAAAGATGAAATCCGTATGAGGCTCCGGCAGGTAGTAGAGCTTTTGCAGGCTCCTGCCGATGCCGCTTCCGCCGACGCCGCCCGATCCGAAGGCCATGAGGGAATGGATCACCTGATAGCCCTCGGCGGTCGGGTAGTCCCATGGATTCATGAAGCTCATCACGCGCTTGAAACGGTAGTCGGCCGTCATGGCCAGGAGGCCCCCAATCGGCAGCGCCACGGCGGCGGCGGCGGCCAACTGGGTCAGCGGCACTCCGCCGACAAACATCAGGGTCCCCGTGATCAGGGTCAGGATGACGACCGATCCGAAGTCCGGCTGCATCAGGATCGGCACTGCCAACAATGTCAGAACCGCCGCATGGGGCACGAAGCCGATCGCAAACTCGCGGACGGCGTTCCCTTTCTTGCTCAGCGAGTAGGCAAGATAGAGAATCAGGGCAAATCGTGCGAACTCGGACGGCTGGAGGGTGAAGGCGCCCAGCCGCAGCCAGCGGGTGGCGCCGCCTGCCGTCTTGCCGAAGCCGGGGATCAGCACGAGAACCAGAATGGCCACGGCCAGTATCAGGATCGGGTAGGCCAGCGGCTTGAACCACCGGTAGGGCAGGTGCCGGCAAACCACCAGAACCACTACGCCCGCGGCGGCGAACATCCCCTGGCGCTTGAGGAAAAAGTATCCGTCACCCCACCGGTCCGCGGCCAGTGCGGAGCTCGCGCTGTAGATCATGACGATGCCGACGCCCACCAGAAGCAGCACGGGAAACAGAAGCTGCACGTCGTAGGCGCTGGTGCGCATCGCGGCTGCGGGGACGGAAGCGGTCAAGAACTATTCCTCCAGTGCCTTGACGGACCGGGCGAAATCGAAGCCCCGCTCCGCATAATTGGCGTACATGTCGAAACTCGAACAGGCCGGCGACAACAGGACCACGTCTCCGGCTCGAGCCGCCGCGGCCGCCATCCGGACGGCCTGACGCATCGAGTCCGCCTGCTCGATAGGCGCCAACCCGCCAAGGGCCTCACCGATTACCGGCGCCGCGGCTCCCAGGAGAATCAGCCGCCGGACGCGCCGCTCGACGAGGGACTTCAGGGGAAGGTAGCTGCCGCCCTTGTCCATGCCGCCCATGATCAGAACGACGGGCTCCTCGAATGCCTCCAGCGCCCGGGCCACGGCGTCGACGTTGGTGGCCTTGGAATCATCGAAGTATTTCACGCCGTGGATAGTCGCCACCCATTCGAGGCGATGGGGCAGACCTTTAAAGGATAGCAAGGCCTGATGAATGCTGTTCAGGTCCGCACCGGCCACCAGCGCCGCCAGCGCCGCAGCGGCGATGTTCTCCCGGTTGTGCCGTCCGCTTAGGCGGCAGCCGGCAAGATCCAGTTCCTGTTCCGGACCGCCCTCGAAACGGAAGGTGATCCGGTTGTCCGAGATTCGAGCGCCTTCCCCGGCGACGGGTGCCGGCCCGAAGGTGAGGCGGCGCCCTTTTCCCGGGATCGGTTCGGTGCGCAGGAACCGGTCCTCGCTGTTGAGAATCGCCGAATCCTCGGGTTCCTGGCGGGTCAGAAGCTTCAGCTTGGAGCGGCCGTAGGCCGCGAAATCCGGGTACCGGTCCAGATGGTCGTCGGTAATGTTGAGAATGACGCCGATCCGGGGCCGGAAAGATTCCATCGTGTCGAGCTGGAAACTGCTGATTTCGGCCACCACCCAGTCGGCGGAAGCGCCCCCGTCGACAAAGCCGATCAGGGGTTCACCGATGTTGCCGCCTACGAAGGCGGAGATGCCGGCGGCTTTCAGCATTTCTCCCAGAAGCGAAGTGGTCGTCGTCTTGCCGTTGGTACCGGTGACCGCGATGATCGGCGCGTCGATGAAGCGGCCCGCCAATTCGATTTCACCGATCACTTCAGCACCGTTTTTCCGAGCCTCGTTCAGCGCCGGCAGTTCGTGGGAGACGCCCGGGCTCAATACCACCAGATCGGATCCGGCGATGCAGCGTTCGGATTCAGGGCCCAGTTCCACCGAAATGCCCATCGGACGCAGCGATTCGGCGGCCGCCAGCGTTCGATCGTTCCGAACGACGTCGATGGCCGTGATCCTTGCGCCCCGCCGCCAGCAGAAATGGGCGGTGGCGATCCCGGTAACACCCAAGCCCACGATGAGGGTCTGCCTTCCCTTCAGATTCATATCACTCCCTGGCGGAGCCCGGCGCTAACGCAGCTTGAGCGTGCTCATGGCGATGAGCGCCAGCGCTCCGGCGACGATCCAGAATCGGACGATGACCTTGGGTTCCGGCCATCCCTTGAGCTCGAAATGATGGTGCAGCGGGGCCATTCGGAAGATGCGGCGCCCGCGCGTCATCTTGAAATAGCCTACCTGGGCGATGACCGACAGCGTCTCGATGACGAAAAGCCCCCCCACCAGCACCAGCAGGATTTCCTGCTTGGTGATGATGGCAACGGTCCCGATGGCCCCCCCCAGCGGAAGCGACCCCGTGTCTCCCATGAACACCTGGGCGGGATAGGCATTGAACCACAGAAACCCCAGCCCGGCCCCTGCCAAGGCTCCGCAGAAAACGGCCGCCTCTCCGGAGCCCGGTACATAGGTGAGCTGGAGATAGTCCGCGAACTTCACATGCCCGGCGACATAGGCAAAAATCATGTAAGTGCCGGCAGCGATGATCATGGGCCCGATCGCCAGCCCGTCCAGCCCGTCGGTCAGGTTGACGGCGTTGGAGGCGCCCACGACCACGATGACGGTGAAGAGGGCATAGAACCATCCGAGTTCCGGGGTGACGTCCTTTAAAAAAGGTACGGTCACCCGGGTCGAAAAATCCGGGTGCAGGCAGAACAGTATGCCGACCAGCAGGGCCACGACGGCCTGGGCGGCGAATTTCTGGCGCGCAGAGAGTCCCTTGCTGCGTTTTTTCACCTGCATCAGGTAGTCGTCGGTGAAGCCGATCAACCCATAGCCGATAGTGACGATCAGCAGCATCCAGATATAGAAATTCGTCAGGCTGGCCCACAGAAGCGTCGAGGAGACGATCGAGAACAGGATCAGAACCCCTCCCATGGTGGGGGTGCCCGACTTTTTGAGATGGCTCTGGGGGCCGTCCTCCCTGACGAACTGGCCGACCTGGAGCTCCCGCAGCTTCCGAATGGTCCATGCGCCCAGCAACAGGCTGATCAGAAAGGCCGTGAGACTGGCATAGATGGTCCGGAAGGTGATGTACCGGAACACGTTGAATGCCGATATGGTCGTGTGGAGCGGATACAAGAAGTGGTAGAGCATACCGTTTCCCCAGGTCTGGCTACTCCGATTCCGGTTTCTGAAGATTTTGAACGATCCGTTCCATCCGCATTCCCCGCGATCCCTTTACCAGCACCCAATCCCCCTCCTTCAGGATCCTTCTCAGCGCTTCCGACAGTTCCGCGACCTCGCCGAGCCTGATGCGTTCGGGAGCCATTCCGGCGGCGATGGCGCCGTCGGCCACTGCCTCCGCAAGGTTGCCGGTAACGAACAGGCGGGCGGTTTCCGATCGGGCCACCCGCTCGCCCAATTCCCGGTGCAGGGCGGCGGAAGCCGGACCCAGCTCGAGCATGTCCCCCAGTACGGCAATGCCCCTCGCTTCGCCCTTGAGGTGATCCAGCGTCCGGAGCGCGGCGGCCATCGAAGCCGGATTGGCGTTGTACGTATCGTCGATGATGTGGACACCTCCGGATGCGCGGATTTCCATCCGCCCCTTGACCGGCCGGAACTTTTCGAGGCCCCTGGCGATCTCCGCCGGTTCGAGTCCCATCCGGAATCCCGCTGCGGCGGCTGCCAGGGCATTGGAAACCATGAACCGGCCGTTGGCAGTGAGTGACACCTTGTGGTCCCCCCGCGGGGTAACCAACCGGAAGCGGACGCCTCCGGGCGCTTCCTCGATTTCCGTCGCCCGGATCTCGGCGGCCGGGGATTCGCCGAACAGCAGAGTCGTCACCGGTGAGCGAGGCACCAGTTCCAGGACTTTCGGGTCGTCGGCATTGAGGAGCGCCGTACCCTCCTTGCGAATCCGTCCCAGGAGTTCCCCCTTTGCATCCCGAACGCCGTCAATGGATCCAAGACCTTCTAAATGGGCTGGGGAGATGTTGGTGATCATTCCGATGTCCGGCTCGGCGATCTGGCCCAGGTAGTCGATTTCGCCGGGATGATTCATGCCCATTTCCACCACGGCCGCCTCATGGTCGCCGGTGAGGCGGAGCAGGGTGAGCGGAAGGCCGATGGCATTGTTGAGGTTCCCCGAGGTCGCGAGAACCGAAAAACGAACGGCCAGAACCTGCTCCGTCATAGCGCGGGTGGTCGTTTTCCCGTTGGAACCGGTCAAGGCCACCACCGGAACATCGATGCGACGCCGGTGGTAGGCGGCAAGCTCGCCAAGAGCGCGGGTCGTCTCCTCGACGGCAATCACGACCACATCCGGCCGATCGATCAGGGTGTTTCGATATTCGGGTTCCCGTTTTCGGCCGATCACCACGCCTCGTATCCCCGAAGCCACGACATCCGGGATGAACCGGTGGCCGTCGTGCACCTCGCCCTTTATGGAGACGAAAATCTCCCCGGGCGAGATTCGCCTCGAATCGATGCCGATGCCGCTGAACCGGCGATTCTGCGGCCCCTGAACCAGGCGCCCGCCGGTGGCCTTCAGCACATCGGAAACTTCCCAGTCCGTAGTCGCTCTCATGATGGCTCCAAGGCCGCCTGCCGCTCTATCGGGCGTACGGCTTGCCGGCCAAACGATGGTCGGACGCTTGAAGGACCTCAGACGCCTCCCTCCGATCATCGAAGGGAAGGGTGCGGTCACCCACAATCTGATAGGTTTCATGTCCTTTTCCTGCAATGAGGACGATATCCCCGGGCTCGGCCGCCTCCAGGGCCAGTCGGATGGCCTTGCGGCGGTCCGGCTCCACCAGGAGACTTTCGGGCCGACCGTGGCCGTTCCCGCCGCCGGCATCATTGCCCCTGCCGCCTGCCGTCGGAATGCCGGCGAGGATATCCTGAATGATGGCCATCGGCGCTTCGGATCGCGGATTGTCCGAGGTGACGACGGCCAGATCGCTCAGCCGCGCGGCAATGGCACCCATGATCGGGCGCTTCTTCCGGTCCCGGTCTCCGCCGCAGCCGAACACGCAGATCAGCCGTTTGGTCTTGATTCCCTCCAGCGCTCGAAGCACGTTTTCCAGCGCATCCGGCGTGTGGGCATAATCCACATACACATGGCGCCCCGCGGGGTCGTCCACGGGCTCGAGCCGGCCCGGCGCGGCCGGCGCATGATTCAACCCGTCGGCGATGACATCCGGCGGGATTCCCAGGGCCGCAGCGGCGCCGGCTGCGGTCAGCAGATTTTCGAGGTTGTGGTGGCCGACCAGACGGGTCCTCACCACCAGCTCGCCTCCCAGAAACCCGATGACCGCCCGGATGCCGTCGACGTCGCTGCTGTAGCGAACGACGTTGACATCATTGACCGGCTCGGGGCCGACCGAGAGCTTTGGGCCCTGGAGCAGGGGATAGAGCGATCTTCCCCTGGGATCGCCGCAGTTGATCACGGCGGTCGCGCGGTCCTTCTTGGGGCCGGTTCGAAGCAGTTCGGTGAACAGCCGCTGCTTGCAGGCCCAGTAACGCTCCATGTTCCCGTGGTAGTCCAAGTGATCCTGGGTGAGATTGGTGAAGACCGCGACGTCGAACTCTGTTCCATCCACCCGGTGAAGATCGATGCCGTGGGACGCCACTTCCATGACCACGTGGGTAACGCCGGAGTCCCGCATTTCCGCGAGAATGCGCTGCAGATCCACTGCTTCGGGGGTGGTGTGGGCGCTGCCGATGGCCCGACCCCGGTAGCGGTAATTGACCGTCCCGATGACGCCGACCCGCCTTCCGGCCGTCTGAAGAATATGTTCGAGCAGATAAGTGACAGTGGTCTTCCCATTTGTGCCCGTGATGCCGATGACGGTGAGGGCTTCGCTCGGGTGGTGATAAAAGGCAGCCGAGGCGTCGGCCAGTGCCAGCCGCGCGTTCCGGACCCGGATGACCTCCACTCCGGTCTTCAGAGGTTTTTCGGCGACGACCGCGACCGCCCCCCCGGCCACGGCATCCTCGACGTAGACGTGGCCGTCGACCTTGAAGCCCGGAATCGCGACAAACAGCCCGCCCGGGACGACGTCCTGGGACCGGTAATGGATCGAACGGATCTCCGGGTCGCCGCCACTGCCGGCGGGAGTACCGCTGCCAGCGGGGTCGGCCGTGAGATGGGCCAGGGATTTTCGAATGTCGGAGAGCCTCACCCTCTGATCTCCGTTTCTCTGGATACGGTCATACCGCCTGCGTCCGGACTCGGGGCGACGTTGAGATAGGTCAGCGCGTCCTGAGCGATCCGGCGAAACACCGGCGCCGCGACCTTTCCACCGTAATGATCCTCCCTCGGCTCGTCGATCACCACCACGACCGCCAGTTCCGGTCGCTCGAGCGGCGCGAATCCGGCGAAGGATGAAACATATTTTCCCTTGGCGTAGGTGCCGGATTCATCCACCTTCTGAGCCGTACCCGTCTTGCCGCAGGAGGTGTAGCCGTCGAGTTCCGCCTCGGTACCCGTGCCGTCGGCTTCGACCGCCATTCGCATCATGCGGGTCACCGCTCTGGCCGTTTTAGGGGAGATGGCCCGGCGCACCGTCTGAGGGCCGAAGGTCTTGAGGCCTTCGCCATCCGGAGTATTGACGGCCTTCACGATGTAGGGCTTCATCAGAATGCCGCCGTTGGCCACGGCGGCCACTGCCGACACCAACTGAATGGCCGACACGGACATGCCTTGTCCGAATGCTTTCGCGGCCGTATCAAACGGCGTCCATTTTTCATGGTTTCCCAGATAGCCGCTCGTCTCGCCCGGGCAGTCGATGCCGGTCCTTTGACCGAAACCGAAACGCTCGTAGATGTCGTGAATGGCTTCCGCCCCTACCGCGGCCGCCATTTTGGCCGTCCCGATATTGCTGGAATGCTTGACGATACGCTGAAGTGACAGCCATCCGTGAGGCTTGGTGTCGTGGATCGTCCTCTTGCCCAGACGGTATTTTCCGTTTTCACAGAAGAAAATGCTGTGAGGGGTCAGGCTGCCCGTCTCCAGCGCTGCCGCCGTGCTGAAAATCTTTACGGTCGAACCCGGTTCGAAGGCGTCTGTGACGACCCGGTTGCGCCGCTGTCCGGTTGCGTATTTGTTGAAATCGTTCGGGTTGAACAGGGGGAAATTGGCCATCGCCAGGACTTCACCGGTGGCGGGCACCATGACCACCGCCATGCCGGATTTGGCGCGAGTGCTCTTGACCGCGGCTTCCAGGGCGCTTTCGGTGATGTACTGAATCGTCCGGTCGATCGTCAGCACGAGGTTGTTGCCGCCCTGACTCAGGGCGATCTCCCTTTCGCCATCGAAGCCCCGGCCCCGCGCGTCCCTGAATACCGTAAACATCACCGGGCCGCCCCGCAGTTCCCGGTCATAGTCGAACTCGATGCCTTCCAGCCCGTTGCCGTCGATGCCTGAAAAGCCGATCAGCTGAGCGGCGAGACTGCGATTGGGGTAATAGCGGCCATGCTCAGGAATGAAGTCGATGCCGTCGATTTCAAGCTTCCGGACGCTCTCCGCTTCCCGGGGAGATACGTGCCGTTTGATCCAAACGAAGGACTTGGACTTTTCCAGCTTCTTCGATACGGCCCCGGCCGGGAGGTTCAAGGCGCGCGCAATCTGCTGCGCCGCCTGTCGAGGTGCTGCGATTCTCTGCGGATAGGCGGCCAGGGAAACGGAGTCCGTGCTGACCGCCAGTTCCCTCAGGCGGGTGTCGTAGATCGTGCCTCTTCTCCCGATCGCCCGAATGGTCTTTTCGTACTGGCCGGCCGCTTTTCCCGCCAGGAAGTCATCCAGAAACACCTGTAGATATGCGGCCCGTCCCAGAATGACGGTCAGAAGGCAGAAAAAGGCCGCCCCCACCAGCGTGGCCCGTTTTTGGATGTGATGGGTGTTCGGTCGCTTCACGGTATGACCTTGATTTGTTCCGTAACGGGAGGCGCCAAGCCCAGGTCCCGCCCCAACCGCTCGATGCGCCCGGGTGATTTCAGATGCGCCAGTTCGATGGTCAGATTCTTTCTTGCTGCCGCCTGGCGCTCGCGCACGCCAAGCTCCTCCTCGATGGCATAGCCGATGTGAACGCACTCCATACGGCACCATGCATAGGCGAACAGTTCCAATATGAAGATCACGGTGATGACCAGCCAGGCGGCGGTGACGCCTGTAGCCGCCGGCATGGACTTGCGGTTGTTCGCCATGTCATGGCCTCATCGCTTTTCCACGGCGCGAAGCCGGGTGCTGCGGCACAGCGGGTTGGCGGATACTTCGGCTTCCGTGGGTCTGGCCACCCGACGGGTCAGCAGCCGGACGGACGGCACTTTTCCGCATTGGCAGACCGGCACGCTTTTCGGGCAGATGCAGCCGGCCGCCAATTCCCTGAAGCGATGTTTGACCCGGCGGTCCTCCAGGGAATGAAAGGAAAGAATGCAGAGCCTGCCCCCCGGTTTCAGGCATTCCACCGCACTATCCAGAAAGCGGTCCAGATGCACCAACTCCCGGTTGACGGCGATGCGAAGGGCCATGAATACCCGAGTGGCGGGGTGCAGCGACTGCCGCCTCCGATGTCCCGCGGGCACCGCTCCTGCGATGATGCCGGCGAGATGGAGGCTCCGGGTGATCCGGGTGTGCTGCCGCTCCCGCACGATGGCTCTGGCGATGCGGCGGGCAAAGCGTTCTTCACCGTATTCCCGGAAGACGAGTTCCAGATCCCGCTCGGGAAAGGTGTTGACGATCCCAGCCGCCGTCTCTCCGCTGCCGGGATCCATCCTCATGTCGAGAGGATCGTCCTTCTGGAAGCTGAAGCCCCGGCCGCCGGATTCGAGTTGGTCCCTGGATATGCCGAGGTCGAGCAGGATGCCGTCGACCTTCGGGATCGCGGCCGCTTCCAGAACAGCCGGAAGATGGGCGAACGAATCGTTGAACAAAAGAATGGAGGCCGACCATGGGGCCAGTTCGATCTCGGCATTCCGGATGGCCTCGGGATCCCGGTCGATTCCGACCAGGATTCCGCCGGGCTGGATGGCTGCTGCAATCGCTTTTGCATGACCGGATCCACCGAGGGTGCCGTCCACTACGATCATTCCCGGCCTGCAGGCCAGGCTGGCCATGACCTCTTTCAGCATGCAGGGGACGTGTCGATACCCCATGAATCACAGTCCCAGGGTTGCGATTTCTTCTCTCACATCCTCCCGCATTTGATCTTCCGCGAGCGTCTTTCTGTCGCGTTCGAAGTTTTCCTTCGACCAGATTTCGAAATGATCCAGAACGCCGACAAGAATGACCTCCTTCTGCAACCCGGCATATTCCCGGTGGAAGGGCGGTATCAGGATCCGGTCCTGCTTGTCACAGACGCAGTCGTATGCCCCGCCAACGAAAAAGCGCCGGAAACGCCGCATGCTTTCGCTTCGTCGCGATTGCGCCAGGATGCTATCCTCGATGCCTCGCCATTTTTCGTAGGGATAGGCATTCAGACAGTTGTCCATCTGGGCGACCATGACACCGTAGTCCCCGCCGGCCTTGATGGTGTCGCGGAAGCGGGCGGGAATGATGATTCTTCCCTTGGCGTCAATGGTATGGGTCGAACTGCCTCGAAACAAGGTGTCTCCTCTTTACTCCACCTTTATCCACTTTCTTGCTGCTATTCTATATTTGACAAACAAAGTCAAGAAAAATCCTAAACGCATGAGAATTATTCTACAGTAATTTTGTATGTTTAAATCTTATCATAATCAGTACGCTGAAAGTGGAGTATTGTGGAGGTCCTGATCGAAGCCTTGCCCCGGGATTTCGGGTCCATGCCGTCTTCGGCTATCTTGACAGGCGACCTCAAAGACAGTACCCACACTTCCCAGGAGAGCCCAATGCGAAGATCCGACAAATCCATCGAAGACCGGAATGAGATCGACGCCGTTATCCGTGGCGCCGACTTCTGCGTGATGTCCCTCAGCGACGACGGAAGACCTTACGGGATCCCGATGAATTTCGGGTACGAGGACGGGGTGATCTATCTTCACTCCGCGCCGGGCGGCCGCAAAATGGAGGTGCTCGCGAACAACGACACCGTGTCGCTGGTCTTCGTGGAGCCTCGGGGCGTCGTCGCCGGAACCCGGGCCTGCCGATGGAGCTATCGCTATCGCAGCGTGATGGCGGAGGGGCGGGCGGAGGTATTGAAGGACCCTCGGATGAGGGAAGCAGGGCTCCGGGCCATCATGCGGCATTATGCGGGAGACGAGTTCGTTTTCGCCGAATCGGATCTCGGCGCCGCTGCGGTGATTCGGATCACGCTCACCGAACTGTCCGGAAAGCGTTCTCCAGCCGCACCCGGGGATGACGTGGGTTCCGGTCCGCGCTCTAAAGGGGCGGAGGAATAATGCCGGTGGTCGGGGGCAGCCGCGGTGCGGGTCCTCTCATGGATCGAATTCGGGAAATGGCCCGTCGGTGCTTCGATGATACCCCGGGCAGCCACGACTGGGATCACACCCTCCGGGTCTACTGCCTGTGCGAGCGGATCGGTCCGGAGGAAAACGCGGAGATGACCATCCTCCGCGCCGCCGCCTACCTCCACGACATCGGCCGGACCCATCAGGATCGAAGCCAGGGCGAGGTCTGCCATGCCGTGAAGGGCGCTGAAATGGCCGCCGCGATTCTGAATCAGCTCGGTCTCAGTCCCGGTCAGACGGAAAACATCCTCCATTGCATCCGGAGCCACCGTTTCCGCGGCAATGGCAGCCCTCGCACCATCGAAGCACGTGTACTCTTCGATGCGGACAAGCTCGACTCCATCGGTGCCGTCGGCATCGCCCGGGCCTACCAGTTCGCCGGCGAGGTGGGCGCGATACTCCACAATCCGGACAATTGCATCGACGACACCCGCCCTTACACCCGGGACGATACCGGCTACCGGGAATACCGCGTGAAGCTCTGCAGGATCAAGGACCGAATGCTGACCCGGACCGGCCGGCGGCTGGCCGAGGACCGGCACGGGTTCATGGCCGCCTTCTTCGACCGGCTCCTCGAGGAAGTGGCGGGGAGGCGGTAGTCCGCCGGTTCGAATCCGGCCGACCGGCATGGTCGTCGCTCCTGCCTTCGAGGGCGCCCTGACCCGGCCGCCGAATCCCGTATTGTTCCAGTATGCCGGGTATGATACTGATTCTTGCCGTTCCCCTTGCAGCGCCACCCGCGTATTCCGGCCTCGGGCCCGGGTGACGCCGCAGCGGCCAGGAGCGACGCTTTTTCCCTGCAAACCAACCCGCAACACGGAAAGGAGGGCGCCGGCCCCCGGCCAGATCAGTCCGGCAGTCAAGCGGGGTCCGCAGCCCGAGAACCCGGACCCGTCCTGCAACGACCGATCCGCCGTCCCGGGGATGCATCCGGCCGCGACTGAAACATGACGATCAACACCGTAGAACGGATCGACGATTGGGTCGCGGTCAGGCACGTCCTGATCAGCGTTTCCGACAAGGCCGGGCTGGACCGGCTCATTCCCGAACTCCTCTCGATCAACCCGAATATCCGGATGTTGTCCACCGGCGGCACCTTTGCGCGGATCCGGGAGATCCTCGGTGATCGAGCCGATTCCGTATTGACCCAGGTGTCAGACTACACGGGCCAACCGGAAACCCAGGGAGGGTTGGTCAAAACCCTCGATTTCAAGATTTATCTGGGGCTGCTCACCGAAACCTACAACCCTTCCCACGAAGCCGACCTGGCACGTACGGAAAGCATCCCCATCGACATGGTGGTCGTCAATCTCTATCCTTTCGGCCAGACGGTCGCCCGTTCGGACGTCACGGCCGAAATGGCCCGCGGCAACATCGACATCGGGGGGCCCTGCATGATCCGGGCAGCGGCAAAGAATTTCCTCCGCGTCGCCCCGGTGGTGGATCCGGACGATTATCCGGAGATCCTGAAAACCCTGCGGTCAAACAAGGGAAGCCTTTCCCTGGAGACCCGCTACCGGCTGGCCCGCAAGGCGTTTGCCCACACGGCGGCCTATGACAAGGCCATTTCGATTTATCTGAGCAACCTGCCGTTCGACGAGGTCCGGCGCTGTTACCGAATGACGTCCGAGACGTCGTGACCCGGACCGCCGCAGGCAAATCCATACGCGTCGTGAAGGAGGAGAAGGGCATGGCGGAAGATCTGAAGCACATGTATCGCACCATCATGGACGACCGGTTCCCCGGCCGGTTGGAAATCAGCTTCATCGACGAGGATCGGCGGCAGACCCTCTTTTACGAAAAGGTCACCTGGCGGGTGGGAAACATCGAAAAAGGGCTCCGCTACGGAGAGAACCCGGGCCAGGAGGCCGCCCTTTACCGGCTGGTCAACGGCAACCTGGCGCTTGGAGCAACGCAAACCCTTGAACCGGGCCGGTACCTGGTCTCGGATATCGACCTGCTCCAGTCCGGGAAGCATCCGGGCAAAACCAACCTGACGGACGCCGACAACGCCTTGAACATTCTGCGCTACCTGTCCGAGGATCCCGCCGCGGTCATCGTCAAGCACAACAACCCCTGCGGGGTCGCCCAGGCGGGAACCCTGGAGAATGCCTACGCCAAGGCGTACATGGCCGATCGCGTGGCGGCCTTCGGCGGGTGCATCGCGCTCAATCGCGCCGTGGACCGTCCGACGGCCGAGGCGATTTCCGCCCAGTACGCCGAAGTCGTGGTCGCGCCGGAATACGAGGCAGGCATCCTCGACATCCTCGCCCGGCGAAAAAACCTGCGGGTGATCCGGATCCGCAACATGGACCGGCTGCGGGAGTTTGCCCACGATCGGGTGGTGGACTTCAAAAGCCTGATCGACGGCGGTATCGTGGCCCAGTGGTCTTTTTCACCGGTTACCCGAAGCCGGGAGGACCTGAAGACGGCCCAGAGCGAGCACGAGGGCCGGACCTACCGCATCGATCGGGAGCCCACGGACCGGGAATACGACGACCTGCTGTTCGGTTGGCTGGTGGAAACCGGGATCACATCGAACTCGGTGATCTACGTGAAGGATCGGGTCACGGTGGGTATCGGAACCGGCGAGCAGGACCGGGTCGGCGTCGCCGAAATCGCCAGGGACAAGGCCTACCGCAAACTGGCCGATCGCATCTGCTTCGAAACCCGGGGCGTCGCTTACAACGACCTGGAAGATCCGGCGGTTCGATCGGTAATCGATGCGGAAGTGGCCGAGCGGAAGGGCGGGCTCATCGGTTCGGTCATGGTCAGCGACGCCTTCTTTCCCTTCCGGGACGGGGTCGATGTGGGCATACGGGAGGGGGTCACGGCGGTTGTCCAGCCCGGCGGCGCGCTCAACGACTGGCAGGTCATCGAAGCCTGCAATGCGGCCGGGGTTGCGATGGTGTTTACGGGGCAGCGCTGCTTCAAACATTAGTGCCCCTTGAGGGGGCACCAGCCGGAAAAGGCGATAAGGTTCGGACGGTTGGGATAGTCGGACCCGATTGGCCGGATATGTGGGTGCCATCCAGGCTTTCTCAACTCCTTTGGGCCATAACGGACCGAAAGGTCTCCACCGCCCGCTCCACTGCCTCGGCGGTGATCTGGTAGTGCAGGACGGCGCGGATTCGCCGGGGAGCAGCCGCAAGGACCCGAACACCCCGCTCGGCCAAGGCAGTGCAGAGGGACTGGGCGTCGATTTCGTCGCGGACGATGTCCGCGTAGACGATGTTGGTCCTTCGGATGGCCGGCGGAACCTGTAAGCCGGGCACGGATTCCAACCCCTGGGCGAGGAGCGCCGCATGGGCATGGTCTTCCGCGAGGCGGTCGGTCATCTCCGTCAAGGCCACGATGCCGGCGGCGGCGATGACGCCGGCCTGCCGCATGCCGCCGCCCAGGAGCTTGCGGTTTCGTCGGGCCTTGGCGATAAACGCCTCGTCACCGCAGAGGACCGATCCCACCGGCGCCGCCAGGCCCTTGCTGAGGCAAAACCCGATGGAATCGGCGGGCCCGGCAAGGCGTGCGGGCGTGCAACCCAGTGCGGAAGCCGCATTGAAAATCCGGGCGCCGTCCACATGAAGATCGAGGCCCCGCCGGTGTACGAGGTCGCCCATCTGTTCGATATACTCCGGCGTCAGCGCCTCGCCGTTGCACCGGTTGTGGGTATTTTCCAGAACCACGAGTCGCGTGCGCGGGAAATGAATGTCGTCGGGTCTGACCGCGCTTTCGACGGCATCGGGCGGCAGCGTGCCGTCCGGCCGGTTCGGCAACGGGCGGGGATGGAGGCCGCCAACGGCGGCGGCACCGCCCTGCTCGTAGAAATAGATGTGGGATTGATCGCCCAGGATCACCTCGTCCCCCCGATCGCAGTGGGACAGCAGCGCAACCAGGTTGGCCATGGTGCCGCTGGGAACGAGCAGGGCGGCGGCTTTGCCCAATCTTTCGGCCGCCATGTCCTCCAACCGACGAACCGTCGGGTCCTCGCCGAAGACGTCGTCTCCCACGACCGCACGGGACATGGCATCCCGCATGGACGGCGTCGGATGGGTGATGGTGTCGGATCGTAGATCGATCGGCTGCATGGGAATCATCCTTTCTTTCCAATGACGATAGATTCGGTCCGTCTCCCGCCTGCCGGGCACGTCACGATCCGGCGGCGGGAGCTCGGCCGCCGATCCTCAACTACAGGAATTCAATTCCCGCTGCAATACCGGCCGGCGTCCGGAGCGTCGGATCGGTTGAAAGGAGGCTTCATGTCGGACCGCTGTTTTGTCATCCGTCCTATCGGCCGGATCGAGCACCGGGACGGGCGCTTTTTCATCCACGTGAATCCGGAGTATCGGGACGCCATGGAGGGGTTGGACGGGTTTTCCCACATCAATGTCCTTTTCTGGTTCCACCAGAACGACACGCCGGACGGTAGGGGAGTTCTCAAGGTCCACCCCCGGAAAGACGAGAACAATCCCCTGACCGGTGTCTTCGCCACCCATTCCCCCCTGAGACCGAACCTGATCGGACTCACGCTCAGCCGAATCCTGGCCATCCGCGGCACCACGATCGAGGTGGATGAAATCGATGCCGTCGAAGGCACGCCGGTCGTGGACATCAAATGCTTCATCCCCACCCGCCGCCCCCTGGACGACCTTCGCCTGCCGGACTGGGTCTGATCCTGAAATGCAGACGATCAGGGGACAGGTTCTCTCCGTCACCTATGCGGACCCGGACACCGGGTTCACCGTAGCCCAGATGGAACCGGAGCTGGGCGGGACGCCCCTGACCGTGGTCGGTCCAATCCACGATCCTTCTCCCGGAGAGTTCCTCGAACTGGACGGCGAATGGTCGGATCACCCCCGTTTTGGCCGCCAGTTCAACGTGACCGCCTATCGCTACCGCGTTCCGGTGACCCGGGAGGCCATTCGCCGATACCTGGGATCCGGATTGATCAAGGGGATCGGAAGCGAAATGGCCCGCCGGATCGTCGACCGCTTCGGTGAGGAAACCCTCTCGGTCATCGACCGGGAGGTCGAGCGCCTCACGGAGGTCAGCGGCATCGGCGGAAAGCGGGTGGCCATGATCCATCAAGCCTGGCGCGAGCACAGGCATCTTCGGGACGCCATGCTGTTTTTACAATCCCATGGCATCCGGACCGGTCAGGTCCTGCGGATTTTCAGACGGTTCGGCGATCAGACCATCACGGCCGTCAAGTCGAACCCTTACCGGCTGGCAGACGAGGTCCGGGGCATCGGGTTTGTCACGGCGGACCGCATCGCCGCCCAGCTCAATGTGCCGAGAACCTCTCCTCTTCGGATAGAGTCCGGTGTCCTCCATGCCCTGGACCGCTGGACGGAGGCCGGTCATACCTGCTGCGCCGCCGGGACCCTGGTGCAAAAGGCCGGTCAGCTTCTCGAAGTCCCCTCCGACCTCGTTGAAAAGGCCGTCGAATCGCTGGTGAGCCGGGGGCGGATGGTCAAGGTGCCTCAGCCCGGGCACGCGGGTGATGCCGCCCTCGAACGCGTCTATCCCGCCGGTCTCTTCCGTCAGGAGTCGGCGATCGGCGCGGCCGTGCTTCGGCTTCTGAAGGGCAGCCCCGCATTTCCGCCGATCGATCCGGAAGCAGCCCTGGATTGGGTCGAGAAGCGGCTCGGAATCGAACTGGCGGCGGCACAGCGGCAGGCGGTGAGGTTGGCGGTGAAGGCCAAGGTGATAGTGATCACCGGCGGCCCTGGCACCGGGAAGACCACGATCATCAATGCGTTGCTGAAGATCGCCTCGGCCAAGAACATCGAATTCCGCCTGGCGGCGCCCACCGGAAGGGCAGCCAAGCGCATGACCGATGCCACCGGAGAACCGGCCGGCACCCTCCATCGCCTTCTGGAATTCAATCCCAGGACCGGCGCCTTCCACCGAGATGCCGCCCATCCCCTGAGCAGCCGGCTTCTGATCGTCGATGAGGCTTCCATGATGGATACGATGCTCGCCGCAAGCTTCCTGGAGGCGGTTCCTTCGGAGGCAACCCTCGTCCTGGTGGGGGACATCCACCAGCTGCCGTCCGTCGGGCCTGGAAACGTGCTGTCCGATCTGATCGCCTCCGGCGCCGTTCCGGTGGTCGAGCTCACCGAGATCTTCCGCCAGGCCCGGGAGAGCCGGATCGTGGTCTACGCCCATCAGATCAACGCCGGCATCATGCCCGTTTTCGATTCCGGCGCCCGAAAGTCCGACTGCTATTTCATCCACAGGGCGGATCCGGATGCCGCGGTGGAGCTGATTATCCAACTGGTCGCCCGTCGGATCCCCGACCGCCTGGGGTTCGACCCGCTTCGGGATATCCAGGTGCTGACGCCGATGAATCGTGGATCCGCCGGAACGATCAATCTCAACCGGCGGCTCCAGGAGGCGCTGAACCCCGTCGGGCCGGAGGCGGGCGTCGGGCCGGCTCCGTTCCGGGTGGCCGACAAGGTCATGCAGGTCAGGAACAACTACGTCAAGGAGGTCTTCAACGGGGATATCGGCAGCGTCGCAGAGGTCGATCTCCAACGAAAAGAAATCCAGGTCGATTTCGACGACCGGCGGGTCGTTTACGATGCCGCGGAATTCGACGATCTCACCCTGGCCTATGCCATTTCCATCCACAAATCCCAAGGTTCCGAATTTCCGGCGGTGGTGTTTCCCGTCCTGACCCAGCATTATATGCTGCTGCAGCGGAACCTGCTCTACACGGCGATCACCCGGGGCAAGCGTCTGGCGGTCATGGTCGGCACTCCCAAGGCCCTGTCCATGGGGATTCACAACGCTCAGGGGATTCGCCGTCAGACTGGGCTCAGGGACCTGTTGGCTTCGGCGATGGCGGCCGGCACCCGCCCGGAGTGAGTGGCGCAGAACCATCGTCCGTCTTTTCAGTACCGCTGACACCGGGGCTTCGGCTCCTTTCGGAGAGGAGGATCCTCTCCAGCCCGATGCGGTAGTTGATGGGCGCATGATCCGACAGCGAATCCGGCGGCGCGAACCATCGGCGTCGGGAGCCGGCAGGGGAAGCCGGATGCGGAAGGCCCGGCGTGGCCGCGGCTGAAGCGCCCAGGCCTTGACGCACGAGGCCTTCGTCCGCTGAGAGATCGATCCGCGCGCCGGCCGGAACGTAACCGTAGCCGCTGATTTCCGGTGGAAGGACGGGAACGACGTCCTTGCCGTTGATCACATCGAAGACGCGACGCATGCCCAGGGTTTGGGCGAATTCACGGTCCCCCGTCAACGGCGCGCCATAGGAGTAGACGGCCGCCGGCATCCGCAGCGATGCGGCCAGAAGTGCCACGGCGCCGCCGAGGCTGTGGCCGCAGAAGTAGATCCTTTCCGGCCGCCGTTCGGAAAGCGCTGCCGACAGCGCCGGCCAGACCCGGCCAAGGGCTTTCATGAATCCCCGGTGCACCCGGCCCCCTCGAACCCAGGCCGCGGGGCGGGCGTTCAGATCGAGAATACAGTTCCCGAGCCCCGAGGTCCCCCTGAAGACCAGCACCCACAGGCGCGGACGTTCGGTATCCCGGCGCAGGAGCGCGCATTGAATTCCCCCCCGGTTGATGAACAAGTCCTCCCGCCACCCCACGGACCTCAGAACCTCGTCGCGGCGGAGCCCGTCGGCTCTCCTGCCGATTTCGTCGGCTTCCATCCGATAGATGAGACGGGCGAATTCGCAAAGCCACCAGGCGGTCCCGGTTCGAAATTCGCTGCATTCTTCATCAAAGCTTGGTCGTGGCGAGAGCCTGAAATAGGATGTTGACGCTCCAGGGCGAAGCAGGGATTGCCAACTGCGGTCCGGCGGCAGGCGGAAAAGGGTGCTTTCAGGCAGGGGCACGTCCGCTCCTTTCCGAAGCTGCTTCACCGGTGGGCTGCCGGCCCCGCCGGCGCCGACTTCTGGTGAGGAAGTCCGAGGCCGCATCGAGCACCTCATTGCGTACGGCCGGATCACTGAGGAAATGGTCTCCATCTACTGCCAGAAATTCGACATCGGGGCAGATCCGGAGAAAAGCCGTTTGGTATCCGGCTCCGGGCTCTAAGTTCCAGAAGGTGTTGAGCACCGGGTCGTTTCGCCCGAAGATGCATAGAATCGATGTCTCCCTCAGGACGGTGCCCTCGAGGGGACGGAACCGGATAAAGTCGGCCAAGATTTCCATCGGGCGCACCCGGCTGAGGAGCAGATTCCCGAACCGTCCTGGGGATTTCGGCACCTGGGGGAAAAGCCTGTCGAGGAGGCCGGCCAAACTCCCGGCGAGCTGTCCGGGCTTCCATCGGCCGTGTCCCGCCCGGTTTTTGTGGCCAACCCAGAATACGCCTGGCAGCTTCCGGACGGGAAGATCGGGCAGGGGGTTGATCAACACCAGCCGCTCGAATGGCTCGCCGAGAATCTCGAGCGCCTTGAGCATGGGGATGGCCCCGAAACAGGCGGCAACGCCGTGAACCGTGTTGCGCGCATCGCCCCGGCCGCCGATGGCCAGACCGAGCATGGTCACCGTGTCCGAGATCGATGTTCTCAGGGAAAATGTAGAGGCCGGAGGGCCATGGCCGGAATATGAAAATGAGAAAAGATCGAATCCCTCCCGAATCAGGCATCGCAGGGACCTTGCCTGCTGACCGGCGCCTCCCCCGATCAATGGGGGTGCAAACAAGAGCCCACCGGAGGCGGGGGAGGAAATATGAATCCACTCCCTGCCGTCGAGGACGCCCCTGCGCAGGCGTCGAAAAGGCGCGGGCGGCAATGGCGGCATTGCGGCCGGAACCGGTGCGCTGCCTATTCCGCGCTGCGAATCATGGTCAGAAGCATCTTGAAGGGTTCGGTGGCACTGACCGAATGCGGCTTGCCGGCGGGAAGCATGATGGCCTGCCCGGCGTTCACATCGTAGGGGCGGCCCGAAATGGTGATCTCCGCGCGCCCGTCGAGAACCTGGACCAGCGCGTCGAAAGGCGCCGTGTGTTCACTCAGGGCCTGTCCGCGGTCGAACGCAAAAAGGGTGACGGTGCCGGTCGACTTCTTGATAAGGGTTCGGCTGACCACCGAACCGTCCTGGTATCGGATCAGTTCCGCGATGGCCATCGGGTTGCCCAGCAGGTCAACGGTATCGCTTTTCTTTTCCATCAACGATCTCCTTGGGAGTTCGAACCAGGTGCCGATCCGCAGAGGGAGGCACGGCAAATGAAATGGGCGGTTTCATCCACCACCGCCCCGGGAGCTTCCAGATGCGGTGAATGCCCGCAACCCGGCACCAGCAGTGGCAAGGCCGAGGCGCCGATGCCGCTTGTGATCGCTTCCACCTGCTCCCGTCCTCCATACTCATCATCTTCACCCTGGATGACAAGGACCGGGCAGCCGATTTGCGGCAGAAAGGACTCGATGTTCCAGTCGCGAAAACCATCGGACAGCCACGTGTCCGCCCACGAGTGAAACACCCATTCGGTTTTTTGACCGTGGTACCGGGAGAGCCGCTCCTTCAAGTCTCCGGTTTGATAGCGCTCGACCGTTTCCCGGATGCCGTCGAGGGTGAGTGGCTCGACGAAGACATGGGCGGCCAGGGTCACGACGGCCTCGACCCGGCGTCCGAAAGACGCCGCGTACAGGAGGGCGATGGTTCCGCCATCGCTGTGCCCCACCGGAATGATCCGGTCGATCGAAAGGGCTTCAAGGAGGCGCGGGAGCTCCTCGTTGGCTTCCCGGTGGAGGTAGTCCTTTTCACGGGGGGCGGTCACGGGTGAGGATTTTCCATATCCGCGCCGGTCATACACCACCGCGTCCAGTCCTGTTCTTTGCACCATCCGCTCGGGGAAGTCTCGCCAGAACTCGATGCAGCCCAGTCCTTCATGCAGGAAAACCATTACGGGCCGATCGCGGCGCTCCGTGCCTCCGACCGAGAGAGTCCTGACTTGCAGGCTGTGCCGCCGGACCGGCACCATCAGGTTGCGGATATCCAGATCGATCGAAGAGGGCATGGTCAGGCGGCGTGCTCCTTTTTTTCGGTGACGGCAGCCGAGCCGTCCGGATTTTGAGATTCACACTCCCATTGCTTAAAAGAATTGTCTATAAATGACAAATGGAATTCACCTTCTCACCCATCGCCGTCGTCCGGTCCTGCTTCAAGGAGAAATTCGGGATCCCCCGACAGCCGGGGTTGATTCCGGAGGCCTGCGGCGTCATCGAACTGCTGGCGCCTTACGACCGCGAGGCGTCGATTCGAGGGCTGGAAAGCTTCTCGCATCTGTGGCTGATCTTTGTGTTTCACGCGAACCCCCCGAGACGGCCCCGCAGCACGGTTCGGCCCCCAAGACTGGGTGGTAATCGGCGAATGGGCGTATTCGCCACGCGCTCCGGGTTCAGACCCAATCCGATCGGAATGTCGGTGGTCGAGATGACCGAGATCGAGACCGGACCCGACGGAGTGCGGATCCACGTCAAGGGACTCGACCTGCTGGACGGTACGCCGGTGCTCGATCTGAAGCCCTATCTGCCCTACGCGGACCGGGTTGTCGAGGCCACGTCGTCCCTCGCAGCCGCCGCGCCCTCCAGCCGGGTACACGTCTCCTTCACGCCGGCCGCCGAAGCGTTTTGCCGCGAGTATCAGGGCAGCACGGGCGTGCCGCTTGCAGAACTGGTCGTTCGCATGCTTTCCGCGGACCCGCGTCCAGCGTATGTTCGAGGATCGTCACGACGCCGAAGCCATGGCGTTCGGCTGATGGATCTGGACGTACGGTGGGAAGTGCTCGAAGGCGGCTTTCTGGTTTCGGAAATCCTCCGGTCGATGGATCGAGATCCGCCGGGTTGCCGTGGACGGTAATGAAATTATCATCAAATATCGACCCCAACCTACCCAAGGAGGACCGCCATGCCCGTCAAAAAGATCCTGTGGCCGACGGATTTCTCGGGAAGCGCACAGAATGCGCTCACTTACGTCAATTCCCTGACCCGAAAATACGACGCCGAAATCCATGTCCTATACGTGATCGAAGACCTCACCGTCCACAAGTGGTATGGAGAATTCGAGGACGATCACATCGAAAAAATTCTCAAATGGGAGGAAAAGACCGCATCGAAGCGGCTCGAGTCCCTGTGCCAGGATTATCTGAAGGGATGCCCCCGCTACATCAAACACGTGGCGATCGGGGATCCGGCCTCCGAGATTCTCGCGCTGGCCGAGAAGGAGAATGTGGACATGATCGTCATGGCCACGCGAGGGGCCGCCGGCCGCTTTTCCTTCGGAAGTGTGACCGAAAAGGTGGTCAAGCACGCCAGGGTGCCGGTGGTGACGATTCCCACGAAGGAGGCGGCCGCCTGAACCCGCCGGCTGCGTCGGGTCGGGCGGCAAATGCACAACACCCGGGGAGACCGCCATGTTCGATGCCGAAACCTACCGAAAGCGCAGGGAAGAAGTGGGCAGGGCCGTCGGAAAAGGTCTGATCCTGTTTCTCGGCGCAGAAGAGCAACCGGTCAATTTTGCGGCAAATGCCTATCCATTTCGCCAGGACAGCAGTTTTCTGTATTTTGCGGGTATCGATACGCCCGGTCTGAGGGTGCTCCTCGACATCGATGAGGGGGTCGAATTTCTGATCGGCCGACCGCCGGATCCGGATGCCGCGATCTGGACGGGAATTGAGCCGAGCCTGGAATCACTGGCAGCCCCTGCCGGCATCGATCGGGTCATCGGACAGGAGACGTCGCGCTCCCGCATCCATGCCGCGTTGAATGCCGGACGAAAACTGCACTACCTGCCGCCCTACCGCGCCGACCAGGTGCTGGAGCTGGTCGACCTCACCGGTCTTTCTCTCGAAAAGGTCCGGGCCTCGGCCTCTCATGACCTGGTCCGGGCGGTTGTGTCCCAGCGGTCGCGAAAATCACCGGAAGAGGTGTCGGAGGTGGAGACGGCTCTGGGGTGGACCGCCGAACTCTTTGGAATCGTGGCAAGGGGGCTGGCGCCGGGCCGCAACGTCCTGGAAATCGCCGGGAGCCTGGACCAAAGGGTGCGGGAATGGGCCACCCGCATGGCATTTCCGCTGATCATGACCCCGCATGGCGAAATCCTTCACGGCCGGACCGAGGATATCGTTCCGGGGCCGTCCGACCTGCTGCTGGTGGACATGGGCGTCGAATCCCTTCGGCACTATGCCTCGGATGTGACGCGCACCTTCCCGGCCGGAGGACGCTTTTCCAATGAACAAAGGGATATCTACCGTATCGTTCTCGGCGCCCAGACCGCGGCGATCGCCTCCGCGGCACCCGGAGTGCCCTTCATCGACATCCACCGCGAGGCGGCTCTCGTAATCGCCAGAGGGCTCCGGGACATGGGGCTCATGAAGGGGGATCCCGAATCCGCCGTCGAGGCGGGCGCCCACGCGCTGTTTTTCCCGCACGGACTTGGGCACCTTCTGGGACTCGATGTTCATGATATGGAATCCCTGGGAGAGGACAGCGTTGGGTACGACGCGGAATTCCAGAGAGACCCACGTTTCGGGTTTTCGAACCTCCGGTTCGGCCGCCGGCTTGAAACCGGCCAATTGCTGACGATCGAACCCGGCGTCTATTTTATCCCTGTCCTGATCGACCGGTGGGCCGCGGAGAGACGATTCGAGGATTTCATCGACTACAATGCCGTAGGAAAATTCCGGAGCTTCGGAGGTGTACGCCTCGAAGACGACATTCTGGTGACCGAGAGCGGTTGTCGCATCCTCGGCCCTCCGATCCCCCGGTCGGTCGAAACCATCGAGGCCCTGGTGGGGGATCGCCGCTCGATGCAGGCCTGAGGCGCGAAGGCGCTCTCCGGCAGGCTCGGAGGTTCACCATCTCATCGCCGGGGCCTGACCCCAGATTTGTCGATGAACCGGATGGCGAAGCCATATTCGTCGCTCCAGACGACGGTGCCATACAGCTTCTCCTCCTTGCCGGGCGAGGCTTCCAACGGACCGGCCACGATGACCTCCTGCCCCACTTCCGGGCGATCGCGGCTTTCCACGTAGATGCCCCCCGTGCTGATGTTCTTGACGGTTCCCTCGAACAATTTCCGATTGGCCGCGAAATGCGTGTCCTCGGAGCAGGGGATACGTATGGACACCCGGCCCTTGGAATTTCCATCCTTTCTGAAGCTGCGCTCGAATCGCTCGTCGGCATCCCGGGTGAGGGGCTGCGGCTGCTTTGACGGATCTTTTGGGGTCATGGTCCGTTTGCCTCACATGCGGAGTTGGGATTCTTAACGGCTGAGAGAGAATTGTATTGTGAATCTGGAAGGTTGAAACTAACGAAATGCGGCTGCGGTGTCAACGAGGCGATCCGGTGTTTTCGCCTGGACGAGCCGGATGCTTCGGTTCCCGGAACCCCTTGAGCCGCCGGAAGGATCACCAACGCCTGTGAATGCGGCTCGTTCGGAATTCGTTGTCGAAATGGCGCCTGCGGTTCGATCCACCCGGCTTTGAGCGGCCATGGATGGTGTCGAACCTGGATTTGCTTTTCCATGCCTCGTGGCCGAACTTTGGGGCGAACCGTTTGTGGGACTTCCAATAATGGTATGGATAGACAACCCGGTAGCGGGCGGACTCCGCTTCATCCCCTAGTGTTTCGATTCTGGATTCGAGGGCGTCGATCCGATCGGCCGCCGCTTCCGCCAGCCGCTCGGTCTCCTTGAGTTGAACTTCGGTCCGAAGGAGCCGCTGCCTCATCGCTTCGCGTTCCTGCTCTCTTCGCCATTGCCGCTCCCGGACGGCGCGCTCCTCATCCGCCTCGGCGTCGTAAGGGATTTCAGCGACGGCCGTCGCTTTGGGAATACGCTCTTTCGATGGCCGGACATTGGTGAAATGCCGCACTCCGTTATCGTCCGTCCAGTGATAGATAATGCCCTGGGCCTGGGCGTTTTCCAGCGCCAGGGCGGCTGTCGCAACGCCGCAAAGCGCCGCCACGATCGTCCGGATCAAGACACGCCCGCTGCGTTGGGATTCATCGGATGCGATTTTCAATTCGGACCTCCAATGGCGGTCCGTGCCGGTCGGCGGCCGGAAACCCGATCAGGGACCTTGCCAGAAGTCCCATTCCACACCGCCGCCGCCGTCATCTTTTCCTGGGCCGGAACCCTGCTCACCCACGGTCCCGCTGTAGCTGAAACCGATCATCGAGGTGCCTGCGGGAATCGCCCACGTCCGATCAAAGGACCAGTTGACCAGCATCATCGGCTCCCAGAACCCGGAAGTCCACAGCCGGCCGGTGTCGAGAATGAGGCCGTTCGCGTCGAGAAAATGAACATCCACGTGCATCCGCTTTATGGCCGGAAATTTGGCGTTTCCATCCTGTAGGGCGACTCGTCCGAGCATGCGGATCTGGTCCGGCGATTTTTCGTATTCGTAGTCCAGAATCAGATCCCTGTTTTCCCAGCGGACCGGGTGCGGGCCGCCATCCTCGATCATCAGCCGGTTGTCCGGTTGGACCACGGCGCCGGTGTAGGACCACTGTGGGGATGTCTGGCAGGCCGCAGTCAACGCGACGAGGCCGACAGCCGCCAGGATGCCGAGTGCAAGGCGTCTTCTGCGGCCGCTCGACTTCGGGACCTTCCATCCGTCCACCATTTTGTAGCCTCCCTGAATGATTTGTTGACAAACACCTTGGGCCCTCGGCTCCTGGAAGGTTCGATCCCTTTTCCAGACAACCGACGGAACTTGAAATTAAGACAGTGACCGGGGGCTTCAAGGTGTCGGACCGGGAGCACGGGCAGGCGCCGCGGCCCCCTTTCCTGAATCCTCGATGGGGAGCGGTTCCCCGGAGGGAGTGCAGCAGCTCGTAATGAATCGCTCGAGTTGCCCGATATCCTGGTGGATCCCGGCGATGCGGCCCTGCGGTCCCAGGAAACTCGAGATCCGAATCCGGTGTCCCAAAGCCTCCTGCTCCTGGAAGGCGGTTCGGGCTTCGGGTGTTCCGAATCCCAGGGCCTCACCGATGTAGCGCCAGTAATCGTTTCGGTTCATGGCCACGAGGGCCGTATCCGTATCCGCCAGGTAATATTGGTCGACGAATCGGAGCCATCTTCCGGATACGGGGGCTCGCACTCCGGTGTTCCGTCGGGCTCTTGCCTTGTACTCGAGGGCGCTTTCACCGGCCAGCCGGTCCACCTTGACCAGAACGATCTCAGGATCGGTCATGACGGCTTCCAGTTGTGCGGCCTCCTTTTGCCGCTGGACTAGCGATCTCTCCGATACACGGCATCGACGCTCGAGTTCGGCGGGAGTTGCCGGGCAAACCGGCTCCTGCGCCGAGCCGCTGGAGATGAATACCGTCTGAATCAGAATGCAGAGAAGACCGAAAAGCCGCCGCCGGGCGCTTGCGATTCCGAAAGTGTCAAACGAGTGCATGGCTGAGTCCTCCCCGGCCCGACCGGCGATGACCGTTGGCCCGTTCGCAGGCTCCGGCGGGCCAAACGTTGTTGACGAATATCGGCAAACATCCTATCGGACTTCGAAATCGAACACAAGCCCGCGGCGGGGCTTTCGAGCTGAAATCCGCTTGAATTGTTGACAATCCTTCGCAGGCCCTTCACAATATTTTGGATGACGCAGCGTGTTCGGCACCGGTTTTCCGGAAGCCGGAAACCCGCGACGATCCCATCGAGGAGGCACAATGGCCGATTTGAACGGCAAGACACTGCTGATTACCGGGGCCAGCCGGGGAATTGGGAAGGCGATCGCCCTCAGGGCTGCCCGCGACGGCGCCCGCATCGTACTGGCGGCAAAGACGGAAGTGTCGCATCCCAAGCTTCCGGGGACCATTTACACGGCCGCCCAGGAAGTCGAAACGGCCGGTGGCGTGGCGCTTCCACTGGCGGTGGACGTCCGAAGCGAGGAGATGGTGGCGAGCGCCGTCGAAAAAGCCGTACAGCGGTTCGGTGGAATCGATATCCTCGTCAACAACGCCAGCGCTATTTTCCTGGCCGGCACCCTCGACACCCCGATGAAACGATTCGACCTGATGCACCAGGTGAACGTTCGGGCGACATTCCTGTGTTCGAAGGTCTGCCTGCCCTTCTTGAGGAAATCTGCCAATCCGCACATTCTCAACCTTTCTCCCCCGTTGAACCTGCATCCGGAATGGTTTGCCGGACATGTGGCCTACACAATGGCCAAATACGGGATGAGTATGTGCGTGCTCGGCATGGCGGAGGAATTCAGGGCCGACGGCGTTGCCGTCAATGCCCTCTGGCCGAAAACCACCATCGCGACGTCGGCGGTCCGGAACCTTCTGGGGGGAGCCGCGGTTGTGGCCTGCAGCCGAAAACCGGAAATCGTCGCGGATGCGGCCCATGCGATACTCCGCCGGGACAGCCGCCGGTGCACCGGCCATTTTTTCATCGATGAAGCTGTGCTGAGAGACGAAGGCGTGACCGACTTCAAACCCTATCAGGTCGATCCGTCCAAACCGGAATCCGAACTGATGCCGGACTTTTTTCTGTGACCATGGATGCCACCGGACTTCCCACGACGCATTCCGAGAAATTCCGGGCGGAAGTCAACCGATGTTCAGATCACTGAAACGCTGGCTCGCGGATCGGTTCGGGAAGCCGTCGGCGTCGACAATGACGTCATCGCCGCCCGATGCCCGTGATCGCCGCCCGCAGGGGCAGGACGACCCCAAGAGGGGGCCCGGAGCTCTCGGAGAACGATCCCTCGAGCGGAAGCCGATGAAGCCACGGGGAGGCCCTGTTCGTGAAGACCGGCACGGGATCAGGGTGTTTGCATCCGATGTCGACCTGGAAAGGGCGCTTTCGGAGATCGACGTCCCGGACACCCGGGAAACCCCGAAGAGCCCGTCGGAAGGATCGCGAACAGCAGTGCGGGCGGCGGAAGGGCGCCGGGACCGGCCGAATGTACCCGGACGGCGCGAACGGGAAGCTTCCCCCGCGAATCGCAATCGGCACGGCATCCGGATTATCGACAGGCAGGAATCCATCGAAAGTTTGATGGAATCAGAGGGAGACGAGTCGGGTGAGCCGCCACAAAAAGCAGTCCCGCCGCATCGGTCAGATTCGCGAGAGAGGCCCACAAATGCAAATCGGAGAGCGGGGGAAGGCGTTTTGACGGACCGCCGGGGAATCCCACAAATCCCGCCGGGGGCTGACCTTTCCCGGCTTTTCGGAGTGTCGCGGGACCTTGCAGACCTGCTGGAGTCATCGCTTTCGGGAGAGACCCGACGGTCCATGATGAAACGAAAGCGAGAAGGGGCGGAACACGCCAGACCCCTGCCCCTCAAACGCCGGCTTAAGCGATATCCCGGGCCCCAGCATCAAATAGACCTGCACGGTTGCCGGGCCCACCAGGCCATCCAGCGCACCGAGGCCTTCGTCCGTACCGCCTTCAATGACGGGGTGTTGACCGTGCGCATCATCGTCGGTAAGGGTTTGCATTCGGAATCCGGCCCGGTATTGCCGGAAGTCGTCGAGAATTGCCTGTTGGCGCTGAAGCAGGAGGGAATATTACTGAGCTATCGGTGGGAAGGCCGCTCCAGAACGAGGAGCGGCGCGATCATAGCTTATCTGAATTCAGTTGGGATTTCGAACCGGGGCGACGGCTGATGTTTCCATCGGCCTGATGGGAAGCCCGGGATTCAGGCGCCTGGTCGGCCCAGCTGGGCGCGCTTGCGCTCCAGGTCCCTGATAATGGCCGGCACGTCGTTCACGAAAGCCTCCAGTTCAGCCACCCGCTCCTTCATCTTCTCAATCTTGAAAAGCGTCTGTTCATCCAGGTCCCGTTCCCCCTGATACAGAGACAGAGTGAAATTAAGCTTGCCCAATTCTTCTTCAGCGGCAGCCTTATCCGCATGGGTTCGTTCGGTCAGCCTGCGAATCTCAAGAACCTTTTTTTGTAAGTCACTGATACTTTTTACTGATTTTGTCATCAGAAACCCGTCTCCTTGCATGATTGAGCTATCTCGAAAACGAAGTGCGGCGCTTCGAGGATCGCCGGTGCGAGGCGTCTGGGGAGTCATCGGGGGTCGGAGAAAAAGGCGGATAAAGACAGATCGTCCCGCATCAATATTTGTAAAGCAACAAAGATAATATTCAAATGCCGGACTGTCAATATATCGGGATCGACAAGGAATCAGGGAAGGATCGGTCGGCCGAACTCCAACCGGCGGAGAGCCCTCGAGGCATCTTCGCCGGTTGGAGCGGCATGAAATCAGTTCAGCGCATCCTTGAGCCCCTTGCCGGGGATGAACTTGGGAGCCTTGCGGGCACCAATCTTGATGGTCTCACCGGTCTGCGGGTTTCGGCCTTTTCGCGCTTCGCGTTTGACCGCCTTGAAGGTTCCGAACCCGACGATGGTCACTGCATCGTCCTTCTTGAGAGCCTTGGTGATGGCTGCAAAAACGCGGTCCACCGCGGCTTGGGCTTCCTTTTTCGAGGAAACGACATCGGCAACCTCATTGATCAGATCCGTCTTGTTCATGAAAGCAGTCCTTTCGTTTGAGTGTTGAAGTGTTGGGTTCCGCAGAAGGCATGGCGGGGGGTGGGATCCCGCTCCCGGAGCTGTCGGCGCCAACCTCCTGATCGGAAAGCCTTGCTGGATGCAACTGCAATCTCACCGTCTTACGATCCGGGGTGTTTGCAGCGAATCCGGTTTGTCTCTGACGAGAAATCTTCGGAACAGCCAATAATGACCGGTGTCTTCGGCCAGCGATCGGCGACGTGCTTCATTAGCCCAACCCTTGGAGGAAAGCAAGGGGTTTTATCGGTGCGATCCCCTTAAAACAAGGGTTTCGACCCAACGTCGACTTGCCCGCCGGCGCGGTTCTTCACCGACTTCCGACGGATCCGCCGGAGTCGTCCGGTGACGATCTGGCCACGTAGAATTCCTCTATCAGGCCTTCCCGATTGAGCTTTTCGCCGTAGTCGAGCGCCGACCGCTTGTCGGAGAATCTCGAGATCCGGACCTGGTACCAAGTCTTTCCGTTCCCCGTGGCCTCCAGAACATAGGCGTCCAATCCCATGGCCTTGAGACTTTCGACATATTTTCGAGCATAATCCGGTTTGAGATAGGCGGCGACCTGAATCGTGTAAGGTTCCGGAGCCGTTTCAACCGCTATCGGGGTCGTTTCCGGCGGGAGTTCGGGGCGGTCCGGCCGAAGATACCCAGCCGTGTTGATCAGGAGGGCCGCCGCACCGGCGCTGATGGCTCCGATCAAGACCCAGCGAAGGATTCCGGCCGAGATGCCGGCTCGGAGCATCCATCCGGACCGCCTGAGGACATTGGCGGCGGCATCGATCGTTCGGCGGGACCATTCCAGGACGTGCGAGGCAGGGCGGGACAGTGTCTTGAGCGGGGCGGCCTCGGACGGGCCGGTGGTTTCTTCGGTCGGTTCTCCGGCGGGCAACCCGGGAGGTACGAAACCCGCTGTCATGCGTTCCCGTTCCCGATCATCCAGGTGGGCGAGGAGGTGATCCGCCGCGGCCATCATTTCCCGATTGCCATGGGTCTCGAGCATCCATCGGCGACAGGCGGCGATGCCCCGAAGGACGTCGTCCGGCGCGTTTTCCGTGGAGACCGCCGACAGGTATACGGAAAGCGCCCATTCATCGGACCGGCCTTCATCGAGAAGAATCCGGGAAAGCTTGCCGATCATGTCGGGCGGCGGAGGCTCGATCAACTTCATCAGGCGCCGGTAGGCTTGGAGAGCGCTGAAATCGGTTCTTCGCTCCGCAAGGTACAATCTGGCCAGCGCCTCCTGGATCGAGGCATTCCGGGGGTGGGCGGCCCCGATTCTTGCAGCCGTCTCTTCGGGGAACCCGCCCTGGCTTCCGGTGTTCAGCACCCCCTGGAGCCAGGCCGCTGCCAGCGCCTCATCCTCAGGGTGAAGGTCGAGATAGGCCCTGATGACGGTTTCACCGCGCGCCGAAGTGTCTGGAAGGGCCAGGTAAAATTGAGCCATCCGGCCGATGATCTCCGGGAGGTGCTTGCGTCGGACGGCGGGAGAAAGCATGAAACTGTCGAACAGCGAAAGCGCCTTGGCGAATCTCCGGTCCGCCTCTTCCGTCAACCCGCTTCGCTCCCACACTCCGGCCTCTGTCAGCAGCGGACGGACGAGGGAGATGCCGACATGGCTCGACATCCATCCGCTCACCCAGAAAAACAGCAACAGCGTGGCACCGACGATGACGAGGGTCATCGGAAGTTCCGTCCCGGCCCCGATCAGGGCGAGAACGCCAAGGCTTGTCAGCCCGCCGAGGATAACCGCGCTCCAGAGCCTGAAGGCGAGATGTTTGAGCAGCTGTACCAAAATGAATTCTCCGGTGATGCGATCGCCGCCGACGTTCTTCCTTCTCGCGGATCGTTTCGAAATCCTCGGGCAGCTGAAAGCGTTTCACCTTACCCGAGGGCGATCAGCCTTCCGGCGGCAGATCCTCCTCCTTTATGGTTCCTTCGATCGGCGCCGGCATCAAGGTTTCCGGCGGCGGAACCTGCTCCACGACGCCAATCGTTTCCGCGGAGACGGGGATCCCGCCAGGAACCTGGCCCCCGGCAAGGGCGACCCTTACGGTGGATCGGGTGAGCGTGTCCGGTGCCCGGCCCGTCATGGGATCGATCAATTCGAACCGGATTTCGTCCGGGATCGGGAATTCACGGTAGGGATCGCCCTCGGTCGCCCGCTTCATGAATTCAGCCCAGATGGGAGCTGCGCCTCTTCCCCCTGTGATTCCGCGCCCGTTGGCATCCCTCAGGGGCTTCCCCTCGTCAAACCCCACCCAGACCGATGCGCTGAGGGATGGCGTGAAGCCCGTGAACCAGGCGTCCTTGAAGTCGTTGGTGGTTCCGGTCTTGCCCGCGGCCGGCAGCTCGAACCCGAGCTTGCGTATCACCGCTCCCGAGCCCTCCTCCAGGACGCCCCGCATCATGTCCAGGACCTGGTAGGCGAGGTTCGGATCGAGGGTTCGCTCCGCCCTGACGATGCGCTCCTCCAGCACACGACCCATGGGATCTTCCACCCTTGCGATCCAAAAGGGAAAATGGCGGTTGCCGAGGCTGGCGAAGGTCGAGAACGCCGAGGCCATTTCCAGCGGGCTGACCCCCGAGGTTCCCAGCGCCACGGAGTAGACATTCGCCAGACGACTTTCGATGCCGCAGCGCTTGGCCGCTTCGATCACGGCGCCGGGCCCGGTGCGTTCCACCAGCTGGGCGGCAATGGTGTTGACCGACTTCATGAGGGCGAGTTTCAGCACCATCGGCCCGTGGTGGGATCGCCCGAAATTTCGAGGCGACCAGTCATTCGCGCCCTTGATCGGAATGGTCACGGGCCGGTCGATCATCACGGTCGCCGGCGAGAATCCCCGAGCTTCCATGGCGGCATAATAGACGAACGGTTTGAAACCGGACCCCGGCTGCCGCTGGTTCTGAACGGCCCGGTTGAAGGGGGAAACGGTGTAGTCTCTGCCGCCGACCATCGCCTTGACGGCGCCTGACCGGGTTTCGACCGCAACGAGCGCTCCCTGGGGACGATCACTTTCCGGTGACTCGGCTTCGACTCCCATCGTCCGGTCCAGCTCGGAAAGGCCCAGCTGGATGGCCTCCGTGGCCCAGAGTTGAATCTGCGGATCCAGGGTGGTGAAGACCTGCAGCCCGCCGTGGTAGACGGCATCGGCGCCATAGCGCTTTTCGAGGTCCCTGACGACGACGTCCAGAAAGTAATTGGCCGTGGAATACCGATGGGCGGGCGGCCTCAGTTCCAAGGGATCGGCGCCGGCGGCGTCCGCGATCCCACGGGTGATGTAGCCAGTGGCCGCCATTCGCCGGAGTACGACCCGTTGCCGCTGCCTGGCGCGCTCGATGTGCAGAAAGGGGTTGTAGCGGGTGGGGGACTTGGGCAGCCCCGCCAACAGGGCGGATTGCGCCAACGTCAGCTTCGACGCCGGCGTGTCGAAGAAGGTGCGGGCCGCCTGCTCGATTCCATGGGCCCTGGAACCGAATGGAATCTGGTTGATATAGGCCTCCAGGATTTCGGATTTGCTGAATCGGGCCTCGATCTGAAGCGCCACGAGCAGCTCGCGGAATTTGCGAAGGTAGCTGCGCTCGAAGCTGAAAAACAGGTTCTTGGCCAATTGTTGGGTGATGGTGGAGGCACCCTGGATCCTGCCGGGTTCGAAGAGGGTGATCCACAGGGCCTTGAGAGTGCGGAGCTTGTCCACGCCGTGATGGTTCCAGAAGCGGTGGTCTTCCGTGGCCACGACGGCATTGATGAAATCCCGGGAGACCTGGCTGAGCGGCACGGCTTCCCTGCCTCCGAGGACCATCAATCGTTCTCCCGTGGCGGCATAGATGGTCGTGGGCGGTGTCTCAATAATTCGCGAGAGCGGCTCGGGAACCCTGGGCAATCCCTGGACGGCGATGAAGAAGAACAGGATGACACCGATCGCAGCGATGCCGGCAGCCGTCAGAAGTCCGAAGAACGTCATTCGAGCGACTCGTATCATGGGTCCCCCGTTTCGCCGTCGATGGGGGGCTCCTTTGGCTCCGGTCCGGCGGCCGGGATCCGGCGCTCACTTCCCAGAACCTCACCCAGGCGCCAGATGGCCCAGTCTTTTCCTTCCATGGCAAGGATTTCGTGGTGTTCCGGATGGGCGATCTCGATGCCGATGTCGATCCTGCCGTCGCGGATTTCGTCGGCGATCGCAACGCGGGTGATCCGCCCGCCGGCCTCCAGGAGCCGTTCCGGCCAGGGGATGATATTCCGCCGGACGTCCTCGGGGAGCGCTTCGAGTGCCGCGAAGAACCGGTCGGCGGCATAGATGCGGTCGGAAAAGGAGGGAACATCCTCCAAGCGCTTCGTCATCCCCTGTTCGCTCCGCTCGATCCGCTCCAGCAGGGCGTCGGGAAGTGCCAGCTGCCGCAGGACGCCATTGGCCGAATTCAGAAAATACACCGCGACGCCGGCTCCCGACCGCCTGAAAACCGCCCTTTCCCATTCGTCACCGTTCAGGAGGCTGACCATCGCAAAGGGCGACAGTATGTCCGCTGCCACATCGGCCGGGAGTTCCAAATACAGGCGCCTGAAATGGTCCGCGGAGATGACGGATTCCTCGGAAGCGGAAAGCAGCTGGAGAATTTGCGTGAACCGTTCGGCCGTCTGGGCTTCGCGCTGGGTGGCCAGGCGGTCGGCCACCAGCTCTTCAAGGGTTTCCCTCGCCGTGACGGACCGGTGGCCCTTCTCCCAGATCGTGCCGGATTCCGGCCGGGCTGAGTTGGTCGTGGTCAGATAGGCTCCGACGACCTGCTCCACCCAGTCGAAACGGAGCTCCGACACCACAGCGATGAGAAGCAGCAGGGTGATGCCGATCGATCGGGAAGAAACGAGCCTGTGGAGCCACTGATTCCAGGTCAGCGGCTCCGAAAGATCCATGCCCATGAGAAGGATACCGTTCTGCCTCGGCGTCCGCAGCTGGGCGGATGCCCGATAGGGATTGAAAATGGTTCTTCCTATGCTTGATTTCGACGGATTTGTCAAAATTTCGGTGGGCGTTCAGGTGGATACGGAATCCAAACCGGCCCATAAGTGGCACAGATGCAGCAGCGTTTCCGGGCACTTCCGAAGCGCGGTCGCCGGAATCCACTCTTTTTTCGAATGGAAGAGCATCCCGCCGGCAAACAGATTGGGGGTCGGCATCCCCATGAAGGAGAGGCGGGCCCCGTCCGTACCGCCGCGAATCGACCTTTCGATGGGTGGAACGCCGCTCATCTCGATGGCGCCGGCCGCCCGGCGCGCCACCTCCGGGTGCCCGATGAGCACTTCCCGCATATTGCGGTACTGCTCCCTGACCTGCATCTCGATGGCCAGCCCGGGCTCCCGAACCCGGAAAACATCGACCAGATGCGCGATCAGCCGGCGACGCTGCTCCACGCGGTCGCTCTCGAAATCCCTGAGAATAAAGGAAAGGGTGGCGTTCGATTCATTGCCGGAGATGCCGGTCAGGTGAATGAATCCTTCCCGGCCCTCGGTGTGCTCGGGGCTGTCGGCATCGGGCAGGGCCGCCATGAGGCGCGCGGCGGCGGCGGATGCGTTGACCAGACGGTTCTTGGCATATCCCGGGTGTACGTTGTGACCCGTGAAGGTGAGCTTGACCTCCTCGGCGTGAAAGCACTCCGATTCGATTTCGCCCATCTCCCCGCCGTCCACCGTGTAGCCGAAGCGGCCCAGCCGCTCCAACTCGATGTGGTCGGCTCCCTGTCCGATTTCCTCGTCCGGCGTGAGGACGATTCTCAGCTCGGGGCAGGGGAGCTCGGGAAACCGGTGCAGGGCGGCCGCGGCGGACATGATGGCGGCGACTCCGGCCTTGTCGTCCGCGCCGAGCAGGGTGTCGCCGGATGCCGTGATGATCGTGTCGCCTTTGAACCGGAGGAGTTCGGGCGAGTCCGCAGGGCCCAGCAGGAGTTCCGGGTCCCGAGGGAACCGGATGATTCCCCCGTCATACTGCCGATGGAGAACGGGCGTCACTCCCTGCCCGCTGACGGCGGGGGAGGTGTCGAGATGGGCACAGAATGTAATGGCGACATTCGTGTCCGCGTGTCTGGCGGGAATCACGGCGTAGAGATATCCGAAATGATCCAGTTCCGCGTCCTGGATGCCTTCCGCGCCCAGTTCCTTCAGGAGCAGCCGCGCGAGCTCGATCTGACCCGGCGACGACGGGTGGACGCCGCTGTTCGGATCCGAACGGGTATCGATCCTGACGTAATTCAGAAAGCGCTCCAGAGCATCCTCGCGAAGAAATGTCATCACCGGCGCGGGGAGTCCCACGGCGGCCTCCTTTCTCGATCGGTGTTCGGATCCTGGCGTCATAAGGTCATCGGATCAATTTTTTTATCCAGGGCAGTTCCAGAACGCCGGCATCGACCCGCCACTGTCCGTCGGGACCCCGTTCGCCCTTCAATTTTCCGGATTTCAGGAATCGGAGAACCCCCGTTTCGGTAAGATAGCTCATTTCGGCGAACGCTCCGACCGAATAGCTTCCCCTCTCGGGAACCGGCGGATGCGGATCGGCCGGGGTGCCGGGTTGTGTGGATGCCACGGCGCGCGCCGGCGATGACGGCTCCGGCGGTTGGCTCATCGGAATTTGCCACTTGCCGGCCTGCTTCACGCCTTTGAGTTCTCCCTGCCTGAGCATCCGGGTGACGTCGGAAACCCTCATCCCTTTAAGCTCGGCATATTCCGTCGTGGTCAGGTAATGCTTGCCTTTGGTCATGGGTTCGGTTCCTTTCAGCGGATCGGGGGTAGGGTGTGCCCCATTGCGTTTGTCCCCGGTACATACACAACTTGACCGCATCCGACAATCCCGGCGGGCCGGATTCGCCGACCTCCGCCGGCCCCTGCCTCCGCTGGAGCGCACCGCCCGCCTGTTCGGATCATTCGACGGTATCCGTGGTAGCCGTCCGACCCATAGATTAAACCTCTAGTGAATCATAGATAGGATCGATATTTGCAATTGGATCGGACACGGAAAAGCCGATAATGATGGACCATCGGGGAGATGGTCATGTTCCATTGGAAAATCGTCGCTGATTGGCCCTATCACATCATTCGTCTGCTCCTGGCAGGCGTCTTCCTCTACGCGGGATCCTCGAAACTGATGGATCCCGAAGCGTTCGCCGTCGTCATCGAAGCTTTCGGCCTGGTTCCGGACGGATGGACCGGGCCGCTCTCTTTTTGGCTTCCGCTGTGCGAAGTCGCCGCCGCCGTCGCTCTGGTGCTGGACCTTCGAGGGAGCCTCGGCGCCGTTGGTTTTCTCCTCGTGTTGTTTCTGGCCGTTCTCGGCTACGGGTTATGGCTGGGGCTGGATGTGGACTGCGGCTGTTTCGGACCGGATGATGCCGAAGCGAGGGCCTATTCGGGATTGAGGCCCTCCTTCCACCGGGATTGGGCAATGGTCGCCGGGGTGATTTTCCTCTATGTCTGGCGCGGCAGACGAGGGCTGGCGCCTTTGAACCCCCTGGTCGCCTTGAAAGGAATCTTAAAGGAGGATAAACAATGGGGCTGAAAAATCGACTGTTATGGAGCATCCTTGTGTTGGGGTTGACGATGGTACTGGCCTCGCCCCTTCAGGCCGGCAACAAGTTCGAGGACGAGGCGGAGCTGGAGAAGCTCGCCGTCGGGTTGACCCGGGACACCCTCCGGGGTGACTATGGCCTGGTTACCGCCAACGAGCTCAAGAAATGGATCGACGAAGGAAGGGACATGATTATTGTCGATACCATGCCCTACGAGGACAGTTATCGGAAGCAGCATGTTCCGAGCGCCAAACCCTTTGTCTTTCCGATACCCGACATGCCCGAATGGGACATCGAGGAGACGGATGGGAAGTCCGAGAGCGATTACGAAAAGTTTCTGGGCCCGGACAAGGAAAGGACGGTCGTGGTCTACTGCGGGTTCGTCAAGTGTACGCGCAGCCACAACGGCGCCGCCTGGGCCAGGCGGCTCGGCTATCGGAACGTCTACCGTTTCAGCGGCGGCATCTACGCATGGAAGGGAGCGGGCCTGCCGGTCGAAAAAGCCGATTGACGGGTGAACCCGGAGGGCATCCAGGCGAAACGAATGAGACCGAAATCCAAACCGAACGATTCCCCGGAGACGGCTGGAATCCCGAGCGCAGTGGCCCGCCTGATCCGGCTGCGAACCGAAAACATCTACCGCACCCGGCAGCTGTTGTGTACCGAGGCGGTGCTGACCGTGATCAACCAGGGGTTGAGAGGCGACCTGCCGGCGGACCTGGCCGTGCGGCTGGCCTCCGGACTGCCCGAGGGCCTGAGCGGCAGCGGCTGCCTTTGCGGAGCGCTGAACGGCGGTGCGCTGGCCATCGGTCTTTTCCTCGGGCGGAGCGGTCCCGGAATCCATACCAATCGCAACGTCCGGCAGGCCACCCGGGATCTTCACGAACGGTTCCGGGAGCGTTATGGCAGCACCTGTTGCCGGATCCTGACCCGCCAGGTCGTCTACGGTTCCAGTGCCCACTTCGACCATTGCGCCGGATTGACGGGAACCGCCGCGGAGCTGGCGGCCGGAATCATACTGGAACATCGCCCGGAACTTGCGCGAAACGCGGATCTGGACTATCTGAACCGGAAGGACTCGTTGCTCGGGGCGGGTGTCCGCAGGTTTGCGCGGGCGGTAACGACATAGCCCCTCCTCGGATCGCGCCGATGCAGGTTTCCGGAGTCGGGCACACCCCCGTAGGGGGGCTCAGTTCATGAGGAGTGATCTACAATTGGCATTCAAGCTGTTTCAGAAGCCGACCCTGCTCAGCCTCTCCAAGACCTGCGGCTGAGCGGCCAAAATCGACCCGGTCGGGCTCGGTGAGCTGTTGAAATCCCTTCCTCACAATGAGGACCCCAACCTGATCGTGGGGTTCTCATCCAGTGACGACGCAGGGGTGTATCGTCTCGACGATGAGACCGCCATCATCACCACGGCCGATTTCATCACGCCGCCGGTCGACGACCCCTACCTGTTTGGCCGGATCGCAGCGGCCAACGCGATCAGCGACGTCTATGCCATGGGGGGTCGGCCGATCACCTGCATCAATCTGGTGGCCTTCCCGTCGGGCAAACTCGGTCCCGAGATCCTGAGCGGCATCGTGGCGGGAGGGCTCAGCATCATTACCGAGGCGGGCGCAGTGCTGGCGGGCGGGCATACCATCGAAGACGACGAACCCAAATACGGCTTGGCGGTGACCGGCATCGTGCATCCGAAACGGGTATGGACGAACACGGGGGCCCGCGCGGGCGACCATCTGATCCTTACCAAGCCGATCGGCAGCGGCGTTCTTTTCAATGCGAATCTGAAGGGATGGGTTTCCCGGGAAGCGATGAAGGCCTGCACGGACGCGCTGGTCACCTTGAACCGCCGGGCGGCCGAGGTCATGGCCGGCTTCGATATCCACAGCGTCACCGATGTCACGGGTTTCGGCCTGGCGGGCCATGGATTCGAAATGGCGAAAGGGTCCGGGATTCGGATCGAAATCGAAATGAATCGGCTGCCGGTGATGTCCGAGGCCCTGGACATGTACCGGAAAGGAATGACCACCGGGGCCAACGCCGCCAATCGACGCATGGTGAAGGGGCATGCCAGGTTCGATGCCGACCTTCCGGACTGGCACCTGGAGATCGTTTTCGATCCCCAGACCAGCGGAGGGCTGCTGGCCGCCGTCGCGCCGGAAGACAGCCCGCGCCTGGTCGATGCCCTGCGGAAATCAGGCGTCGACGCCGCCTGCCGCATCGGTACGGCAGAGCCCGTCGAAGGTGGAATCTACCTCGTGTTTCGATGATGAATGGATCGAGTATCGATGCGTGTGCTCTTCTGGTATTGCGACCGATTTGAGTGGACCCCCGCAATGCGGACGCTGGACTCCGCGCCGGAGGCGGAGGCGGCGGCGCACGATCACTCGGTAGTCGCCTTCGTTCACGTGGAACCCGGCGATACCGCCGCCGGAGGTTCGGTGGAAACCAAGCTTGTGAAGCATGCCAAATGGCTTGCCCGGAAGTGGGAGGTCAATCACATCGTCCTTCACTCCTTCACCCACCTGGCCGAGGAGAAAGCCGAACCGGAGGCGGCAAGGATCCTGCTGGATCGTGTTCAGGACCGTCTGGAGGCGGCGGGGTACGCCGCCGTTCAAACGCCTTACGGCTATTTTCTGAACCTCGGCATCCGGGCGCCCGGGCACCCGCTTGCCCGGATCTTCAAATCCTTTTGACGAAACCCCGCCCATCCCTCCGGCCCCTCATACCATTCAGATCCTTTCCGACCGGGCGTGCAGGGCAATAACCGACTACGATCGCGACGGATATTTTGCTTGACTAAATACGCCCTTTAATCTATTGAGAGATCAATAAAAAAAAAATAGCATTCAGGAGCTGTGGGGATATGGGGATTCAGGAGCGGAAGGAGCGCGAGAAGGAGCGCCGCCGGCAGCAGATCATGGTCGCCGCGAAACGGGTCTTCTCTGAAAAAGGGTTCAACAAGGCAACGATGGAGGATATTGCCCAGGAAGCGGAATTGAGTCCTGGGACGCTTTATCTTTATTTCAAGAACAAGGAGGAGCTTTATGCCTCCTTGTCCCTGCGCATCCTGCAATATCTGCTGATCCGCGTGGAGCATGTGGACAGCGAATCGGACCTGGATCCGGAGCAGAAAGTCAAAGCCCTCATGGACGCCATGTACGATGTCTACGAGTTCGATCCCCTCATTATCATCAACATGTTCCATCTTCAGTCCAGCGAAACCCTGAAAAACCTTTCGGACCAGTTGATGAATGAAATCAAGACACTTTCCCGAAAATCGATCGAGGCGATCGCCAAGATATTCGAGGAGGGCATCAAGGCGGGAAAGTTCGTCAAGCACGATCCCATGACACTCGCCGACATATTCTGGGCGCTTTTTTCCGGCGTGGTGCTTTGGGAGGCCAGCAAGAAAATCATCGACGAAGAGAAGAATTTCCTGAAGGAAACCCTGAGCGTGGCCTTCGAGATCTTTTACCTGGGTCTCAAGAAGTAACCGCCGCACGTCGGCCCGCCTCATCCCCCGATTCTGCCGCTGAACACTCCCGCCAGGCTTCCTGACCGGCTCGGAATCCAGGAGACCGTCCGGGTCACCCGGAGAAAAGCCGTGTGATCTCGTCCACCTCGAAGGTAGGCCATGCCACCGGTCGTCCGTCCCGGGTCGCGGCGATCCCTTTCCCGGGTTCGAGGACTTCCCCGATATCCGCAGCGGCGATGCCGCCGGCGGTCAACGCCTTCAAAATTCGCGATTTCGCTTCCGGCCGGCAGCAGATGATCAGACTGCCGGAGCCGATCAGCCCGAGGGGATCGATCCCCAGAAGCCGGCAGATGCTGGCGGTTTGGGGATACACCGGAATCCGTTCGGTGCTGACCGAAAGCCGATGCCCGCCCGCGACACTCAGTTCGACCAGCGCCGTCGCCAGCCCGCCTTCCGTCACGTCGTGCATGGCGCTGACACCGCCGGCTTCGACCGCGAGCCGTGCTTCTTCCACGATACTCAGATGATTCACAAACTCCCTGCATTCTCGGATGTCCTCGGCCGCCATGCCCAATGCGTCTAAACGCCTGGAGAACGCGTTGGCGATGATGGCCGTCCCTTCCACAGCGACGGCCTTGGTCAAAAGGACGGCGTCGCCCGCGGCCATCCGCCGCTTGTCGACGAGTCCCTCGCGGCGAACCGTCCCCACCATCATGCCGGTGACCACAGGGCGAATTACGGCGTCGGTGATTTCCGTGTGCCCGCCGCAAAGGGTGATCCCCAGGCGGTCGCAGGCGGCGCGGATTCCGTGCATCAACTCCCGGATGGTCGAAGGCGTGGACCCCGGCGGAAAGAGGAGCGTGGTGAGCATCCAGCGTGGGACTGCGCCAGAGGTGGCGATGTCGTTGGCGTTGACCAGGACGGTGTAGCTGGCGAGATCCCCGGTGATGAAGGTGATGGGGTCCGAGGTCAGAACGAGCGTGTCTTCCCCGGAAAGATCGACCGCGGCGGTGTCTTCACCGATACTGGGACGGATGAGGATGCTGGGATCGTCTCCGGACAGGTGACCGAAAAACTCGGCAAGCAGATCGCTGGGGAATTTGCCGATCGGCAGCGGAAGCCCACCGCGCACCACAGCCGGCAGCTCGGACAGCCCGGAAAGGACGAAATCCGCCTCGAGCGGGTGCGAGGCGTCCGGCCGGGCCAGGTAGGCCGTCAGCGCACCGGCCCTTTGCCCCGCCTGGATGTCGAGGATGACATCCCCTACCACCAGCACCTCCGAGGGTTCGACCCCCAGGGAGGCGGCGGCATAATGCACGCCCTCGGGGCTGGGCTTGGGGGCGACGGGGTCGTCCCGGGTGATCAGGATGTCGAAATCCACCATGCGGACCGTTTCAAACCCGTCGAAGGCGCAGGCGACGGCTTCGCGGCTGTTGCGGGTCAGGATGCCGACAGGCAGACCGGCCCGCTTCACGTACGCGACGGCATCCTCGGCGCCGTCATTGGGACGCGACCGCCGGGCGCCCTCCATTTCCATGCGGTGCAGAATGGACATCGCTCGGCTCCGGCCGTCCGGATCGGGGAGCTCATGAATGAATTCGAGGAGCGTATGACCGGCCGGGCAGCCGATGGCAGCCCGGATCCCCGCGTAATCGATCGCCCCGTGGCGGGTGAGGGTGCCGTCGAAATCGAACAGGACCGCTTTGATGGTATAAGGCTCGGTTTTCATAGTCATGAATGCTGCGGACCGGTGTGTTGCGGCCGCAACAGGTCGGGTTCGAATTCCTGGGTGGAGAGATAGTCCGCCAGTGTCTCCTCCCGCCGGATCAGTTCGACACCGCCGTCTGTCCTCAGAAGCAGTTCCTTCGGCCGTAGGCGGCCGTTGTAGTTGAATCCCATCGAGTGTCCATGGGCTCCGGTGTCGTGGATGATCATCAAATCCCCGGTTTCGACGGGTGGAAGGTCGCGCTGGATGGCGAATTTATCGTTGTTTTCGCAGAGCGCGCCGACCACGTCCGCACACAGCCCGCTGCCTTCCCGCGCGGGAACGGTAATGTGATGGTAGGCCCCGTACATCCCCGGACGCATCAGGGCGGACATGCAGGCATCCACACCGATGTACGTCCGGTAGATGTCCTTGCGGTTGATCGCGCGCGTGACCAGGACACCGTGCGGTCCGGTCATCCATCGCCCGCTTTCCATGAAGAGCCGGGGGGCGTATCCACGCCGGCTTCTGAACGCCTCGAACAGGCCGGAGATGGCCTCGGCCATTGCTTCCAGGTCGAAGGGAGTATCTTCCGGCCGATAGGGGATGCCGAGCCCGCCGCCGATGTTGATGAACTCGAAAGTAATGCCGAGCGCATCCGAAATGTCGCCGGCCAACTCGAGCAGCATCTTCGCGGTATCGATCAGGTAGGTATGGTCGAGGGTGTTGGACGCCAGCATCGTGTGAAGACCGAACCTCACGGCGCCCCGGTCTCTTGCCGTTCGATAGGCATCGACGATCTGTTCGTGGCTGACGCCGTATTTGGCCTCGACCGGGTTGCCGATGATGGCATTGCCGGTCCGGCGGGGTCCGGGATTGTAGCGGAAGCAGATCCGTTCGGGCATGGCAGGGAGCCGATCGATCAGGTAGATGTCGTCCAGATTGACGATGCTGCCCCCGTCGCCCAGGGCCGCCTCGAATTCGGCGGTCGAGGTGTTGTTGGAGGTAAACATGATGTCGTCCGCACTGGCGCCGACCCTCCGGCTCAGGACCAGCTCGGGGATGGAACTGCAGTCGAATCCGAACCCCATCTTCTTCAGGATCGCCAGGACGCGCAGGTTCGGCAGGGCCTTGACGGCGTAAAATTCCTGGAACCGGTCCATGGACGAAAATGCCTTGAGAAGGCGCGCGCCGGTCTCACGTATACCGGTTTCGTCATAGATGTGAAAGGGGGTGCCGAAGTGTTCGGCGGCCTGGTCGAGCACAGGCAGGAGCCGTTCGTTGAAATCAGGGGGCATGGGCATGGTCGTTTTCTCCGTTCGATTGATATGCATCTGGCGAAAGCATCGAATCAGCGTTTTCTCACCAGGAGTTTCCCGTATCAAGAGGGTCCCGGGTCCCGAATCGGAATCCGGGCGGTTTCCTTGTGGGTGGTCAGGGCAATGTGGGTGGTTATGGAACCGACGCCCGGAACCCGCCGGATGCGGCGCCTCAGAATCCGGTCGAGCTGCGTGGGATCGGATGTCCTCACCTTCAACAGGAATCCGTCGCGCCCTGAAACATAATGGACCTCCTGGACTTCGTCCACCGCGGAGAGCTCGGCGCCGGCTGCGTCCGGATCGGCGGCGCTCTCGATTTCAACCCAGACGAACGCCACGAGTTGGCAGCGAAACCGCAGGGGGTTGAGCCTCACTTCGTAGCCGTCGATATATCCCTGGCTTTCGAGTTTCCGGATCCGCTCGAGAACCGCCGACGGCGCCATACCCACCTGACGCGCCACTTCCACGTTGGGGATCCGAGCCTTCTCCTGAAGAATCTTCAGTATTTTTAGTCCTACATCATCTATCATTCTGTTGAATCCTTATTTTAGAGATGAATAGATATAAAATTTATGGAAGTCAAGAATAATATTCTATCGTTTTCCATTCGAGGCGCCATTTATCCTCGGGCTGACGGGGCTTCACGTTCCATCGCAGCCATGGTATGTCATTGCCGCCTATGAAGCGGATTCTACTGGTCCATCCTCCCTGCCTCGAAGAGCGGGTTAACGCGGAAGACGCGGCATCCGTGCCGATCGGACTGTTTTTTATCGGGGCACTGCTGCGTGAGAAGGGACATGTCGTGGAGGTGTTGAACGGCCAGCGCCATCGGGAGCAACCCGAACGGCTCCGTTCGATCGTCGAAGCTTTCCAGGCCGATCTGATCGGATTTTCGGTCCTTCAGGCCAACCGGTGGGGGGCGATCGACATGGCCCGATGGGTCAAGGCGGCCCGACCGGAGGTGGTGACCGTTTTCGGCGGTGTGAGCGCTTCCTTGTTGTGGCGGCATTTTCTCACCCATTTCGCCGAGATCGACTACGTGGTCATTGGCGAGGGTGAGCGGCCGATGCTGCATCTGATCCAGTGGCTCGAAGCCGGCGGAGACCCGGATGGGCTGAAGGGAATTCGCGGTCTTGCCCACCGGCAAGACGGCGTCCCGGTTCGAACCGAGTGCCCGGAGCCCCTGGCGGATCTGGATGCGCTGCCCAACCCGGGGCGACATTTCACCTACCCGCACGTGACGCTCAGCCGGGGATGCCCTTCCAACTGCCGTTTCTGCGGCTCCCCGGAATTCTGGGGTCGGAGGGTCAGATTTCATTCGGCTGCCTATTTCGCGGATCAAATCGAGGCCTTGAACCGAAAGGGAATCACCTTTTTTTATGTTTCCGACGACACCTTCACACTGAACCGCAACCGGGCGATCGAGGCCTGCCGTGAATTGATCCGCCGCAAAATCCGTGCGTCATGGGCGGCGATTTCCCGGGTGGACGCGGTGGATGGGGAGGTCCTGGCGTGGATGCGGCGCGCGGGGTGCATCCAGATCAGCTACGGAGTGGAAAGCGGGAGCCCCGCCATCCGTTCGCTGCTTGGCAAGGACATTCCGGACGACCGGATAGCGGCCGCCTTTGCGGAGACCGTGGGCTACGGCCTCCTTCCGAGAGCCTATTTCATCTATGGCTGCCCGGGGGAATCACCCGAAACGATCGGGCAGACTTTGGACCTGATTCGTCGTATCCGGCCCCTTGCCGCGGTCTTCTATATCCTGGACCTGTTCCCCGGAACCGGCCTGTACCGGGATTTCCGTCGGCGCACCGGCGCCACCGACGATATATGGCTGGAACGGATCGAGGATATTCCCTATTTCGAGACGGACCCGGATTTGTCCCGCGAAATGGTGCTGGACCACGGTCGCCGGCTGAGAACGGGCTTCCTCCGGATGCTGCCGGATCTGGTCGAGGGGATCCCGCTCATCGACTCGCCCGAATTCCGCCCCCTGCACGCGGACTTTCTCTCCCGCCTCGCCATGACCTTTCACCGCGGCGATTACGCCGGGGTTCCGGAGATCCCCGATGCCGCCGGCATTGCCCGCCGGCTTTACGATCAGGCGCTGGGCTACCATCCGGATCCGAGGGCATACCTCGGCCTGGGGATGCTGGACCAGGAGCTGGGACGATTCGCGGAGGCGGGCGCGTGGCTGGAGCAAGGGCTCCAGGCATTCCCCGAAGATACGGAACTGGCCATTTGCCTGGCCGTCTGCCACATGAATACCGGCCGGTTCGACGCGGCACTCGAACGGCTGCTGGCGCTGGGGGAAAACGCCCGCACCCGGCAGCTCGTTGCCGAGTGCCGACGGCAGCTGCGGAGCGGGAACTGAAAGGAGATCGGCGGTTGCTCAGGATCGTCGAAAACGGATCGCTTCTGACCCTCAACACCTTCGGAGTACCCGCATCGGCTCGCTACCTGGTTCCGCTTCGCGGGATGGACGAGGTGATGGACTGTATCGACTCCGGCATCTGCCTCGACCAGTCCAGGCTCATCCTTGGCGGCGGGAGCAATCTGCTGCTGACCCGGGATTTTCCCGGCGTGGTGCTCAAACCGGAAATGGAGGGTATCCGGAAGATCCGGGAGGATGCGGACCGTGTCTGGATCCAGGCGGCCGCCGGCGAAAACTGGGATCGCTTCGTTCGCCACTGCATCCGGCAGGGATGGTACGGACTGGAGAATCTCGTCCGGATACCCGGCCTGGTCGGCGCATGCCCCGTGCAGAACGTCGGCGCCTATGGGATCGAGATCGAAACCTTTTTCGACAGCCTCGAAACGGTGGACCTGGAGATGGGATCGCTGGTGCGTTTTTCAAAGGAGGATTGCCGGTTCGGTTATCGATCCAGCCGCTTCAAGGAGGCGCCTCGGGACCGCTATCTCATTACGTCGGTGACGTTTCGGCTCCACAAGAGCCCGGCTCTGGAAATCGGATACAGCGCACTGGCCGAGGAACTGAGGGCGGTAGAGCGGGATGCCGTTTCGCCCCGGGATGTCGCCGATGCGGTGGACCGCCTCCGGCAGCGGCGGCTCCCCGATCCAGAGACGCTCGGAAACGCCGGCAGCTTTTTCAAGAATCCGATCATCGACGCCGGCGAATTCGCGGTGATCCGTTCGCGAAACGGAAGCATTCCCGCCTATCCCACACCGGATGGCCGCATCAAGGTCGCCGCCGGATGGCTGATCGAACAGTGCGGTTGGAAGGGTCGGCGGGAGGGGCGCTGCGGCGTCTATGACCGCCAGGCGCTGATTCTGGTCAACCACGGCGGGGCGACCGGCGAGGAGATACTTGAACTCTCCCTGCGGATCCAGGCGTCGGTAATGGAGCGGTTCGGCATTCGCCTGGACCCGGAGCCGCGGATTCTTTGATGCCGGATCCGTCGGCTCCCGAATCCTCACGGCTTCGCCGAGTACTCCGATTCCAGCCGGGCCGCCGTCTCCTGTTCCCAGGCGGCGGTATATCTCAGAAAAGCCTTCATGCCCCCGGCCAGGGGATTGTGATACCAGAACCAGGCCCCCAGGAATTCGAAATAGGCGGTCTGGGTGACCCGCGTCCGGTTTCCGTGATCGGTGAGCTGGATCTCGCCGAAGTGGAATCGTTGATTGCACTCCTCGGGGTTGAGGAGGCGGTAGGTCATTCGATAGGCGTCCGGGTATAGCGTCGTTTTCCATACGAACACCAGCCCGGGGCGATGGGTGTACCGATTTTCGGTGACAGCCGTCAGCGGCTCCCGCTGGATGAGGCGATGGGATTCGATGTAGCGGTTCGACGTCAGGAAGTCGCCAGCGAAATCCGTTTTGAACGCCCAGAACACGCGGATCGGAACGTCGACGAGATAGCTCAGCCGGTATCCGTGTCCGGCCCCCTGCCAGGGAGGCTCCGGCTCGATGACGGCTTCGCCGCGGTCCAGCCGATCCGCAAGGGACCGGTCTTCCGGGACGGCCGGCCCCGTGCTCCAAAGAACCCAGAAGACAGCGGACAAGGCCACCAAAACCCTTCCGGGGATCTTCAGCCTTACGGAATCGACAGTGAATTGGTTCAAAGCCATCGGATATACCGGCAGGGGGCGGGGTGCGACCGTTATACCGGCGGGTTCCGTTGTTGGAGCCGGAGGCGCTTCTTCCGCGCGGTTTGACTATAATCCACCGAATGTGCATTTTATCGGATGGATCGATTCCCGCCCATGGTGTGTGCTTTTCCGGGAAAAAACATCCCGGAAGCGATGTCCATCCCTCATCTCAAGGAGAAGGCCACATGATCAGCGACAAGATGAACGCAGCTCTGAACGAACAGATCAACAAGGAAATGTATTCCGCCTATCTTTACATGTCCATGTCCTCTTGCGCCAACAACATGGGACTGAAAGGATTCGCCAATTGGTTCATGTCCCAGTATCATGAAGAGATGTTTCACGCCATGAAGTTCTACGAGTACGTTCACGCGCAGGGCGGCGACGTCCACCTGAAGGCCATCTCCGAACCGCCGGCCGGCTTTGAAAGCGCGTTGGACATGTTCACCCGGACCCTCGAACACGAACGTTTCGTCACCCGTTCCATCAACGAGCTGATGGACCTCGCCATCGCCGAAAAGGACCACGCCACCCAGATCTTTCTCCAGTGGTATGTCACGGAGCAGGTGGAGGAGGAGGAAAACGACAACGACATCCTGAGCCAGCTCAAGCTCGTCAAGGACAGCCCCCACGGGCTCCTCATGATCGACCGGGAGCTCTCGTCGAGGACCGTCACGGTCCCGACGGACTTCAGCAAGGGCGTTTCCGCCGAGGAAGGATGATACCGGCCGGTTTACCGGCCGAAATGCAGCCCGGCGACGGAAGGGCGCCTCTAAGCCCCGAAGCGCATGCCGACGTTCGCAGAATGCCTTGCATCCCTTACGGATTTCTTCCATGGTATCGACAATACCCACCTCGGAAGTCGCCGGGAAGCCACTTCGGCCGGCGGCCGGTATTCGGCGCGGCCGGAGCTTCCCCATGGACCCACCCCAATGAGCGAGGAGAAGGTTCAAATGCCCCAGAAAATCATCATCGCCGTCGACGATTCGGAAAATGCCATGCGGGCGGTCAGGCAGGTGGCCGAAACCTTCGGCAAGGACACGCGCATCACCATTTTCAGCGTACTGCCGGATACGGCCATGCTCTGCGATATGAACAGCCCGGAGTTGACCCCGCTCTTCCGGTCCCAGCAGTCGAGCTTCTGCCAACTCGAGGACAAAAAACGGGCACTCGTGACCGAAGCCTGCCGAAACGCAAAGCAGATCCTCGTGGGCGCGGGTTTCCCTGAAAGCCAGGTGGAAATCCACACGGAGGTGAAAAAGAAAGGGGTGGCCCGGGACATCGTTCATCTCGCCGAATCGGGCTACGACCTGATCGTCATCGGCAAACGCGGCCACACCGGCATCAAGGAGTTCTTCATGGGCAGCGTTCCCCAGAAGGTGCTGCAACTGGCCAAGGACACATCGGTGCTGGTCGTCAACTGAGTGGATTCGTAACGTCGGTCGCGCTTCACCTGTTCGAAGGCACTATCGGACGGCTTCGAGGGAAGTCAATTCAGAATGCGGCGGATTGCGCCAACGGGTGGCTTCATTCGCAGACAACCAGGAGGGTGGATGGCATTTGCGGTCAAGGACATTCTAAGAATGGAAGTTGCACCGGCGCTGGGATGCACCGAGCCCGTGGCGATTGCATTGGGAGCCGCTGCCGCTGCCAGCTTGATGCCGGATCGGCGATTCGACCGGCTGGACGTCTGGGTCGATCCCAACATTTACAAGAACGGTCTGGCGGTTGCCATTCCCGGTACCGGAGGAGCGAGCGGACTGGACATGGCGGCGGCCTTGGGGGCGGTCGGTGGGGATCCTGGCAGACGGCTCGAAGTGCTGGCCGGTGTGGATGACCACGACGTGTCCAGGGCAAGAGCCCTGATCGACGAGAACCAGGTTGACATCCATCTGCTCGGGGAGCACCAGGGGCTTTATATCCGGACCCGGGCGACGCGGGGATCGGATGCGGCCGAATCGGTCATCGAAATGCTCCACGACAACATCGTGTCGCTGACGTTCAACGGTGAGCCTGCGAAACTCGACAGCGTTCCCGAAGCGGAAGTCCGTCTGAAAAAAACGAGGCTCCTCGAGCTGGAGGCCTGGTTGAAAACTTTGAGTCTCGAAGCGCTCGTGGACCTGGTGGACGGTCTCGACGACGAGGACTACGCTTTTCTGGAGGACGGAGTCGATACCAACATGCGCCTGGCGGAATATGGGCTCAAGCATGGACCGGGCCTGGGTCTCGGGATGGCCTTCGATCGGCTCGCGCGCCAACGGCTCATATGCCGCGACATGGTGCTGTCCGCACGGATTCTGGCTTCGGCGGCGGCGGATGCCCGAATGGCCGGCGTCAGCCTTCCGGCCATGAGTTCAGCGGGAAGCGGCAACCATGGGCTTACAGCGATCCTTCCCATCCGGGCGGTTCGGGATTTCGTGGACTGCGAACCCGAAGCGTTTCTGAAGGCGGTGGCCCTGAGTCACATCCTGACAGGCACCATCAAAGCTCATACCGGCCGGCTGTCGGCGGTGTGCGGCTGCTCGGTCGCGGCGGGTGCGGGCGCCGCCGCCGGCGTGGCGTATCTGCTTGGCGGGGCCGTGCGGCACATCTCGGGTGCGGTTTGCAATCTGATCATGGATCTTGCCGGTGTGATCTGCGACGGCGCAAAAGCGGGTTGTGCCCTCAAGCTGGCGACGGCGGCAGGCGCGGCCGTCTGCTCGGCCTTGTTTTCGCTCCAGGGGGTGAACGTGGCGGTGACCGACGGCATCATCGGGGCTTCCGCCGAAAAAACACTTGAAAATGTCGGTAAATTGAGCACCCAGGGGATGGTCGAGACCGACCGCACCATATTGCAGATCATGCTGGAGAAGCGTTTCCGTCCCCATTGACGCCGTTGTCCGAACGCTTCTCGGCGGCCTTGACCTGGAAAAGCAGCGCGCCGCCTGCCGCAAACAGGATGAGAATGGACGCCATACCCCACCGGGATGCAAGCCTGGAGACGGCCAGAAGCTGTTCGGCCGTGGGATCCGCGGGCATCATCATCTCCCGGGCGATCAGGTTGGCGACCGCCACCAGTGCGGGACCGACAATGGCTGCGAACTTTCCCAGCATATTGTAGAATCCGAAGAATTCGCCCGAGCGTTCCGCGGGAATCAGCCGGGCAAAGTAAGAACGGCTCAAGGCCTGAATCCCCCCTTGCACCAGTCCGATGCCCGCCGCCAGGGCGAAGAACTCCTCCTTGCGGCTCATGAACGTACCGCCTAGCGTGATCAGCATGTAAGCGCCGATCCCCAGATACAGGGCTTTTCGAACGCCCCAGCGTTCGCCCAGATTCCCGAACAACACGGCGGCGGGAAATCCGATGAACTGGACGATCAGGATGGCGATGACCAGGGCGCTCGCATCGAATCCCAGGGAAAGCCCATAGTCGACGGCCATGCGGATCACGGTATCCACGCCGTCGATGTAGCACCAGTAGGCCAGAAGAAACCAGAAGGCCGCCTTTCGACGCCGGATGTTGGCCAGGGTGTCGAAAATCCGCGCCAGGCCCCGCCGGAGGGAGACGGCCGCGCGCGGCCCGGCCTCAGGCTCCTTGACCCAAAACGCCGTGAAAAGGGAAAAGGCCCCCCACCACACGGCGACGCTCAGGAAGGCGGTCCGGATGGCGGACTCGACGTCGGGAAGGCCGAACGCCGCCGGATAGCGGGTCATCGCGACATTGACGAGAAAGAGAAGACCCCCGCCCAGGTAACCCATGGCATAGCCGAGACTCGAGACCATATCCATGCGGCTGCCGCCGGATACGATGGGGAGGAGCGCGTCATAGAAGATATTCGCCCCTGAAAAGCCGATGATGCCGACGACATACATCGCCGTTGCGAGCTGCCACTGCCCCTGGCGAATGAAATACAGCCCGGCGGTTCCGAGGACGCCGAGATAGGCGAAGCTCAGCAGGAATCCTTTTCGCCGTGAGCCTTGATCGGCCATGGCGCCCAGAACCGGGGCCATCAGGGCGACGATCAGGCCGGCGGCTGCGTTGCCGAATCCCAGCCGCGCGGTGCTGATGTTGACATCGACTCCCTGGCTCCAGTAGGTTTTGAAAAATATGGGAAAAAAACCGGCCATGACCGTGGTGGCAAATGCTGAATTGGCCCAGTCGTAAAAGGCCCAGCCCCAGATGGTTTTTCGTCGAGATGTCAACGACCGCCTCCGTTGCGGCTTTCGGGGCACATCCCGCAGCCGATTGTTGAACGATGGCATCCGACGGCCTTCGGCATTCCTCGTGCCGGCGGCCGTCGTTTCTGGATAGGATGACCATGAGCGTTCGAGGAAGACCTCGGCGGCGGCGCTGGCTTTGGAAAGGGCTGGCGGCAGCCGCCCTTTTGACCGTTGCGGCCGTGGGCCTTTACGGCGCCTGGCTCTTTCTCCGCATCGACGGCCGTTTTTCGGGTCAGCGCTGGCAGCTGCCATCGAAGATCTACTCCGATGTCACCCTGCTCTATCCGGGCCTCGAAATCAACCGCCGTCTCTTCGCCGACCAACTCGACCGGCTCGAATACCGGCCGGTGAGTCGCCCGCCGGCCAGGCCCGGCGAACAGCGGATCGGAGCGGGCCGCATCGAGATCTATCTCCACGAATTGAAAACCCCCGATCGGGTGCGGGAGGGGTTTCCGGTGGAAATCGCGGTCGCCGGCGACCGCATTTCGCGCATTCGGCATCGCGGCACCGGCGAGACGCTCCCGATGCTCGAGCTCGAGCCCGAGGAAATCGATCTCTTTTTCGGGCCGGAGCGCGAGCGGCGCCGGTTGATTTCCATCGAGGAGGTGCCCGACCACCTGATCCAGGCGGTGCTGACCGCCGAAGACAACCGGTTTTTCCGCCACCACGGCATCGACTGGAAGGGCATTCTCCGCGCGGCGGCGGCCAATATCCGCCATGGAGAAATCCGGCAGGGCGGATCCACCATCACCCAGCAGCTGGCCAAGAACTATTTTCTGTCCCCGGAACGGACGATCGTCCGAAAGCTCAGGGAACTGCTGATGGCGGTCCTCATCGAGCTGCGGTACGACAAGCGGACGATTCTCGAGATGTACTTCAACGAGATCTACCTGGGACAGAAAGGATCGACCTCGATCAACGGCATCGGAGAGGCGTCCTGGTTCTATTTCGGAAAGCCCGTGGAGGACCTCCAGCTGTCCGAGTCGGCCGCGATCGCAGCCTTGATCCGGGGTCCCAATGCCTACTCGCCATACCTGCATCCGGAGCGCTGCGAAAAGCGGCGGCGGCATCTTCTGGACCAGATGCGCGAGGACGGCGTCATCGACGAGGCGGCCTGGCGCGAGGCCATGGAACACCCCGTCAGTCCGGTCGGCTACGAGGTCTTCTCCAAAAGGGCGCCCTATTTCGTAGACTACCTGTCCCGGCAGCTGGTTGAGTTTTATTCTCCGGAGGACCTGGCCTCCCTGGGACTGTCTATTTATACCACCCTGGACCCCCAGGTCCAGCAGGCGGCGGAAACCGCCCTTCGGAAGGGCATCGAGCGCATCGAGAAACGCCATCCGCGGCTCGTCCGGAAAGGCCGCGAGCGACTTCAGGGCGCGTTGGTCGTGCTTCAGCCGCGAACCGGGGCGATCCTGGCCATGGTGGGCGGGCGCGACTACGGCGAAAGCCAGTTCAACCGCGTCACCCAGGCCAGGCGGCAGGCCGGAAGCACCTTCAAGCCGTTCGTCTACCTGGCCGCCCTGGATCGGCTGACGCCGGTTTCGATTCTCTCCAACACGCCGGTGACCTACACGGTGGACGGCAGGACATGGGAGCCGAAAAATTACTCGCCGTCGGACCGGCGTGGATTCCGCATGCGGGAGGCCCTGGCCCTGTCCGTCAACCGGGCAACCGTTCATCTGGCCATGGACATCGGCATCGATAAGGTGATCGAAACCGCCGCGGGATTCGGCTTCTCGACGCCGCTGCCGGCCGTCCCGTCGCTCGCGCTCGGCGCCGTGGATCTGATACCGCTCGAGCTGGCGCGGGCCTACGGGGTGCTCGCCGCGGGAGGAACCCAGGCCTACCCGCTGTCGATTCGCGATGTGCAGGATCAGGAGGGAAGGACGCTGGAGCGGCGCAGCGTCACCCTGAAGCAGGTGATTTCGCCCGCCAAGGCCTACCTCATGACCTCCTTGCTGCAAAGCGCCGTCACCGAGGGGACCGGAAGAGCGCTGCTGTCCAAGGGGATCGATTTTCCGGTGGCCGGCAAGACCGGAACGACCAACAACAACCGGGACGCCTGGTTCATCGGGTATACGCCCGATCTTCTGATTCTCGTCTGGGTCGGCTTCGACGACGGAACACCTGTCCTCGAATCGGGTGCAACGGCGGCTTTACCGATCTGGGCGGACGTGGCGGCCGCCGTTCCCCACAGGATCTCGGGCCTCGACTTCGCCGAACCGCCGGGGATTGTCCGGAAAAGTGTCTGCTTCGAGGATACGGAGAACATCCCGCCCTTGCCTTGCCAGGATTTCCGGGAGGAGATATTTCTCGAGGACATGGTTCCCGAGGATGATGGATTCTTTTCGAAACCGGGGGCTTTTTTCGATCGGCTCCTGAGAAAGTTCAAACGTGAAAAGTCACAGAATTGAAAATCCATTGTGGATCGGCCTGGCGGGGATGCTCACGGCGGCGCTTCTGGGCTGTCAGCCCATGAGGCTCCCGCCGCCGACCGGGGACCGTCCCGCCCCGCCGGTCGAGGGATCGGCGCCGGCGGAGCCCGCGCCTCGAGTGGAGAAGGCGCCCTCCGAGGCAACGCCGCAACTGCACGCCTCCGTCACCCTGACCGAAACGGGCAGGGCCCTCCTGGAGGCCGGCCGGACCGACGCGGCAATCCGGGAATTCGAGCGAGCGGTGAGCCTCAATCCCCACCACGGACCGGGGTATTATTATCTCGCGGAAGCCTGGCTCGCCAAGGGAAACACCTCCCAGGCGGAAACCTTCCACCAGCTGGCGCGTCTCCATCTGCGGGACCGTCCCGAGTGGAAGCAAAGGCTTTCCGCCCAGTCGAACCGGCTCCAGCGCGGGAAGGCCGGGGGGTGATCTTCCGCCCCTCCCGCGGCAATCGGGTCACTTCATGGCGTCGGGGAAGAGTCCGGCGGATATCTCCCGCAGCTTGTATTTCTGGACCTTGCCGCTGGCCGTGAGGGGATACTTGTCCACGAAGGCGACATACTTCGGTATCTTGTATCGGCTGATCCGCCCCCGGCAGAAGTCGCGCACGTCTTCGGGACCGAAGTCCGCCTCTGCCTTCCGCACGACGAACGCGCCCACCTCCTCGCCGTACTTCTTGCTGGGAACCCCCACGACCTGGACGTCGGCAACGCCCTCCATCTGGTAGAGAAATTCCTCGATTTCCCTGGGATAGATGTTTTCTCCTCCGCGGATGATCATGTCCTTGTGCCGGCCGGTGATGGAAAGGTATCCGGATTCGTCCAGTACCCCGAGGTCTCCGGTATGGAGCCACCCCTGCGCGTCGATGGCCCCGGCCGTGGCCTCCGGCATGTTGTAGTAGCCTTTCATGATGCTGTAGCCCCGGCAGCAGACTTCCCCCTGCTGCCCGGCGGGCAGCGGCGTGTTGGTTTCGGGATCCACCACCCGGACTTCGATTTCGGGCATGGCCCGGCCCACGGTTTCAACCCGGCGGGTGATGTCGTCGTCGATGCGGGTCTGGGTGATGACCGGCGATGCCTCGGTGAGACCGTAGCAGATGGTGATGTCGGTCAGGTGCATCACCTCCATGACCTTCCGCATGACCTGGATCGGACAGGGACTGCCGGCCATGATGCCGGTCCGCAGGCTCGAGAAGTCGAACTTGTGGAAGAGCTTGTGATCCAGAACGGCGATGAACATGGTGGGAACGCCATAGAGGGCGGTGCAGCGCTCCTGTTCCACGGATGCCATCACCTGGACCGGATCGAAGCTCTCGAGGATGACCATGCAGGTGCCGTGGGACACCGCGGCGAGGACGCCCAGAACGCACCCGAAACAGTGGAAGAGCGGCACCGGAAGGCACATGCGGTCCTCCGGTCCCAGGTTTTGATGCTCCCCGATCCAATAGCCGTTGTTTCCGATGTTGTAATGAGTGAGCATGACACCCTTGGGAAACCCGGTGGTCCCCGACGTGTACTGCATGTTGACCACGTCGTGGGGATCGAGGGCCGCCTGCCGGCTCTGGTAGTCATCCTCGGAGGTCATGGAGCCGAGCGCCAGGATTTCCGGAATCGAAAACATCCCCCGATGCTTTTCCTGACCGAGAAAGAACACACGGCGGAGATGGGGAAAGCCGGCGCTCTTGAGATGGCCGCGCTGCTGGGTTTTCAACTCAGGCACGAGCTCGTAGACGGTCCGGATGTAGTCCGTGTCCTGATAACCGTCGATCAGAAACAGGTTTTCGGCCTCGGACTGCCTGAGAAGATAGGCGAGCTCGTCACGCTTGTAGTTGGTGTTCACGGTGAGCAGGATGGCGCCGATCTTCGCGGTGGCGAATTGAAGGGCCACCCAGTAGGGAATGTTCGTCGCCCACACGGCGACCTTCTCTCCCTTTTCGATGCCCATCGCCATCAGGCCCCGGGCGAGTTCGTCGACCACGGCGGCGAATTCCCGGTAGGTGAGGCGGAAGTCGCGGTCGACATAGACCAGCGCATCGTTGTCCGGATGCGCGGCCACCGTTTCATCCAGCAGTTGGCCCAAGGTCAGGGACCGCAAGGGCTCGGTCCATTTTTGCGGCATGATGCCTCCATGTGGTTCAGACCGGTGAGCGGCGTTTCGGCGCCGGGTTCACCGGGTCGTTTTCGATCGCAGTTTCAGTCGGGGAAGTAGAGCACCGCATAGATGGCGGCCGGCCGGTCCTCCTTGCAGCTGACGTAGTGGGGGACGATGGAGTTGTAGTAGATGCTGTCGCCCGCTTCCAGAGTATATACTTCCTTGCCGTAGATCACCTCCAGTCTTCCGGAGTCCACGATGAAGAATTCCTCGCCCTCGTGTGAGGAGAGTTTTTTTTCTTCCGCGGACTCGGGAAGGATCTCCACGTAGAAAGGCTCCATGTGCCGGTCGCTCTTTCCTTTGCCCAAGGAGTAGAACCTCTGGGTCACGGGCCGGTCCTTGCCCCGCAGCATGCTCAATTCCTGCTTCCGATCGGCCTTTCGGACCACCAGCGGGTCGCGGCTGACCTGATCGTCCAGAAGCGTCCCAAGGCGAACCCCGAGCGCCCGTGAAATTTTCACGAGGGGCCCGATGGAGGGATACACGTCATCTTCAAGTATGGGGGCGAAAACCCCGGCCTCGAGTCCGGTTCGTTCGGACAGATCCTCTACGGTCAACCCCAGCTTGTCCATGTAGGTCCGAATCCGATGGCCGACTTTTTCCGTTTTCATTCTGCCTCCTTGCAAGCGGTTGACGGTGGAAAGGCGGAACCTTACCCGCCGATTTCCGCGATGTCAAAGAAAATTGCGGCCGGAAAGACAGCCGCAAGGCGCCCGGCGGGTCAAAAAGGAAGACCTGCCCGATCCGGAGGAGGCTATCCGGTGAATCCGGTATTCGGGTTCCAGGTGCGGATTTTGATGTGGTTCGGAACTGGTCGTCGTCTCTCACGATGATCTTGAGAAATCCCCGCGTGGCCCTCATGGCGATGGCGCGCGGCAGCAGCGCGTTCGAATAGTGAGGGGTGAGGAACCGTTCGGGTGGGAGAATAATGAAGATGGTCCCGAAGGTCACCCGGATCGCCCGCGCTTCGCGGTCGTTTGGGAATCCTTGCCTGGCGGCGCCCGTCGGCGGGGGGGCGAATGAACTTGCGGTTTGGGCCGCCGAATGGCAGATTGCAGGTTCAGTCGCCCGCCTCGAACCATCCGCGGCGCAGACCGCGGGCCGCAGCCGGTGTGCAGCGGCCGACCTGCAGCGATACGGTGGGAATGACCTTGATCCTTCGGCGCCCGACAAAAGGGAGGTGCATATGATAATGGAAATCGACGGCATTCGTCCGACCATCGGCGCGAACGTTTTCATCGCCCCCACGGCGGTGGTCATTGGCAACGTGAGCATCGGCGACGGCGCGAGCATCTGGTACAACACCGTCATCAGAGGGGACACGGAGTCGATCACCATCGGCCGAAATGTCAACATCCAGGACAACTGCACCGTTCACGCGGACCCAGGCATTCCGGCCGTGATCGGCGACGGCGTCGTGGTCGGCCACAATGCGGTGCTCCACGGCTGCCGCATCGAGTCGGAATGTCTGATCGGCATTGGCGCCGTGGTGCTCAACAATGCCCGGATCCGCAGGGGTTCGGTGGTGGCCACGGGCGCGGTGGTGACCGAAGGCCGCGATGTGGGACCGTTTCATCTGGTGGCCGGAGTGCCCGCTGTTCTGAAAAAGGAGCTTCCCGTGGCGGTTCTCGACCGCATCGGCCATGGCGTGGCCGCCTATCAAAGGCTGTCCGAAGTTCACCGGGGGGCCGTTTTGCTGGACGGCGGAGGGGACGCTACCTGAGCCATTCGGCGAATGCCCTGGATTTCCGGGTCAGGCGGTGGCGGATAAAGGCGTTCAGGCTTGCCATGGCCCGGCTCGCGGACAGGAATGTGGGAACGCCGCCGGCGTCCAGAATCTGCCCGAATCGGTTGTAGAGCGCATCGGCGCCGGAGACGACGTTGATCGAGACGACGGTGGGTTTCCGATGCCGATGGACCTGCCGCACGATACGGGCGGCAATGTTCTCCCGATCCCGGCCGATCTCCTCGTCGGTCGTGTGAATGAGGCTGCTGTGGGGGACGATCGAGACGAACAGGGCGTCCACGCCCTTGGATGACAGCACCTTGTCGATGCACTGCTCGAAGAGGTCGTCCCCCGCCATCGGGGTGAGGTCCAGCATCGGGTCGACGGAAACGTAGGGCGGCAGAATGCGGCCGATCGCCGCGGTCGTGGCGGAATCGAACTCGGCCAGCACGAGACTGCCCAGGTGGTCCGCCGCATAGGTTTTTTCATAGCCGGCGTTGGCAATGATGGCCACCCGGTTGCCTGAGACGTCGAAATCGTTGAACAGGGCGAAGGTCTTGATCAATTCGCCGTGGTCGAGCATGGTATCCGCCACGATGAGGCCGGCCTGTTTCATGGCGGCTCGGGCGACGGCGTATTCCCCGGCGATACTGGCCGTATGGGACTCGGTCGCCTTTCGTCCGGCCGCGGTTCTTCCGGCTTTGTAGACGATGATCGGCTTTCGGCAGACGGCGGCGATATCGAAGAACTTTCGTCCCGCACCCGGCTTGAAGCCCTCGATGTAACAGCCGATCACATCCACGGCGGGATTCTTTTCGAAATAGCGCACCAGGTCTCCCGGATCCACGTCCAGCTGATTTCCATAGCTGACAATCACCTTTGGAGAGATGGCATTGCGCAAGTTGTAGATTTCGGTGATGCCGAGGGCGCCGCTCTGGCTGAGGATGGCAACCCGGTTGTCCCTCTCCAGGTCGAGTTGAAATTTCTCCTCGGGGACGAAGAACGTATTGATACCCGGCGTTCCCTCCCCGGTGGCATAGACGATGCCCAGGCAGTTGGGTCCAATGATCCGCATCCCCGCGGAGCGTGCGGTACGCAGAATGATCTGCTCGAGCTCGTCGATTTTCCGCGATTCGCTGAACCCCCCGGAGATCAGTACAGCCGCCTTCACCCCTTTTCCAGCGCAGGCTTCGACCACCGCCAGGGTCTGATCGGCCGGAACGGCGATCACCGCCAGCTCGACAGGCCGTTCGATTTCCTCAACACTGCGATGGACGGGCAGGCGTCGATCGCCTATCGTGATGTCGCCGCCTTGCGGGTTCACGGCGTAGACGTCCTCTCGCCCCAATCGGAGAAGGTTCCGAAGAATGATGTTTCCGGCCTTGGCCGGATCTTTCCGGCTGGGTCCGACAACGACGATTCCGTTCGGCTCGAAAAAGGGAGTGAGCGGTGGGAGGGCGGAGGCGGTGACGGCCGTCCTTTCCGGGCGGGTGTCGAAGGCGGCGAACCCGTCCAAGGCCACGAATCGGCCAAAGGGATCGAAGATGAAGGGATTGACCTCGAACTCCCGGATCACGTAGCGGCTGCGGCCTGGAAACATTGCGGAAAATCCGGCGGCAACACGACCGATTTTCACTCCTGCCTTCACGATTTTACGGACATAGTCGGCGTGGCCTTCGGCCTCGTATTTTTTCCGAATATGGGTGGAATTGAGCAGCGCTTCGGCCCACTTCCGGTCGATGGGCGCCAAAATCAGGTTCGGAGGCGAGAAATGCTCGGCGAAATGCTCGGCATCCGACCCGCCCTTGCTGAAGGACAGCACCGGTCCGAACGCCTCGCTTTCCCGAAAACCCAGCATCACCTCGTTTCCCAGGTCCTTGGAATAATCGACCCACTCCGTGAGCAGGATGCCCTCGACCGGATAGCCGGCGTCTCCGAGTTCCAGGCGCATGCGGTCGAAGGAGTATCGTACGAAATCGACATCCTTGTGGACAATGCGGACGCCCCCGGCCTTGAGCTTGTGCGTCAGACCTCGGGCAGAGGCCTTGAGAACTATTTTCTCCGATGGGAACCGTGCGAGCAGCGGACCGGTGAGATCATCCCGATCCCGGATAAAATGGTGGGCGGGGACGGAAAGGTCGAGGATTTCAAGAATGCGGTAGACCTCGTGTTCATAGAGGGTGAATCGACCCTGCTCATGGGCCTCATGGAGGATGCCGTCGATGAGGTCATCCATTGGATCTGCGGGACTGGAAGTCATTTTCCGGGCCTCCTGAATGGTCGCATCGAAGGGGACGGCGGATGCCTCGTGGCGTCGGTGCCAGCATACGGCCTGCCGGGGGTGGCCGTCAAACAGTGCCGCGGGCCGGTGTGCGCGGCTTCTGCCGAATCCGTCGGGTTGACACCCAATTCAATGCCATAGTAATCACCTGAACGGTTGATTTTCCCCTGTACGGCTGTTGGAACCCCGGCTCTCTGCCGGACGATCCGATGCGCTTCATCCAACAGTCTTCCGGAAGGCATTGATCCGCTTCGGATCCGAGCGCGCTCTGAATCACGGATCGAACGTCGCCGAGTACGCCATGAAGATATCCATACGCTGGGCACTGATTTCGGGTCTGCTCGTGATGATCTGGGCAACCCAGATCGTCACGATCACCACCACGTACGTCTCTTCCCAGAAGGTTCTCCATCGGCACGCCCAGGACATCATGCGGAACATCGCCGATCTGGCCATGGAGCAGGCCCAGAAGCACCTGGCCAATGCACAGGGCGCCGCGCATCTGACCCGCCGTCTGCTGTCGGCCGATGTCGTCGGAAAGCACCAACCGGAGCAGTTCGACATTCTCGAACGATATTTCTTCGACCAGCTGGCCGTCAACCCGCAGTTCGCCGGCATCTACTTCGGGGAACCCAACGGAGACTTCTTCGACGTTCGCCGCGACGAGTCGCGGTGCTCCGGCTGCTTCAGGACGAAGATCAACATTCATTCGGGAAATCTAAAGCAAACCCGGCTCATCTGGCGGGATGCCGACCACAAGCTGATCGCCTCCGAACGCCTCCAGAACGACACCTACGACCCGCGGCAGCGGCCCTGGTATATCGGTGCCAAGGGCGAAGGACGCATCGTCTGGACCGATCCTTACATTTTCTTCACCTCCAAGAAGCCCGGCATCACTATCGCAGGCCCGACCTATGGGCCGGACCGGAAGTTCAGCGGCGCAGTGGGCGTGGACATCGAAATCGATGAATTGTCGAATTTCATCGCGAAACTGCGGATCGGAAAAACCGGCCGTGCATTCATTCTGAATCGAAACGGCGACGTGGTCGCCTTCCCGGACCTGGAAATGCTCAGCCGGAACAGCGACGGGGCCGGCCTGGCGTATCGGCTCACCAAGATCGGAGAGCTTGAGGACATCCTGGCCCGGAAGGCATTCGAGGCGATACCGTGGGCCTTCGATGGCAAGGGCCTGATGCGGATCGACGAGGCCCGCTTCGGCCGCTTCGAACACGAGGGCCGAATCTTCCATGTCATGTTCACGCCTTTTTCCGAAACCCTGTGGCCGTGGGTCATCGGCGTCTATCTTCCGGAGGACGACTACATCGGAGCGATCAAGGCTAACCGCAACGCCACCATCGGATTCACCCTGATCGGATCCCTCGTGGCGACCCTTTTCGGTCTCTGGCTCGCCAGGGGGATCCTTCGTCCGATGGCCGACCTGGGGAGAGAAGCCAATGCTTTGAAGAACGAGGATTTTTCCACCTCCTTCAAGGTGGATTCCATTTATCGGGAGATCCAGGAAACGTCGGACTCCTTTGCGATGATGAAGGAATCGGTCCGCGAGAGCCGGGACAAGTACCACGGCATTTTCGAAAACATCCAGGATATCTACTACGAGACCAGTCTCGATGGCGAGATCCTCGAAATCAGCCCCTCCGTCGAGCGGCAGACCGGCATCTCCCGCGAGGCGTTGCTCCACCGCTCGATGATCTCTTTCTACAGCGACCCCGAGGATCGGGAAGTTCTGCTTCGGCATTTCATGGAACAAGGCAAGGTATCCGATTTCGAAATCAAACTGAGGGGCCAGGACGGAAGCGATATCTGGTGCTCCCTCAATTCCGTTCTGGTTCGTGACGAGGCGGGCAGGCCGGAGAAGATCATCGGATCTCTCCGGGTCATCAGCGATCGGAAAAAGTCCGAGGAGAAGCTGTCCGAATACCGCGAGCGGCTGGAGCTCCTGGTCCGGGACCGGACGGTCAACCTGCTGGAAGCCAACCGCCAGCTGCTCAGGGAAATAGACCAGCGGAAGCAGACGGAGACGGCGCTCCGGGAAAGCGAGGAAAAATACCGAAGCATCCTGGAGGACATGGAGGAGGGTTATTTCGAGACCGATCTGGACGGGCGCCTGACTTTCTTCAACGATTCCCTTTGCCGGATTCTCGGCTTTGAACGGCCGGAGCTGACCGGCATGGCCCCCGAATCCTACACCACGCCCGAAGAGGCGGATCGGATTACCCGAATATTCGAGCGCATTCTCAAGGAGCGAAAGCCGGTCCAGGTGTCGGGATTCGAAATCGTCAGGAAGGATGGGTTTCGGCGGACACTGGCCCTGTCGACCTCCCTATTGGTCGACAATGCGGATCGGCCGGTCGGCTTCCGCGGACTCGTTCACGACGTCACCCAGATGGTGAAGGCAGAGCAGGAGCGCCGCCGCATGGAAATCCGGTTCCAACAGGCCCAGCGTCTCAAAGGCCTGGGAACGCTCGCGGGCGGGGTGGCCCACGACTTCAACAACCTGCTCATGGGAATCCAGGGCAATGTGTCGGTGATGATGCTCGACCTCGATGCCGACAGTGAGCTGGTCGAATACGTCCGGAACATCCAGGAGTGCGTTCAGAGCGGAGCGAAACTGACCCGTCAGCTTCTGGGATTTGCAAGGGGCGGAAAATACATGACCGAGCCTGCCGACCCCAACGTTCTGGTTCAGGCCACCTGCCAGATGTTCGGCCGGACCCGCAAGGAAATCACCATCCACGAAAACTACGATCCGGGCATCTGGTCCATCAGCGTCGATCAGAAGCAGATCGAACAGGTGCTGTTGAACATCTACATCAATGCGTGGCAGGCCATGCCCAGGGGAGGAGATCTCTTCCTCGAGACCCGCAACGCGCTCCTCGACGCCGAGGCGGTCATTCCCCACGACCTCCAACCGGGCCGTTACGTTCAGATTGCCATCCGGGACACCGGCATCGGCATGGACGAGACGACCCGTCAACGCATTTTCGAGCCGTTTTTCACCACCAAGGAAATCGGGACAGGCACCGGCCTCGGATTGGCATCGGCCTTCGGAATCATTAAAAATCACAATGGATTGATCGACGTGGAAAGCGAGCCGGGAAAAGGATCCACCTTCTCCATCTATCTGCCCGCCTGCGGGCGGCCGGTGGCGGTCCTGCCCGGAACGGACGTCGCGAACCTCATGGGCGACGAAACCATTTTGCTGGTCGACGACGAGGACGTCATTCTAAAAGCCTGCCGGATCATGCTGGAACGGGCGGGGTATGCCGTCATCACGGCTGACAGCGGCGAGGCGGCGATGGAAGCCTACCAGAAGCATCGCTCCAACATCGATCTCGTCATCCTGGACATCATCATGCCCGGCATCAACGGCGGGGAAATCTACAACCGCCTCAAGGAGATCGATCCGGATGTGAGGGTGCTGCTGTGCAGCGGGTACAGCATCGAGGACCAGGCCAGTTCGATCCTTGCCCGAGGCTGCAACGGGTTTATACAAAAACCTTATTCACCGGATCAACTCTACCGGAAGATCCGCGAGATTCTCTCCTGACGGTTTCGTGAGCGGCCCGATATCCGCGTTACGCTTCACCCCTCGTCACTGCGGCGTACCGGAGTACGCCTCATTCCTCGGTGCTCGCAAGCCTTGATCTCGGGCCGCTCACGAAACCGTCGGCCGGATCGGTTCCATCGAGCGCCCGGCCCGATGTCGGCGTTACGCTTCACCCCTCGTCACTGCGGCGTACCGGAGTACGCCTCATTCCTCG
>JBMNCP010000043.1:163938-202669 GCA_049366795.1 Desulfobacterales bacterium
GTGCTCGCAGGCCTTGAACCCCGCCTGGCTTCTGCTCGATAGAAACCGGGCCAAATGAAGGTCGTCGTGGCAGGGTCAGGAACAATCCGGTCGGAAACGCCAAGCGCCAAGGATTACCGAATTGACGGAACGCGGTTTCAAGGTTAACCTGACCGGCGCGTTGAATTGTCCATCCTACGTAAATCCGCCTAAGGGAATCGACTTGATTTCAAAATCACATCAAGAAATGACGAAGTCACCAAATGCAGAGGACTCCTGCTGCCTTATGGCCGCCTCCTCATGCGACTGCGTATCCTTCAGCAAACCGTCGCCGATTGGCGAGAGACTGCCGTCCGTATCATGTTGCGTGCAGCCGGCCGGAACCAGGCATTCTGAGGAAATTCCCGGCTACGCGTTGTGGCACTTCGTGGAGACTTTTCAGGAGACGCCCGCGGGCCGGGTTCCCGAGATCAGGACCGCATGGAGTCGTCAGGACTGGACGGGGGCCGCCGCTGCGCGTATCGGAATCGGCCGGCTCCGGTATCGGATCGCGCCCGGACTTTACGCGGTGGGCCGCCCCGGACCGGAATCGGCCGTCATCGTCACCGCCAATTACAAGCTGACGTTCGATATCCTTCGGCGGGCGCTTTCCGGGCGTGACCTCTGGATCCTGGTGCTGGACACCCATGGGATCAATGTCTGGTGCGCGGCGGGGAAGGGAACCTTTTCGACCGATGAGATCATTCACAGGGTGAAGGAGACCGGACTGGAAGGCGTGGTCAGCCACCGGCGGCTCATCGTGCCGCAACTCGGCGCAACCGGAGTGGCGGCGCACAAGGTGAGCAATGGCTGCGGCTTCAAGGTCGTCTGGGGCCCCATTCGTGCGGAAGACCTCCCGGCGTTTCTGGATGCCGGGATGGCTGCCTCGCCGGCCATGCGGCAGGTCACCTTCGGTCTCATGGAGCGGTTGGTGCTGGTTCCCGTTGAGATCAACAACCTGGCCAAGCCTTTTCTCTGGCTGATCCTGAGCGTGTTCGTTCTCTCGGGGCTCGGCTCAGGATTTTTTTCCTTTTCCGCGGCCGCAGCCCGCAGCGGCATGGCGCTTTCAGCCGCTGTCGCCGGAGTCGCAGCCGGGGCGGTGGCCGCACCACTGCTGCTGCCATGGCTGCCGGGCCGCGCCTTTGCGCTCAAAGGCGCCTTTACGGGGGTCGGTGCAGGCCTCCTGGTTTTGCTGTGGCAGTGGCGGCATGCGGCGGCGCTGGAACTGCCGGCCCTGTTTCTCTTCACGGTGGCGGTCAGCAGCTTTCTGGCCATGAATTTTACAGGGTCGACTCCCTTCACCTCACCCACCGGAGTCGAAACTGAAATGCGAAAGGCCATCCCGCTCCAGGCCGCCGCCTTGGGAGTGGCGGCGCTGGCCTGGATCGGGGCCGGTTTCTGATTCTGCTCCGGAGGGCTGAAATCTATGAAGACGTTTCGATATATCGACAATGTGGCCACTCTTGTCCTGGAACCGGGGGCGTGCGTCGGTTGCGGGATGTGTACCGCAGTCTGTCCCCATGCCGTATTGGTGTTGGAAAACCGGAAGGCCAGGGTCGTGGACCGGGACGGGTGCATGGAATGCGGCGCATGCGCCAACAACTGTCCGACGGAAGCCATCCGGGTCACGCCGGGCGTCGGTTGCGCCAGCTACATCATTCAAAGCTGGATCAAGGGAAAGGAGAATGCCTCCTGCTGCTGCGGATGAACGGTCCCGACTCTCTCTCCGAAACCGCATCTACCCGACAGCCGTCATCGTCCACGGCCGGAGTTTGAGCTCGGCCAAACGCCGGGACTTTTGAATATTCCGTCAGGCGAGCACGGCCTCGATGAGGCCGGGGCCTCGTTCGGCCAGCGAGCGTCGGAGGGCATCGTCGAATTCGCTGTCGGTTCGGACGCTTCTCGCCGGCATGCCGAATCCCTTTGCAATGGCCGTCCAGTCGACCACCGGGTTCGTGAGTTCGGTGAGCGCCTGTGCCTTGGGGCCGGGATCGACAATGCCGGCGCGCGCCAGTTCGGTCTGAAGGATTCGGTATCGGCGGTTCGCGCACACGACGATGGTGACGTCCACGGCTTCGCGTGCCATCGACCAGAGTGCCTGGACAGTGTACAGACCGCCTCCGTCGGCCTGAAATGCGATGACGCGCCGGTCCGGGCAGGCGATGGCGGCGCCGAGCGCATTGGGCAGGCCCTGCCCGATAGCGCCGCCCGTAAGAGAGAGCGTGGTGTGCGGCGCCGCGGTGGCCGCATGCACCGCCGTCCAGGCCGAGCCGGTGGTGGCCGCCTCGTTCACGACGATCGCATTTTCAGGGATGGCCGCCGCGATCGCCATGCACAAGGTGTCCGGGTGGATCGGCTGGCCGGCGGGGGTGAAGGCGGCTATGGGTCGTTGTGGAACGGCGGCCTCCGGCGCATGCAGCTCCCCGGCCAGCATCTCGAGGGCGAGGGCGGCGTCGACACCGGTATCCGGGTCTGCCAGGCTGCAAATCGTCGCGCCGTCGGGCGCCAACCGCGAGGGCCGGTCCGGATAGGCAAAGAAGGCGATCGGATCGACCGCGCCGGCCAACACCAGGCAGGATATCCCCGCAAGGGCTTTGCTGGCTTTTTCCGGAAAATAGGGAAGCGAGGGAAATCGAGGCAGGTGACGTCCGGCCTCCTGCCGGGAAGGAAAGGTTTCGATCCAGATGCCGCATCCGGTGGCAACCGACACCCGTGCGGCGGCTTGAAGACCGCGCTCGGTCAGCGCATTTCCGCCGAGCAGGATACCGCTTCGGTCCTTTCGCAGCAGATTTGCCGCCTGCCGGATCGCCGGATTCGTCGGTTCGCGTAACGTCGGGGGAAGGGGGGGCGCGAGCGGTTCGGACCCCGGCTCCCATTGGCAGTCGGCCGGAATGATCAGCGACGCCACGCGGCCTGGCGGACCCGATGCCGCTTCGACGGCTGCGAGGCTCGCCTCGGCCGTTTCATTTGCGGATCTGACAGTGCGCGTCCAGCCCACGCTCCCCGCGAGGGCCGCGATGTCCGAGGTGAGCGGCGCGTCGAATTCGAGGTGCCGCACGGCGTGATCGCCGATCCAGTTGACGACCGGCGTGCGTGCGCGGCGGGCGTTGTGCAGGTTGGCGATGCCGTTGGCAAAACCCGGCCCGAGGTGCAGCAGCGTCGCGGCGGGCCGGCCCGTCATTCGCGCCCATCCGTCGGCGGCGCCGGTGCAGACGCCTTCGAACAGCCCCAACACGGCCCGAATCCCCGGCACACGATCCAGTGCCTCGACCACGGGCATCTCGGTGGTCCCCGGATTGGCGAAGCACAGCTCCACGCCCGCGCGCCATGCGGTTTCGACCAGGCTGAACGCACCTGTCTTCATAATGATCCTCTCCCATAGCCGTCAGGCTTCGAACAGGGCCCCGCTCAGTCCGCATTTCTGTCCGGGTTCGATGAAATGACAGGCCGCCGCGTGGCCTTCATGAATGTCGGCCAGAGGGGGCTCCAGCTCGGCGCAAATCGCCTCGGCAAACGGACAGCGCGTCCGGAACCGGCAGCCCGATGGCGGATGGATCGGGCTGGGCACGTCTCCTTCGAGCATGATCCGCTTTCGCTTCAGGGTCGGGTCCGGTACGGGCACCGCCGAGAGCAGGGCTTCCGTGTAAGGATGAAGCGGGCGGGTGTAAAGCGATTCGGTGTCCGACGTTTCCACGATCTTGCCCAGATACATCACCGCCACCCGGCTGGAGATGTGCTTGATGACGCTCAGGTCGTGGGCGATGAAAAGATAGGCGAAGCCGAATTGGGACTGGAGATCCTCGAGCAGGTTGATGACCTGAGCCTGAATGGAAACGTCGAGCGCCGACACCGCTTCGTCGCAGACGATGAGCTTGGGGCCGAGCGCGAGCGCCCTGGCGATGCCGATGCGCTGCCGCTGACCGCCGCTGAACTCGTGGGGATAGCGTTTCATGTAGTCGGGGCTCAACCCCACGGTTTTCATCAGTTCGGCCACCCGCTCGCGCTTCCTGGCCGGTTTCATGCCGAAATGAATGTACAGCGGCTCGCCGATGATCCCCTCCACGGTCATCCTGGGGTTCAGGGATGCGTAGGGATCCTGGAAGATGATCTGCATATACTGCCGGATCCGCCGCAGTCTTTCCCGGCTCAGGCTGAAAATATCGGTACCCTCGAAGCGGACCTCTCCCTCGGTGGGCGGCATCAGTCCCAGCACCACGCGGCCGGCGGTGGTCTTTCCGCAGCCGGACTCCCCCACCAGGCCGAGGACCTCGCCCGACCGCATGGCAAAGCTGATGCCGTCCACCGCCTTGACATGGTTGATCACCTTGGAAAAGATGCCGCCCCGGATCGGAAAATACTTCTTCAGGTGGGTGACCTCGAGGAGATAGCCGTTCGATCCGTTCATGACTGTCGCCCTATTGGGTGAAATGGCGGCCTTTTTCCGCGTTGTACTTGAAGCAGCGCACCCTGTGGCCCTCCCCGACGATCTCGAGCCGCGGCGATTCCCTCGCGCAGAAATCCAGCGCATACTTGCATCGGGGGTGAAACCGGCACCCCGATGGGAAATTCAAGGGGTTGGGGACGGTGCCGTGGATGACCTCCAGACGCCGTTTCCGGGTGTCCGTGAGCCGGGGTATGGAGTTGTAAAGCGCCTGGGTGTAAGGATGTTTCGGGTTTTTGAAGACGGTGACGACATCCGCATACTCCATGGCCTTGCCCGCATAGGTCACCACCACGTCATCCGCCACCTCGGCCACTACGCCCAGGTCGTGGGTGATCATCATCACGGACATGCCGAACTCGTCCTTGATGCGACGGATGAGTTCGAGAATCTGCGCCTGGATCGTGACGTCGAGGGCCGTTGTGGGCTCGTCCGCGATGAGCAGGTCCGGTTCGCAGGCTAAGGCCATGGCGATCATGGCCCGCTGGCGCATGCCGCCGCTCATCTGGTGGGGATACTCGTCGATGCGTTTGTCGGGAAGGGGGATGCCGACGTGCCGGAGGCTCTCAATCGCCTTTTCCCTGGCCGCCGCCTTGTCGAGACGCTGGTGCTGGATGATCGCCTCGCAGATCTGGTTGCCGATGGTAAACACCGGGTTCAGGGACGTCATGGGCTCCTGAAAGATCATGGCGATCTCGTTCCCCCGGATTCTGCGCATTTCAACCGGCGTCTTCTTCAGCAGGTCCTCTCCCTTGAATCGGATCTCTCCCTGCACGATCCGGCCGGGCGGCCGGGGGATCAACTGCATGACCGACAGGGCCGTCACGCTCTTGCCGCAGCCGGATTCCCCGATCACGCCCAGAGTCTCGCCGCGGTCGATGCTCATGTCCATACCGTCCACGGCGCGGGCAATGCCCTCCTCCGTACGGAAATGGGTTTTCAGATCCTTGATTTCCAGCAGGGGCGTTTCCAAATCCTTTTCCTTTAGGTCGGCTCCGGGTCACTCCCCACGCAACCGGGGATCGATCATGTCCCGGATGCCGTCCCCCAGGGTATTGAAGGCCAGAATGGTGATCAGGATGCTCAGACCGGAATACACGGAAATACCCGGTGCATTGATCAGCACGTCCACGCCCTCCCGGATCATGTTCCCCCATGTGGGCGTGGGAGGCTGTACGCCCAGTCCGATAAAGGCCAGATTGGCCTCCAGGCGGATGGCCACCCCGACCCAGAGCGTCCCGGCCACCAGCAACTCGCCGAAGATGTTGGGAAAGATGTGGCGGACGATGATCCGCGGGACTCTTGCGCCGATCGCCCGGGCCGCGATGACGTACTCGCTTTCCCTCATTTTGAGCAGCTGGCCGTGGGAGAGCCTTGCGAAGCGGGGCGTCATGACGATGGCGATGGTGACGATCAGGTTGAAGAGGTTCGATCCCAGGACCGCGGTGACCGCGATGGCCAGAATCAGGTCCGGAAAGCACATGAGCACATCCACCGCCCGCATGACGAGCGTTTCCACCCTCCCGCCGTAATAGCCCGCCACCATACCCATTCCGGTCCCGGCCACGAGTCCCGCCAGTACCGAAACCAGGCCGATGATCAGGGATACCCGGCTGCCCCATATGATTCTCGAAAACACGTCCCTCCCGAAATCGTCCGTACCGAGCCAATGCTCGGCGCTGCCGTCGCTCAACCGATTCACTGCATCCTGATCGAGGGGATCGTATGGCGCCAGGACCGGGGCGAATATCGCGACCAGAACGATGACGACGGCCATGATGCCGCCGAACAACGCGGTCTTGTTTCGGCGGAATGCCGCCCACATTCTGCGCTTGTGGGAGATGTCGACAGGCAACCCGGCATCGACGGCGATAAATTCGGTGGATTCTGCCATGGCAATTCCTGTCGGCACTTTGGCGCCCGCGATTCCGGAAGGCGGGGCGCCTGCCGCCCCGGCATCAGTCGTATTTGATCCGAGGATCGATGAGGCCGTAGATGAGGTCCGTGATCAGGTTGATCAGGACCACGATCACCGCATAGATGACCATCACGGACTGGAGAGTGGTGTAGTCCCGCTGCTTGATGGCGCCCACCATGAGCTTGCCCAGCCCGGGCCGGGAGAAGACGATCTCCACCATGACGGACGATCCGATGAGCACCACCGCGTAAAGCCCCCCCAAAGTGACGATCGGGATCAGGGCATTCCGGAGGACATGCTTGTAGAGGACCAGCCGCTCCAGCACGCCCTTGGCGTGGGCCGTTCGCACGTAGTCCTCCCGGAGAACGTCCAGGATGGACGAACGGGTCATCCGGGTCACGTAGGCCGTCATGAGCAGCCCCAGGGAAAGGCCGGGCAGCACGAGGTGCCTCAGATTGTCCTTGAGGTCCCAGAAATTACCGCCCCCCACCACTGGAAAGATCGGAAAAATGATGGAAAAGACCAGTATCAGGAGGATCCCCAGGTAAAAGGCCGGCACGGACAACCCCAGGAGGGAGAAGATCCGGTTGAAGTAGTCGATGAATTGGTTGCGGTGGACGGCCGCGGATATGCCCAGGGGGATTCCCAGGACGTATCCGAAGAGGATGGCGCAGCAGGTCAGCATCAACGTATAGGGCAGCACCTGCGCGACCTGCCGGGCAACGGAATAGCCCGTTATCGCCGAGGCGCCCAGGTCGCCGGTGACCAGTTTCCCCAGAAACTTGACGTATTGGAGCCAGAGGGGGTCGTTGAGCCCGAGCTTCTCCCTCAGGGCTTCGACCGCCTCCTTGCTGGCGTAATCCCCGAGAGCCGCCACGGCCGGGTCTCCCGGCAGCACACGCACGACCACGAAAACCAGAGTCAGGACGATCAGCAGAATGGGGATGCTCTGAAGGAAACGCCGGATCGCGTATTTCAGCATGGACGGGTACCCGTGGTCTAGGAGAATCCGGAATGCGGGGGTTCACCCGGCGGCAGCGCGAATCCCCGTGCGTCGAATCCGGATTCTCCTTTTAGGTCAAGTATGGATGCGGGCCTTCAGGGCTGCACCGGTGTGCGGAGCCGCCCTAGTGCGCCAATATCCGGGTCTTTTCGGTGATCTGGGGGGAATAGGTCTGCCAGCTGAATTCCAGCGGGTGCCCCAGGTCCACGTAGGACTTCATGGGAAATGCGTACTTGAGCCGGATGATCGGCACGACCGCCGCGTTCTTGAGCACCTGGATCTGGGCTTCCTTCCAGAGCTCGGTCTGCCGGGCGTCGTCCATCTCGAAGCGGGCCTCTTCGATCAGCGCGTCGATGGCGTCCACCTTGCCGTCTCCGTCGGCATCCACTCCGCCGTAATGGGAGAAGTTGGTGTCCGGCTTCTTGCCTTTCACCACCTCGGAGGCGCTGTGGTAGAAAAGGGTCAGAAAGACATCGGTGTTGGGACGCCAGCAGGCATAGTAGACCATCGGACTGGCATCCTGGCGGATCAGGCTGTGGAAGGAGGCGTGGTCCACCACCTTGAGCTTCATGTCGATGCCGGCTTTTTTGACCTGGGCTTGAAGGGCGATCATGGGCTTTCGGTAGCTGGTGGCCATTTCGCTGATGATGACCTCGAAGCTGAGATCGGACTTGCCGGCCTCCTCGAGCAGGGCCTTGGCTTTCTCGATGTCCCCGTCGAACACAGCGCCCGCGGCCTCGGCTTCCTCTTTCGTCAGGGCGCCCACGGCCGGGGGGGCCATGGCTCCGGAATAGATGGGTTCGGCGAGGCTCTCGCCCATGAAGGCGGCGACCTCCGACCGGTCGATGGCATAAGCGAGCGCCCGCCGGACCCGGATGTCCTTGAAAACCTCGTTGGCCATGTTGATGTGGAGCATCTGGGTCTCGCAGGGACCGAAGGTGGTGACCGACACTTCCGGAAAGGTGCTGATCTGCTCCACCCACTTGCTTTCGTTCAGGCCCTCGATGATGTGGAGCTCGCCGGTCCGCAGCCCGAACTCACGGGAGCTGACGTTGGGCATGTACTTGAGGACCACTTTCTCCAGAATGGGCTTGCCGTGAAAATAGTGGGGGTTGGCGGCCAGAACGACCTGCTGCCCGGGTGTGTAGGATTCGAACTTGAAGGGACCGGTACCGACCGGATGGGTCTGGAACCTCTCGTTGCCCATCGCCTCGATGGCTTTCCTGGAGACGATGAAGCCGCCCGCATAATTCGCGAACTTGGCCAGAAACAGGGAGCTGGAGATGGGTTGATCGATTTCGATCCGAACCGTATAAGGATCCACGGCCTCGAACGAGATGCCGGAGTACTGGCCGGCGTAGGAAGAAAAATCCGGATTGGCGGCCCGCTCGAGGGAATAGACCACATCTTCGGACGTCATCTCGTAGCCCTCGGGCTGCCCTGAAAAGGGATGGAACATCACTCCCTTACGGAGTTTGAAGGTCCAGGTTCTGCCGTCTTCGGAGGTCTCCCAGCTCTCGGCCAGATCCGGTTCCACCTCGACCTGATTGCCATGGGGGTAGCGCACCAGACCGTTGAAAACGGGATCCACCGTGGACCGGTCCACCGTGCTGGCCGCCCGGTGGGGGTCGAGGCTCTTGGCATCCCCGGCATCGAAGGCGATGTTCAGGATCTGTTCCTTGGCCAGTTCCTCGGCACCAGCCCCGGCGCAGATCCATCCTGTCAGGGCGATTCCCAGGAGCATTCCTGTCAACAGCACACGTGTCTTCATGGCGCCTCCTTTTGGTGAATTCAGATGGGTGTGGCTGGGGTTGAACTGCGACCCTGTTCGCATTCGTTGTCCAACGGCAGGGCTGCTGCCATCGGAGTCCCGGTATCTTCCCGGATCAACCTGGCTTGTTCGAAGAAACAGCGGCATTCGACGGCCGATGGCCTATTGTCTGGAGCGGGAACCTCACCGCCGGTCATCCCGATCCATTCGGCACTTCCATCGGCCGGCGAAGAGCACTGGTTTGATCCTGCACCAGTTTCGTATTGATTTTCAAGACAAATTCGGGAATAGGGATTCGGCCTCCCGGCTAGAGGATCTCCCTTACCGCCGAAATCAGCTGCTCCTCGTCGGGGATGTAAAAGCGCTCCAGGGGCGGGCTGACCGGTACCGGGATGTCCGGGCCGGTCACGCGGCGCAGGGGAGCTCTCAGGCTGTCGAAGGCCTCCTCCATTACCACGGAGGCGACCTCGCCGCCAAAACCGCCGGTACGCGTGGCCTCGTGCAGGACGACCAGGCGTCCGGTCTTGCGCACAGATGAAAGAATCGTCTCCTTGTCGAGAGGCACCAGGGTTCGAAGGTCCACGATCTCCATCTCGACGCCTTCTCCGGCCATCCGATCGGCTGCCTTCAGCGCCACCCCCAACATCTTGGACCACGTCACCACCGTGACATCCCTGCCCTGCCGTTTGACGTCGGCCCTCCCGATGGGGATCAGGTACTCCTCCTCGGGGACCGGTCCGGGAATGAAATAGAGCGTCATGTCCTCGATGAAAACAACCGGGTTCGGGTCCCGGATGGCGGACTTGAGCAGGCCCTTCGCGTCGGCCGGGGTGCCGGGCATGACCACCTTCAGCCCGGGGCAGTGGGCCACCCAGGCCTCCAGGTTGTGGGAGTGCTGACACCCGGCGCCGAAACCGGCGCCTGATTTCATGCGAACCACCAGGGGAAAGGAGGACTTTCCGCCCGACAGGTATCGCAGCTTGGCGGCATGGTTCACGATCATGTCCGAGGCAAGGGTGAAGAAGGGGTTGAACATGATCTCCACCACCGGTTTCAGGCCTGCCTCCGAAGCACCGACGGCCAGTCCCGCGATAGCCGCCTCCGAAACCGGCGTGTCCCTGACGCGCTCAGGGCCGAATGCCTTGAGCAGGCCCGCCGTGGGAAGCATGGGACTGTCATAGATGCCCACACCGATACCTTCTCCGGCGATGAAGACATCGGGATCCATCGTCATCTCCTCCCTCAATGCCTGGTTCACGGCCTGTCCCATTCCTATCTGCAGCATGGCGGAGATCCTTTCGTTGAGTTGGCGGGGAAACTTCCTCCCCCAGGCAGTCGGTCTATGCGAAAACGTCCTCGAGGGCCTCGCGCGGCTCCGGGTAGGGGCTTTCCTCGGCGAAGCGGATGGCATCATTCACTATGGCTTCGATGCGGACCTCCATCTTCCGCAGCTCTTCGGCGCCGACAATCCCTTCGTCGAGCAGGTCGGCGCGCAGCTTCGGAATCGGGCATGTCGCCTGCCATGCCGCAATTTCCTCCCTGGGCTGATAGACCTGAAGATCGCTTTCGCCGTGGCCCCGCCAGCGGTAGGTCTTGTATTCGATGAGCGTGGGCCCCTCTCCGGAAACGGCATTCCGTCTGGCGTCGACCGCGGAGGCGTAAACCGCGAGTGCATCATTACCGTCGACCACCACTCCCGGCATCGCATACCCGGTGGCCCGATCGGCGATGTTCCGCGCCCTGGTGTGCTGCTCATAGCGCTGGGCTCCGGCGTAAAGATTGTTCTCGCACACGAAGATCACGGGCAGCTTCCATACGCTTGCCAGGTTGAGGGCTTCGTGAAAGGAGCCCTCGTTGGCAGCGCCGTCCCCGATGAAGCAGACGGTGACGTGCTTTTCTCCCCGGTAGTGCTGGGCAAATGCCCTGCCGACGGCAATCGGAGGGCCCCCGCCGACCACGGTCGTCGTACAGGGGGCATTGATCTCCGGCACGGCCAGGTGCAGTGTCCCGCTCTTGCCCTTGTTGCAGCCGGTTCTTTTCCCGAAGATTTCCGCCATCAGGGATTTCGGATCTGCCCCTTTGGCCAGCAGGTGACTGTGGCTGCGGTGGTTGGTGATGATCACGTCCTCCGGTTCGAGCGCGGCACAGACGCCGGCGCCGACCGCCTCCTGGCCGGTGCACAGAATCATCATCCCGGGTATCTTTCCCTCGATCTTGCAAAGATCCGTGAGCGCTTCCTCGAACCTGCGGGCCAACAGCAGCGACCGGAGCATTTCCAGTTTTTTCGCCTTGGGTATCTCCATGAATTCTCCTCCTGCCGGATCCTTTGGGATCATGCGGTTGCGTGATGGCGGACAGCCACGGCGGCCGGGTGGTGAACTCCGATCGCCGGTTTCGCGCCGATCCGCCTGGCGGCGGGGCGCACCCCTGGGGCGGTCACGCCTTCGATTCCATCAGTGAGTGCCAGACATGCCGCTCCAGAAAGCTTCCCTCGACGTGACTCTCCATTTCGAGGAACATCTCCCATGGCATCGCGAACGACAGGTATTCCGATCCGAGAAGGGTGCGAACGTACTTTCGGGCGGAGATGTCCGTAAGCCCCACCACTGCCCGGGGCTTCCCGGACCTGGCTTCCCGATAGGGAAGGATGCCGATGGTCTGACACCCCGCGGCCCAGGGGATGATGACGTTTTCCATGCCCTCTCGTCCATAGTTGGCCAGAATGACCAGCGCGGACAGCTGGTCCGGATCGGCCAGGAAAACGACGCTTTCAGGCCGTTCGCCGGTGGCGTCGATTTCGCTCAGGGGTTTGAACAGCACATAGGCGGACTTCACCTGCGTGATGGGGATTTCTTCGATCCATTGTTTCACCAAGTCGGGCGTCTTGACGTAGCCTTCGCCTTTCAGGAAGTTATCGACAAATTCCTTTCCCGCGGCGCCTTCCATGGCCTTGGCGATTTCCTTTCCCTTTTCCGACGTCAGATTTCCGGAAGACAGAAAGTGGGCAAAGCACTCGACGCCGCCCGGAAACTCCACGTAGGCGTTCCCGAATCCAAGCCCCACGCCGCCGCCCCAGCAGCCATAGGTTTCCGCGTCAAATGCCGCGGTCTTGTTTTTCGCGGCATTGGCGAACATGAACATGACGCAGCCCCACCTTCCTTTTTTGAACTGCAGGGCATTGTCAGGCTTGTCGTCCGCCAGGACCACTGCAACGGGAGAGAATTTGAGCCCGATGGCCTTGGCAATTCTGGATTCCATAGCATCCTCCTGATCTGAACTCTTGAATCCCTCCAGGGGAGAAGCGCTGGAGGGTGGATTCCACCTGCCCCGCGTCTTCCGGAAGAAGGCTTCCCGGAAAAGGCGGGCCTTCGGGAAACGATTTCAATCCTATGTTTGAAAAACTTGCTGTGATCTGTCAATAAGTCTCTCATGATATCCTGCTGGTGTCCATCCGCGCTCGATCTTCGAGGCGCGGGCGTGTCCGATTCGAAAAAGAGGACTCCGGCGCCTTTCAGGTGCCATGACGGCAGCAGCGGTTTCGACAGGCGGTCCGTCGACCGGCAGGAGATCCTGAACAGCGAGCGCTGATTCCAGCGCGGGTTCAGCATTCAATTGGAACTGCCGATGAAGAACGAGGATTCCGGGGACATTCGGCGGTTCAGGCCGGGGCGGCACGAGGAATCGTATCCACGAGTCACGCAAAAAGAAATTCCGAGGGCCCTCGACGGTCCTTGGACTTACGTAGTCTTTGATTCGGCAAAACGTTGGCGGGCACTTCGCAACCCTACACCCGAAATTCCATTGGAGCTCCCATGACTTACACGAAAGCCGAAGTGGTCGAATCCATTATGGCGGAAACCGGATTCACCCGGAAGAAAGCATTGGAAATCGTCGAATCCCTGCTTGAAATCATCAAGCGGTCGCTGGAATCCGGCGACGACGTTCTGGTTTCCGGGTTCGGAAAATTCTGCGTGAACGAGAAGGGCGAGCGCAAGGGCAGAAATCCGGCCACCGGCGAAGACCTGATGCTCAGGCCCAGGAAGGTGGTCACCTTCAAGTGCTCAGGGAAACTGAGGGATAAGATCAATGATTGACTCAGCCCTGGTGTATTCTACGGAACAAGGCCGGATGTGCCCCGATTGCGGACGGCCCCAGTCCAAGTGCGTCTGTAAAAGAAAAAGAAAAACGAAAGCGGATCATAGGGACGCCGGCGACGGCATCGTTCGAGTCAAGCGTGAGGTGAAGGGCCGGGGAGGCAAGACCGTCACGACCCTCTCCGGCTTCCAGGAAAGCGATGCCGAACTCAAGCAGATTGCCTCAGGGTTGAAAAACCTGTGCGGTACCGGGGGGTCCGTGAAGGACGGCGTCATCCTTATTCAGGGAGACCATCGGGAAACCCTGAAAACGGAACTGACGAAGCAGGGCTACAAGGTGAAACTGGCCGGTGGCTGACCGGTGGTGGGAAGCATTGAACAGGGAATGGGAAAACCCTCCTGGGGGTTGTTCCCCATCCGCACCCGCCGAAGATTTCCCCAATGAAAAAAGGGCCGGCCATGTTGGCTAACCCTTTGATTTCACTATGGTGGAGCTGAGGGGGATCGAACCCCTGACCTCATGACTGCCAGTCATGCGCTCTCCCAGCTGAGCTACAGCCCCGTGATTCGAGTGGTGTCTGATATCAGGGTGCCGACGGTCTGTCAACCTTATTTTACTGCCGCGGCCACCGGACGGTCGATCCCGGGCAACACCTTCTCCCTATTGACAAATTCCTACCTTTATAAATAGTAAAGCGTTTCGATATCAGGGCGGGTGCCGGAATACCCCCCTGCCGTTCCGGCCATCCCCGGAGGGTTTGAACGCGCTTGGGGCCGGGAGCCGCCGCTTCCTTGCCTTGAATCATCCTCCCCTGGTTGACACGGCGCGGATGCAGGCCCTTATGCAGGCGAAAGGACAAAGGACATTCCATGCTCAGTGCAATGCGGAAAAATGCAGGCAGCCTCATCATCAAGATCCTGTTCGGCGTGATCATCATTGTCTTCGTGCTCTGGGGCGTCGGCACCAACCGGTCGGACAGGGCCAACCAGGTCGCTTCGGTCAACGGCGAGGTGATATCGCTCGATGACTACGGACGGGTCTACGAGAACCTGGTCGAGCAGATGCGGTCGCGTTTCGGCGGGCGGCTCGATGAGGACACCATCCGTATGCTCAACCTGAGGTCCCAGGCGGTGAACCAGCTGGTGGACGAGCAGGTGATCCTGCAGGAAGCCAGGAAGATGGGCATCAAGGTCAGCGACGAGGAGCTTACGGCCTCGATCCAGAACATACCGGCGTTTCGCGTCGATGGCGTTTTCGATGCCCGCCAGTACAACCGGGTGCTCGCCAGCAACCGGCTGACGCCGGAGGCTTTCGAAGCCGGCCAGCGTCAGGCGATCATGGTCCGCAGGCTCGCCGACTTCGTCGTCCAGGGCGTCAGGGTTTCCGAGAGCGAGGCCCGCGAGTGGTACGACTGGCGGAATGCCTTGGTGAATGTGGAATATCTGCGGTTTACCGCCTCTGAATTCGGAGACGTTTCGGTTTCAGAGGAGGAGATTGCCGACTATTACCGTGAGAACTCTGAAAACTACAAGACCGAAGCCCAGGTCAAGGCACGGTATATTGCCTTCAGAACCGACAACTACCGCGCGGGCGTCACGGTGGACGAAGATGAGATCGCCGAATATTATGCCGAAAACCCGGAGGAATTCGCGAAGCCCGAAAGCGTCGAGGCACGGCACATTCTGTTGAAGGTGGATCCGAACGCCGACGACGAGACGGTGGAGTCCGTGCGGAAAAAGGCCGAAGATATCTATGAGAAGGCCCAGGGCGGAGAGGACTTTGCCGAACTGGCCAAGGCCCACTCCGAAGGCCCCACCCGGGATGCCGGGGGCTACCTCGGATCGTTTGCCAGGGGAGCCATGGTCAAGCCTTTCGAGGACCAGGCATTCTCCATGGAGCCCGGCGAGATCGGCGCGCCCGTGAGAACCCAGTTCGGGTGGCATGTGATCAAGGTGGAGAACAGAACGCCCGAGGCCACCGTGTCGCTGGAAGAGGCCGCGGACCGCATTCGCGACACCCTGACCGAGCGCAAGGCGAAGCTGACTGCCTACGATGCTGCCCAGGATGCCTATGACGCCACCTATGACGACGCCGAACTGCCGGCCATTGCCGAATCCTTCAAAGCGGAGCTGATGACCACGGATTTCTTCGGATCCGAAGGCCCCCAGGGGCTGGTCGAGGCGGGCCGGTTCGCCCAGATCGCGTTGGACATGGATGCCGGGGAGATCAGCGAAGTCGAAGAGTTTCCGGACGGTTATTATCTCATCCAGGTTACGGAGCAAAAGCCGGCCGCGATTCCGGAGTTGGCGTCGGTGCGGAGTCGTGTCGAGGAGGACCTCAAGAACCGGAAGCAGAAAGAAAACGCCGCCCAAGCCGCATCGGCCGCATTGGAAAAGGTCAAAGCGGGAGAGTCGCTGGAATCCGTTGCACGGGCGGCCGGAAAGGCCATCGTGGAAACCGGCTTCTTTGGAAGAAACGATTCCGTAGAAGAAGTGGGTTTCGATCCCGTATTCTCGGAAGCCTCGTTTTCGCTGTCCGAGGGCAAGCCGCTCGTCGACGAAGTCGTCAACGGCCGCAGCGGGTACTACCTCCTGCGATTCAAGGCCCGTAATCTGCCCGATCCAGCCGAGTTCGAGAATGAGAAGGCGATGATCCAGTCTCAGTTGCTGCAGCGCAAACAGATCGAAGCCTATACCTCGTGGCTCGAAGCTGCCCGGCAGCGCAGTGAAATCGTCATCGAGAAGGGATTCCTCGAATAGCCGTTCCACGCCGACCGGGGGGAGAGCAGCATGGCCAGGGAAAAGCGGAATTCTACATCTCGGACCTACACCGTGACGACGAAAAAATGCCCTTTCTGCTACACCTACCTCCAGGTCCAGGCGAACCGTTGTGATGTCTGCGGAAAGCGGGTTGGGGAGGTGGATGACACCGGGTGGGCCAGGAAGCCCATCGACTTCAAGGGGTACCTCACCGCGGCCGCGGCCTGCGGCGCGTGCGCCTGGTTCATATGGTGGGCCTTCCTGGCGAAGTAACCGAGTACGGCATGATCTCCGCTCTTCCCCGGATTTGCGCATTTCCGCATCCCATCGGATACTGCCTACCAGATATCCCCCGCCTCACGGGCCAGCAGCTCCTCTGAAATCATCTCCAGAAATCGTGAAGGCCTGCTGAGGTAGGTTCCCGTCGTCCGGTCATAGAACTGACCCGGGCAGAGAAAGTACAAGTTCTCCCGCGCGCGGGTGGCGGCCACGTACATGAGACGGAGCTCTTCGTCGAGTTGCTCCCTGGTCTCCATGGCATACTGAGATGGGAACCGGCCGTCCAAGGCCCAGAGCACCATGACTGTATGCCACTCCAGGCCCTTGGCGGAATGGACGGTGGAGAGGATCAGGCGCGAACCGGCTTCCGCGTCGACGCTGAGGCGGTTCTCCTGACTGGCCGTGGGCGGCTCTATGGCCATGTCCGCCAGGAAGTCTTCCAGGTTGTCATAGCGCTCCAAAAGCAGGAGGAGCTGCTCCAGATCGCGCGCCCGCTTCGGGTGATCGTCGTGGTGTGTTTTCAACAGAGGAAGATAGTATTCGAAAATCCGCTCACCGATGCGTATCGGCGACATTTCAGGGTAGTCGATTCCGGCGAAGAGATCTTTGAGAAGTGAAACGCCCGCAGGGATGTTCCCACGGGTTTTTGCCGTCACCAGCCCCTTGTATCCGGCGTTTTGGGCAACGACGGCCTCGTAGATGCGCTGGGCGGACGTCGGGCCCACCTTGTTGATCAGCAGGAGGATTCTGAGCCAGGAAAGCCGGTCGTTCGGATTGAGAAGCACGCGCAAGTGGGCGATCATGTCCTTGATGTGCGCGGACTCGGTAAACTTGAACCCTCCGTATTTCACAAAGGGAATGCCTTCCCTGGCCAACTCCACCTCGAGGTCGAACGAGTGGAAACCGGCCCTGAACAGAACGGCGATATCATCGAGAGGAACGCCTTCCCGCTGGAGTTCCCTGACCTTGTCGACGACGAAGCGCGACTGGCTGTTTTCGGTTCCGGCGTGAACGAGCGACGGTCGGCTGCCTCCGGGCTGTTTCGAGAAGAGCTTCTTGGGAAACTTCTCTTCGGCCTGGTCGATGATGGCGTTGGTCACGGACAGGATCGGCGGTGTACTGCGGTAGTTTTCTTCCAGTTTGATGATGTGCGTTCCCGGGAAAAGGCGGGGAAAATCCATGATATTCCGGAAGTTGGCTCCCCTGAAGGAATAGATGCTCTGGGAGTCGTCCCCCACGACCATCACGTTTCGATGGGGCCCGGTGGCGAGCCTTACGATCTCCGCCTGAACGGGATTGGTATCCTGGTACTCGTCCACCATCACATAGCGGTACTGGTCATGAAGGGTTCGGCGGACCTCCTCGTCCTGGTCGAGCAGATCCCTCAGGTTGATCAGCAGGTCGTCGTAATCCATGAAGCGCTGCTCCCGCTTGACGTTCTGATAGGTGGCGTGCAACTCGGCGATGACGGTAGAGAGGTGGCGGAAGTGCGCATAGTCGCCCATCAATGTCTCTTCGAGACTTTTGCTCTTGTTGGCGGCCTTGCTGAAGATGTCCATCAGGGTTTTCTTTTTGGGGAACGAGCCATAGGCGGGCCTGATCCCGGCGTCCTTCACGATCATGCCGATAAGATTTTCGGCGTCGGGCCGATCGATGATGACAAAGCCCGGATCGAACCCGATGCGGCGGCCGAATCGCCGGAGAACCGAATTGGCGAAGGAGTGGAACGTCCCGCCGGCGATCTGGCGACATCGAGCGTCCAGAAGCGCCGACGCCCGCTTCAGCATTTCTTCCGCGGCTTTTCGGGTAAAGGTTAGCAGCAGAATGGAGGCTGGAGATACGCCCGATTCGACGAGCCTCGCCGCGCGGTAGGTCAGCGTCCTCGTTTTGCCGCTGCCCGCGCCAGCGATCACGAGCAGCGGCCCTTCGAGGTGGGTGACGGCTTCGATCTGCCGCGGGTTGAGTTCTTTCTCATAGGAGATCTGCATCAGGCTGGAAAACTCCTTCTCTTTTTTACTTCGGTGTAGTTGACTTTCAAAAATCGGTGTCTTAGTATCGCGCTAGCCGCCGTATACGTCACATCTTAAAAGGAGGTCAAGGCAGATGAAGAAATTGCAGGAGCAACTCAAGGCCGTCACCAAGGAGCTGAACAAACTCTCCAAGAAAGTAGAACGGCTCCAGACGCAGGTCGCCAAAGCGTCCGCCGCCCCGCAGAAGTCCGCAGCCAAAAGGGGGGCGAAGAGCGCGGCTCCTAAAAAAGCGGCTGCGACGGCCGCGGCAGGCAAAAAACCGACCGTTCTGGATGCCGTTTATGACGTGGTCCGCCGCTCACGGAACGGCGCCACCATCTCCAAGCTTAAGGAGAAAACCGGCCTATCGCCCCGGCAGCTCAGCAACGCGCTTTACAAGCTGTCCACACGGGGAATGATCGAAGCGAAATCCAGAGGCGTTTACGTCAAAAAGTAGTCTCCTCGACGCGTTCATCGGCCGACGGGCCTTCCGAAGGATGTTCTTCCGCTGCAGCCCGGGGAATCACCTTCCCCGTTCATCGGGGAATGCGCTCTGAGTCGGTGATCCGGGGCATTGCACACAGCCTATCCGTCATCACGACGGCATAGGCTGTGGCTTTTTTCGAGAGCGCGGCGGCGCCGACGCCGGGGCGGCAGCGGGCCGCTGCCTGCGCCATTGCCTTCGGAGCACAGGGTATTACCTTTCTGCTTCCGCTTGGAACCCTTGCCTTTCCAATTCAAACAGTATGACACCGGAGGTCGGGCTTATGCAATCCAATTGTGCCGGAAACAGCCCTCGGGAGACGGGTAGGGCGCGGCTGATGTGGTTCGCGCCGTGTATTGCGCTTCTGGTCGCCGGCATCGGCTGGCTCGTCCCGCCGGGGTCTGCCGGTGCGGAGGATCTCGGCTTCATCGCGGACTGGCCCCACGAACGAAGCGACCTCGAACCGGATCCCGGCGTCCGCTTCGGCCGTCTGCCTTCAGGCGTTCGATACGTGCTGATGCCCAATTCGGAGCCCAGGGACAGGGTCGTCATGCATCTGGTGGTGCAGGCCGGATCGCTGCACGAATCCGAGCGGCAGCTCGGGTTGGCCCATTTCCTGGAGCACCTGATGTTCAACGGTACTACGCATTTCCCTCCGGGAGAACTGGTGAAGTATTTCCAGAGCATCGGGATGCAATTCGGCGCCGATGCCAATGCCTCGACCGGATTCACCGAGACCATCTACGATGTCGTGCTTCCGGAGGGATCCCGGGAGAGCCTCGAAAAGGGGCTGCGGGTTCTCAGCGACTACGCGCAGGGCGCACTGCTGCTCGAGTCGGAGATCGATCGGGAGCGCGGCGTCGTTCTCGCCGAAAAGCGCAGCCGGGATTCGGCGGGCTATCGTACCTACGTGTCGACTCTGGCGTTCGAGATGGAGGAGACCCTTGTGCCCCATCGCCTGCCCATCGGAGACGAACGGATCATTGCCGAGGCGGATCGGTCCGATTTCAAGGACTTCTACGATACCTGGTATCGTCCCGAACGGATGATCGTGGTCGTTGTCGGTGATGTGGAGCTGCCGCTGGCGGAAGAACTGGTAGCGGAAGCCTTCGGCGAAATGAAGGCCAGGGCGCCTGCCCGATCCCTCGCCGACATCGGCGCTCCGGTTCATGAGGGGCACAAGGCCTTCTATCACCACGAAAGTGAAGCCGGAAGCACCACAGTCACCATCGAGACGATCGTTCGAAGCGAACCGGCAGCCGATAGCTCGGAGCTTCAGCAGGAACTGATGGAAGAACTCGTGGCGAACCGGCTATTGCAGAACCGGCTGGATCGGATCGTTTCCAGCCCCGGCAGCCAAATGACCTCCGCCTCGGCGGGCTCCGGCATCTTTCTCCGGGCTTTCCGGTACGCGGCGATCGAAGCCGACTGTCGGCCCGAAAACTGGGAAGACGTCCTCGGGCGTCTGGACCAGGAGTTGCGCAAGGCGTTGTCGTTCGGGTTCAGGCCGGAGGAGCTCGACCGGGTCCGCCGCCAGATCGAAGCGGACCTGGAGCAGGCCGTCCGCCAGGCCTCCACCCGTGAATCCCGCCGCCTGGCCAGGGAGATCCTCTATTCCCTCAGGGCCGATCGGGTGTTCCGCTCCCCGGTCCAGGAGAGAGATTTTTTCATACCGATGCTCAAAACCCTTACCCCTGAACAGGTGCATGAGCGGCTGAAGAAAATCTGGGCCCCCGGTCATCGCCTGGTCCTGGTCACCGGGACCGCGGACCTGAACGGTCAGGCCTCCGCTCCCGAGGCGAAAATCCTGGCGGTATACGATCAAAGCCGTAAGAACGGGGTGACGCCTCCCGACGCGCTCGCCGAGACGGTATTTCCCTATCTTCCGGAGCCGGCTCCGGAGGGGGAAATCTCCGAGGAGATGAGCGAGGAGGACCTGGGCATCACGCGGATCCATTTCGCCAACGGGGTGCATCTGCTCTTCAAGCCCACCGATTTCTCCAAGGGGGAGATCCAGTTCACCTTGAGCCTGGGCGAGGGGCGCTCCGGAGAGCCGGCGGCGTTTCCCGGCATCGCCGATTTGGCCGTCGATGTGATCAATGAAAGCGGCCTGGGGAAACTGAGGCCCAACGAATTGAAGCGCGCGCTGGCCGGGACCCAGACCCGCGTCGAGCTCTCCGCGGGGGAGGATGCCTTCGTCTTCAAGGGCCGCTCCGTTCCGGGCGAGGAACAGCGCATTTTCGAACTTCTGTACGCCTACCTCCGGGACCCCGGGTTTCGCGAAGAGGCGCTTGCCTTGTCCCTCGAGCGGCACGCGCAGGATTACCTGGCCATGCAGCGCTCGGTGGACGGGGCCATGGATCTGTATGGCGACCGGTTTCTGGCCGGCGGCGACCGGCGGTTCGGCCTCCCCGCCCCTGAAGTCGTCCGCAGGATCGACATCGCGAAGATCCGCTCGTGGATGGGTGGTATCCTTGACGGCGCGCCGCTTGAAATCGCCGTGGTCGGAGACTTCGACCCCGAAGCCATTCGGAGGTGGGCTTCCGTCTACCTCGGAGGCCTTCCGCCCCGGAACGGGATGGAGCAGCCGAACGATCGAGGGCCCTATGTTCCCGCCGGCCAGCGCCTCGACATCCAGGTGAATACGCACATCGACAAGGGACTTCTCGTCATGGCCTTTCCGACGGACGACATCTGGGACATCCGGAGGACCCGCCGCCTGAGCGTGCTGGCCGAAGTCGTCTCCGAACGGGTCCGCGAGGTCGTCCGGGAGAAGCTCGGTGTTGCCTATTCGCCTTACGCCTACAACCTGGCGAGTCGCGCCTACCCCGATTACGGGCGGTTGACGGTGGTGGTGCCCATCGATCCCAGGGAATTCGGGCATGTCGAGGGGGTCATTCGCGACATCGCCGATGATCTTTCCAGAAACGGGGTCTCGGTGGAGGAATTGAAGCGGTCGATTGGTCCCACCCTCACCAGCATCAAAGACATGGTGCGGCGTAACGGATACTGGACGAACACTGTCCTGAAGGGAGCTTCGAGAAACCCCGAACAGATCGACTGGAGCCGAACCATCCAGTCCGATTATGCCTCCATTACGCCCGGGGAGATTTCGGACTACGCCCGAACCTATCTGGACACTCGGAAGCTTTCGGTCGTGACGGTCCGGCCGCCCTCCTCCTGAACCGGTTCATCGCGTCGGCACCCCGATGGGCGCGCCGGGCGGGACGGCAGGCGAGAGGCTGCGGCGGCACCGGGCGACCGGAGGTGCGTCTTGCCCGAGGACGGTTGCCAGTCCAGGGGACTTCTGCTATTGAGACCCAACATTTCGGCGGAGCCGGGTTTCGTCCTCCGCCGATGGCGTTGGGAACCGGAATGGCACCGAGCGGCCGGGACCGGGTGGGATCGCATCTGCAACCCCGGAATCCGCAGCACCGGAAGTGCCTCCGCATAGAAAGGATCTGGAATGAAAGAAGGCAAGGGCGCCCCGGGTGTATGGGCGTCGGTGTGGGAGTTTCTGGCGTCGGTGCGGCTGACGGTGATTCTGCTGCTCTCCCTGGCGGCGACATCGATCGTTGGAACGGTGATTCCCCAGAACGAGTCCCCGATGGCCTATCTCGAGGCTTACGGAGAGTTTCTCTTCCGGCTGTTTTCCGTCTTCGACTTCTTCGACATGTACCGGTCGTGGTGGTTCCAGCTGCTGATCATTCTTCTGGCGGTCAATATTATCGTCTGTTCGATCGATCGGCTTTCCTCGGTCGGCAGGATCATCTTTACCCGAAATCCCCGCTTCAAGCGGTCCCGCTTCCTCAAGGTCAAGAGCCGGGAAACCTTCGGCTGCAAGGCTTCACCCGAGGAGCTCAAAACCCGGTTCGAACCGGTCCTGTCAGGCGCCTTCAGCAAAACGGTGACGGAGGAAACGGAGGAAGGCTTCAGCCTTTTCGCCGAGAAATGGCGTTGGACGCGGCTCGGAGTCTACGTCGTCCATTCAAGCATCGTGATCCTGCTGGCCGGCGCCCTGGTCGGCTCCATCTTCGGTTTCGATGGATTCGTGACCATACCGGAGCAGTCTCAGACGCGGCACATTCATCTACGGAGTTCCAACGAAGGGATGGAGCTGCCCTTCGAGATTCGCTGCGAGGATTTCGATGTCAGCTTTTATGAAACCGGTGCACCGAAGGAATTCCGCTCCACCCTCACCCTCATCGAGGACGGTCAGGCGGTGCTGACCCGCGATATCATCGTGAACGATCCGCTCGTCTACAAGGGCATCCGGATCTACCAGTCGAGCTATGGCAAGCTGCCTCCGGACATGGGCGGGAGTGGGGGCCCGAACCCGGAAGTCTTCGAATTCCGGATCACCGAAGTCGGCACGGGCAAAAGCGCCGCCGTCGAAGTCAAACCCGGTGAAACGGTGGATTTGCCGGACGGTTGGGGCAAGCTCTCGATTGCCGACTACGACCCGGACTTCCACTTCGGCGGGCGGGAACTCGGGCCTGCCGTATCGGTGAAGCTCGAGCGCCCCGGCAAGGAGGCCACCATGGTGCTGCTTCCCCTGCGTTTTCCGAACTTCGACCGGATGCGCGGCGGGGAACTGTTCATCACGGTCAGCGGGAACCTCCAGGCGGCGGCCTTGGAAGACCGCTACTACACCGGCCTTCAGGTCAGCCGGGACCCGGGTGTTCCCCTGGTTTATGCGGGTTTCATCTTCATGCTTCTCGGTTTCATCGTGACCTTTTTCATGTCCCACCAGACCTTGTGCGTCGACATACGGGCGAAGGGGGCCGGGGCCGAGGTCACGGTATCCGGTATCGCCAACCGCAATAGATTGGGGATGGAAAACAAGACCCGACGGCTCGCGGAGCGTCTGAAGGCCCTGGCGTGAGCGGACCCGGACCTGGATGCTGAGCATGGGTAGTCAAGAATCGATCCCCCCTGGTCCAGGCAGGCCTTCTGCCGGTGTCGGGCCGATCGCATCGGGCCGCCGCCTCAGACTTCACCAGGGGGTGGCATTGATAGAAAAGGAAGCTTTATGAGCAGCTCGGCCATATTGTCACTGGTTACCTTCGTTTATGGATTTTCGGCCTGTCTTTACGTGGCCGCCTGGATTTTCAAGAAGCCCGGCTTGGGACGGCCTGCCACCTGGGTGCTGCTGGCGGCCGTGGCCGGCAATACCCTCGGCATCGGTCTGCGGTGGATGGAATCCTATCAGATGGGGTTCGGCCATGCGCCCCTGTCCAACCTTTATGAATCTCTCGTCTTTTTCGCCTGGACCATCGGATTGATCTACCTGGTGGTGGAACGCAAGTACCAGAACCAGGTGATCGGGGCCTTCACCACCCCGTTGACCTGCCTTGCGCTGGCATACGCATCGCTCTCCCCCAACATCAGCGATCGTATTCAGCCCCTCATTCCGGCACTGAAGAGCAACTGGCTGATCGCCCACGTCATTACGTGCTTCATCGGCTATGCCGCTTTCGCCATCGCATTCGGCATCAGCGTGATGTACCTGGCGGGCCACCGCCGCGAGGCCGGCGCCGGTGGTGTCCTGATCGACCGGTTCCCTGCGCAGCCCGTGTTGGACGAACTCACCCATCAGCTGGTAATGTTCGGATTTCTGTTCCTGTCGGCGGGGATCATCACGGGGTCGGTATGGGCCAACTCCGCATGGGGGCGTTACTGGGGCTGGGACCCCAAGGAAACCTGGTCCCTCATCACGTGGTTCATCTACGCCACCCTGCTGCATGCACGCTTCATGCGCGGCTGGCACGGGCAGCGGATCGCGGTTTTGTCGATCGTGGGTTTCCTGGCCGTGCTGTTCACCTATTTCGGCGTCAATCTTCTTCCCGGACTTCACAGCTATGGCGCCATGAAATGATTTTATCTTGACAACCTAACGGGCTCAAGGTAAACGATTTTTTCTACAACTTCACTTCGAGGAAAACCGGTGAGAGATCCGCTGAGGAGGGTCGCATTTCCTCCGATAGCGGTGTCCGGAGGTCAAAAACGCGAAAACAGGTTGACTAAGCGATCGTGTCGCGCGCAGTGAAATCATCAATTGGCGGTTGGTTGAGAAATCCCTAATTCCGGTGGCCGTAGCGGCGGGCAAGTTCCCCGTGAGCTGGGCGTGCAGGAAAGCGGGATTTTTTTTAATCGACCCGACGGGGTGACGGAGTTTTCATGAGTAACGCCGACCAGAAGACCAGGGAGATGTCCGGGCATGGAGAGCCCGCGGCCGAGGATAATGGGACCACCGGGTCGATTATCCTTTTTTTCATTATCGGACTGGCTGCGAGCCTCATCGTAGGGTGGGTGATTTTCCCGAAGCTGCTCTATTCCCAGAAGCCCCAACCCATCGATTTCAACCACAAGGTGCATCTGGAGCTCGTGGACAACGGCTGCGACAGCTGCCACTTCTTCCGAGAGGACGGAAGCTTTTCCGGAGCCCCGAAACTGGCCCAGTGCGTCGGGTGCCATGAAGACGTGAATTCGGATTCCGAGGATGAGATCCGTTTCGTCGAGGATTACGTGCAGAAAGGCCGGGAAGTTCCCTGGCTCGTGTATGCCAAGCAGCCTCCCTGCGTCTACTTTTCCCACATCGCCCACGTCAAGATGGGCAGCATGGCTTGTGCGACCTGCCATGGCGACATCGGAGAGTCCGAGAGCCTGCCGGTTTACGAGCAGAACCGCATCTCCCTCTACAGCCGAAACATATGGGGCCGCAATATCGCCGGGTTCAAGAAGAATACCTGGGATCGCATGAAGATGGATGACTGCTCGGAATGCCATGTCAGGGAAGGCGTCCAGCAGGCCAGCGTGCAGACCGGAAAGGGCGGATGCTTCGTCTGCCACAAATAGTTGAGATGGGATTCCGGCCCTGAGGCCGATCGGAAGCAAGGGGAAAATCTATGAAGATTGACAGAAGGTGCTTTTTGTCGCTCGGAATCGGAGCTGCCGCCGGTACCGTTCTCTCGCCGCTGCCCTGGAAGCTGACTGACGACCTGTCGATTTGGACCCAGATGTGGCCATGGACACCGGTTCCGGAACACGGCGAGGTGTCGTACGTGAACACCGTCAGCAGCCTCTGCCAGGGAGGCTGCGGCATCACCGTTCGCAAGGTCGACGACCGCGCCGTCAAAATCGAGGGCCGCGAAGGGTACCCCGGAAACAATGGCGGCGTTTGTGTTCTGTGCGAGTCCGGCCTCCAGCTTCTCTATGGCCCGACCCGGGTGGGACGGCCGATGAAGCGCACGGGCGAACGGGGGGAGGGGAAGTGGCAGCCGCTGTCCTGGGAGGCGGCCATCCAGGAGGTTGCCGCGAAGATCAAGGACGTCCGGAATGCCGGTGCTCCGGAAAAGCTGGCCTGGATTACCGGTTCGAACCGCGGCACCGTCGCCGCCCTGGTCGAACGGTTCGCGACCGCCTGCGGGTCACCCAATGTCATCCGCTCCGCCTCAATGGAAGACGGCTACCGTTCGGTATTCCGCCTCATGCACGGAGCCGACGGCGTGCCGGGATTCGACGTGGAGAACGCCGATTTCGTTCTCAGTTTCGGTTGCGGCATCATCGACGGCTGGGGCGCCAGCACCCGGATGTTCCAGGCCAAGAGCCGGTGGGTGGATCAGCGGGTGCGGCTGGTCCAGGTGGAACCCCGCCTTTCCAACACGGCCGCCAAATCCGACCAGTGGATTCCGATTCAGCCGGGCACCGAAGGCCTTCTGGCACTGGCGATTGCCCATGTGATCATCAAGGAGTCCCTTTACGACTACAGCTTCGTGAACGAAGCCGTGTCGGGCTTCGACCGTTTCAGGGCGCTGGTGCTCGACGCGTATTCACCGGGTCAGGTGTCCGGCGCAACCGGCATCGATGCCGTGACCATAACGGGCCTGGCCCAGGAGTTTGCGCGGGCATCGCGGCCCATCGCTCTTTTCGGGAGAGGGCAGGGACTCGCGGCGGGCTCCCTGGGAGAATACGTGGCCGTTCACGCCCTGAATGCGCTGGTCGGCAACATCAACAGGCGGGGGGGGGTCTGGGCGGTGCCGGAGATGGATTACATCCGCTGGCCGGAGCCGTATCTGGATCCGACGGCCCAAGGCGGGATCCGGAAGGGGCGCCTGGACGACGCCGGACCCTACGCGGATCATCTGCTCCATCGCCTCCCCAAAGCCATTGGGGAAGGGGCGGTCGAAGCCGTCTTCGTTTACGGTGCCAATCCCGTCTACACGACCCCGGACGCGGCGGCCATGAAAGCCGCATTCGATCAGGTCCCTTTTATCGTCAGTTTCGCCACTCACATGGACGAGACGGCCGCTATTGCCGACCTGGTGCTGCCCGTCCACTCGAATCTGGAACGGTGGGAGGACCTTCCGGCGCCATCGGCCCACGGCAAGCCCATGATCGGGTTGGCCAGACCCGTGGTCGCGCCCCAGTTCGATACCCTGCACCCGGGCGACGCCGTCATCCGGATCGCGCAGGCCGTGGGAGGCGCGCCGGCCAATGCGTTTCCGTGGGAAACCTATGAGGACTGCCTGCGCCAGACATTGTCGGACCGGTGGTCCATACTGGAAACGAAGGGATACTGGGTTGACGAAGCCTTCGAACCGGAATCCTGGACAACCGCATTCCAGGGGCCTGCGATGCGCCTCGAACTGGTTAGCGACGTCATCGAACCGGCGACCCTTTTCGAGCCGCCGTCGCCGGAGGGGGATGACGCGGGATATCCCCTGATCCTTCTGGCCTACGATACCATGCGACTGTCGGCCGGCCCAATCGGCACGCCGCCTTTCATGATCAAAACCGTTCCCGACACCGTGCTCAAAGGCATGGACAGCGTCGTTGAAGTCCACCCTGAAACCGCCGGGAATATAGGCCTCGCAGAGGGCGACAGGGCGGAGTTGTCCACCCCGAAAGGCAAGGCGACCGTTCGGGTGCACTTGTTCGAGGGCATCCTCCCCGGCGTCGTCGCAATGCCCCGTGGCCTCGGACATACCGCGCACGATGAGTACCTCGCCGGTAAGGGAGTCAACGTCAACGAGCTGATCGGTCCCGTCGAAGACCCGACAACCGGTCTGGATGCCGCCTGGGGGATACGGGCTGCCCTGAGCAGGGCTTAATTCCAATCGCATGAGGTTCTGATGAATACTGTAGGCGAAAACGACAAGGCGCACAAATTCGGAATGGTCATCGACCTGGACAAGTGCACGGGCTGCGGTGCGTGCATGGTGGCCTGCATGTCGGAAAACAACGTTCCGTTCAGACCGGACGAATCGGACAAGCTGCTCAGCATCACCTGGTTGCGTGTCTATCAGCTGACCAACGGGAAGCCGTTCCCGGACACTGAAGTATGCTACCTGCCGAGGCCTTGTCAGCATTGCGCCGGACAGCACGAAGGCCACTCCCCGTGTGTTTCGGTTTGTCCCGCGACCGCTACCGACTACCATGCCGATTCCGGAATCGTGAGCCAGATCTACACGCGGTGTTTCGGATGCCGATACTGCATGGCCGCCTGCCCATATCATGCCCGGTACTTCAACTGGTGGGATCCGGTCTGGCCGGAAGGGATGGAGAAATCCCTGAATCCCAGCGTGTCCAACCGTATGCGGGGCATTGTCGAGAAGTGCAGCTTCTGCTTCCACCGCTACCAGCTGGCCATGGAAAAGGCCCATGCCGCCGGCCGGCGGCATCTGGAGGAAGATGAGTATCAGACCGCCTGCACCCAGGCCTGCCCGGCCGGAGCGATCATTTTCGGTGATCTCAACAACCCGGATCATCAGGTGCACCAAATCGCGATGCCCGACCCCAGCAAGGGGGGAAGGCCGAAAAACCCCAAGGCATTCCGGTTGCTCGAGGAGTTGGGGACCAACACCAAGGTGTACTATCTGTCTTCCCGGGAATGGGTCCGAAAGGCCGGCCACAAGCCTGAGCTGTTGAAGGAGCATGGCTCCGGCCATTGAAAGCCGGAAGTGAACCGAAAGGCCCAAAAACGGAACCAACAACCGTCTTAGGAGCACAGGTTTTATGGATTCTGCATTGATACCCAAAGGTGTAAAGCGGTGCCCGACCTGGCAGTTCGCGCTCTCGATCGTCATTGTCGGAGCGGTCCTGCTCTGGGGCGTCTATGCCATGCTGCTGTGCTGGTTCAAAGGTCTGAATCAGACAAACATGAACGACTATTACGGGTTCGCGCTCTGGATCTGGGCGGATCTTGCCGTGATCGCCCTGGGAGGCGGCGCGTTTTTCACGGGCCTCCTCCGATATGTCATCGGCAAGGACGAGCTCAAAAACATCATCAACTACGCCGTGCTCATCGGGTTCATCTGCTACAGCTCCGCGCTGCTGATCCTGGCCATCGACATCGGACAGCCACTGCGCGGGTGGTTCATCTTCTGGCATGCCAACGTTCACTCGATGCTGACGGAAGTGGCCTTCTGCCTCTCGTGCTACTTCGGCGTGCTGACCATCGAATACCTCCCCCTGATCCTCGAGAACCGTCAGATCGACAAGGTTCCCTTCTTTCACAACCTGGGCCACACCATGCACGAATACATGGCCGTCTTTGCAGCCACGGGCGCATTCCTGAGCTTTTTCCACCAGGGTTCCCTGGGCGGCGTGGCCGGCGTTCTTTTCGGCAGGCCGTTTTCCTTTCGGGAGCACCTGTTCATCTGGCCGTGGACCTTTTTCCTGTTCACCTGGTCGGCGGCGGCCTATGGGCCCTGCTTCACGCTCCTGGTGACACGGATCACCGAGAAGATCACGCGGAAAAAGCTCGTCAAGGAAAACGTCATCGACCTTCTCGCAAAGATAGCGGGGTGGATGATGCTCACCTACATTGTCGCCAAGATCACGGACACCCTCTACTGGATGTTTGCCACGGCCCCGTCTCTGGGGTTTGACTGGACTTACTTCTACTCCAACAACGCCCTCTACGGGAAAGTCTGGCTGTTCATGGAACTCGTGGTCGGCGGGGTGATCCCGGCGGTGATGCTGGTTACCCCCAACATCAGGCGGAACCGCCTGCTCCTCACGGTTGCCGTTTCACTGGCGGTGCTCGGTGTCTGCATCAACCGCTGGGTGATGGTGCTTCAGGTGATGGCGGTACCGGTCATGTCCTTCGACCATTGGGCGTTGTACTATCCGAGCTGGCAGGAAGTGGCCACCACCATTCTGCCCGTGGCTTACGGAGTGCTGCTGATCATGATTTCCTACCGGTACCTGCCGATTTTTCCCCAGGAAGCCGAACTCAACCCCATTGAGCCGGCCCAACCCGCGGAAGCAGACGATACGGATACCGCCGAACCGAGTACGGCAGCGGCTGCCGCCGCCGGCGCCTAATCCAAGGAGGGCACAGCATGTTCCCGTTTAACTTCGAATGGATTTGGGATATGTCCCACATAGTTTTCATGGGCGGTCTCTGGTACGCACTTGGCATCATCGGCGCCGGCATCAGCTTTTGTATTCTCAAAGCCGCCCTGGATACCGCTAAAGGCAAAGGCGGTCATCACGACTCTCATTGACCGGTAGACATCGGAGAATGGAAGCGCCTGGGCCCACCGTCGGCACAGGCGCTTCTTTTATGTGATCCCGCCGCAATCGGACGTGCCCTCAATCATCAATCCAGGTTCGGAATGAGGAGGCTTTTGGAATGGACAAGATACTGATCGAAGGCGGACGGCCTCTCAGGGGAGAGGTCTGCGTCAGCGGGGCCAAGAATGCCGCGCTGCCGATGCTGGCCGCCGCTCTGCTCTCCGACGGCTGGAACACTTTCGACAATGTGCCCGGGCTGGTGGATGTGCACAGCATCAAGCGCCTGATCGAAAGCCTGGGGTCGATCGTCGAAACCGACGGGACGCGGGTCCGTGTCAATTCCTCAGGCCTCAACAATCACGAGGCGCCCTATGATCTGGTGCGGAAAATGCGGGCTTCCATCCTGGTGCTCGGCCCCCTGGTGGCGCGATTGGGTAAAGCGCGGGTTTCCCTGCCGGGCGGATGCGCCATCGGTGCACGGCCCATCAATCTTCATTTGAAAGCACTTCGCCGCCTGGGCGCGGAGATCCGGCTGGAGCACGGCTATGTGGAAGCCATTGCGCCGAGGCTCCGGGGCGCCGACTTCACCTTTGACACCGAAACGGTGACCGGTACGGAAAATATCATGATGGCCGCCGCCATGGCCGAAGGCGAAACCATACTCCGGAACGCAGCCAAGGAGCCCGAGGTGGTCGCGCTGGCGGATATGCTCAATCGGATGGGGGCGGACATCCGGGGCGCCGGGACATCCGTGATCACGATCCGCGGCGTCGAGGCCCTGAACCCCGGGACCCATACCATCATTCCCGACCGCATCGAAACCGGAACCTTTTTGATCGCGGCGATTCTGACCTGCGGCGACGTGGCCATCAAGTGCTGCGAGCCGGGACATCTGCGGGCCGTTATCGACAAGCTGACCGAGGTCGGCGCCCGCATCGAGACCGGCGAAAGGGAGATCCGGGTCCGCTGCAGCCGCCCGATCCTCAGCGCCGACATCAAGACGCAGACCTATCCCGGATTCCCGACCGACATGCAGGCCCAGTTCATGGCACTGATGACCGTAGCCAACGGACAGAGCATTATCTCCGAGACCATTTTCGAAAACCGATTCATCCATGTCAGCGAGTTGAAGCGAATGGGGGCCGACATCACCGTCACCGGAGATACGGCGGTGGTGCGCGGAATGGAGAAGCTTTCGGCCGCTCCCGTCATGGCTTCCGATCTGCGGGCGAGCGCGTCCCTCGTGCTGGCCGGCCTGGTGGCCGAAGGGACAACCGAGGTGAACCGGGTCTATCATCTCGATCGGGGTTACGAAGCCATGGAGAAGAAATTTCAAGACCTGGGTGCTTCCATCTGGCGGAAGCCGGCCTGATCGACCGGGCTGCCGTGGGACTCCAACGGACGGCTTCCGCTTCGAACGGTTCTCGACGTGACTGCTATGGACCGAACCTACCACCGGATTCCAGTGCCGCTGGCGATCAGTCTGACCGTTGGAATGGCGGCATCGCTCTGGTTTCCGCGGGTGGTGTGGGCGGCTGCGGTGTTGACGGTCTTGTCGGTGGTCGTCATGGCGGTGTCGATCCGAAGCGGCCGGCTCCTCAGATTTTCGCCGCTCGCCGCCTTCCTTGGACTTGGGTTTCTTCTGGCCTTTCCCTGGACTTCCACGAATCACCCGCCGGACCATATCACCGGGTACTGCCGGCAGGCACCGTGGCGGATCGAAGGCACCGTCCTCGGCGTGATGGATGGGCATGGCGACCGGACGCGGCTTGTGCTGGACCGCATCTCGGTGAAGGATGCGGGCGGGGAGAGGCGGCTCAAAGGGGGGCTTCAGACGGTTGTTTTCGGCGAATGCCAGCGTCCCGCCCCTGGTGACCGGGTCCAGTTCAACGGCAAGCTTCGCCCCCTTCGCAACTTCGGCAATCCAGGTGGATTCGACTACCGACGGTACCAAGCGTTCAAGGGGATTCATGCGAGCGCTTACACTTCGGGAAAGCATCTTTCGGTCCTGCCCGGCGCCGCGGGACCTTCCGGACTGAAAGGGGTGGCCGAATTCAGGTCATTCGTGGTTCGAATGATCGACCGGCACGCGCCCCCTGAAGCCGCAGCCGTCCTGAAAGCCCTCCTCGTCGGAGATCGTTCCGGCATCTCCCGGGAACTCAGGGATCGATTCAGCCGCACGGGCGTCGGCCACCTTCTCGCCATTTCCGGCCTTCACGTGGGAATCGTGGCGACGACGGTGTACGGGCTGCTGGCCCTGCTCATGAGTCGGGTGCCGCTCCTGCTCGAACGAGCATGGGTGCGCAAGGCGGCATCCATCGGAACGGCGGTTTCCGTCATCGGCTATGGCGCACTGGCCGGCGGATCGCCGTCGACCCAGAGGGCCGTCATCATGGTACTGCTGTTTCTGGCATCCTTCTGGATCGACCGTGACGGGGATCTCTTCGGTTTCATCGCCCTGGCGGCCATCGGTATCTGCGTGATCGATCCGCCCGCCGTCTTTTCGCTCTCCTTTCAACTTTCCTTTGCCGCCGTCCTGACCATCGTGGCGGGCATGCGGCGATTCGGCTTCGAGCCTGACACCGCGGCTTCCCTGCGGGTTCGGGCGATGCGCCGGTTGATTGGCTCCCTCATGGTGTCGGTGCTCGCAGTGGTGGGAACGCTGCCGCTCGCCATGGGTGCCTTCGGGGAGGTGTCCATCATCGGCGTCGGCGTCAATCTCGTGGCCGTTCCGTTGGTGGGGTTCGGGGTGCTGCCGCTGGGGCTTTTCTCGGTCGCGATCAGCGGCGCGGCACCTGAGGCGGCGGGTCTGGGATTTTCCTTGTGCGGACGGATGATCGATCTGCTTTTGTATCTGCTTGAGGTTGTATCGGATCTGGATTACGCGGCGGTGCTGGCGCCGTCCTTGACCCCCATCGAAACCTGCCTTTATTATGCCTTGCTGGCCACGCTGCTGCTCGCCGGCGCCAGTCGTTGGAGAAATGCCCTTCTGCTCGGACTTACAGTCGCGGTCCTCGTCGACGGCGCCTTCTGGTACCACGAGCGATTCGGGCATCGGGAGTTGCGGATCACCGCGCTGGATGTGGGCCAGGGTGCTTCAACCCTCGTTGAATTTCCCGGAGGGCATATCATGCTGATCGATGGGGGCGGTTTCAGCTCCAACCGGCTGTTCGACGTCGGGCGGCGGATTGTCTCTCCCGTTCTGAGATACAAGAAGATCCTCACGGTGGACACGATGGTGCTGTCCCATGCCAATGCCGATCACATGAACGGCCTATACGCCATCGCCGACCGGTTTCGGGTCAAGCGCCTCTGGATTTCCGGTGGCCGCACGGATTCAGAAAGTTTCCGTAATTTCAGCGCATTGGTGTCAAATCGAAACATTCCCGTATCCCAGGTCCATCGGAACCGGCCGCCGGAAAGCATCGGCCCCGTGCGGGTGTCGATCCTGCATCCGCCGGAGGGCTGGGACGGAGCCGGCGGCAGATCCGGTCCGGATCTGGACGATCATTCTGTGGTCGTAAAGCTCGAAACCGACGCTGTCGGGGTGCTGGCGCCCGGGGACATCCGGATGAAGGCCGAGTCGGACATCCTCAGATGGTCGACCCCCGGCCAGGTTCGCAGCGAGATTCTGTTTGCACCGCACCACGGCAGCCGCACCTCGAGTTCCAGGTCCTTTATCGACGCGGTGCGGCCCCGCGTCGTGATCGCTTCAGCGGGATGGTCGAATCGATTCGGCTTTCCCCATCCGGAGACTATCGAACGCTATCGGCATCGGGGCTGCATGATGTTCCGCACGGATCTGGACGGCGCGGTCCTTATCCGGGTTGACGGCCGCAGGGTTGCCATTACCGGCCATGCCTCGGGTCGTGAGGCGAAGCTGTTGCTATGAAGCCGTCCAACCGACGCCACTTTCCGCCAAAACGGGATGTCATGCGGCTCAAAACGGAACTGGACCGTCTCTACGCGGACTATCACCATCGCCGCTTCGTTCATCCGGATCCCGTGGAGTTTGTTTATGCCTATCCGGATCCCGCCGACCGGGAACTTGTCGGGCTGGTGGCGGCAAGCCTCGCTTACGGCAGGGTGGCCCGGATTCTCAGCAGCGTCGAATCCGTTCTCGGTGTCCTGGGTGCGTCTCCGCGCCGGCGCCTGATGAGGATGAACCGAAGGGAGTTGGAACAATCGCTCGAGGGGTTCGTTCACCGGTTTGCCACCGGGATGCATGTCAGCGCCCTGTTGTGGGCGGTTCGCCGCATCATCGAGACGTCTGGAAGCCTCAACGCATGTTTCGTCGACGGAATGGAGCCGAGCGCTCCCACCGTGCACCCTGCCTGCTGCAGCTTCGTGAGACGGATCCGGGATGCCGGCGGGACGGCATCGGGACATCTGCTGCCCGATCCCGCGAAGGGTAGCGCCTGCAAGCGGCTCCATCTTTACCTGAGGTGGATGGCACGATGCGACGAAATCGATCCGGGAGGCTGGTCGAACGTGCCGCCCAGTGCCCTTCTGGTGCCACTTGACGTCCACATGCATCGCGCTGCAGCCGCGATGGGAATGACGCGGCGGAAATCCTCCGACCTGAAGACGGTCCTTGAGGTGACCGATGGGTTTCGCACACTGGCGCCCGAAGACCCTGTTCGCTATGACTTTGTGGTGACCCGCCTCGGGATTCGAAGCGATTTGAGCATGCCCGCGTTCATCCGGCGGTTTCACGAGAACCCGGGTTGATCATTCGGCGACAATCGGATAGGACTACGGCGGCTAAACGGGCTGCCGATCAACGGTGCCTCCGGCACATGACCGCAGCGCCCCGATCCTCCCCGTCGAATCGGAATTCACAACACAGTGGAGTAGAGCGTAATGAACAAATTCACCTTGACCGGGCTGCTGGCTTGGATTGTCAGCGGTGTGCTGGTGGGCTTCCAGGCGATTTCCAACCTTATGGAAGTGGAAGGGGAATGGAAGAACATCGATCTGTTCGATCTGGTGGGCGAGTCCAATCTGGGCTGGGCAATGGACTGGGAGTGGGCCGTTTACGTTCTGGATCTTCCCCTATTCATTCTATTGTTCGCTGTCGGGCTGATCCTCGTTCTGATGGGGATGATTTTCTGGAGGACTTGAGAACGGGTCCGGCGCCGATTTTATGAGAGGTCCCCGGAAACATCGTCTAACCGAGCATTCGTGTTTCCGGCGGCACTCATCATTCCTTCACGAAGCTTCTGCTTTGAATCCGCCACGGCGATTCCCCAAGATCAGGAAAACCACCTGCACGAACAAAAAAGGCGCCCCCGGGAAAAGGGCGCCTTTTTCTGCTGGAAGCGTTTGGATCAATCTCCGATGATGAGTTCCTGCCCCGGATAGATCCGGGTTCTCGGGGACAGCTGGTTGATGTGAAGCAGCCGCTCGAGCGAGATTTTGTGAATTTTGGCGATCTTAAAGGGGCTGTCTCCTCTTTTGACCGTATACGTCCTTTGGGAACCGCCGGATAGCGGAGCCTGCGCCCCGGGAATCAGAAGCTTTTGGCCGATGCGCAGCCTGGAGTCGGGCAGGTTGTTGACCTTCTGGATTTCGCCAGTGGTGGTTCCGTAGCGCTTTGCGATGGCCCAGAGATTGTCGCCGCTGCGGACCCGGTGGGTGGTGGAAGTGCGCCGTTTCTGCGGTTCGGAGCTCCGGGCGGCCGTGAGGACAGCGCCGCTGGTTGGAACCTTCAGCTTCCTGCCGGCCACGATGTGATTGGAATTCCGCAGATTGTTCGCCCGCATGATCCGGGATACGGAAGTCCGGTATTTGCGGGCGATGGTCGACAGGGTCTCGCCGTGTCGAACGCGGTGGACATGATAGGCCGGCTGGGGGAGAGAGGAAACCGGCATTCGGTCGATGGCGGCCAGGAGCCGGTCCGAGGTCTGCGGGGGGATCTTCAGCTGGTAGTCGCCGTCCGGAAGCACCTTGTATCGCAACTCGGGATTCAGATCCTTGAGCGTGGATTCCGCAACACCGATCGCCGCCGCGGCATCCTTCAGGTGGATCTGCTTGGAAACCAGGACGCTTTCGTACTCGATCGCCGGTTCGGTATCCTCCAGGTCGATGCCGTATTTTTCGGCATTGTCGAGGATGTGAAGCGTTGCCAGAAAACGCGGCACATATCGGGCGGTTTCCCGGGGAAGCCGTTCATAAAGATCCCAGAAATTGTCGAGGTAGTTGACGTTCTGGGATCGGATGAGTCTGAGCACCCGGCCCTCGCCACAGTTGTAGGCAGCCAGGACCGTGGTCCAGTCCCCGAATATCTGGTGCAGCTCCTTGAGATAGGCGATGGCGGCATGGGTGGCTTTATCAGGGTCCATTCGTTCGTCGATGAAACGGTCCCGTTTCAGGCCGAACTTATAGCCGGTCGAAGGGATGAACTGCCAAAGTCCCAGGGCCCTGGCGGAGGACAGGGCCTTGACGTTGAATCCGCTTTCGATGAGCGGCAGCCAGGAGAGTTCTTCCGGTAGACCCGCCTCCTTGAGAGCCGCGGTGATGTGCGCCCGGTATCGCCCGGATCGTTTGAGCGATCTCCGGAAAAAATCCTTTTCGCCGCCGGTGGTGAATCTCTGGATTTCGGCCTCCACATGCCGGTTCATCACGATGGGGATTGCGTTGTAATTACCGTGAACGACGATGTTACGGGACGCATAGATCTCCATGATGCGCCGCGAAATCATGAACCGCAGGTCTTCCTTCTGCTGGATCAGTTTGAAATCGTCCCTGGGATCCACGTCCAGAATCAGGGAATAGGCCTGATCCAAAGATTCGAGAGCGCGTTCGAGCTCGCCTTTTTGCCAGAAGTCCTGGGACGCCCTGCAAAAATCCAGCGCCTCATCCAAGATCTCCTGCTCCGATTTGTTGATGTTCTCGGGGATAGCCGCGTCGCCGGCTGCCTGGAGCCCTCCGCCGGTTTGCACGCCGGTATCGTAAACGTTTTCTTCCAACTCGGTCAGCGCCGGACTGGAGTCCGCCGAGAGATCGACGGGAGAACCCGCGGGCGAGGGGCCGGAGCCGATTGATCCTTGCAAATGGCCGCATCCGACCAGCATCAGTGAGCAGACAGATATAAAAAGGATGTGGCGCAAACCGGTAATCTCCTATGGCAAATCGTTTTGTGTGGTATTGATCAGGACTGTGGATCTAAGGAAAGGGCTAAGGATCCTTATACATTTGTTTCCTTGAAAGTCAAGGGATCTTCGGGAATTTTGCCCTTGGCAGGCTTCAATTCCCAGTCCTGCCGCCGAGTCCTGTATCGGCAGAACCGGCCACCCCCTTTAGGCTGTCGGGGATTGAACGAACTGGACTTGATTCGGCGGAAAAGGTGGACTAGACTCTGGACCGGTTTGAACGAGACGTCACGCGGGCGACCCCCGCGTTCGCCGCACGGTGTCGCTCGATTTCAAACGGGGAGATGCCGCCGCCAAGGATCGGGACGGCGAATCGCAACCTTGCCGATCATTCACCCACTGGTTCCGGTTCGTGCAGGGCCGCCCCCGACGCTTCGGCGGCCCAAAAAGTTAGTATAGACGAGAAAATGGGAGTAAAGATAAGGAATTTCGATATTGGGGGCCATAATCGTTCCTAATCGCCAAATATGTTTTAAAGTAGGATTTGCTTTGTCGAGTGACTGCGTGTAAAAGACAGCGTTTATTGCACTTGCGGTTTCTGCAACTCCGATCTAACGACCTCAACTGCTCGGGACGGATGCAGAAGGGCCAGCGTAGCTCAGTTGGTAGAGCTACTGATTTGTAATCAGTGGGTCGGGGGTTCGAGTCCCTTCGCTGGCTCCACAGCGATCGAGACGGTGGGGTTCCCGAGTGGTCAAAGGGAACAGACTGTAAATCTGTCGGCGATGCCTTCGGAGGTTCAAATCCTCCCCCCACCACCAGCCTGATCAACGGCCGCTAGCAGGAGATGCCGAAAATGGCCGGCGTCACTATTACTGCGGGGCTGCCTGCGCGATGTCTGCACATGAACCTGCTGTCCTATGAGCGTGAAACCGCAGGGGAAAGGAATTCGTATAGGGAGATTTCGGCGGGAGTAGCTCAGTTGGTAGAGCTTCAGCCTTCCAAGCTGAATGTCGCGAGTTCGAGCCTCGTCTCCCGCTCCATTTTTCTCCCGGAGCCGTCTTCCATATCCAAGCCAAAAGAGCGTACTTAAACGACGCCCACGTAGCTCAGACGGTAGAGCGCTTCCTTGGTAAGGAAGAGGTTCACCGGTTCGACTCCGGTCGTGGGCTCCACATTCTCTTCCATACGGCGGTCGAGCGGTGAAGCTGCCGGCCGGTTGTCTTATCATGGTTTTTAGCTTCCGATAGAAAACACCTTAGACCGGACCTATTTGTCACCAGGGAGGTAGAGATGTCGAAGAAAAAGTTTGAGCGAACGAAGCCGCACGTGAATGT
>JBMNCP010000044.1:0-23742 GCA_049366795.1 Desulfobacterales bacterium
ACACTAGACTTTACTATCGTTTCTCTGCGTTGAATTCGCTGTCGCGGGGTTAGCTTTTCACTCGATCCCTCGAGACCTTGGACCCTCGGACTCTCCACTTCTCCGCCTTCTCTTTATGGCAAGATCCTTCTGATCTAACTGATCTGTTTTCCCTCAGCGATTGTTCATTTTCTTTCGCGTGAAAGAAAAGGAACCAAAAGAAAACGCCCGCATTCCGCGCCCTTCGGGTTCGCCTGTGTGTCGTGCCTGCGGCCGGGCGCGCCGGAACTCACCCCGCCGTCGGCGGGGCTCGGACAGCCGGCGCACCTTTCTCGGCCGCAGCCCCGATACACAGGCCGCGGACTGATGGGAAAGGTCGTTGACATCAGCGGAATAGTGCCATTGGGAGATTTTCATCGAAATCGGGATCGGGATCGGGATCGAAATCGGGGATCGGGATGAAGGCATCGAGGGGTCGTGGGGTCAGGGGTTTGTTTTCATTTGGGTTTAGTGATGGTTCTATTAATTGAATTGGCTGAACTGTTTTTGTATTTCTCTCGAATCCTCGAACCCTTGACACCTCGGGCCCTCCACAATTTCACCAACGCTTTTGGAGGTGATTCGCGAATTTCAAGCCCGCTTCATCCACCCATCACCTGGTTTTCCTTCCCGTGATCGAGATCCGATCCGAAGTGGCGATGAAAGCGGGTCGAGTTGTATTTCTCCAGCTTCCAATCCGGTACGTGGCAGTCGCCGCAGACCCGGATGAAGAGCTTGTTTCTGAGCCAGCGCGCCGCGCGGCAGTTGCGGGAATTGTTGGCGGTAAAGCTGCGGTTGCAGTGGGTGGTGATCAATGCGGTGTCGCCGGTGCGCTCGATCGAGCGGATTCCATGGAGCACGCCCGTTCTCGACGGCCAGAGCTTGATCTTCCCGATCAGCCGAAAGAGCTCCACCCGCTTTCGATAATAGCGTTTGACCGGTTTCTTGATGTCTTCTGCCATGGCGTCGTCATGCCCCCCGGGGCATCCCTTCAACGATCATCCTTCCATGGGCCGCGGCCATGAGCATGGTGGCAACGCCCAGGGGAAGGTTGTCGTGGTAGATTCTCGATCCCATGAGTTCCATCGCGTCGGATGTCAGCCCCAGCGGCACGCCCGGCGCGGTAATGAACATGTCAGGACGGACGGCATCCGCCGCTATGATCCCCCCGGCGGGAGCGGCGTCGACGATGTATCGGCTGACCTTCATCAGGTCGGCCACGTTGTCGACCCATGAGACGGCACCGGCGATTTCCGCCTGGATCCGGGTGGCGAGCCCGCGGCCCCGCGTTTCGTCCAGGTCGCAGACCGTGAGCTTCGCGCCGTGCCGGGCGAGCCTCATTGCCGCGGCCGTCCCGACCGGCCCGCAGCCGATGACGCCGCAGGGGCGGCCGCGCAGCCCTCCGGCCATCATCTCCAGAAGGGCGGCAAACCCTTCTCCTGTCGCACGGTCGTTGTCGGCAACGGCCCCGGTCCGCAGATTGACGGCCACAAACCGGAATTCATCCGCCAGAAGCATGATGTCGCCGCCGTTGACGTAAGCCTCGGCAATGCCGGAGACGTCAGCTCCGGAAGCCACCTCCGCATCGAAGCCCAGGTGGCGGGCGATGGCGCTCACGGCCTCCGCGAACCCCGGGATGATCCCCTCCCCCGCCGTGATGGGGACCACCGTCACCCGTTCGACCGGAACGGGAGGGGGCTCGTTCTCTGCCACGCCGATGGCATGGAGGGCGACGCCTCTCAAGCCGTTTCGGACGCGGGCCATCAGCATCTCGTCGATATCCGCGAGAAAGGCCAGGGTCTCCTGGATATGGGATTCAAGCAGGCGGGTCATGGTTTAGGTTTGAAAAGCGGCCATGGCATCGACGTCGACCCGGCGTGTCTCACGATGCGAATGCCCGCCCCACATTCCTTAGGGTGTGGTCGAGATTGCGAAAATCATTGCGGTCGATGCCTTCGAAAATGGCCTCGAGGCCATCCGGATCATACTCGATCGGCGCCATATCAGGTATCTGCACCGGAGCCAGCCGGATGCGCTGGTAGAGTTCGATCTGCCATTCCATGACCTCGATGGAAAAATCGTTCAATTGAGCGGCGAATCCGAACAGGTGCCGGAGCGAGTGGTACCGGTACCGGTTCACCAGGCTGTAGGTCTCGGCCGATTCCCGCTCGGCCGCCTCATCGTAGGTATCCCGGCTGTGACCGCACGCGCTTTGGATGGAGGGCAGTCCCAGGAACGCATTGACCTCGGCGATCAGGAGATTCACGATCGTGTTGGCCCGGCTGCCGAACATCATCGGCATCTCCTTTTTGCTCATGTCGGCCACGGTGGGCATGGCGGCGTTGATGCACCGGATTCCGGGCCGGATCAACTGTCCCAGCACCATTCCGAAAAGCGCCTCGGCATGACCCAGGGTCGCCAGGGAAGTGACGCTGTAGGGTCCCGTCAGTCCGCCGATGGGCATCGAGTTCATGAGAAAAGGAACGTTCGATTGAACCGTCCGCAGAAAGGGGGCGAGCATTTCCTCGCTCACCGTTAGAAAGGTCGAAATAATGGACAATGCCGCGCCGATACGTTGGCCCTGTTCATGGCGCAGGGCGAGATGTCGAATACCTCGCTCCGATCGAATCGTCGGCGTTACCATTTTCCCGCCGCCGTATTCGATCATGAGGTCTATGCAGGCGCATTCGACGGTACCCAGCCGCTGAAGGTCCGATCTTTTGATCTGACCGCAGGGGTTGAACGAGGACTGAATGCTCGTCAGCGCATCGGTTCTCCCGAAGACCTGGGCAAGCTGCCTGATGTCCTCCAACTCCGCCGGACGCGGGCCCTCCCGGTCGACCACATAAGCCGCCATCCCGCCGGTGCCCAGCCCGCGGGGCCAGTAGTCGAAGCCCTGGCGGATTCTCTCCATGCAGCGGTCGATCACCTCCCCAGGCACGTAGAAGCGACCCGCCTCCGGAGAGAAAACGATGCTGTCGGTCTCACCGGGATCCAGCGCGTCCAATATCTTTTTGGCCGCCTCATTCGAGGCCCTGACGCCGAGGGATTCGATCAGCGTGACGGCATCCTCCTGGATTCGGCGGTACAAGGCCTCATCTCCCAAACACGCTTCCGACCGGACGGTTTCCTCAACCTGCATTTCGAATCCCCCCTGGATGATCGGCTACAAGGTCAATTGGGTCGCATCGATGATCATCTGCCGCATTCTCAGGAATTCCATGTCGGTGAAATCCCTCGGCCTGGGCAGATTCACCTCGTACACCGCCCCCATACGCCCCGGCAGCTTGCCTTCGAGGGTGACGATGCGGTCTCCGAGAAAAAGCGCTTCATCGATGTTGTTGGTCACGAAGATGACCGTCTTTTTCTCCGAGTTCCAGATGCGGACGGTTTCGTTTTCCATGTGGATGCGGGTCTGGGCGTCGAGCTGGCCGAAGGGCTCGTCCAGCAGCATCACCTCGGGGTCGCTGGTGTAGGCGCGCGCGATGCCGACGCGCTGCTTCATCCCTCCGCTCAACTGATGGGGGTAGTGTTTTTCAAAACCGTCGAGCCCCACCAGCCGGATGTACTTCATCGCCCGCTGCCGGGCCTGGTCCTTGCTCTCGCCGCGTATGCGGCGGCCAAGGGCGACGTTGGCCAGCACGGTCCGCCAGGGCAGCAGCATGTAGCTCTGGAACACCATTCCGCGGTCGGGGCCGGGCTTGTCCACGCGCTTGCCGTCCAGAAATACTTCTCCGGTGGTCGGCTTCTCCAGGCCGGCGATGACCCTCAACAGGGTGCTTTTGCCGGATTGCCCGGGCCCGAGAATGACGAGGAACTCGTTTTCCCGCACGTTGACGCTGATGTGATCCAGAACGTGGACGCGCTGGCGGCCTTTCTGCACGAATTCCTTGCTGACGTCCTTCCAGACGATTTTGTGATGATTGTCCATTACGTAGCCATTCCCCCGCCCATGAAGCCTGCAGCTTCACATGTTTGCGATGTCCCGCCGCCACGGGCACAGAGCCTTTTCCAGGTAGGTCATCAGGACCGACGTCAGCCAGGCCACAATCGCGATCAGCACCATGCCCGACAGGATCAGCGACGGTTTCGAGGCATTCATCCCGCTGATGATCAAAAACCCCAGTCCCGAGCGGGCGCTGACCAGTTCCGCGGCAAGGACGCACATCCAGGCCATGCTCATGGAAATCTGAAGGCCGGCGAAAATCGCCGGGAGGGCCGCCGGAAAGCAGACCAGAAAAATCTCGTCGCGCCGCTCGCCGCCCAGGGTCCGGATGAGATCGTACATCTCCGGCTCCACCAGGCGGACCCCGTTGTAGGCGTTGAGCAGGCAAGGGACGAAGGTCCCCACCATGATGATGAAAACCTTGGAGGTCTCCCCGATGCCCAGCCACAGGATGGCGATGGAGATCCAGGCGATGGGCGGCATGGGCTTCAGCAGATCGAACAACGGCTTGACCACGGCCCGCACGTAGTCGTTGAGCGCCATGAACAATCCCAGCGGAATGGCCACGGCCGATGCCAGGGACCAGCCGATCAGCACGCGGCGAAAGCTTGCCCAGATGTGTCCCCACAACGTCATGCCCGCCAGGCGCCGGGAGGCCAGCCGCTTGATTTCGAACAGGACCTCCACGGGCCTGGCGAGGCTGTTGCCCAATATCTTGTTGGCGGCCAGGTAGTCCCAGAGCAGGAAAAAGGCCAGGACGGACACGGCGTAGAGCAGCCAGCGGGATTGAAGGAAGGCGAGCAGGGCGTTTCCGTCCTTCTCGGCCTTGACCGGAACGATGACCTCGTTCGCCAGTTCGGCGTTGTCCATATTCCTCACCTCCGGATGCCGGCCAGCAGCTTTTTTTCCAGCCTGTCGATGAGCACGCCGATGACCGCTCCGGTCAACCCGACCGACACCATGCCCAGAACCACCAGACCGGGCAGGGTCAACTTGCGGCCCATGGTGATCAGAAAGCCCAGCCCCGTGTCCGCCGCGATCAGTTCCGCGGCCACCAGCGTGGTCCAGCAGGTGGCCAGGGCGATCTGGAGCGCGCCGAAGACCATGGGCAGGGCGGAAGGGATACAGATGCTGGTGAAGATCTTCCAGTCCGAAGCGCCGTAGGTGCGGGCCATCTGGATCAGGGTTGGATTGGTCATCTTCACGCCGTAGTAGGAGTTGATGACACAGGGGATGAACCCGGCCATGGTGATGATGAAAATCTTGCCGGACAGGCCGATGCCGAACCAGTAGATGGTCAGGGGTATCCAGGCAATGGAGGGGATGGGCCGCAGCATCTCGAATATCGGCCTGCTCAGCCCCTCAACGATTTTGAACCAGCCCATGAGCAGCCCCAGCGGAATCCCGATCAGCAGCGAGAGCATGTAGCCGGAGAAGGCTTCCTTGATGCTGGTCCAGGCGTGGACGGGCCATGTGGCCCCGTCGGGGTCGCTTTGGGTGAGCTTGACGATGAACAGCTTGATGACGCCGGACGGGGATTCCAGCATGGTTCGCGGGATGACGCCGAAGTCGATGGCCAGCTCCCAGGCGGCGAAAAAAGTGGCAATACTCAACACCGGCAGGATTTTCAGCGCCAGCGGCGTCTTGACTTTGATTTCTTCATAGGCCATGGCTTCGGTCCTCGGGGCGTAAAGATGCGGGTCAAGCCATTACACGGAAAGCAGGATTGCCGCTGATAGTCGCCGCGGCCTCCATCGGACTGGTGATCTCACGAGGGGAGCAAGGGCCGGTCGGCACCGCCTCCCCGATTCAGCGGCGAATCGGGGAGGCGGGATTCTGACCGTTTACTCCGGTATGGGCAGCTTCACCATCTTCAGGTATTTGTCGGTGACGTAAGGCATGTTGAGAACCTTGTCGCGTTCTTCCGGCGTGAATTTTCCCACTTCGGTGAAAAAATTGGCCAGATCCGCCTGCCACTTGTCGGCCTCGCTGTTCAGGGGTGAGCCGCTGAGCGCGGCGATCTGCTCGTCGTAGGTGAACATGGGCCGCATCTCGAGCTCCATCTTCGCAAACTCGGGGGACATGTCATAACCGGCCCATTCCTGGTAAAATTCGATCAGTTCCGGAACCATCTTCTCGCCTTCGTTGCGCATGTGATGCTGCACCCTCAGATACATCCGGAGAAACTTGGCGACCGTTTCCGGATTCTCCTCGCAGAATTCCTTGACCCCGATCAGGGTGGTCATGAGCGGAGCCTTGCACAGGTGCAGGTCGCCGGCGATCTTCCAGCCCTTCTGCATCCCGATGTACTCCATCGGCGCCCACAGCGCGACAAAGTCGCCCTCGCCCGAATCGAACGCGGCGAGCGCTTGCGGGTTGTCCATGTTCTTGATCACGACGTCCTTTTCCGTCAGCCCGAAAACCTCCAGGTACTTGACCATGGCGTACTGCGAAGAGGTGACCATCGTGGCGAGAAAGGTCTTCCCCTTGATCAGCTCCGGGCTTCCATAAACCTCGGGATACTCCGGGTTCCACCCCTTCACCTGCATCACGGGGCTGTCCGGCCGAACCAGGACGCCCTCCGTTCGGGTGTCCATGTAGCTGATGCCGATGAGCTGGGCTTCATACCGCAGCGCGCCGATGATCTGACCGACCCCGCCGGTGGAGCCGACGCCCCAGGACTTGGAGGGAATGGCCTCCATCTGGGCGGGGCCGGAGTCGAAAAAGTGCATTTGGAGATCCAGCCCTTCCTCCTTGTCCCAGCCCATTTTCTTTGCGTACCACGGTACGAAGGATTCGGTCGAAGGCATCCAGCAGCTGTCGAGCTTGATCAATTTGTCCGCCGCGAATACCGCGGGCGTGGTACAGAGAAAGAGCAACGAAACGGTCAACAAGCACCCGAGCATCGCGATTCCCATTCTTTTCATCTTCTTCTCCTCTCCTGTTGATTGGCCTGTTAAAACCGAAGTATTGTCGAACAAACCCCTTCGATGGCGTCCTGGATCCGCGGCCTTCCGGCACATCACCACCAGCGGATGAGTTCCGTCACCTGCCGTCGCAGATCGACGAATTTCGGATCCATCACGTTTCTCGGCCGGGGCAGATCCACCGGCACCTCGGCCTTGATGGTGGTCGGCTTGTTGCTCAGCACCAGTACGCGGCTGCCGATGTAGACGGCCTCCTCGATGTTGTGGGTAACGAACAGCACGGTGCTTTTCAGGGTCTCCCAGAGCCGGACGAGCTCGTCCTCGAGGTAGTAGCGCAGCTTGATATCGAGCTGGCCGTAGGGCTCGTCCATGAGCAGCAGGTCGGGGTTGACCGCGAAGGCCCGGGCCACGGCGATCCGCTGTTCCATGCTGGCCGATACCTGGTTGGGATAGAGATCGGCGCAGTCGTCCAGGCCCACCAGGTCCAGAATGTACTCGAGCCGCCGGTTCATCTCCTCCGGGTCGACTCCCTTCACCTCCATGCCGTAGGCGACGTTGCGCCGGACCGTTCGCCAGGGAAGGCAGGTGGATTCCTGGAAGACGAAGGAAATATTGTGTCGCTTGGGATCGGCCTCCTCACCGTCGATCAGGACATTGCCTTGCGAGGCGGGGATCAACTTGGAGAGGGTGTTGAGAAAGGTGGTCTTGCCGCAGCCCGTCGGCCCGACGATACACAGAAGTTCACCCCGGTATACGTCGAACGATATGTTGTCGAGAACCTTGAGATCCCCGAAGGACTTGGTGAGATTCTTTACGGCAATCTTGATGGGATGCTCGGTTTCCATGACAGCGGTCGCTTTCGCCAATGACTCGGCCGATGAATGGGTTGCCTCACACGAGGGGTGGCATCTGCATGGAACTTGGCATCGCCAAGCCGCCGGCTGATTCCCGAATGCGGTTCGGCAGTACCAACCTCTTGGTGGTGCAATAGGGGTGCCAATTGAATACAATTTTAACTTACTGGAATCGCATCACTTTTTTGAAACCCCCTCGCAAACGCCAATCACAAGATGCGTCAAACTTGTCGCTTTTTCTCAGTTCAACCATAACCTACCGTTTATTGGTCGTTTTTTAATGGCGACAGACATGACGCATAAGACTCACTATCTGTCGCATCTCCAGGCGGTCATGATCGTCAATGTGCCGGGCAAGGTGGAACCCACCGGGCCGCATGAAACCGCATTCTCGAACAAAGACCGCCAAGCCTTAGCGAGATTCAGGGTTTGTCGTCCACGGGAAGCGACGATATGGTGCCGTCCCACGTGTCCACCTTGGCGCTCACACGCCCGTCTTCCGGGAACCAGGTGCTCGTCACGTTCTTGGTTTCCGTGAAGAAGGCGAATCCGTCCCGGCCCATCACGTGGAGGTCGCCGAAGAAGGACTGCTTGTGCCCGGTGAACCCGAAAATTCCCAACGGCACCGGGATCCCGACGTTGACCCCCACCATTCCGGCGTCGCTCCGCCGGGCAAACTCCCGGGCATAGTGGCCGTTCTGGGTGTAGATTACCGACCCGTTGGCAAACCGGCTTGCGTTCATGAGCGCCAGGCCTTCCTCGAATGAGGCGACCCGTTTAATGCAGAGGACCGGACCGAAGATCTCCTCGCGCCCGATGGACATCTCCTCGCTGACGCGGTCGAAGATGGTCGGCCCGATGAAAAAACCTTCTTTGCATGGGCCCGGAAGCTGCGGCCGGCGTCCGTCCACGACCAGTTCGGCGCCTTCCTGGATGCCCGTCTCGATCCATTTCAGCACCGAAGCCTGGTGATCCCCGGTCACCACCGGCCCCATGTCCGTTTCCTTGTCGTAGGCCGCACCCAGCTTCGTTTCCTGCGCGAACGTCTTCAGGTATCCGACCAGTTCGTCGGCGATGACGTCCTCCACGACGACGACCGGCAGGGCCATGCAGCGTTGCCCGGCGCAGCCGAAGGCCGCGTTGACGATTCCCCTGGCCGTGCGCTCGACCTTGCAGTCCCGAAGCACCAGTGCGTGGTTCTTCGCCTCGCAAAGCGCCTGGACCCTCTTCTGGTGGGCCGCGGCCGTGGCGTAAATGTGTTTGCCGATCTTGGTCGATCCGACAAAGGAGATCCCCTTGATGTCCGGGTGGCGCAGCAGGATTTCGGCCTCATCGCGGCCGGCGGTGAACACGTTGATCACGCCGTCGGGGATGCCCGCCTCCCGCCACAGCTCCAACATGCGGAATGACGATTGCGGAACGTGGCTTGCGGCCTTCAGAACCATGCAGTTGCCGGCAGCCACGCAGATCGGCGTCATCCATCCGTGGGGGATCATGGCCGGGAAGTTCCAGGGAGAAATCCCCGCGAATACGCCGATGGGGTGGTGATACTGCACGGTGTCGTAGCCCGTGGAGACCTGCATCAGCGATTCGCCCTTCATCAGGTGCGGCGCCCCGCAGGCGAACTCCACCACCTCGCTGACCTTGAGAATGTCCCCCATCGCCTCCTGCCACTTCTTCCCCATCTCCAGGGCCAGCAGGTGGGTCAGCTCCTCCAGGTGCTCGTCGATCAGGTGCTTCATGCGGAACATCACCTGCACCCGCTTGCTGACCGGGGTGTCCGCCCACTGGGGAAACGCTGCCACGGCGGCGGCAATGATCTCCTCCACCTCATCCGCGGTGCATTTCGGCGCCTGGGCGATGACTTCACCGGTGGAAGGGTTGTAGCAGGGCATGTAACGGTCGGTCTTCGATTCGAGCCATCGGCCCCCGGAATGGTACTTCAGCTTCACCGGCCGGGTTCGGGAAGGCTGACCTTCGTCTGATGGATGATCCTGGATGAAATACCGCTCTTTGCTTGTGTCCAGCATTCTTTCGAGCTCCTTTTATAAGCTGTTGCAACCGGTCTCGAGGACTTCCCCGATCAACCTCATGTCCTGCGCATTGGCGCACAGGGGCGGGTTGATTCTCAGTACATTGCCCAGGGTCCCCCCGCGGCCGAAGATCACACCGTTCTCCTTGGCGGTTTCGGTGATCCGGGCGGCCAGTTCTGGCGCCGGCGTCCTGGCGGCGCGGTCCTTGACGATTTCCAGGCCCATCATCAGGCCCTTGCCGCGGAAGTCGCCGACCACCTCGTGGGCGTCCTTGAGCCGCTGGAGTTCTCCCGCCAGCAGCCCGCCCATCCGCTCGGCATTGGCCATCAGACCGTCCTCCTCGATGGCGCGCAGAACGCCGCGGCCCGCGGCGCAAGCCACCGGGTTGGCGCCGTAGGTGTTGAAGAACTTCTTTTTCGCCATGGCCTCCGCGATTTCCCGCTTGGCGACGACGGCGGCCAGAGGATAGCCGTTTCCGATGCCCTTGGCCATGATGACGATATCCGGCGTGACGCCGTGAGCCGAAAACCCCCAGAAATGCGAGCCTGTTCGGGCGAAGCCCGTCTGCACCTCGTCGACGATGCAGACCCCGCCCGCCGACCGGACCCGCTCGAAGGCGCCCTCCAGGTAACCCATGGGCAAGGGGATGACCCCTCCGTAGCCCTGGATGGGCTCGGCGATGAAGCCGGCGATGCTCCCGGAGGTGGAGGAATTGATCAGCACGTCGATCTCCGCGACATAGGGTGCCACGGTGGCGCCGTGCATACCGCGGTACTGGTCGGGGTTGTGAACGTGCAGGATCCCCGGGCTCGGCGGCAGCGCGTGGCGGCAGGCGGCGATGCCCGTCAGGGACATGGAGGCGAAATGCAGGCCGTGGAAGCAGTTCCGCAGGGCGATGATTTCGAAATTGCCCGTGTAGAGCCGCGCCATGAGCAGGGCAAGGTCCGCCGCCTCGGCACCGCTGTTGACGAAGTGAACGACCCAGTCTTCACCCGGCGGCATGCGGCCCACCAGCTCCTCGGCCAGGTGGGCCGGGACCGGCTGATAGTACATGGTGGTGCAGTGCACCAGTTCGTCGACCTGCTTGTGCACCTCGGCATTCACCAGGGGATGGCAGTGCCCCACGCTGATGCACAGGTTCTGGGCGAGGCAGTCCAGGTATTTCTTCCCATCCTCGCCCCAGACGTATTGCATCCGGCCCTGCTTGAGAACGATCGGCTGCTGGAAGGCCACAAAGGTTTTGAGGGACGGCGACATGAACCGGTGCCGGCGTTCCAGCGTCTTCCCGTAGTCCCAGTCCGTGCGGATGGGCGTGTAATCTTTCGGTGTCATGGGGTTCCCTTCCTCCTTTGTCAGTCGGTTGAGATACAGGCTAGAAATTCAACCCCGCGCGCTTCTTGAACAGATTGACGCAGTTGATGTCGATGCCCAGCTTGCGCGCGATGTTGATCTTGGCGGCCATGCCGTCCACGGTTCCGGGGCCTTCGGAGATTCGGAAAATGTTCAGATCTTCCCGGACCTCCCCCATGATGATCGGATCCGCGATATCCTCCACCGAAAGCCCCAGGCGGTCGGCGACATATTTCTTGGCTGCGTCGATTCTCATGCCCCGGTTCAGTTGCAGACGTGCCACCAGATCTCCGGCAGTACGTACTCCGCCCATTCCCGAGACGAGTGCGTGCGCAGCGTGCATCCCGTAGGGATCGCCTACGCCCACCTACAACCCGTCCAACCGGCAGATTTCCACGTGCGCCTTGGACGCCCTCGACAAGGCGTCCACCGGAACGGTCAGGGTGAGGGGGATGCCGCAGACGCCCATCCCAAGGTTGGCGTGCACGGGGATCTCGGAGGCGGCTGAACAGGCCTTGGTAAAAGTGACCGAGCGCGCCAGGTTCCACGGCAGGGAGCCGCTGGTGACGATGTTGATGGCCGGGCCGAAAATGGTCGCGCCGGCCTTCTGGGCCATCCTGACCTGGTCGTGGGGATAGAGACCGGCCAGGCGGACGCCTTCGTAGGTCAGGTCCCCGTGCATCCCGAGGACGAACTCCCCGGCCATCCCCATTTCGATCCCGATGTCGGGGTATTTTTTTCTCAGGATTTCCGTGGCCTTCAAAGCGGCCAGGAAATCGGCGTCGCCGGCGGCGCCCACGGTGTCGATGTTGATGCCGTCGACCCCCGCCTCGTACATCTGCGAGGCCACGTAAACGATGTCGCTCACCGCCAGGTCTATGGATTCCTCATAGGACTTCCTGGCTTCGGCGATCTTGCCCATGGGGAGCAGGTCGGCGGGATTCGGGCAGGGTCCGTCGGGCTGGCTGTAGAGCCCCAGGTTGGGCATCGCACCGTAGAAGACCGGAGCGACCGTCGAATTCAGGACGAGGTCCACGTCCGGCACCTCGAAGCCGACGATGGGCTTGACCGGCTTGTAGCTGTAGTCGATGTGGGTCATTTCCAGGGTGTCCGCGCCCAGGGCCCTTTCGAACACCTGCATCGTCTGCACCCGGTTGATGATGATGTGGGCGCGCCTGATCTTGCTGGCCATGCCGTCATAGCTCATGCAGACTTCTCTGCCGGCTTCCACGCCGACGATCTTGTCCGGGCGTTTGTACAGTTCCAGCAGGTACTGCATCTCGTCGGCGGCGAGGGGGGGGATGTCGGCACGCTCGGCGGCATCCCTGGTGCCCTCCTCGATATCACGACGGATCTCGTTCTCGGTCATTTCGACCTTGTAGCCGTCCCCGGTTCGTGTAACGAATTTTCCCATTTTGCACTCACTTTCACCCAATGAGGTTACGGTTGCCCGGCACGCTCGACCCTTATGCCGTACCGACGGCGCGCATCTTCGTATCGGTGCGGTGCAGGGGCGCCGCCTCGGCGATCCCCCGCCCCCTGCGCCGTTCTATGTAACGCTGGTAGTCGGCCCTGTCCGCGATCGTGAGGCCGCATGCTTCGAGAACGGGGAGAATCGCCTGCGGCGTTCTCCGGGACTCGTCGATATCCAGGACCTTGTTGGCCACGCCGGCAAACCCATTGCCGGGCAGGACGATCGATGTCACCACGTTGGCGCCGGCGTCGAGCCGGTCCCGCAGCCCGGCCAGCCCGCCCACATCCAGGGATGCCGGTATCAACCGGTCCGGAAGCGCCAGGCGCAGCACCGCGATGACCACCTCCTCCCGGACACCCGCGGTGGTGGTGCGATCCTCCATGGGGGTCCCCTTCTGGGGCACGAAGGTCATCACGCGCACCTGGTCGGCATCCAGCTCCCGCATCGCCTGAACGGAGTCGGCGATATCATCCGTCGATTCCCCGACGCCGATCAGGATCCCTTCCTCTATGAGCATGCCGCTTCTCCGGGCGTTCTGCTTGGCGGCCATTCTGCGGTCGTAGTCCTGGCCGCTGCGCAACTGCGCGAACAACCGGCGGTTGTGGGTCTCCTGGTAGCAGGCGTACCACTCCGCGCCGATGCGCCCAAGCTCCGCCAGCGTCTCCTCCGCCGCCACCCCCGGAGAGACCATCAACGGAAGGCCGCAGGCCTTCTTGACTGCACGCGCCAGTCCGGGAAAATCCAGGGAGACGCCTCCCTCGCTCCAGGTCATGCCGGGCCACTCGCCCATGGTCAGATCCACCAGGTGGGCTCCAGCCGCTGCCATCGCCCGCGCCGTTTCAATGATCTCGGAGATGCTCTTGCGGTAGCGATGCAAGGCCGTATTGGATTTGCGGTAATGGCAGAAAAGGCAGTCGTTGCGGCAGTAGGTGCTGAAATAGACGAAGCCGTAGGTGAAGACCCCGCGGCCGAAGAACCGGCTGCGAACCGTCCGGGCCGCGGCATAGAGCCGACGGCGGTCGGCTTCGTCGTTCACGGTCAGAAGGAAGCGGATTTCCCCGTCGTCGGGGGCCTGCCCGGCGACTGCGGCATCGAGAATGGCTTGCAGTCGATATGGGTGTGCGCTGACGCTCATCGTTTCAGGTCCTGTCGGGTCCATCGTGCACTCCAAAATCGGAGCCGGGGGCCGGACCCGGCACCCCCGCGCCGGTCGCGCCGGGAGACGCAAATTCTCAATTCACCAGTTGGATGGCCTTGGTAACGCCGTCCTGGGCATCCTCGGCATAGGCGTCCGCACCGATCCGCGCAGCCCACCGGGGCGTCACGGGAGCCCCGCCGACGATGGTCTTGAAGCGCCCCTTGAGACCGGCCGACTTCAAGGCCTCCTCCAGATCCTTCTGCCGCGGCATCGTGGTGGTCAAAAGCGCGCTGGTGCCGATGATGTCCGCGTTCACCCGCACGGCCTCCTCGATGATCTTTTCTGTGTCGACGTCCCGCCCGAGGTCGTGCACGGTAAACCCGTTGGCCTGGAGCAGGGACACGACGATGCACTTGCCGATGTCGTGCACGTCGCCCTTGACGGTGGCCATCAGCACCGTGCCCTTCTTCTTCGCCTGCCGGGACTGCCCGCCGATGGTCGAATTGATGAATTCGGTGACGGCCTTCATGACGTCCGCCGACTGGATCAGTTCCGGCAGAAACAGCTGCCCCCGGCCGAACAGATCGCCGACGGCGTTGATAGCCGGCACGAAGGCGCTGTTCATCAATTCCAGGGGATCGGCTCCGTCGTCGAGAGCCCGGCGGGCCAGCGTGAGGATCTTGTCTTTTTCCGCGGCCACCAGCAGCTTTTTGGCCTCGTCGATTACCGCTTGGTCGATCATGGTCACATCTCCTCGGTTTGGGGTGACGGGACACCCGTCGTCGACACGCCTTTCGCTGACGGCGTCTCCGCATCGCGCGCCGGGCCCGCTATGCCCAACTCCTCCTCGGCGCTTCTGACGATTTCCCGGAGCCTCGACGTCGTGGACTCCGGAAGCGGTTCCGGCTGGTGTTCCCGCAAAATCTTACGGGCAGCCTCCATCGAGCGGGCATAGAGATCGAGTTTGCCGGCACTTTCCCATGCGCCGCGCATTCTCCGGTCCATGAGCTTTGGCTGAGGGTACATTCGCATGTGCTGGAAGGTGTCCTTGTGCGCCAGAAAATCCTTGAATGGCCCCACCTCCTTGATGAGGTCCACTGAAAGAGTGGCGTCGTTCACCGGTATGCCATTCACTGCGAATTTGATCATCCGGGCGAACTCGTTGTCCATCAGTATCTGCCCGTAGTCGAAGGTCATTCCGCTTTCGATCATTCCCGGTCCGTAGATGAGATTGGCACCTGCCAATGCCGCCAGCAGACCGGTCATGGTCTTCTCATGACCGCTTTGGGCATCGCACACTTTGCTGTCGCCCTAACCACCGGCGACCCATGTGGGCAGACCATAGTAGTTGCCGAGCCGGGCGACGGCGGCGTTGATCATGCCGCACTCCGGCGTCCCCACCACGGCCAGGCCGAACCGCAGGTCCATTGCCGTGGTGGAACTGCCGTAGATCACCGGCGCCCCCTTGGCGGTCAGCTGGTTCAGCAGGACTCCCGCCAGCACCTCGGCGTTGTGATCCACCAGAGTGCCGGCCATGTTCACGGGCGTCGATCCTCCGGCCATCGCCATGGAAAGGACGTTGACGGCCAGACCGGCCCGGGCGCCTTCCATGATGATCTCACAGCAGTCCCGCACGAGCTTTAGAGGGCTGACGGGGCAGGTGTTGAAGGATAGAATGGGCCGCTCCTTCAGTTTTTCCCTGCCTCCCACGATTTCGGATGCCATCTCCACGAGCTTACGGACGTTGAATCCGTTGATGGGTCCGATAAAGCAGTGCTTGGTGGTATTGGGGAAAAACGCTTCGGCGTTGTGCAAAGGGGCCACTTCCTGGGGGACGTCGTGAGCGCCCACCGCGCGAAGGTAGACGTCGATCTCGTCCAGCGCGTCGATCACCCGGGCCGTGTCGGCCACATCCTGCTTGAGCGTCTGGCGGATCTCGCCGGTTTCGGCGTCGACGATCTTGATTCCCTCGCCGAAGTTCGTAAACCCGACGCGCTTGTTCTCCATGACATAGTCGCGTTCGGGATTGCGGCCAGCGAGGTAGATCTTGGGCGGCGCCGAGCGGATCGCGTCCTCGATCAGATGGGACGGGATCCTGACGACTTTCCGGGCGATGTCGACATCGGCGCCGTGATCCCCGAATACGGTGATGGCCTCCTCGTCTTCGACGAAAATGCCTACCTGCTTGAGGACTTCCAGGGTCGCCTGGTGAATTTCCTCACATTCGTCGTCGGTAAAGATGTTCAGGCTGAACCCGCCATAGGACTTTTTTCCCGCACGGGGATTGCGTCTCAACGGAGCACCTCCTTGTCGATGGTGATTTGACGTGGCACTCGCTGCCTCGTCTCGCGTCCCATGATGAACCGGGACCGTAACGTGCCGAAAGGAAACGGTTTAGACCTCGAAGGCGCCCCCGCGGTAGGCCTTCAGGTAGTTCATGCAGTAGCCGTCCTTGCCCGCCAGGGCTTCGGCGGCGATGATGGCGGCCATCATTTTCCGGTCCAGGGGATTCACGATGGCGCCGTCCAGACCCTTGGCAATGGCCATGACCATGAACGTCTGATTCAGGAATTTCCGGGCCGGCAGGCCGTAGGAAATGTTCGACAGGCCGCAGGCCGTGTGGACGCCGGGGAATTTCTCCACGATCGTGCTGATGGCGTTCAGGAATTCGATGCCGAATTGATTGTTGACACTCATGGGCTGGACCAGTGGATCGACGAAGATGTTCTCGATCTTGACGTTGTTGCGCACGAGCCCGTTCACCAGCTTGTCGGCGATGGCGACCCGATCGGCCACTGTCTCGGGCATGCCCGCGTCGCTCATGCAAAGCGCGATGACCTTGACGTCGGTGCCGCCGATCACCGGCATCAGTTTCTCGTAGCGGTCCTTCTCCAACGAGATCGAATTGATCATCGGGGTTCCGCTGTGAACCGAGAGGGCGGCCTCGATCGCGGCGGGATCCGGGCTGTCGATGGCGCAAGGGCGGTCCGTGGCCGACTGCACCGCCTCGACCATCCATTTGAGATACTCGGGCTCCTTGCCGACGAAAATACCTGCATTCACGTCGATGAAATCCGCCCCGGCGCTAGCCTGGTCGCCGGCCAGGCGCTGAACCCCGGTCGAATCCTGTGCTTCGATCATCTGCCCGACGGCCTTGCGGCTGGCGTTGAGCAACTCTCCGATGATGATCATGGGTTTCCTCCCGAAAATGAGTTGGTCTATAGATTCCCGGCACGCCGGCGGTTAGGCTCCAGCCAGCCCGCGCGCCAGTTCCACGGCGCCCGGCGCATCCGCGGCATAACCGCTCGCCCCGATGCGTTCGGCATATTCGCGGGTCACGGGCGCGCCGCCGATGATGGTCTTGACCGGAAGGCCGTCGGCCTTCACGGCCGCGACAACCGATTCCATGACGGGCATCGTTGTGGTCAATAGCGCGGAGAGTGCCAGTACCTTGGCTTTGTTATCCCGAACGGCCGCCAGGAACGCCTCCGGCGCCACATCGACCCCAAGGTCCATTACGGTGAATCCGGCGCCTTCCAGCATCATCGACACGAGATTCTTCCCGATGTCGTGCAGATCCCCCTTGACCGTGCCGATGACGATCGTCCCCCTGGACGAAGCGCTCCCTGCCGCCAGAAGCGGTTTCAACAGCCCGAGCCCCCCCTTCATCGCCTGGGCCGCCATCAGCATTTCAGGGACGAAAAGCTCCCCGTCGGAGAACAGCCGCCCGACCTCGTCCATGGCGCTGATCAGCCCATCGTTCAGAATGGAATCGATAGGCGTTCCGGCATCGATTTCGCGCTGCACCCACGCCTTCACCTTTTCCTCGTCAAATGCGAGAACCGCCTGGAAGATATCCTGAATCGCCATCCGTTTCGCTCCTTTCACTGGATAACCGATAAAACCGGAAGGACGCCTCCACCGAATTCGGATGGAGCAAGTCATGTGCCATGCCGGGACCGCTTGGGGGAAGCGGTCTGCAACCGCTTGTTAAAAGATGCCTTTTGAACTTGTCCGGGTCCCTGGGTGTTCAGAAGGGTAAAGCCGTTGGGCGGGTCTGCACGCGGAAAAATACGTCAACTATGTCGTATAAGGGGGAGGAATGTAAATTTTATTTTGTTATTTTAAATAGGTATAATACGCGTCACAAATGTCGCACAATAAGCCTATTCTATCGCATGCCGTTTCAACTTGCGCTGAAGCGTTCTCCACGAGATTCCCAGGGCGTCCGCAGTGGCTCCCTTTTTCCAGCGGCACTGCTCCAGCGTCTGGCGGATCAGATTGTACTCGAACTCCCGGACGGCCTCCTCCAATTTACGGCCGCAGGGACACGGATTCTCAACCTCGCCGCTCCGGCCATCGGCCGGAACGTTCTGTTTGGGCGTGAACTCCTCGATGAGGTTCAGTTCTCCCATCGTGATGTAGCGATCGACGGCATTCTTCAGTTCGCGGACATTTCCGGGCCAGGAGTGCTGTTTCATCTTGACCAGAATTTCGTACGGCAGGATGGCCTTTTCAGTCCCCTTGCCGTAGCGATCCAGGAAATGGTCGATCAGCAGCGGGATGTCCTCCTCGCGTTCCCGCAAGGCCGGCATTCTGATGGGTATGACATTGATGCGGTAGAAGAAATCCATCCGCATGGCGCCGCTTTTCACCAGCGTCCGGATCTCCTGGTTCGTGGCGGCCACGATCCGGAAGTTGGAGTGCCTGACGATATTGCTGCCCACCGGCATGTAGCCCTTGCCGTCCAGGGCGCGCAGGAGCTTGACCTGCAGGCTCAAGGTGATTTCGCCGACTTCGTCCAGGAAGAGCGTGCCGCCGTCGGCCAGGTCCAGATAACCTGGCTTTTCCATCACCGCCCCGGAAAAGGCGCCCTTCGTGTGGCCGAAAAATTCGCTCTCCAGCAGGTTTTCCGGAATGGCGCCGCAGTTGACCGGCACGAATGCATGGTCGGACCTCTCACTGAGATCGTGAATCGCCCGGGCGGCCAGTTCCTTGCCGGTTCCCGACTCCCCCGTGATGATGATGTTGGCGTCCTTGTTGGCGGCGGCCTTGAGCAAAACATTGTAGACGTTCTGCATGGCGGGGCTTTTGCCGATCATGTTGCCCATGCGGTAGCGATCCTGGATGGAACAACGCAACAGCTTGTTTTCGTTGATCAGCTCGAATTCGGCGCGTTTCTGCTCGGTGATGTCGGTGAGAATGCCCTCGATGGCGATGAAATCGCCCTCTTCTGAAAAGATCGCCAGGCCTTCCTCCTTGACCCATTTGTCCTGGTTGGCGGCCGTGCGCATCCGGTAAACCATTTCATAGCGCGGCTTGTCGTGGCTGATCCCCTTCAATACCGCTTTGTTCCCGGGCTGATCCTCCTTGTGCACGAGCTTACGGAACGCGGTGTTCCCCACCAGCTGGGCCGGTTCGTATCCCAGCAAGTCGATGGATCCGCGGCTGACATACTCGAAGGTCAGGTCCTTGTCGTTCGAACACCGAAAGACCATGCCCGGGAGGTTGTCGATCATCGAGTTTCTTCTTTTCAGGATTTCCTTTTCCATCATCATCCGCGCAATCGCTCGTAGATTTTTTTCCGGCGGACCGGCATCCACGGCCGGGACCCTGCCGGGCGAAAATTCATGGTAGAGGGGTTGCCCGACGAGTGTCAAGGCTTCCCGGGAGTCCCATGGCGGCGGCGGGACTTCAGTCATCACGGGCAGGCGACGGGTCCACCGCATGCCGGATGTCCCACCGGCGGCAGATGGCGGCGACTGTTCGGTCCCGGCGCGCCCTGGCCTCCATGAGATCCCCCCCCGTGCAGATCAGTGTGGCCACCCACTCCTGCCGTTCGTCGGCAACGTCCGTGATCGCCTCGTCGGCACCGAAGAAATCAGGGTGCACCGACAGTGACCGGGCGCAGGCGATGGCATGTTCGCCGGTGACCTCCAGCCTGCCGGGTGTTACGCGGATGTGCTCGAGGACCGCCCCCCGCACCGGATGCCGGCGTTTCGACCGCCATTGGACCTCTCTTTCCAAAGCGCCCGCCACCAGGGTCTCCACCATGTTGATCCCGCAGGAGGCATGCACGGCGATCGGCGTCTGGCTGGGAAACCTGGCGTCGATTTCGAGCACCCGCCACCGCCCGTCGTGGAGCACTGCTTCGACGTCCATGATGCCCTCCAGCCCGAGGGCGTCTGCCATCCTCAACGCCAGATCGCCCAACCGCCCTTGCGCCTCGGCCGGAAGCCTCGACGGCGCCGTCACCCGCTTGCAATCGTAGCGTGCGTCCATGTGCAGATCCGTGACCTGGATGGCCGAGGCGAGTCCGTTCTGACGGATGACCTCCACCGAATAGGCCGGGCCGGAAACGAATTCCTGGACGATCCAGCCGCCGGCCGCCGGATCCGAGCCTACCACGCGGTGCAGTTCCTCCGGAGCGTCGAATATCCGGATCCCCTGGCTTCCGCTTCCGTAGCTGGGCTTGGCGATGACGGGGAACCGGCAGCCCGGCCAGGTGGACGGAATGGGAATGTCGTGGCTGCGGAAAAAGCCTTCGCTGGCGATCTTGGAGGAGGAAACGGCGTAGGCGCGGGGGTCATGGATCATGGGGATCCCCCTTTTCAGGGCCCAGGCGTGCAGTCGGTCCAGGGCCACGGGGGACTCGAGCGCGGGAAAGACGAGATGGGCATCCCTCAGCACAAGGTCCAAAACCGTCTCGTCGGTGACATCGGCCTGCCGGAAGGCGTGGCACAGCCCGGATGCCGGTACCGGAGAACGGCGGTCGACGAGCAGCACCCTGAATCCGGCCTTGCGGGCCAGATAGGCGACCTCGAGCCCCTGCAGGGCGCCGCCCACAACCGCGATCTTCATCGTCCTGTCCGTGCGGGGATCTCCGGCGGCGGCCCGTCGCATCAGAGGCTCAGGCTGACGCCGTCCAGATAGGCAAGGTTGCGGCCCAACCGCCCGAGGCTTCGCTTTTGTCCGGCCGCCATGACCAGTCTCTCCAGGCCGAACCCGACGCCGACCCAGGTGGTCCGAATCCGCCAGGCGTCGTCCAGCGGGTGCGGTCCCATGGCTGAGGAGCCGAGCTCGATGTCTTCCGGACCACCGACGATGTCGATGGTTTCACCGTAGACCTCGGAGGAGGTGGATTCGATCCGGAAATCTTCGATCCCGGCCTCGGCCATGACCATGTCCGTCAGACGATTCAGCAGCGGGCGTCGCTCCTCCATCGGAAGCCCCATGCTGACGATGTTGAGCATGGTGAATTCATTGGCGTGCTGGCTGCCCTTGGACTCTTTGCGAAAACAGGAGCCCACCTCGAAGATCCGCACGGGATGCTCCCAGATGCGCAGCAGGTCCTTCAGGACGAAATAGAGATGGGGCGCCAGCATGGGGCGAAGGCAGCGCCCGCCGTCGAGCCAGAAAACCTGGGAGGCGAGCGGATGGCTCTCGTCGATTCCCATGCGCCGGAGGTGTCCAGCGGCCATGATGGTGGGGGTGGCCACCTGGACGAAGCCTTCGTCCACGAGCCGATTCACCAGTCGGGATTCGAGCCGGCACCATGCGGGGCGTCGAAGGTTTTCGCGATAGTCCCGGAGGCATTCCCTGGCTTCGGCCACCAGCCGGCGCTCCAATTCCTGGAACACCCGGTTTCTTTCCGCGGTGTCGGAAAATGACCGTTCCAGGTCGCCCGCCGCCGCCTCGAGCTCCTCCAGCCGTTCCTTCTGAGTGGGTGTCCAGTTTACTGTTGTTGATCCAGGCGGCGCTGGCATTGGCTTCACGTGAATCCCTTTGCATCCGAATCGGGTTCGCGGCCGCAACCGGTAGGATTGGCGGGGAGCCCGGGAGTCGCACCCGGCTGCGCGGGTTTAGAGCCCGCGTGATCTCGTCGCGATCCACTCCCCGCATATCGGCCGAACGGGTGCCAAGCCAATAGCACGCGGGACGGGAAGGCTTCAATGGTAAATCGATAAGGATCTTCTCCAAAAGCGTTGGGTAAATCTTAAGGGGCCGAGGTGTCCAGGTTTCGAGGGGTCGGGGGAAGCGCAGAAACACGACAGGAATCGCCATGCAGAGTAGCCATGAAATTACATAATAATACCAGGCGCTTGATCCCTTGGCCCCTGGACCCCTCGATCCCTTTATTCCGACCCCGATGCCAAGGCGAATCCGAAGCGCCCGCCATGTGGGCGTTTTCTTTCACGGGAAAGATAATGAACATTCCCTGAAGGATGCAGGATTGCCGTGGAGGATGACTGCGGGATAGGCTGCGTTTGACAATTCCCGGAGTCTAATCGATAAGGTGGCGGTTCTTTGCCTTATATTTCACTTCCCCGTGCCTCGAAAAGGCTTCGGCGAACAAGAGACCCGAAAAAAGAAGTAAAACAATGATTCGCAAAAACATTCTCCGACCTTCCGACCTGATCATCCCTAGTAGAGGACGCCGCTGATGCGGAAAATATTCTACGGTTGGTGGGTGGTTGCCGCCACCAGCCTAGTCGGTTTATGGGCAGCCGGAACGTTTTTTTACAGCTTCACAGCCTTTTTCAACCCCATTGTCAGGGAGTTCGGGTGGTCCTACACGGCCACATCGATCGCCGCTGCCCTGCGGAGCATCGAGGGAGGGCTGGCCTCCCCCATCGTGGGATTCGCCGCGGACCGCTTCGGTTCGAGACGTCTGCTCATTGCGGGAGGGATCCTCAGCGGGGCGGGGTTCATCCTTTTCAGCCGCATCGACACGCTCTGGGAGTTTTACTTCATCTTCATTTTCATCTCCATCGGGGTCAGTCTGCTGATGCCCATTCCCGGCTGGACCGTCACCGCCAACTGGTTCGTCAAAAAAAGGTCCATTGCGCTTGGCATCCTCACCTCCTCGACCGGCGTCGGCGGAATACTGATCTATGGGATCAACCTGCTCATCGACACGTATGGATGGCGCTCGGCACTGGTAGCCATCGGGCTCGGCTTCTGGGTGATCGTCATTCCCTGCGCATGCCTCGTCCGCCAGAGGCCCGACGAGATGAACCTGCTCCCGGACGGGGATCCGCCCAACAGGTCCACCCCGATCGCACCCCATCGTTCGGCGGTCTCCGTGGAGGGCTTCACGCTCTCGGAGGTGCTGAAAACCAAGGCATTCTGGACGCTGACCCTGATCTCGACCGTTTCCGCTGGCGCCTATCACGGCGCGCTGGTCCACATCATGCCCCATTTTCTGAGCATCGAGTTGGACCGCAAGACATCGAGCCTGATCGCCTCCCTGCTCATCGTGGTCGGCATTTTCGGAAGATTCGGCTTCGGATGGCTGAACGGCCGCATCGAGGGCAGAAAGCTCCTTGCCTTCGGCCTCGTCTTGCAGGCTTTCGGAAGCCTCCTGCTGATCTGGGCCGATTCCTTCTGGGAGGCGATGCTGGTAGTCGCCACCTTCGGTCCCGGCTCCGGCGGCCTCATCACTCTCCGCGTCGTGCTTCAGGCCGATTACTTCGGGCTCAAGGCATTCGGGTCGGTTCAGGGACTCATCATGGCCCTCATGGTCGTTGGCTTCATGGCCGGTCCGGTCCTCACCGGCCTGGCCTATGATGTCTTCCATTCGTATTCTCACGCCTGGCAGATCATGGCGATCCTGCTCGCCGTCATGATCCCGGTAGCCCTGACACTGAAAAGCCCGGAACGACCGGTCGCAAAAAAGCCATCCCCCGATTCCGCCCGGTAGGGATTGCCGATCAAGCAATTCTTGCGAATCTCGTCGACGGCATTGAAAAAGGGGTCGAGGATTCAAGGGATCCAGGGATCAAGCAACTGCTTTTATAAAATTTTTTTTGTGCTCCAATGGTGGCGATTCTCTTGCATTCGCTATCGCTATCGGTATCGATATCGGGTTCGGGATCGGGATCGAAATCGAAATCGAACCCTTCGTCAGCCCTTCAGCCAAATTCAGAGCGAACCCCAGAAGGCGTTGTAGTTCCTCCCTCTCCCTCGATGGGAGAGGGCCGGGGTGAGGGTGAATTCAAA